>NZ_JAQJCH010000006.1:0-627081 GCF_030182525.1 Rhizobium pantanalense
CGGCGGCGGTGGGTGGTATTTAACCACCTCCCCCTTGAGGGGGGAGGTCGCCGCGACGCGGCGGGTGGGGGTGATGATTGTTTGGCCGCAGAGGTTGCCGCGATCACCCCACCCCGGCACTTTGTGCCGACCCTCCCCCTCAAGGGGAGGGTGTGAACGGTGACTTTGTAATCGCAACGGATGTGGATCGTTGATGCTTAAAAAGCCCTCCAAACTCGATCGCTTCAAAATCGCCAACAGCCGTCGCCTACGCGCCGGTTCGACCGATGCGGAAGCCAAGCTTTGGAAGCATCTGTGGCGCATCCCGATCGAAGGCACCCATTTTCGCCGCCAAGTTCCGATCGGGCGCTATTTCGCCGATTTCGCCTGCCATCAGATCGGTCTGATTATCGAGCTTGACGGCAGCCAGCATGCGGAAGATGCGGCAAGGCGTTATGATGCCGAGCGGACAGCCTTTCTTGAGAGCCAAGGCTATCACGTCGTCCGATTCTGGAATGCAGAGGTCATGGATGAGATGGAGGCTGTTCTGGATACGATATTTGCCATTGTGCAGCAGCGGCAAATTTTGCTAGCAGAGGCCGACCGTTTTCACCCCACTCCGGCACGCCGTGCCGACCCTCTCTCTCAAGGGGAGGGTGAGGAACCTTGACATGCCCGATCTCCTTCTCGAACTCCGCTCCGAGGAAATTCCCGCCCGTATGCAGCGCAAGGCTGCCGGCGACCTGAAGAAGCTGGTGACCGATGCCCTGGTCGAAGCGGGTCTTTCCTATGAAGGTGCCAGGGAATATTGGACGCCGCGGCGCCTGACGCTCGATATTCGCGGTCTGACGGCGCGCTCGGCCGATGTGCGCGAGGAGCGCAAGGGCCCGCGCACCGATGCCAACGAGAAGGCGATCGAAGGTTTTCTGCGCGGTGCTGGCCTGTCCTCCATTTCCGAGGCGCAGGTGCAGAGCGACCCGAAGAAGGGCGATTTTTACGTTGCGATCATTTCCAAGCCCGGCCGTGCTGCCGAGGAAATCGTTGCCGCGGTCATGCCCGACATCATAAGAAACTTCCCCTGGCCGAAGTCGATGCGCTGGGGCAAGGCCTCGGTAAAGCCCGGCTCGCTGCGCTGGGTGCGCCCGCTGCAGTCGATCGTTTGCACCTTCGGCACCGAGCATGAAGAAACCACGGTCATTCCTTTTGAGATCGACGGCATCGTCGCCTCGAACGTGACCTATGGCCATCGCTTCCATGCCCCCGGCCCGATTACGGTCAAGCGTTTCGAGGATTATGCTTCGAGCCTGGAAAAGGCTTACGTCGTTCTGGATGCGGAGCGCCGCAAGGACATCATCCTGCATGATGCCCGCGACGTCGCTTTCGCCAACGGCCTCGAACTGGTCGAGGATGAAGGCCTGCTGGAGGAAGTTTCCGGCCTTGTCGAATGGCCGCAGGTGCTGATGGGCTCCTTCGAGGAGGATTATCTCTCGATCCCGTCCGAGATCATCCGCCTGACCATCAAGACCAACCAGAAGTGTTTCGTCACACGGCCGCAAGGCTCTCACCTCCCCCTTGAGGGGGGAGGTCGCAGCGAAGCTGCGGGTGGGGGTGATCTCGCGTCCCAACAAAATCACCCCACCCCGGCACTGCGTGCCGACCCTCCCCATCAAGGGGAGGGTGCGCTGTCCAACCGCTTCATTCTCGTCGCCAATATCCAGGCGACGGATGGCGGTAAGGAAATCATCCACGGCAACGGCAAGGTCGTGCGCGCTCGTTTGTCCGACGCGCTGCACTTCTGGAAGCGCGACCAGGGCGATCTGCCCGATCTCGAAACGCTGGAAGCCTCCGCTGAAAAGTTCGGCCTCGATCTGAAGAAGCCGCTCGATCAGCGCATGGCCAAACTTGACGCGCTCAACGTCACCTTCCATGCCAAGCTCGGCAGTCAGGGCGAGCGTGTCGCCCGCATCCGCGCGCTGGCCGCTGAACTCGCCAAGATCACCGGCGCCGATGCCGCTCTGGTCGATCGTGCCGTCGTGCTCGCCAAGGCCGACCTGCGCACCGAAGCCGTCGGCGAATTCCCCGAACTGCAGGGCGTCATGGGCCGCAAATATGCATCGCTGCAGGGCGAGAATGCCTCGGTCGCGACTGCGATCGAAGATCACTACAAGCCGCAAGGTCCCTCCGACCGCGTTCCCGAAGACAAGGTTGCAATCACTGTTGCGCTTGCCGACAAGCTGGATACGCTCGTCGGCTTCTGGGCAATCGACGAAAAGCCGACGGGCTCGAAGGATCCTTATGCACTGCGCCGCGCAGCCCTCGGTGTCGTCCGCATCCTCCTGGAGCGCGGCGTGCGTCTGCCGCTGCTGGCGACCACCAAGGATGCCGATCTGCTCGCCTTCTTCCATGACCGCCTGAAGGTCTACCTGCGCGATCTCGGTGCCCGCCATGACTTGATCGACGCCGTGCTGACGCCCCAGGCCGACGATCTGCTGATGGTTGCCCGCCGCGTCGAGGCGCTGACTGCCTTCATCACCTCCGAAGACGGCAAGAACCTGCTCGCCGGCACCAAACGCGCCACTCAGCTTCTGGCTGCCGAAGAGAAGAAGGGCACCGTCGTTGCCGATGGCGTTTCGGAAGCCTTGCTGAAACTAGATGCCGAAAAGGATCTCTTTGCTGCCGTAAAGGCCGCCTCTGCCGAGGCCTCCGATGCGATCGCCAAGGAAGATTTCCGTTCGGCCATGGCAGCCCTTTCCAAGCTGCGCGCACCCGTCGACCGCTTCTTCGAGGATGTGCTCGTCAACGATGAAGATGCCGCCATCCGCGCCAATCGCCTGGCGCTGCTGCGCCTGATCCGCCAGGCGACCGGCACGGTCGCCGACTTCTCGAAGATCGCGGGATAAGACACGGGGGCGCGATGACCGGAAAGATTCTCGTCAGCGCCTGCCTCATGGGCCATGCCGTCCGCTATGACGGCCGCTCCAAGCCTCTTGTTCATCCGGCGATCGATCGCTGGCGCGAGGAGGGGCGGTTGGTGACGATCTGTCCGGAAATGTCCGCCGGCATGGCGGTGCCAAGGCCGCCGGCCGAAATTGCAGGCGGTGCGACCGGCGAGGACGTGCTTGCCGGCTCGGCGCGCGTGATGGAAATCACCGGCGGTGATGTCACGGCGGAGTTTCGCCAGGCGGCGGAAAATGCGCTGGCCCTCGCCAATGAAACCGGCTGTCGCTATGCTCTCCTGATCGACGGCAGCCCGTCCTGCGGCTCGGATTTCATCTATGATGGTACATTTTCCGGCGGCAAGCAGAGGGGCCGCGGCGTCACCGCGGCGCTGCTCAAGCAGGCCGGTATAGAGGTCTATTCCGATCGCGAGATCGACCTGCTGGTTGAGCGCCTGAAGGTCGCAGACTGACGCAGCAAAGCTTTGCTCAAAAGAAAACCGCCGGACGCGAGCCCGGCGGTTTGCCATTTTTGCAACTGTACTGATCAGGCGGCGCGGCGATGATCCATGGTCGCGCGACCTTCGTTGACGCGGAAACCGCGGATGAGGGCGAGAAGATCCTCCGTATCGGCAGCGAGCGTCTCGGCCGACGCGGTGGTTTCCTCGGCCATGGCGGCATTCTGCTGCGTAGCGGCATCGAGCTGGTTCATCGAAGACGAGATCGAGCGCAGCGTCGTATCCTGCTCGGAGGCGCTGTGGGCGATCTTCGAGACGATCTCGTTGGCGGCCTTGATCTGGTCGGAGATGCGCTTCAGCGCCTCGCCCGCCTCGCCGACAAGGCGGACGCCCTGGTCGACCTGGCCGGAAGAGCGGGCGATCTGGTCCTTGATCTCCTTGGCGGCTGCCGCGGAGCGCTGGGCGAGTTCACGCACTTCCTGGGCGACGACGGCAAAACCCTTGCCGGATTCGCCGGCACGAGCCGCCTCGACGCCGGCATTGAGCGCCAGGAGGTTGGTCTGGAAGGCGATCTCATCGATGACGCCGATGATCTTGCCGATTTCTGCCGAAGACTTCTCGATGCCGCTCATCGCTTCGATTGCCTGGGCAACCACGGCATCGCTGCGCGATGCTTCGGCGCTGACGGCATGAACGCGCTTGCTGGCCTCATCGGCGCCTTCCGCGGTCTGTCGAACGGCGACGGTGAGCTCGTCGAGCGCTGCCGAGGTCTCTTCCAGGCTGGCGGCCTGACGTTCGGTGCGCTGTGACAGTTCGTTGGAGGCGCGGCGGATTTCTTCCTTGCTGAGGCCGATGTCGTTGCCCTTGGCGTTGACGCGGCCCATCGCGGCTTCCAGATGCGACAGTGCCTCGTTGAAGTTGTTGCGAAGGCCGGCATAGCTTGCGCCGAGATCGCCGCATCGCACGGTGAGGTCGCCGCGGGCGAGGTCTTCAAGCGCCCGGCCGATGACCGAGACGACGCGCGCCTGTTCGTGGGCCTCGTCCTGCTGCTGGCGCAGGTTCTGTTCGCGCTCGTTGCTGATTTCCAGCTCCTGTGCTGCCTGGCGGTCGGCAAGTGCATGACGTTCGCGAACCTTTTCCTGCAGCGCCTGGGTTGCCTTCGCCATCAGGCCGATTTCATTGCGCATCTCGGTATGTGGGATGGCTGTCTTCACGTCTTCGTCGGCGACGGCCTTCAGGGCCGCATGGACGTCGGTCAGCGGCTTCGTGATGCCGCGGATGAAGTAGAAGGCGGCACCGATACCGATCAGGAAGACGATGCCGCAGATCATGAGCGCACGCCACATGGTGGCCTCGATCTGCGCCTCGAGGTCATCCATGTAGACACCGCATCCTAGGACGATCTGCCAGGGCGCGAAGGCGGCTGAATAGCTGCCCTTCAGGAAGAACTCGCTGTCGGAGTGACCCGGCTTGTTCCAGTAATAGATGGTGCGGCCGCCGCCCTTGATGCCCTTCTCCACCATTTCCTTGCTGAAATGAGTGCCGTTCTTGTCGACCTGCGAGGACATGTCCTTGCCAATATTGACGGGGCTCGGATGAATGCGCTGGATCACATTGTAATCGAAACCGAAGAGATAGCCTGCCGGCGCGAAGCTGACATGCGACAGAACCTTGAAGGCTTCGGCCTGGGCCGCCTCATGGGTCATCTCGCCGGATTTTTCGCGCTGATAATACTGGTTCAAAACCGAGATGCCGGATTCGACCTGCGTGCGCAGCATGTCGAAGCGGTCGTCGTAAATGGAATCGGCCTGGGACCGGATCTGGAAATAAGTCGCCACCGCGAAGGCGGCCATCAGGACGCCAAGCAGGGCAAATAATTGATGCGAAATCTTGAGATTCTTCATGGTGCCTCCCACAGGGGTGAATACCGGTGCGGTTTCCTACCGCCTGTGCGATCGCCTGAGAGAATCCCAATACGCTTGCCGCCGCTCGAATGACATGCTGCTGTCCGGTGACAGTAAAATCGCTGTTTATGTCTAAAAAAGCTTTAATTGTAGGGATTTGGTTGTGTTTTATTTTAATTTAAACCGCAGATATGCGCTTGAATCATAAGTAATACATATTTTGACTTAAGGATGACTACGGCTGAACCAAGCATTTCCTGATAATTTATTTAGATATCCCGAATATTAGGAAAATATATTCGAAAACGTGAATGGTAGCCGGCATTCCGCAAGCAAACAAACTCAGCCGGGAATGGATTGCCAGATTATTGGCGAAGCTGGAAGCCGGAGATATCGAGCGGCGCAGGTTCGCGAGCCGCGGAGGAGTTGGGCAAAGCTGCCGTCCGAGCCGTCATGTCGATGCCATCGACGGGCTCACCGGCGGCCGCGAGCGCTTCTGGCGTAGGCTTGCTGACGAAGGTGACAGGCGAACCGCCCATCCACGCTTCGGTGCGGACCACCCTTTTCTGACCATCGATATTACGCACGACGACGGATTGGGTGCCGGGCTCCAGCGTCGGTACGCTATATTCCCTTTCCGCGACTGGCGGCTTCAGCGGAGGGCACTCGGTGCAGCTCTTGTCGATAATGCTGCCTCTGCCGCCGATCATCGTGCCTTCGATCGGCTGGATCGACGAGGCCATGGCGGAGCCGCCGGTCAGTACACACGCCAAGGTCACAAAGAAGGAACGCATAACCAAGAACTCCGCCTATAATGTCGGAGATATTACGGGAGCTTTATTTCCATCCCGTCAGGAGACTAGGTAAAAATTTAATGGACTTGCGATTGCAGAGCCGCCGCGGTGTTTACTTTTCACGCTCCACTGCACGCCATCCGATATCGTTGCGGTAGAAGCCGTTATCCCATTTCACCTTGCCAGCCAGAGCATAGGCACGTTCCTTTGCCTCGCTCACCGTCTTGCCGGTCGCCGTGATGTTCAGTACCCGACCGCCGGTCGCAACCAGCGTGCCGTCCTTCAGTTCTGTGCCGGCATGGAACACTTTCTCACCTTCACTATCCGCGGGTAGTGCTGTGATCGGCGTGTTCTTGGCATAGGAGCCGGGATAGCCTTTCGAGGCCATGACGACGGTCAGCGCCGGGTCGTCGCTCCATTCGGCCGTCACCTGATCCAGCGTGCCGTTGGCGCAGGCATAGAGCAGCGGCAGCAGGTCGCTCTTCAGCCGCATCATCAGTACCTGGCATTCGGGATCGCCGAAACGGACATTGTATTCGATCAGCTCAGGCCCCTTGGCGGTGATCATCAGCCCGGCGAAGAAGACGCCGCTGAAGGCATGGCCGCTTTCCGCCATGCCGCGCATCGTCGGCTCGATGATCTCCTTCATGGTGCGCTCGACCATGTCTGCAGTCATGACGGGGGCAGGGGAATAGGCGCCCATACCGCCGGTGTTCGGGCCGGTATCGCCGTCGCCGACGCGCTTGTGATCCTGGGCGGTTGCAAGCGCCAGCGCATGTTTGCCGTCGCAAAGGCAGAAGAAGCTTGCCTCTTCGCCATCGAGATAGGCTTCGATCACGACTTCCGCGCCGGCCTCGCCGAATGCACCCTCGAAGCAATCGTCGATCGCGGCAAGCGCCTCGTCGACCGTCATGGCGACGGTGACGCCCTTGCCCGCCGCCAGGCCGTCCGCCTTGACAACGATCGGTGCGCCTTGAGCGCGGATATAGGCTTTCGCCTTCGGTGCGTTGTTGAAGCGCTGGTAGGCGCCGGTGGGAATATTGTAGCGGGCGCAAATATCCTTGGTGAAACCCTTGGACCCTTCGAGTTGTGCCGCCGCTGCAGAAGGGCCGAAGACAGCGATGCCGGCGGCGCGTAGCGCATCGGCAATGCCGGCGACCAAGGGCGCCTCCGGGCCGACCACGACGAAGTTGATGGCCTTGTCCTTGCAGAAGGCGACAACGGCGTCATGGTTGTCGATATCGATCGCCGCAGGCGTCGCATGCTCGGCAATGCCGGGATTGCCCGGTGCGGCATAGAATTCCGTCATGAGAGGCGATTGCGCCAGCTTCCAGGCTAGTGCGTGCTCGCGTCCGCCCGATCCGATCAACAGAACTCTCATGGCTTGCCCTTTCGTTGCGTCCTTTTGCGCGGTTAAGCGGGGTTGGACCAAAGGTCAAGCGGCAAATCCTGTGGAGGCACGGCTGGCAACATTGCCATGCCTTTTTATCCCGCTAAAGCGGAAGCGGCTTCGCCCTCCATGCCATCTCCGCGCCCGGATTGGCGTGTTCCGTGACGAAAACCGCTTCTTATGTCCGCGGGATCATGCTTATGGTCCCCTCACGATTGTCCAGTTCAGAGAGACACATGTCCGCCGATATCCGTTCCCTTGCTGCTACCATCGCCGCCGAGATCAACTCCCGCCCGGATCAGGCCAAGGCCGCCATCGAGCTCTTGGACGAAGGCGCGACCGTGCCCTTCATTGCCCGTTACCGCAAGGAGGTGACTGGCGGCCTCGATGATACCCAGCTTCGCACTTTGTCGGAACGTCTCGTCTATCTGCGTGAGCTGGAAGCCCGCCGTGCCGCCATCATCGAATCCATCACCAGCCAGGGCAAGATGACCGACGAGTTGATGGGCAAGATCGCCATGGTCGCAACCAAGTCTGAGCTGGAAGACCTTTATCTGCCCTACAAGCCGAAGCGCCGCACGCGCGCCGAGATTGCGAGAGAGCGTGGCCTCGGCCCCCTGGCCGACACGATCCTTGCCGATCGCTCCAAGGAGCCGACGGTGCTGGCCGAAAGTTTCCTCACGGCCGATGTGCCTGATGTGAAGACGGCGCTGGAAGGCGCGCGCGATATCATCGCCGAAGGCATTGCCGAAAATGCCGATCTGCTCGGCAAGCTGCGCAACTACATGAAGACCAACGCCACGCTGAAGGCCGCCGTCGTCGACGGCAAGCAGGAGGCAGGCGCCAAGTTCTCGGACTATTTCGCCCATCAGGAGCGTTGGGCGACAGCACCCGGTCATCGCGCGCTCGCCATGCTGCGCGGCTGGAACGAAGAGGTCCTGACGCTCACTATCGAAGTCGATGTTGATGCCGTCTCACCGAACAAGCCGGTGGAACGCATGATCACTGCGGCCTATGATATCGGCGTCAGCCGGCCCGGCGATCGCTGGTTGACGGAGGTCGCGAGCTGGACATGGCGCGTGAAGCTTTCGATGTCACTGTCGCTCGACCTGATGCGCGAACTGCGCGAACGTGCCGAAGAAGAAGCGATCCATGTCTTCGCCCGCAATTTGAAGGATCTGCTGCTGGCGGCTCCTGCCGGTTCGCGCGCCACCATGGGCCTCGATCCGGGCATCCGCACCGGCGTCAAGGTCGCCGTGGTGGACGGCACGGGCAAGCTCCTGGAGACGACGACAGTCTATCCTTTCCCGCCGAAGAACGACGTACGCGGCACGCAGGCGACGCTGGCCGCGCTCATCCGCAAGCACAAGGTCGAGCTGATCGCGATCGGCAACGGCACGGGCAGCCGCGAAACCGAAAAGCTGGTGGCCGACATGCTGGCCGAACTGCCCGCTCCGAAGCCGACCAAGGTCATCGTTTCGGAAGCCGGCGCATCGGTCTATTCCGCCTCGGAAACGGCAGCTCTTGAATTCCCCGGCCTTGACGTCTCGCTGCGTGGTGCTGTCTCCATTGCCCGCCGCCTGCAGGATCCGCTGGCGGAGCTGGTGAAGATCGAGCCGAAATCGATCGGCGTCGGCCAATATCAGCACGATGTCGACCAACAAAAGCTGTCGCGTTCGCTGGATGCCGTGGTCGAGGATGCGGTGAACGCTGTCGGGGTCGATCTGAACACGGCCTCGGCGCCGCTGCTTTCCCGTGTCTCGGGTCTTGGCCCGTCGATCGCCGATGCCATCGTCAAGCATCGCGATGTCGAAGGCGCGTTTGAGACGCGGCGCGATCTCCTGAAAGTCGCCCGTCTCGGCCAGCGCACCTTCGAGCAATGCGCCGGCTTCCTGCGCATCCCGAATGGCAAAGAGCCGCTCGACGCGTCCTCGGTGCACCCGGAAGCCTATGGTGTGGCAAAGAAGATCGTTGCTGCCTGCGGCCGTGATCTCCGCACGCTGATGGGCGATACGGCAACGCTGAAGGCCATCGATCCCCGGCAATTCATCGACGACAAATTCGGCCTGCCGACCGTGCGTGACATCATCGCCGAGCTGGAAAAGCCGGGCCGAGATCCGCGTCCGAGCTTCAAGACAGCGACCTTTGCGGAGGGCGTCAACGAGATCAGCGACCTCAAGCCGGGAATGCTGCTGGAGGGAACCGTGACCAACGTTGCCGCCTTTGGCGCCTTCGTCGATATAGGCGTCCATCAGGACGGTTTGGTGCATGTCTCGCAGCTGGCGGACCGTTTCATCAAGGACCCGCATGAGGTCGTGAAGGCTGGCGATGTCGTCAAGGTCAGGGTCGTGGAAGTCGATGCGAAGCGTAAGCGAATCGGCCTTTCCATGCGCAAAGATGGCAGCACTGTGGCAGCCCCGTCGGGGCGTGACACACGCGAACAGGGTGGTTTGCGCAACGCTGGCGTTAAGGGAAATACCCGTCCGAAGGCCGAACAGCAGGGTAGTTTTGGAGCCGCCTTGGCCGATGCACTCAAACGAAAATAAGGACTTAGCGGAACTTCGTGCAAGAATGTCACACTCTGGCAGCGTTGTTGCCAGAGTGCCAATGACTGTGGAAAGGTGCGCTTGCCACGACGCTGTGAGGCGTTAAAGTTGCCTTAATGTCATGTCATAACATTCGAGGCGTCCATGGCGTCGACCCTTTTTCCTCTCGTCCAGAAAATCATCCGTAAAGGTTCACTCAGGCTTACGCTCGCATCCGGCGAGACCCATGTGGTCGGCGACGGTACCGGAGAGACGGTAGCCGTCCGGTTTGCCGACCAGCAGGCTGAAGATGCCGTCGCGCGCGATCCGACGCTCAAGCTCGGCGAAATGTATATGGAAGGCCGCTTCATCCTGGAGCAGGGCGACATTTACGAGTTCTTGTCGCTGGTGAAGCAGAATACCACCAACGAGGTCTTCGACTTCCGCATGGCGGCGCTGTTGATCGGCCGCATCGCCTGGCAGCAGATCAAGAGCCGCTCGCCGATCAATCGCAACAAGTACAATGTTGCGCATCACTACGATCTCTCGGCGAAGTTGTTCGATCTCTTCCTCGATGAGGACTGGCAATATTCCTGCGCCTATTTCAATCCACCTGGCATCAGCCTGGATGAAGCGCAGATCGCCAAGAAACGGCACATCGCTGCTAAACTGCTGGTCGAGCCTGGCCAGAAGGTGTTGGAGATCGGCTCCGGCTGGGGCGGCATGGCCATGTATCTTGCCGAAGCTTATCCCGGTCTCGACGTGACCGGCATCACGCTCAGCGAAGAGCAGCTCAAGGTATCGCGTGAGCGGGCGGCCAAGCGTGGCCTCTCCGATCGAGTCCGCTTCGAGCTACAGGACTATCGCTACATGACCGGCAAGAAATTCGACCGTATCGTCTCGGTCGGCATGTTCGAACATGTCGGCATCGGCGACTACGGCAAGTTCTTCCGCAAGGTTTCGGAGCTGCTTGATGATAATGGCGTCATGCTGCTGCACTCCATTGCCCGCCCGAAGCCGAGCTTTGCCACTAACGCCTTCATCGAAAAGTATATTTTCCCCGGCGGCTACATTCCGTCGATCGGCGAGACCACGCCGCCGCTGGAAAAGGCCGGCTTGCTCACGCGGGATGTCGAGACCCTGCCGATGCACTATGCCTATACGCTGAGGCATTGGCGCAACCGCTTCGTGGCGCGCAAGGCCGATGCCGTCGCGCTCTATGACGAGAAGTTCTTCCGCATGTGGGAGTTCTATCTAGCCGGTTCCGAAATGGGCTTCCGCTGGGATGAGCTCTTCATCATGCAGCTCCAGATCACCAAGAACCAGTTCGCCGTCCCCGACAACCGCAATTACATCGCGGAACGCGAGGCGAAGCTGAGGGAATTCGAGGCAGGGCGCGCACCTTTGGAGAAGGTGACGTTCTGAGCCCCTGTCATCGCGCCGTTTGAGGGGGCCGGACCGCGGAAAGCCACGGTCCGGCCTTTTCTATTCATGCCTGCGCGTCATCAAAGTTGCTATCTGCCGACATGGACGGTGAAGGTGCCGTCTTGCACCGTACCATCCGTATTCAGTCCCGTAAGCCGCAGGGTGAATTGGTCGGTGCCCGAGAAACCGGGATTCGGCGTGTAGTAGACAATGTTCCCCTGGACCGTCTTGCCCGAGCACAGGTAGGCATTGCTGTCTTTCGGGAACTTTGCCGCGACCGGGCCGTGCTCGATGTCAACCTTGCCGTGGGCAGGCTGCTTGATGACGCCCGTATAGGGAAATCCTGCAAAGGTGCAGTCCTGTTTCACGAGCGAAGTACTCGTAATCTTCGTCTTCTTGCCGGGGGCGGCACTTCCCGAAAAATGGCTTTGTTTCGCCCCGCCGATCGGAGTGCCGACACAGCCGGAAAGCGCCATGCCGGCAGCCAGCATCAGACCTAGGGAGATCAGGGATATGCTCTTCATTCGCTTCTCATCTTTTGAAATTGGGGGCTATGAGATGGCGGGTACTGGCAATTGCGACCGTTACCCACGATTGAGCATCTATACAGAAATTAAATCAACACGATAGGCCGGCGCATGTCGAATGGCATCCGGTTAGAGCAACCTGAATTTGATGTTCTGACGGGATTCGGGGTTTTGTGGTTAAGGGAGCGGTAACGCGATCCGCATAATTTGCAGCAACTCTCGGGTCCTCCGGCCCTTTGTATTGCGTATCATGGAGTTTCGTTGTGTTTGCAAAGTTAAGGTTCCTTTTCATTGGCGGCCTCTCCGCCATCGCCTATGCCGGCGCTGCTGAGGCGGGCGACGGCCAGCATTTGTGGTCGGGTGATTGGTACCTAAGCGTCGGTGCGGCCGGTTTCTCTGCACCGAAATTCGAAGGCGGCAAGCACAACAAGCTGCAATGGTCGCCATTGGTATCCATAGGCCGGCAGGGTCCTGGCCCACGCTTTTCCTCGCGCAACGACAATCCCTCCTTTGCCCTGATCGAAAGCGATGCCTTCCGCGTCGGCATCGTCGGCAAGTTCGTGCCGAGCCGCGACAGCGGCGACGGCCGTGAGCTGAGAGGATTGAAGAAGGTCAAGTGGGGTGTGGAAGCCGGCGGCTTTGCTGAAGCCTATCCCACGGACTGGTTGCGTGCCCGCGTCGAAGTTCGTCAGGGCATTCGCGCCCATAGCGGCGTCGTTGCCGATGCAGCGGTGGATGCCTTTACCGACATCACGCCGGAGCTTCGCGCTTCGGCCGGTCCGCGCATGACGCTCGCCAGCAGCGACTATTTCGACACCTATTACGGCGTCAATGCGCGCGAATCGGCCGCCTCCGGCCTCAGCGGCTACAAGCCCGGCGGCGGCGTCAAATCCGTCGGTTTCGGCGGCGCACTGACCTGGAAGGCCTCGCAGAACTGGACCACCAGCACCTTCCTCGAATATACCCGGCTCACCGGCCCGGCTGCCGACAGCAGCCTCGTGCGCGAGCGTGGCGACCGCAACCAACTGCTGATCGGCGTTTCCGCCAGCTACAAGTTCAATTTCACGATGAACTGAGCAACGGACGAGGTCATGTCTCGTTATGGCCTCGCCGCTTGACCTGAGGCGCCGGATATCACTACTACTCGCCTATGCAAAACACAGGCGACATCAATGGGCGCGTCGCTGACGCGCCATCCGGCAACTGGGTCTACCGCGTTCTGCCCCCGACGCTTTGGCCATACGCCCAGCTTGCACGCTGGGACAGGCCGATCGGCTGGCAGCTCCTGATGTGGCCATGCTTCTGGTCCGTCGCGCTTGCGGCCAATGCCTCCGTCGCCCTTGGACATGGCTCCCCCGGCTTCGTGGTGATCTACCATCTCTTTCTCTATTTCATCGGCGCCGTCGCGATGCGCGGTGCCGGCTGTACCTACAACGATCTGGTCGACCACGAGATCGACATGTCCGTGGCGCGCACCCGCTCGCGCCCGCTGCCCTCGGGCCGGGTGACGCGGCTCCAGGCAAAGGTGTTCATCGCATTGCAGGCTCTCGTCGGCTTGTTGGTGCTCCTGCAGTTCAATTGGTTTGCCATCGTGCTCGGTGTCCTATCGCTCGGCATCGTTGCGCTCTATCCCTTTGCCAAGCGCTTTACTGACTGGCCGCAATTCTTCCTTGGCCTTGCCTTTTCCTGGGGCGCTCTGATGGGCTGGGCGGGTCTCTTCGGCAGCCTGTCGCTTGCCCCGATCGTGCTCTATCTCGCCGCCATCCTCTGGACCATCGGTTACGATACGATCTACGCGCATCAGGACAAGGAGGATGATGAGCTGATCGGTGTGCGTTCGACCGCCCGGCTTTTCGGCGATCAGACTCGCCTCTGGCTGGTCGGGCTCTATGGAGCGACGCTGCTTCTGATGCTGCTATCCTTTGCGCTCGCCGGTACAAGCTGGCTCGCCTATCTCGGCCTGATCGTCGCCGGCGGCATGTTCGCCTATCAGATCGCCGTGCTCGATATCAACGACGGCACACAATGTCTGGCCCTCTTCAAATCAAACAATCGGGTCGGGCTGATCATCTTCGTCGGTCTTTTCCTGTCGTTCCTGTTTCTCGCTCCCTGAAGGATGGAATGCGCCGCATCAGGTTCCAGAGGAGGGCGTCATGGCATGCGAAATCCGTCTGGCCTCAGAGGCGGACACCGAGGCTATCAGTGGCGTAATCCTGACCGCACTTCACGAAAGCAACGCACAGGACTATTCTCCCGATATCATCGCGCGCGTTGCCGAAAGCTTTAGTCCCGCTGGCGTGCGCAGGCTCATGAGCAGCAGAACGGTCTTCGTGGCGGTCGAAGATGGAAGCATTGTCGGCACCGCGAGCCTTGACCGTGCCGTCGTGCGCACGGTGTTCGTCTCTCCCTCCGCGCAGCGACGCGGCATTGGCGCCTGCCTGATGGTGGCAATCGAACGGGCGGCGAGGGCAGGTGGTAATGCCATTCTGTCCGTCCCCTCGTCGATTACCGCGCAGGGCTTTTACGAAAAGCTCGGCTTCCATGCTGTCGGCGAGAGTTTTCATGGCGATGAACGAACGATCATTATGGAGCGCTCGCTGATACCATAAGATTTTGGCCGCGGGATCGGTTTTCCCGCGGCCGGCTTCTGGCGATATTCGATTTCAAGCCTAATCGGCTTAATGTCTGGCAATGATCTCGCGACCCTGGATTTTCATCTTGACGCCGAGCTTGCCAGTCGTGCGGCGCACGAGGAAGCGTGGGCGGCGATTTGCGAAATAGGAATGGCGGCGACGCGGCTGGCTGTCCTGCGAGCGGACGCCGCCGAGATGTTCTTCCAGCGGACGGGCCACGCCGTCGGCTTCGATCATCAGCATCGGGATGCGGAAGGCTTCCGACCAGGAGCGCCAGTCGGCGGCGATGTCGCTCAAATCGTGGGCCACGAGAAGGGGGATGCAGAGATCCGGATCGGAGTGATGCAGTTCTAGCGTGACGGTGACTTCGCCGTCGCCGTGATCTATGGCGCGGGCGGCTACACCCTGGAATGCACGCTTGGGCAAGGCAACGGACAGCGGCAGGCCGCTGGACGGCAGGATCTTGCGCAGCACTGCGCCGCGCTCGTCGATCGTAATGGTGACATCACCTTCGGCACCTCGCATGGCGTAGCTGACCTGTTGCGGGAAGCGCGCCGGATCAAGCCGCAGTGTGGTTCCAGCCCAGTCGGGCTTCAGGACGGTATTAGTCATCGATTTTTCTACCCTTGCTTTACCTGAGAGCCGGTTGTTTCGGTCTTCTCTCGGAGAACTTTGTCCTCTCGTTGTTGGGCAGATTAGGCGCCGTCCCTTCCAGACAGCTTAAAAATCGAGGTTAAGAAAACTTTGCGTCCTCAAATGGTTAGCAAACTCGAATGCATCAGGGTTTCCATAAGGTGAACACAGGGCAGGGTGGTGCTTCAGTATAGTGCACGCATAAGGTGAGTGCGTGTAAGTCTCAGGTAAGGTTTGTATGAAATAATGTCAGCCAGATTCGCCCCCTTTATTAGAGATCTATTGGGATTCTGCTGATGATTTCCACTTATCTTGGTTATACGATCGCAACCAGAGATATGGCGACCTCACTCAACCAGG
This sequence comes from Rhizobium pantanalense, assembly GCF_030182525.1. NCBI lineage: Bacteria > Pseudomonadati > Pseudomonadota > Alphaproteobacteria > Hyphomicrobiales > Rhizobiaceae > Rhizobium > Rhizobium pantanalense. Next base: position 15,565 of record NZ_JAQJCH010000006.1, read on the forward strand.
TGGCGCAGCAGTCGCAAAGCAAGCGTTTGATCGACTATTACAACGCCAATATCGGCAAAGTAACTGACGTCGATGACTTCCTGAATGACTATCAGCTATACAGTTACGCAATGGAAGCTTACGGGCTTTCCGACATGACCTATGCCAAGGCCTTTATGAAACAGGTCCTGACCAGCGACCTCAGCGACTCCAGCAGTTTCGCCAACAAGCTCACCGATCCGCGCTACAAAGAATTCGCTGCGGCGTTCAATTTCGGCACGAGCGCGACGGGCACGACGAATACGGCACAAACCAGCACGCAGGAAGACGACCTCATCGGGCTTTACCAACAGTCCTTCACGAATGAGGAGACGTCGGCGGCGACCGAAACGACCTATTACAGCCAGAATATCAGCTCGGTTAAGACGGTCGATGACCTGCTCGGCAATACGCGCCTGCGTAATTATGTGCTGCAGGCCTACGGTATCGACCCGACCTATGTGTCGAATTCGGCTCTGAAGCAGATGCTGACGAGCGATCTCAGCGATCCGAACAGCTACGTCAATCAGAATGGCGGCACTGCCGACAAGGCGCTGGTGGCGGAATTCAATTTCAATGCCGACGGCACGGTCAAGACATCGACCCCGGATGGAGACACGGCCTATTACGAGACCAATATCGGCAGCGTCACCTCGGTCGATCAGCTGACGTCCAATCCGCAGCTGTTCCAGTACGTCAAGACGGCATTCAATATCCCATCCTATATCACGGCGGATCAGTTCAATGCTTCGGCCAAGGATGCCAGCACAGCGAGTTCGAATGGGCTGACTGCGGTCATGGCGGAATTCAACTTCCAGAGCGATGGCACCGTCGCATCCGGTTCACAAGCACAGACATCTGACCAGATAAGCGCCACCACGGCAGGCTATACCGCGAACTATCCCGGAGGGCCGCAGACGCTCAGCCAGCAGGCCGATGTGATGAGCGCCTACAATTCCGCCGTGCCCTCGTTCACGACGAGCGTCGGCGCAACCGACAACGATCTCTATTACAAGAATCATATCGGCTCCATCACGTCAGTCGACCAGCTGACATCGGACACGCGCCTTTTCGATTACATCAAGACGGCTTACGGCATCGATCCGACGACGCCAGCCGTCGTCTTCAAGAACGCCTTCGGCGATTCGACGACCGCCGCCATCTTCGGTCTGACCGACGTCGTCTCCCAATTCAATTTCCAGTCGGACGGGACACTTGCTTCCGGCCAGACCGCGCAGTCCCAGGACGAGATCGACGCGGCCTCCAAGGCCTATATGAGCAATTATCAGTCATCGCAATCGACCCTGACCACGGATGCGGTCAACAACTACAAGAACCGCATCGCCGATGTGAAGACCATCAAGGATTTCTTTGCCAGCAATGCGTCCGACAGTGATACCTCCAACGACAGTGCGCCGGAACTCTATCAGATGGCGCTGCGTGCCTATGGCATCGGTGAGAACGAAGTCACGAAGTCACAGCTGACCAAGATTCTCGAAAGCGATCCCTACGATCCGAAGAGCTATGTCAACTCGCTCAAGGACTCCCGCTTCACCGCGCTTGCCAAGGCATTCAATTTCGACAGCAAAGGCAATCTGAAGGCTCCGGTGCAGTCTTTGTCGCAGACGCAGATCAACAGCTATATCTCGGAATATTCGAGCCGCAGTACCGCGGGGCTATCGGGCGCCGAACTGACCAAAGCCACCAGCGACGCCAAGACCGCCGGCACCTATTTCGCCACCAACATCGTCAAGGTGACCAGCGTCACGGATCTCCTGGCCGACAGCAAGCTTACGAATTTCATCCTGACGGCCAACGGCATCGATCCGAAGACGGTCGATACGGCGACGCTGAAGAAGGCTTTCGCCTCCGATCCATCCGATTCGAAGAGCTTCATCAACACGACGGATGGTGCCAAGTTCAAGAGCATCGTCGAGGCGTTCAATTTCGGCACCGACGGAAATCTGACCGACACGAAGCTCGGCACGGCGCAAAACCAGGGCGCGCTTGCTGCGACCAATGATCTCTTTCTGCATCAAACGCTGGAAGATCAGCAAGGCGAGACCAATCCCGGCGTGCGTCTGGCGCTCTACTTCCAGCGCAAGGCGCCTGATATCAACTCGATCTATGACATCATGGGCGATTCGGCGCTCTATGAGGTCATCACCACCACCTACAACCTGCCAAGCTCGATCTCCAACATGGATGTCGATACCCAGGCCAGCATGCTGAGCAAGTTCGTCAATGTGAGCGATCTGCAGGACCCGGATAAGGTCAATCAGCTGCTACAGCGATTCTCCGCGATGTATGACATGGAGAACAATACGACCTCCTCGACATCGCCGGCGCTATCGATTCTCACGGGCTCGTCGTCGAGCTCCGGCATCAGCGCCGATACGCTGCTTTCCATCGCGCAGCTGTCCTCGTCGCGGTAACAGGTCCCCGCAAAAAATGTAACCTCTCTCCTGTTGTGCCTCCGGGCGGCATGGCCCTGCCATGCTCTTGTTTCTTCAGGGTTTCCGAGCATAATCGGACGTGTTTTCGGGTGTGGAATGGCAGCTTTCCACAACGGCAGGAAGGAACTTATTAACCATCCTTGCCCTATTCGATTTGAGAAGCCAACGGCAATATCAATGACTGGGTTGCAGGTCTCATGCGTCTTTCCCGAACGACACTTTCCAATGCCTCGCAAGGCGTCCAGCCGGAGGGGGATCTCGACCCGGAGCAGGCGGCCGAAGAGGCCCGCCGGGCCGAGCAGATCGCTGCTCGCCGCGCGTTTCTGGAAGAGAAGATTCGCAATGCCCGCGAAGCCAAGCGCAAGGCGGAAGAGCAGCGCCAGGCCGAGGAAAAGCGCCTCGCCGACGAGGTGAGGAGACGCACCGCCGCTGCGCCGCCGCCCGTTGTAGAGGCGTTGCAGGCCGCTGCGGTTACGAGCGAACAGGAAATGCCGGTTCTGCCGCAGGGGATCTCCGCGGAGGATCTCGCATCGCCCGGCTGGCAGAATGCCTTTCTGATGGGGCCGAACGTGCGCTTTACCCGCACGCGTGAAAACGAAATCATCAGCCGCCGTCCGCCCGCCGAACCGAAGCCTGAGATCCGGCCGCAGGCTTCCGCGCACGCCGCGATGCGGGTGATGGAGCCGCCTGTTGTCGCCGAAGCACCTGCGGCACCGGCTGCAGCCATTGTCATCCCGCCCGTGCGGCAGGACGAGTTCCATCTGCCACCGCTCGAAGACATGCCGCTGGTGGTGGAAGGCTATATTCCGACAGTAATTCAGAATTCCCCGGCGACCGAGCCGGACGCATTGGAGATGACCGTTATCGCTACCGCATTCTCGAAAGCTCCCGCGATCGCGCTGGATGCTTCCCCTGTAAAGTCAAGTGTTCCCGAGTCCGTAGCCGCGCCTGTGGTCGAATCGCGTCTTGCCCATCTTTCCGATTTCGCTTTCTGGGATGCGATGCCGTTCGACGGCGAATTCGTCTCTGCCCTCAAGGGTGAGCCGAAGCAGCCCGCGACGTCCAAGCCGGAAGTCGATGCCGAATCGATCATCGCGAAGTTCCGCGTCGTCGAGTGCCGCCGCCCGGCAGCGGCCATCGAGCCGCAGCCCGTTGCCGCGCAGCCTCCGGCAATAGAGGTCGCAGCACCAGTCGAAACCATTTCCAGCCAACCGGCGGCAGATCTGAGCACGCCGGCGATAGACGAGCTCGCAGCGCTGGAAGCGGCCGTTCTGGCTCCGGCTATCGAAGCTGCGCCCGTTGTCGAGGAAGTCCCGCAAGCTGAGCAGCAGCTTGCGGTGGAAGCGCCAGCCGAGACATTCATACCGCCTGCCTTCGTCACCGCCGTTTATGGTGCTGAAATCGCTCCTGCCGTCGAGGCTCGTTCCGCTCCGGTAATGGTCGTTGCCCCGATGCCGACGAAGGTCGCAGCTCCGGCTGCTGCCGAACCTATCGCCAAGGCTGCGTCGACCATCCCGGCTGTCGAAGCTGCAGCGCAGCGCCTGATCGATGCACCCCCATCGCCGATTTCGCCGCGGCGGCCCGTCTCCCTGACTCCGCCCGAATGGCGTCCGATCGCCCGTACTGCGGATGGCGAATATGAGCTTCCGCCGCGGGAACTGCTGCAGGAGCCCGTTGCCCGTTCCGGCGTCATCATGACGCAGGAAACACTGGAGCAGAATGCCGGCCTGCTGGAAAGCGTGCTGGAGGACTTCGGCGTCAAGGGCGAGATCATCCATGTCCGTCCCGGCCCGGTCGTAACCCTCTATGAATTCGAACCGGCGCCCGGCGTCAAATCCTCGCGCGTCATCAACCTTGCGGACGATATCGCCCGTTCGATGTCGGCCCTTTCGGCTCGCGTTGCCGTCGTTCCCGGCCGCAACGTGATCGGCATCGAACTGCCGAACGTCAACCGCGAGACCGTCTATTTCCGCGAGATGATCGATTCGCCCGACTTCGAGAAGAGTGGCTATAAGCTCGCGCTCGGCCTCGGCAAGACGATCGGCGGTGAGCCTGTCATCGCCGAACTTGCCAAGATGCCGCATCTGCTCGTTGCTGGTACGACGGGCTCGGGCAAGTCCGTCGCCATCAACACGATGATCCTGTCGTTGCTCTATCGCATGACGCCGGAACAGTGCCGTCTGATCATGGTCGATCCGAAGATGCTGGAACTGTCCGTCTACGACGGCATCCCGCACCTCCTGACCCCCGTCGTCACCGATCCCAAGAAGGCCGTCATGGCGCTGAAATGGGCGGTGCGCGAAATGGAGGATCGCTACAAGAAGATGTCGCGCCTCGGCGTGCGCAATATCGACGGCTACAACAGCCGCGTTGCCTCCGCCAAGGAAAAGGGCGAGACGATCCACGTCATGGTCCAGACCGGCTTCGACAAGGGCACCGGTGCCCCGATCGAGGAGCAACAGGAAATGGACCTGACGCCGATGCCTTACATCGTCGTCATCGTCGACGAAATGGCCGACCTGATGATGGTCGCCGGCAAGGAGATCGAAGGTGCGATCCAGCGTTTGGCGCAGATGGCGCGTGCCGCCGGTATCCATCTGATCATGGCGACGCAGCGCCCCTCGGTCGATGTCATCACCGGCACGATCAAGGCGAACTTCCCGACCCGCATCTCCTTCCAGGTGACCTCGAAGATCGACAGCCGCACGATCCTCGGCGAGCAGGGTGCCGAACAGCTCCTCGGCCAGGGCGACATGCTGCATATGGCCGGCGGCGGCCGCATTTCCCGTGTCCATGGCCCCTTCGTTTCCGATGAGGAAGTCGAGAAGGTCGTGGCGCACCTGAAGCTGCAGGGCCGTCCGGAATATCTCGACACGGTTACCGCCGACGAGGATGAGGAAGACGAGGAAGAAGATACGGCTGTCTTCGACAAGGGCGCGATCGCCTCGGAAGACGGGGACGATCTCTACGAACAGGCGATCAAGGTGGTCATGCGCGACAAGAAGTGCTCGACCTCCTACATCCAGCGCCGCCTCGGCATCGGCTACAACCGCGCCGCCTCGCTCGTCGAGCGCATGGAAAAGGACGGTCTGGTCGGCCCCGCCAACCACGTCGGCAAACGCGAGATCATCTCCGGTAACCGCAATGGCGGCGGCAATTCGGGCCAGGACGATTTCGATTGATCCAGCTGGGGGGCGACGCTGGCCGCGGTCGTCGCGGAGAGTGCGCACCCCCTCTGTCGCTTTCGCGACATCTCCCCACACGGGGAGAGATCGTTGGGAGTTTGCCGCCTGCCCTTGTTAAGATAGAAACTTCGATTTCAACAGACGCGATATCAGCTTGAGGCGAAAGAGCGCTGCAAACTACCAATCTCCCCCCGTGTGGGGGAGATGTCGCGAAAGCGACAGAGGGGGTATCAGACGCGCGGCATACTTAAAGCTAACCTCTCTTCATACGGAGCGCATCAAACCCGCTCAAGCTTGACATGCGGCAGCGGCGGCAATTCGACGTGGATAATCTGATTTCGCTGAACACAGCCGCCCTGCACGACAATGCCCATGATCCCCGCCTTGCGGACCAACCCGCCATCGGCATCCTTGTCGAGTACAGCGTGCAGCAAGCCCTTCTGAAAATTATCGATCTGCTTGCAGGGATTGCGCAGGCCCGTGACCTCGATGATCGCTTCCGCGCCGATATGCAGGCGTGTCCCCTGGGGCAGCGAGAGCAGGTCGATCCCTCGGGTCGCAATGTTCTCGCCCATGTCACCCGGCGAAACGGAAAAACCCTTTTCAGTAAGCTCGTCGAACAGCTCCTCCTGAATGAGGTGCACTTGGCGCAGGTTGGGTTGGGTCGGATCGATCGCGACGCGTGAGCGATGCTTCACCGTCACCCCCATATGCGCGTCGCCCTCCACGCCGAGCCCGGTCAGCAGTTGAATGTAATCTTTGGTCTGCTTGCTGAACTCATGCACGCCGCTGCTGCTGACCGAAGTCACATATATTCGCTTGTCGCCCATGCCGAACCCTTCCATAAACGATCTGAATCTTTATAAATTGGTATATACCAATTTCAAGGCGACAGATTTGTGATGGAAGAGAAAAATCGACAGGGCGAAGGCGCAAAAGTTGCTGGAGGCTGGGCGAGCGTTGCCGCGGAACTCCGACGCGCTATCGACAAGGGCAGTTATGCTCCGGGTAGTCGCCTGCCGAGCGAGCGGGCCCTGTCCGAACAATTCGGCGTCTCCAGGGTGACGATGCGGCGTGCGATCGCAGAACTGGAAGGGGAGGGACTATTACGCGTGGCGCGCGGCAGCGGTGCCTATGTCCGCGCCGATATGCCCGTTCGTTTCCAACTGGGCGGCAAGGTGCGGTTCAGCAAGGATCTGACTGCGACGGATGCGAACCTCACGCGCAAGGTTTTCTCGGTGAAGGAGGGTCCGGCATCCGCCGATATCGCCTCAAGGCTGAATTTGCGGCCGGGCGAGGCAGTGCTGAACATGTGCCTGGTCGCCAATGCCGACGCGCTTCCCGTCTCCGTCGTCATGCGCAGCTGCTCGGCAAAGCGCTTCCCCCGCCTGGCGGAGAAGTTCGCCGCAATGGGCTCGTTCACGGCAGCCCTGAGGGAGTATGGCGTGACGGACTATTGGCGCCGCTCCACCGACATCACCGCGCGCATGCCGACTGAAGTCGAAGCCCGCCTGCTGCAGCAATCGCGCCTCGTACCAGTGCTTGCCTATGCCGGCGAGGACATTGATGCCGATGGTATGGTCATTTCCTGCCAGATCGGCTGCTTCGCTTCCGAGCGGGTCGTCGTGACAGTCTAAACCTCAGACCTTAAGGACCTTGCCAGGATTCATGATCCCCGCCGGATCGAAAGCCGTCTTGATCCGGCGCATCAGGTCGATCTCGATATCGGAGCGGATCGAAGCCAATTCATCGCGCTTCAGCTGGCCGATGCCGTGCTCGGCTGAGATCGAACCGCCATGCCGCAGCACCAGACCATGCACGATCTTGTTGATCTCGCGCCAGCGGCCGATGAACTCGGTCTTGTCGGCGCCGACGGGTTGCGAGATGTTGTAGTGGATATTGCCGTCGCCCATATGGCCGAAGGCGCAGACGCGTGCGCCCGGCATGGCAGCGATAACCGCCTTTTCGGCTTCCGCCATGAATTGCGGGATTTGCGCGACCGGCACGGAAACATCGTGCTTGATCGAGCCACCTTCCGGTTTCTGGGCGTCTGACATGCTCTCGCGCATATGCCAGATGGCCTTCTGCTGTGCTTCCGAGCTGGCGATGGTTGCATCCTGGACGAGACCGTCTTCGTAGCCCTTTTCCAGCAGTGTCGTCATCATCCGCTCGGCCGTTTCGGCCGAATCCGAGGTGGAGATGTCGATCAGCACATACCAGGGATGCACCGTCTCCAGCGGGTCGCGCACGCCCGGAATATGTCGCGTGGTGAATTCGACGCCGATGCGCGGCATCAGCTCGAAGCCGGTCAGCGCCGTGCCGCAGAGGCGGGAGGCATTCTTGAACAGGGTCAGCGCATCATCGACCGATTGCAGGCCGGCAAAGGCGACCTGATGGCCGAGTGGCTGTGGAAAGAGTTTTAGCACCGCGCCGGTGATGACGCCGAGCGTGCCTTCCGCGCCGATGAAGAGATCGCGCAGATCGTAGCCGGTATTGTCCTTCTTCAGGCGGCGCAATCCGTTCCAGATCTCGCCCGTGGGCAGCACGACTTCGAGGCCGAGGCAGAGCTGGCGCATATTGCCATAGGCAAGAACCGCCGTACCGCCGGCATTGGTGGAAAGATTGCCGGCAATACGGCAGGAGCCTTCGGAACCAAGCGAAAGCGGAAACATGCGGCCATGCTCGGCCGCTGCCTTGTGAACATCCGCCAGAATGCAGCCGCCGTCGACGATCATGGTATTGCTGACCGGATCGATATCGCGCACGCGGCTCATGCGCTCCAGCGACAGGATGATGTCCGAGCAGCCCTCGCGCGGCGTCTGGCCGCCAACAAGGCCGGTATTGCCGGTCTGCGGAACGATAGCCGTCCCGGTCTCACTGGCAAGCTTGAGGATCGCCGAAACCTCTTCCACCGAGCCGGGCTTCAGCAGCATGGGCGAGGCGCCGTGATAGAGTCCGCGGTTTTCCACCAGATGCGGCGCAATTTCCGCAGGGTCCCGCACGGCATGTTTTTCGCCGACGATGGCGGCGAAGCGATCGAGAAGGTCGGAAGAGGGGGCGGAGCTGCTCATGGCGTGTCCTTTGCCTGATGATGTCGGGCTGATTTATTCTCTGGGCGCGGCGGCGCGGCGCAGCCGGTCGTTGATGGCCTCCCCGAGGCCCTCGTCGGGAATATGCGAAAAGGCGATCGTGGCCGCACCGGTGGCATCGGCGCGCTTCATGAAGTCGAAGAGGTTTGCGGCGGCTTCGGAAAGATCGCCGGCAGCGCTCAGATCCAGCACGGCAATAGCCTTTTCGATGCCCGGAATATCTGGCGTCCCGAAGCGGATCAGCGCTTCGTTCGGGGAAACCTCAGTCGCGTCGAGCCGCACGGCTGCACCCGGTGCATAATGCGAAGCCATCATCCCCGGTGCCTCGATGGCAGCGGAAGCCTTCTTCTTGCGCTTCAGCGCCTTGCCGGCCACACGCTCGATCTCGCTTGCCGCCAGCCCGCCGGGCCGCAGCAGGCGCATCTCGCCATCCTCGACCTTGACGATGGTCGACTCCACGCCGACGACCGAGGCGCCGGCATCGAGGATGAGCGTGATCCGTTCCCCGAGATCGTCACTTACGTGATCGGCGCTGGTGGCACTGATCTTGCCCGAAGTATTGGCACTCGGCGCGGCAAGCGGACGGCCGAAGGCGCGGATCAGCTCGCCTGCAAAGCCTTGCGGCACGCGGATGCCGACCGTGTCGAGCCCGGCGGTTGCCAGCGGATGGATGCCGCTGTCGGGTCTCAGCGGCAGCACCAGCGTCAGCGGGCCGGGCCAGAAGGCTTCCGCCAATTTACGGGAGATGGGGTCGAAGACCGCATAGCGTTCGGCCATGGCGAGATCGCTCATATGGCAGATCAGCGGATTGAAGCGCGGCCGCCCCTTCGTCTCGTAGATCCGGGTAATGGCGGCAGGATTGGTGGCATCGGCGGCAAGGCCGTAGACCGTCTCCGTCGGCAGCCCGATCGGCAGACCCTCGGCGAGAGTCGCTGTCGCCACTTCTATTGCCGTTTGCGGATGTTCGAGAATGTCTATGTGTCGAGCCATGGCCTGCCTGCTTGCAGTTCAGGCCGTTTCTTATGCCCTTCGAGTCTTCGGATCAATCGTCAAAGCTGGCGAATGATATCGCGAAGCTGCTCGTTGCGCGCGCCGAGGAGAAGAACATTGCGGATGGCGATCTGCGGGTCGTGGGTGTGGAACAGCACGCCATTACCTCTGACGTCGCGGTTGATCGTCAGCTTCTTGTCTTCGGCTTGCCTGTCCGGATGGATCGCGACCGCGAAATACATTCGCGAATATTTGAGGCTGATGTCCTCGAAGAAATTCTCTTCCTGGCCGATCCGAGCAAAGAAGTTGGCGATGTAGAAGGCCCAGTTCACCTGCTCATATTGAGCGAATTGCGTCCTCGCGGCAGTGACATGGCAATAGCCGAGATGCGGCGTGTCCTTCAGCGTGTGGTGAAAGATGAGCTTCGGAAAGCGGATGGACTTGTGAAAGCTGTTGAGCCGGTCATGGGTCTTTTCGCCGGCATCCCTGAGCTTCTGTGCCGTGCGCACAGCCACCTGCTCGTGGGTAAGGTATTCCCGCTCTTCCGGCAGCCAGTGTAGTCTGTTGCGGTTGATGCGGCCGGTGCGCAGGAATTCTGTGTATCCCGTCGTCGATACCGCTGGCGCCGGTTCGGGCTCGGCGGGCTTCCCAGCGTCGAAATATCTGAGTTTGGCCATGCCGGATCTCGCTATAAAACTCTTCGGAGGACATGATGGATTACGGAGCTTGAGCCGAGCTTAATCGCGCCTGAGCGAAAACTCTCGCTACCGACTCTGCAGGCGCTTTCCGCCACGCACTTATTCTCCTGAATAGCGGCCGTTCGCGGGCTTGTCGCAATCAGAATAAAGCGTCATTGGCAGAATGCAAATGCGATGCTCAGGCCACCTCTCGCGCGGGCGAGTAAATGATTGAATCACCTTCCAATATTCTCACGACATGCAACCGTCCAGACGTCCCGTATCGCCTGTCGTCAATTTCGGAGCCGATGTCGCATTGCAGCGCAGCGGCTGGCGGAGCCGGGAGCTATGATGCCATCAATCTCAAGGTGCCGTCTGCTAGGGAGACGGAGAATTGGGAAGCCGGTCAAAATCCGGCGCTGCCCCCGCAACGGTGGTGGAGTGAGGCATGGCGGATAAAGCCACTGGGTCGGATCGACCTGGGAAGGTGCCATGGGGCTCTGGAAACAGCGCCGCTCCAGAGCCCGGAAACCAGCCTTGGGCACATAGGTTTACTGACCGCGGCGGGTGGTCGGGACATTGCTTTTGGCCGCTCCCAATCGGCCGCGCATGTCCTTTGCCCGCCTCCTGGTACTGCTAAGGATAGGCAAATGGACATCGGCAGCAAAGTTCTGCGGCAACTGAAGAACCACCGGACGGGTTTCAGCCTTGAGCAACCGTTCTACACCGATCCGGATTACTTCAAGCTCGATATGGAGACGATCTACTATCGCGACTGGCTGTTCATCGGCCATGATTGCGAAGTGCCGCGCGCGGGCAATTATTTCACCGTCCAGATCGGCGATTATCCCGTCGTGATCGTTCGCGGCCGCGATCAGGTCATCCGCGCCTTCCACAATAGCTGTCGCCATCGCGGCTCGCGTGTCTGCACCACTGAGCGCGGCTCCTCGGCAAAGCTCGTCTGCCCCTATCACCAGTGGACCTACGAGCTCGACGGCTCGCTGCTCTTCGCCCGCCAGATGGCGGAGGATTTCGACAAGAGCCAATATTCGCTGAAGCCGGTTCACTGCGAAAGCGTCGGCGGCTACATCTTCATCTGCCTCGCGCAGAACGTTCCCGATTTCGCCCCGGTTCGCGCCACGATCGAGCCCTACATGGCACCGCACCGCATCAGCGAAGCCAAGGTCGCCTTCCAGAGCACCATCATCGAAAAGGGCAACTGGAAGCTCGTCTGGGAAAATAACCGCGAATGCTACCATTGCGCGGCCAATCACCCCGAGCTTTGCCGCACCTTCCCGGAAGCGCCGACCGTCACCGGCGTGCAAGGCGCGATGAATGACCCCGTCATCGCCGAACACTGGCAGCGCTGCGAAGCCGCCGGCCTGCCGAGCGAGTTCAAGATCTCGCCGGATGGCCAGTTCCGCGCCGCGCGCATGCCGCTGATCGAAGGGGCCGAAAGCTACACCATGTCGGGCCAGAACGCCGTCAGGCGGCCGCTCTCATCCGACGTGACGATCAACGGCATCGGCACCATGCTGCTGTTCCACTATCCGACGACGTGGAACCACATGCTCGGCGACCACGCGATTTCCTTCCGTGTCCTGCCGATCAGCGCCGAGGAAACCGCCGTGACCACGAAGTGGCTCGTCCATAAGGATGCCGTCGAAGGTGTCGACTATAATCTGGAAGAGCTGACCCACGTCTGGACCGAAACCAACGATCAGGACCGCCGCATCGTCGAGGAAAATGCCTTCGGCATCCGCTCGCCGGCCTATGAGCCCGGTCCCTATTCGGAAATCCACGAAGGTGGCGTCATGCAGTTCGTCGAATGGTACACGACGTTCATGATCAACCGGCTGCAGGGCGACCAAGCCAAGCTGTCGGCGGTTGCCTGAGCATGAACATGACCGTCTCCCTTCCGCATCGCCACCTCGATCAGATGCAGCCCTGGAATGACAGGCAGCATGTGCTCGAATGCCTCTCGGCAACGCCCGAAGCGCCCGACGTGATGACCTTCACGTTCCGCTCCGACAAGGACAACTGGTTCCGCTATCTGCCGGGCCAGTTCGTGACGCTGGAGCTGCCGACGGCTCCGGAGCCGGTCATGCGCACCTATACGCTGTCGTCGACGCCGTCGCGGCCCTTCTCGGTCGCCGTGACGGTGAAGGCGCAGAAGGACAGCATCGGCACGCGCTGGATGTTCGAGAACCTGAAGCCGGGCATGCGCATCAAGGCGTTCGGCCCGCTCGGCGACTTCAGCCATATCCGTCATCCCGGCGAGAAATACCTCTTCATCTCTGCCGGCTCCGGCATCACGCCGATGATGTCGATGACGCGCTACATGTCCGATATCGCACCGCTGTCTGATATCACCTTCGTCAACTGCTCGCGCGGCCCGGCCGATATCATTTTCCGCTCGGAGCTCGAATATCTCGCGCGCTTCATGCCGAACCTCAATCTCGGCTTCATCGTCGAAGGCTGCGGCCGGACGGATCTCTGGTCGGGGTTGAAGGGCCGCATCGACAAGGCGAAGATCGGTTTGCTGGCGCCGGATTTCATGGATCGGACGATCTTCTGCTGCGGCCCGGAAGTCTTCATGGATGCCGTGCGCTCCATGCTGGAAGCCCATGGCTTCGACATGTCGCGCTACCATCAGGAAAGCTTCCAGCCGGCCAATGCGGCAACGCCGCTTGCGGAGGTTTCCGATGATGCATCGGGCGAGGCCGCGACGACGATCCGCTTCACCATGGCTGGCAAGGATGTCGTCTGCGCGGCGGGGCAGACCGTGCTTCAGGCGGCGCGCGGTGCCGGCGTGCGCATCGGTGCGGCCTGCGAATCCGGCCTCTGCGGCACATGCCGGGTGTTGAAGCTTTCGGGCGAAGTCGAGATGAGCCACAATGGCGGCATTCTCGATGACGAGATCGACGAGGGCTATATCCTCGCCTGCTGTTCGCGCCCGAAGACGGACGTCCAGGTCGAGGCCTAGAGCCGGACGACTTTAGGTCTATTCGACCTAAAGTCTAAATCCGCTCTAGAAATCCTGGTAATTCAGTTCGTTGATCTCGACCGGCTTCGATTGCGGCGTTGACGCCGTGACGACCGGGTCGATATCGGCCATGAGCGAGACGAGCGTCTGGCGCGGCCCGCTGCACATCTGTGCGAGCGCGATCGTCAGGTCCGGCGCGGGCAGCGGCTTGGCCGGAAGGAGATCGCCCTGCGGCCAGATCTTGGCGAGCTGAATTTTCGTCATCGGCACGACATTGACATCGATATCGGTGAGCGTGCCCGGCACGCGATAGGGGCAGCTTTTCTCCGAGCAATTGTCTGAAGAAGCGAACTGCCAAATGGCATAATTGTCCCAGTTGCCGAGTGGAAAAGTGCCTTTGACATCAGGCTTGTAGCGTGCATACCACAAGGGCAGCCGCGACAGCAGCGGATAGGTGCCCCGGTGGTCGGCTATGTATCGCGCCGTGTTGTGATTGACGTAGAGAATGGGGTAGCGCCCGGTCCTGACCTTGATGTGGGCGACATAGATCTGCGCATCGTCGAGTGACATGAACTGCGTCGTGTCCATGCCGTCGATATCGAGCACCATCAGCTCATCCGGCTGTGGATCGGCATAATCGAGAAAATGATTGGCCTGGTCGATCGGATTGCCGGGCCGCCCCAGATGATAGGCGCCCCATAACAGACCATTCGCCTTTGCCAGCATGCGGCGCGTTTGAAAGAGCTCACGGCTGACTGCGTATTTGCGCCACATCGTCCTGCAATGGGCCACCGTATCGCCGCCGTGATCGCCGGTGCAGCTGAAGCTTTCGGGCAATCCGTCGGAGGCCTTGGAGATGAAGCCGGCTATCCGTTTGTCCTGCAGAAACGCGTTCCAGTTGATGGTGTTCAGCTCGTAAGCATCGACAATCAGGGCGTTTTTCGGATCGCCCCAGGGCGGGCTTTCGCCGGCCGAAGGCTTGGAGACCGGCCCCATCAGGGCCAGGATCGTCAGCAAGCCGTAAATGAGGAGGTTACTCTTTCGGTATCCTTTCATGAAATAATAGTAAGGATTGCTGGTTAATCTTGGGTTAAGAAAGCAATCACTATAAATTCATCGTGGAGCCCCTCGTAACTCCTTAAATCGGTAGGGATTTGAGGAACTAAATAACGCGCTGCCGCGTTCTTTGTCGTCTATTCGGATATGCGACGAAGCAGGCAGCGAAACCTTGCTCGGGAAGCATTCCCGACATGAAACGCCTACAGACTTGAGTGCCAAGTCGAACCAGGGAATGGAGATGAAAATGCTTGGTTTCCGTGCAAAAATCGCGACAGTCGCCGTAACGGCTGCCGTTGCCCTGACGAGCTTCACACCGTCTTTCGCCATGCAGATGCCCGCCGCGCCGATCGTAAGGCAGTCCGCGCCCGCCCAGGCCGCGCCTGGCAATGTCGAACAGGTTCAATGGCGTCACGGCGGCTATTATCGCCGTGGCTGGTATGGAGGCTATCGCGGCTATCCGGGCTATCGTCGCGGTTATCGCTATTATGACGGCTATTGGTTCCCGCTGGCAGCGTTCGGCGCCGGTGCTCTCGTGGGCGGCGCGATCGCCAGCCAGCCGCGCTATTACGCGCCGGCTCCGGCTCCGAGTGCCGGCATCAATCCACGCCACGTCGCCTGGTGCGAGTCGCGCTATCGCTCCTATCGCGCTTACGACAATACGTTCCAGCCGAATTCCGGCCCGCGCCGTCAGTGCTATTCGCCGTATTTCTAAGCGGTAATTTCAGAACGACAAATGCCAGCCGTCCGGTTTCTCGCCGGGCGGCTTTTTCATACTTTGACGTCAGAGAATATTGACCCGCCTGAGCAGCCACCATGCCAGCAGCATGGAGGCGATGATGAACCCCACCGCATATCCGGTGCCGCTTGCGCCGCCCGCCAGCGGCAGGCCCGATGTGTTCATGCCGAAGAAGCCGGTCACCAATGTCGGGGGCAGCAGAAAAGCGGTCATGATCGACAGGATATAGAGATGCCGATTGATCTCGGAGGCAAGCTTCGAATCGATCTCTTCGTGCAGCAGCCTGGCCCGTTCCTGCAGCGCATAGACGTCGTGCTCGACCGCTTCTAGGCGCCCCGTCAGCCGGCCGGCGACATCCTCGAAGCCGAGCGGCATCTCCTCGTCGTCGGAGGCAGCGGCGTGGCGCATCAGCGAAAGAACGGTCCGCAAATGGCGATGCAGGCGCACGATGGTCCTGCGGATGGGCGGCAGCTTGGCACGCTCGTCGCGCGACGTATTGCCGTGGACGAAATCCTCGATGCCATTCAGCTCTTCGCTGATTTCGATGACGACGGAGATCAGGGTTCGTTGGAACTCGACGACGATCAGCTCGAAAATATCAACGGGATTGGAAAACCGTGCGGCGTTTTTTTCGATCAGCACCCGGGTCCGGTCCAGGCTGCGCAGCGGCTGCAGCCGGGTTGTTATCAGCAGGCGATCAGTCAGTGCGAAATGCAGCCAGCCGATGTCGTGGGTGTTGTGGGCAAAGTCGCGCTGGAAGTCGACCAATGTGCCGAAAAGCATCTGCTCGTCGACCGTAATCGTTGCATGTGTCTCATGCGTGGTCAGCGCTATGCGGGCGGCTTCGTTCAGCCCCGGCGCATCCTCGAGGAAGGCCGGCACCCGGGCATCCACAAGATTGAGATGCAGCCAGAGAAAGCCGTCGTCGCCGAACAGCCTCGAACGATCGGTATCGTCAGGCAGGCGCTCCGGCTTGGTTTCGCCGGGACGGAGGCGGTATGCCCAGATAAAGCCTGGTATGGTGTTGGCTGACGTGAGCGTGTTCATGGGGGCATCGTTCGCATTGTCTGAACAGTTGCCTTAGTCTTCGTTCATGACGATTGTTTATGCAAGTCGCTGCTTGGGCGGAATAATCGCGGATGTAGGCGGCGATGTCACGGCCGCTCGGCGCGCGTAAGACGCATGTCACGTTCGGGTTCGCGAGATGATGGAATCGATGCTTCTTGCAATTTGAGAAAATTGACGTTTACGTAAAAATAAACTAGCTATAGCCACAAATGGCCGACGGTCCGGAGAGGCGGGTCATTGCCAGTATCGATCCGGAGGAAATCATCATGTACAAGGCGCCTGTCGAAGAAATCGCGTTCACGCTGAAATATGTCGCCGGCATGGAGCGCGCCATGGAAGAGGGCGTTCTTGGCGATCTCAGCACCGATCTTGTCGATGCCATCCTGTCGGAAGCCGGGCGTTTCGCCGGCGACGAGGTGGAGCCGCTTGCCGAGAATGGCGACAAACAAGGCGCGAGGCTGGCGGATGGCAAGGTGGTTCTTCCCGATGGCTGGGAGAAGCTCTACCGCGACTGGATCGCTGGTGGCTGGAATGGCCTGACCGCGCCCGAGGAGTTCGGTGGGCAGGGTCTGCCGCACATGCTGAATATCGCGACGCTGGAAATGTGGAATTCCGCTTCGATGGCCTTCGGCCTCGCCCCGACGCTGACCATGGGGGCGGTCGAAGCGTTACGGGCTCACGGCAGCGAAGACCTCATGAAGACATATCTGGCAAAGCTCGTCTCGGGCGAGTGGACGGGCACCATGAACCTGACGGAGCCGCATGCGGGTTCCGATGTCGGCGCTCTGCGCTCCCGCGCCGAACGCCGCGATGACGGCACCTATCGCATCTTTGGCCAGAAAATTTTCATCACCTGGGGCGATCACGAAGCGACCGAGAACATCATCCATCTCGTTCTCGCCCGCCTTCCGGATGCGCCGGCCGGCACGCGCGGCATTTCGCTGTTTCTCGTGCCGAAATTCCTTGTGAATGAGGATGGCTCGCTCGGCGGCCGCAACGATCTTTTCGTGCATTCGCTGGAACATAAGCTCGGCATTCATGGTTCACCGACCTGCACGATGATCTATGGCGATGGCAAATATGGTGCGGAAAAGGGCGCCGTCGGTTGGCTCGTTGGCGAGGAAAATAAAGGCCTGGCCTGCATGTTCACGATGATGAACAACGCGCGTCTCGCAGTCGGCATCCAGGGCGTGGCGATTGCCGAAGCGGCAACCCAGAAGGCCATCGCTTATGCCCGGGAGCGCACCCAGGGCCGCGCGCCGGGCACGGCCGTATCAGGCATGAGCCCCATCATCGAACATCCCGATGTTGCGCGTATGCTGCTGACGATGAAAGCCCTGACGCAGGGCTCGCGCGCGATCTGCTACGCCTGTGCACAGGCGATCGACATGTCGCAGCGCGATCCGGAGAGGGCAAAATATTGGCAGGAGCGTGCAGCATTGCTGACGCCGGTCGCCAAGTCCTTCTCCACCGATGCCGGCGTCGATGCCGCTTCACTTGGCGTCCAGGTTCATGGCGGCATGGGCTTCATCGAGGAGACGGGGGCAGCACGCCTGCTGCGGGATGTGCGCATCGCACCGATCTACGAAGGCACCAACGGCATTCAGGCTATCGATCTGGTGACGCGCAAGCTGACGATTGGCAATGGCGACCATGTGC
This sequence comes from Rhizobium pantanalense, assembly GCF_030182525.1. Lineage (NCBI taxonomy): Bacteria > Pseudomonadati > Pseudomonadota > Alphaproteobacteria > Hyphomicrobiales > Rhizobiaceae > Rhizobium > Rhizobium pantanalense. The sequence goes on from NZ_JAQJCH010000006.1 coordinate 33,488, forward strand.
GTGGTTTCATTATCGAATTGCGCGAGATTGCCGATAGTATCGCAAAATCCAATCTTGAAGGTTTCGGCGAAACGGCGCCGCGGCTGCAGGCGGCCATTGCCGATCTCGAAAAGACGAGCGAATGGCTCCTGTCGAAGCAGGCGGACGGCGCCGTCGCTGAAGCTCTGGCGGGCGCCACCCCTTACCAGCGGCTCTTCGGCCTGGTGCTGACCGGATCCTATCTCGCCAAGGGCGGCCTCGTCGATGCGGGCGACGGCCAGGGTGGCAAGCGCATTGCGCTTTGCCGCTTCGCCGCCGAGAATCTTTTGGCTGAAACCACCGCCCTTGCCGATCGCGTCGTTGTCGGAGCCGGCAGCCTTGAAGCTGCTCGCATCGCGCTTGCCTAAGGATATATGATGACCGACCACATCCTCATCGAACGCCCCGAGACTGCGCCACAGGTCCAGATCATCCGCTTAAACCGGCCGGAAAAGAAGAATGCCATCACGCGCGCCATGTATCAGACCATGACCGATGCGCTAAAGGCAGCGGAGGCCGCGCCGGATATCCGCGTCCACGTCTTTCTCGGCACGGAAGGCTGTTTTTCGGCCGGCAACGATCTGGCCGATTTCCTTGCCTTCGCCATGAGCGGCAATATGGGGCGCGAAGTCATTGATTTTCTCGTTGCACTGGCGAGCACGAATAAGCCCGTCGTCTCCGGCGTCGATGGTCTGGCGATCGGCATTGGCACGACGATCCATCTGCATTGCGATCTGACTGTTGCCTCCGACCGCAGCCTGTTCAGGACACCCTTCGTCGATCTTGCGCTGGTTCCGGAAGCGGCTTCGAGCCTGCTTGCTCCGCGCGTGATGGGACATCAGCGTGCCTTCGCCCTGCTTGCCCTCGGCGAAGGCTTCTCCGCTGCCGAAGCAAGGGAGGCGGGCCTTATCTGGAAGGTGGCGTCACCGGAAACGGTGGAGACCGAAACGCTGTCGCTGGCGGCTAAACTTGCCGCCAAGCCGCCCGAGGCTCTGCGGATCGCACGTGATCTCATGCGGGGTCCTCCCGATGCTGTCCTCGAGCGGATTCAGAAAGAAGCCGAACATTTCGCCGCCCAGCTGAAAAGCGCCGAGGCGCGCGCGGCTTTCGAGGCTTTCATGAAGCGGTGAGACACATCCCCCTCGTGCTTCGAGACGCCTCTTCAGGCCTCCTCAGCATGACGGCTAATCTCTGGCGCATCTCGATCGTGAGCGACTCCGCCCTCATGGTGAGGTGCGAAGCACTTAGAGCCGTTGCGCTTTTCTTCGAATCGCGAAAATGCTCTACCTCCTTGTTTTTACGCAATTCCTGACGGAAAACCGCTGCGCACTTTTCCTGGAATTGCTCTAGGGCGTAGCCTCGAACCACGAGGGTCGGCCACCGAATTCGAGGCGAAGATAATTACTTTTCCAGCGCCGCAACCACTTCGACATGCGAGGTCCACAGGAACTGGTCGATAGGGGTCACCCGCGTAACACGGTAGCCGCCCTCGACCAGGATAGCGAGATCACGGGCAAGGGTCAGTGGGTTGCAGGAGACGGCGACGATCTTCTTGACCTGCGAGCGGGCCAGTTCCTTACTCTGGAATTCCGCGCCGGCGCGAGGCGGGTCGAAGACGACGGCGTCGTAGACCTTCAGTTCCTGCATCATCAGCGGCCGGCGAAAGAGATCGCGACGCTCGACGCTGACGGGCTTCAGTCCCTGCGTGTTGCGTGCGGCGTGATCCAATGCCGCAAGCGGCTTGTCTTCGCTTTCCACCGCATGCACGCGCCCGATCCGCGCCAGGCGAAGAGAGAAGGTGCCGCTACCGGCGAAGAGATCGGCGATGCGCTTGGCCTTGCCGACATGGGTTGCAACCAGCTCCGCCATGGCGTCCTCGGCCTGCTTGGTCGCCTGCGTGAAGGCACCGGGCGGCGGCGCAACCTGAACGCCGCCGAAATCGATCATCGGCTTTACCGGTTCCACCAGGATCTCGCCGTTCAGCGAGACGCGGGCGATGCCGCGAAGCGACAGCACCGTTTCGATCGTGCTGCGGCGCTGCTTGTCCGAAAGTGACTTGATGCCGTCGACGGCAAGGTCGAGGCCGGTCTGCGTCTCCAATACGGAGATGCGGAAGGCTTCGGCATTGACGACCATTGCCGCGGCGATCGTCTTGATCGCCGCCAGGCGAGCGATGATGCCGGCTGACGCGATAGGACATTCCTCGATGGCGACGATGTGATGGCTTTCGGCCTGATTGAAGCCTATCAGCATATCTTTTTCAGTCTTGCGCGCGGCGAAGACGACCCTGCGGCGCTCGCCCGGATGCGCGGCGATGATATCGTCCACTTCGGGCGTCAGGCCCTTGGAGCGAAGCGCGTCGACAACCAGCTGGCGCTTGAAGGCGCGATAGGGCGCGTCGGCATAATGCTGCAGGGTGCAGCCGCCGCAGGCGCCGTTGACGCCATGTGGGCCGAAATGCCGACAGTGCGGCTCCTGGCGATCCGGCGAGGCGACTGAGATGGACATCAGCGTGCCCTGGCTCTTCACCCGCGCGATGGCGACATTTTCGCCCGGCAGCGTGAAGGGCACGTAGATTGGGCCATCGGTGCCCTGCGCGATGCCGTCGCCCTGGGCGCCGAGCTTCTGGATGGTAACGGTTTCGGTGCTCATGGCTTAATCCCTGCGAGAAGAAATTCCTGGTTGCCGTCGCCGCCAGCGATTGGCGAGGCGATGAGGCCGAGGCTCTGCCAGCCCATGTCTTCGGTGAACCAGCGCTCAAGCTCGGCCGCGACTGCCGGGGCGGAGGAGGGGTCCTTCAAGAGGCCGGCCTTGCCGATTGCATCGCGGCCCGCCTCGAATTGCGGCTTTACGAGCAGCGCCGCCCGGGCGCCCGGTTCGGCAAGCGCAAGGGCCGGTGCAAGAGCCAGCTTCAGCGAAATGAAGGAGACATCGGAAACGACGAAGGTGAAAGGTTCGCCGATATCTTCTGCCGTCAGATTGCGCGCGTTCAGCCCCTCGATATTGGTCACGCGCGGATCGTCCGCTATGCGCGGATGCATCTGGCCGTGGCCGACATCGATCGCCGTGACATGGGTAGCGCTGCGCTGAAGCAGCACTTCGGTAAAGCCGCCTGTCGAGGCGCCGACATCGAGACAATGTTGTCCCTTCGGATCGAGGCCGAAATGGTCGAGTGCCGCCACCAGCTTCAACGCGGCGCGGGAAACATAATCCTGCGCCGGATCGTCGATGTTGATCTTGGCATTCTCGGAAAAAAGTGCCCCCGGCTTCGTCACGATCTTGCCGTTCACGGTGACCGTGCCGCGCTGGATAGCATCGCGAGCGCGCGAGCGGCTGGCGAAGAGCGAAAGGGTGACAAGAAGCTGATCGAGGCGTTGCGGTTCGGACATGGGTTGTCCATGCCGGGCAATGCATTATGTTGCAAGCCTTTTATGCTGCAATCGGCGTTGACGCCGGATCGCAACCAGCCATAATCGCCGCAATCAACGGGTGAGGGGCATCATGTGGAAGATTGGTGGCTATGCTGCGCTGATGGCGATGTCAGCGGCTCCAGCTATGGCAAACGATACCATGGCCGAGCTGAGAACCGGCGGCCTCGCTTACGTCCGCACCGGCGATATCAGCATGGATCAGGAAAAGCTGTTCATTTCGCCAGAACAGGTCCGTGTGGATTACGTCTTTGAAAACACCTCCGACAAAGATGTCGAAAGCGTCGTCGCCTTTCCGATGCCGGATATCAAGGGCGACATCGACAGCATGGTTGATGCCGGAAATGTCGATTCCGACAATTTCCTGGGTTTCACCGTGACGCAGGATGGCAAGGCCATCATGCCGACCCTACAGCAGCGCGTATCGGTTGCCGGGGTCGACATGACCGACGAACTGAAGGCTCACGGCGTGCCGCTGCTGCCGCTCAGCAAGGCGGCGACGGATGCCGTCGCTAAATTGCCCGTCGATGTGCTCGAGGATTGGACAGCCCGGGGTTTGATCGCCGATGACGAATACGACGCCGACGGCCAGGGCATGAAACATCATCCGACGCCGATGTGGACGCTGCATACGACCTATTGGTGGCGCACCAAGTTTCCGGCCAAGGCCAGGATCGCCGTGGAGCATCGTTACAAGCCGAGCGTCGGCGGCACCGTCGCCATCACCTTTGCCGGCGACGAAGATTACCAGAAGCAGCAACTGCAGAACTATCGCGCCAAATATTGCCTCGATGAGGCCTTTTTGAAGACGGCCGTCAAGCTTGCCGCAGCGGCCGATAAGGGTGGTCGCGGCTATACCGAGAGCTGGATTTCCTATGTGCTGACGACGGGTGCCAACTGGTCCGGCCCGATCAAGCATTTCGAGCTGACGGTCGACAAGGGCAGTCCCGAGAACTACATCAGCTTCTGCGGTACGAATGTGAAGAAGATCGGTGCGACGACGTTCCAGATGACGGCGCAGGATTTTTACCCGGAGCACGATCTGGATATCCTGATCCTGGCCGCGGCGGCGGTGAACTAGCGTTGAGCTGAGCAGTCCGCGCAAATTAAATAAATTTAAAGCCGAAACCTCTACTCATGCCGGGGATTGCGGTGATCTGTTTCCAGATTGCCGCCTGCCATGAAGGCTTCGCGCGTCTGCGTCCCAATCATGCCCTCCCTGAATTCTTCGAGCATCGGCCGTACTCCCTCCCAATGACGGCAGGACGATGCTCGCCAGGACCGGCGCTCAGGAGGCGCTCGCTCATGTTTGCGAAAAAACTCTCTTTGAATGGCAAGCTTGCCATTACATTCACGGCCCTGATCGCGATTTTTGCCTGTGTTTCCGCTTTCGTCTATGCAAAGCAGGACGTGTCGGCCGGAGCCGCCGACGAGCAGGCAAAATCGCAGCAGCTCGTCAGCCTGATCGACGACTCCCTGCAGTCGATGCTGGAACAGGCTGTCAATCTGCGCGGTTTTCTGCTTCTGCGCAGCGAAAGCACCTACGGCGATATCTTCAACAATCGCGAGCGGATGCTGAAGAGCATCGCAGCCGCCAAGGAGGTCGCCGCCGATTCTCCGGATCTGCTGCAGGCGATCGATAACATGCAGAAGGCTGCCGATCTCTATTTCCATCAGCTCGCGGAGCCACAGGCCAAGGCGCGCAAGGAAACCGAGATGCCGCTCGATCAGATCGTCAAGATTGGCCAGAACGAAACCAAGGGTCAGCTTGATGGCTTCCGCGACGCTGCCGCCAAGATCAAGAAGGCCGCACGTGCCAGGGCGAGCGACCTCGCAGCCATGCAGGACGATGCCAATGGCGATCTTCGCCTGACGCTTATCGCCGGCAGTATCTTCGCTTCGCTCGCGGCCGCCGTGCTTGCATGGCTGCTGTCGCGGATCATCGTGCGCCCGATCGTCGGCATGACGGCTGCCATGGGCCGCCTGGCAAATGGCGAGCATGACGTCGAAGTCCCGGCCGTTGGCCGCGGCGACGAAATCGGCCGCATGGCCGATGCCGTGCTCGTCTTCAGGCAGGCTGGTATCGAGAAGCTGCGTCTTGCCGGTGAGACCGAGCGTATGCGCGGCGATGCCGAACGTCAGCGCTTGATGAATGACGAGCAGAAGGCGCGTGAAGAAGGCGAAATCCGTTTCGCCATGGAAGCGCTCGCCGGCGGCCTCTCGGCTCTATCGTCGGGCAATGTCGCAACCCGCCTTCACAACAGCTTTGCACCGCAATTCGACAGCGTTCGCGCTGATTTCAACAATGCAGTCGAGAAGCTGGAGGCGGCCCTGCAGTCTGTCGGCTCCAATGCCCGCGCCATCAATGCAGGTGCTGACGAAATCCGTGCGGCGGCCGATGATCTGGCGCATCGCACCGAGCAGCAGGCTGCCGCGGTTGAAGAGACGGCCGCGGCATTGGAGCAGGTCACGACCACGGTGCGCGACTCCGCCAAGCGTGCGGAAGATGTCGGCCATCTCGTCGAGCGTGCCCGCCAGGGTGCGGAACGGTCGGGCGAAGTGGTTCGCAACGCCGTTTCGGCCATGCAGCAGATCGAAAAGTCCTCTGGCGAGATCAGCAACATCATCAGCGTCATCGACGACATCGCCTTCCAGACGAACCTTCTGGCGTTGAACGCCGGCGTCGAGGCCGCGCGTGCGGGGGATGCCGGCAAGGGCTTTGCGGTCGTTGCCCAGGAGGTGCGTGAGCTTGCCCAGCGCTCCGCCAACGCCGCCAAGGAGATCAAATCGCTCATCACGACGTCGAGCGATCAGGTCAATACTGGTGTGTCGCTGGTCGGCGAGACCGGCAAGGCGCTGGAATTGATCGTATCCGAAGTGCAGGAAATCAACCGCCATGTCGGAGCGATCGTGACGGCGACCCGCGAGCAGTCGACCGGCCTGCAGGAGATCAACACGGCCGTCAACAACATGGACCAGGGCACCCAGAAGAACGCCGCCATGGTCGAGGAGCAGACGGCGGCAAGCCATGCGCTCGCCCGCGAAGCTGCGGCGCTGAACGAACTGCTCCAGCAGTTCCGCCTCGGCGATGCCGCACAGGCTGCACCTGTACGGCCTGCCGTTGCGACCGCCCGCTCGAAGCCGGCCGCATCGCCGGCTCGGGCTCTGGGCCGCACTGTTGCCAAGGCCTTCGCCGGAAAGGCAACTGCAGCGGCTGCCGCCACCGCGCGGGACGATTGGGAAGAATTCTGATCGTTCGACGATGGCCTCGTGGGCGCCCTTTAGGGGCGGCTCACGGTGAATCATCTTCGTGGACTTCATCGGCCCGTCGCTTTGCGGCGGGCCGCCTTGTTTTTTACAGTGTGCATGAGAGCTGCGGCCTGTCCGACTTTGGTGCAGCGCCGCTGCGCCTGGAGCGTTCTTTCCCTGGAAGAATGGCTCTTTGGGTCATGATCTTGTTTTCGGCGGACCATCCTTTGATCGAGATTTATTAAATATTTGATCGGCGGCAGGGTTGTCCTGAGCGGCGAACGCCCCTTTTTATAGTACGCATGATGATGCTGAGGGAGATTCGAATGGGACAGCTCGTCCGAGTTCCGGCCAATGAAACACAGAGACTTTTGGCCGTACGCTCCCTGAATGCGATTCACAGCGGTCCGACTCCGGAGCTCGCGACCCTTGCGGAACTCGCTAGAGGCGTGTTCGAGACGCCCTATGCGGCAATCAACATTATCGATGAGGACTGGCAGCGCATAGCAGGGCAGGCGGGACTGAAGATCGCCGAATGCTCACGCGATATGTCGATCTGCACACGGGTGGTGTTCGATGACGAACTGTTGGTCCTTCCGGATCTCATGGAAGAACCGGAGCTGAAGGCTGCCCCCTTTGTTCTCGATGATCCCTATTTCCGCTTTTATGCAGGCGCTCCGGTGCGACTGGAGAACGGTTTGCCGGTAGGCGCCTTCTGCATCCTCGATCAGAGGCCGAGGCAGTTTTCCTCGAGTGAGGAGCAAAGTCTGAGACACTTTGCCCAGATCGCAAGCGCGCTTCTACGTCTGCAGAAAACGAACTTGCTGATGGGAATAGCCGAGAATGATCTGCGCGCAGCGGCCATGACCGATCCGCTGACCCGTTTCTTCAATCGGTCGGCGCTGGAAGCTGTTGTTGATGGCGCGTTGAGTACGGCGGTAGCGACAGGCAGCAATTTCGGCGTCCTCTATCTCGACATGGATGGCTTCAAATCGATCAATGACCGTTTCGGTCACAATGTCGGCGACGAAGTTCTGTGCGAGGCATCCGTGCGTATCCGTTCGGTCCTGCGCGCGGACGACATCGTCGTGCGCATGGGGGGTGACGAATTTGCGATATTCGTCCCGGACTCGCCTGACAAGAATGCACTCGTGTCCCTGTCAGAACGGCTGCTTGCAGCCTTCAGAGCCCCTTTTGCTGTGGATGGCGTGTCGATTTTCGCAAGGCTCAGCATCGGCGCCGCGCTGGCGCCGCATGATGGCGCGACGCGTATCCCGCTGTTGAAGAATGTCGACTCTGCGCTCTATCAGGCCAAGGCAGCAGGCCGAGACCGCGTAGCGGTCTTCAACGCACTCGAAGCCTGACGTGCTCGGACCTGGTGGTATCAGGCAGCCGTAGGGCTGCCTGATTTTTGCGAGTCATCCGGCTGCTTCGACAATCCGGCCGCGGCCGAGTGCCTGGAATACCGTCTGCACGATGCCGGCGCGATCAAGGCCCGCCATGGCATTCATGGCCTCAGGCTTGGCCTGTTCCATCCAGATATCGGGCATGACCAGCGAGCGGATTTTCAGGCCGCTGTCGAGCAGGCCTTCATTGGCAAGGAACTGCATGACCTGGCTGCCAAAGCCACCGACCGAACCTTCCTCGATGGTGATGAGGATCTCGTGGTGGGCGGCGAGCTGGCGGATGAGATCGCGATCGAGCGGCTTGGCAAAGCGTGCGTCCGCGACCGTCGTCGAAAGACCGGCGGCATCGAGATCCTCGGCGGCGGCAAGACTGTCGGCCAGACGCGTACCGAAGGAGAGGAGGGCGACTTTCGTGCCCTGCTTGATGACGCGACCCTTACCGATTTCAAGGATCTGGCCGCGTTCCGGCAGATCGACGCCGACGCCTTCACCGCGCGGATAGCGGAAGGAGATCGGACCGAGATCATAGGCGGCAGCGGTGCGCACCATATGCTTCAGCTCTGCCTCATCTGCCGCGGCCATGACGACGAAGCCCGGCAGGGTCGCGAGGAAAGCAGTATCGAAGGAGCCCGCATGCGTCGGGCCATCGGCGCCGACGAAGCCGGCGCGGTCGATCGGGAAACGGACCGGCAACCCTTGAATGGCCACATCATGCACCACCTGGTCGTAGGCACGCTGCAGGAAGGTGGAATAAAGGGCGGCAAAGGGCTTGTAGCCTTCGGCGGCAAGGCCGGCAGCGAAAGTCACGGCATGCTGCTCGGCAATGCCGACATCGAAACAGCGCTTGGGGAAGAACTCCTGCAGCTTGTCGAGGCCGGTGCCGTTCGGCATGGCGGCGGTGATACCGACGATTTTGTCGTCGAGGGTCGCCTCCTGCACTAAAGCGTCCGCAAAGACGCTTGTGTAGCTCGGCGCATTCGGCTTCACCTTCGTCTGAGCGCCGGTGATGACGTCGAATTTGTTGACGCCATGATATTTGTCGGCAGCCGCTTCGGCCGGGGGATAGCCCTTGCCTTTCTGCGTCACGACATGGATCAGCACCGGTCCCTGGGCATTGTCGCGCACGTTGCGCAGCACGGGCAGCAGATGCTCGAAGGAATGGCCGTCGATTGGACCGATATGGTAGAAGCCCATCTCCTCGAACATGGTGCCGCCGGTCACATACCCCCGTGCATGTTCGACTGCCCGCGTGATGGCGCGATCGACCTTCTTGCCGAGATAGGCGGTTAGTTTCTTACCAAAATCCCGGAAGCCCATATAGGTCCGGCCGGAGGCAAGACGGGCGAGATAGGCACTCATGGCGCCGGTCGGCGGGGCAATCGACATGTCGTTGTCATTGAGGATGACGATCAGCCGCGCGTCCAGCGCTCCGGCATTGTTCAGCGCCTCATAGGCCATGCCGGCCGACATGGCACCGTCGCCGATGACGGCGATCACACGGCGGTCGGTGTTTTCGAGCTCGGCGGCAACAGCCATGCCGAGACCGGCGGAAATGGAGGTCGAGGAATGCGCGGCGCCGAACGGATCGTATTCGCTTTCGGCCCGACGTGTGAAGCCGGAAAGACCGCCTTCCTGCCGCAGCGTGCGGATGCGGTCGCGACGACCGGTCAGGATCTTGTGCGGATAACACTGATGCCCGACATCGAAGATCAGACGATCGTTCGGCGTATTGAAGACGCTGTGGATCGCGATGGTCAGTTCGACAACACCGAGGCCGGCGCCGAGATGTCCGCCGGTACGCGATACCGCATCGATCATCTCGTCGCGAACTTCGCGGGCGAGCTGCGGCAATTCCCGGTCCTCCAGCTTTCGCAGGTCGGAAGGATATTGGACCCGGTCCAGCAGGGGCGTCTGTGGCATTTGTGTCAAGGCTGATGCCTCTTTCTTGCTATTCTTGGGCGGTTGTCCGCCTTTACGTCAAAACAGATTGCGACAAAAGACGCCGAATTCAAGGTGCTCCCGAACAAGAAACATGTGGGAGTGTTATGAACCCGTTAGCCCTCCGGCAGGGGAATGAACTCTTCCTCGTCACCCGGCACGATATCGAAGCGGCCCGTGCGCCATTCTTCCTTGGCCTTTTCGATGCGCTCCTTTGAGGACGAGACGAAATTCCACCAGATATAGCGCTTCGAATTGAGCGCTGCACCGCCAAAAAGCATGAGATGACAGCCTTTTTCGCCAGCCTCCAGCGTTATCGCATCGCCAGGACGGAAGACGAGGAGTTGATCCTGTTCGAAACGGTCGCCGGCGACAACGAGCGAACCGGAGAGAATATAGACCGCCCGTTCCTCGTGTGCTGCTCCAAAAGGAAACGTCGTATTGGGCTGGAGCTGAAGATCGACGTAGAGCGTGTCTGAGAAGGATTTCACTGACGATTTCAGGCCCTCGAATTCACCGATGACAACGCGTCCGGTCACGCCGCCGTCGGCAATCGTTGGTAGGTCATCCTTTTCCGTATGGGCGAAGGAGGGATCGATGTCCTCCTTGTCGTCGGGCAGCGCCAGCCAAGTCTGCAGGCCGGACATGGCGAATGGATGGTCGCGCAGGTTTTCCGGCGTGCGCTCGGAATGCACGATACCGCGCCCGGCCGTCATCAGGTTGACGTCGCCGGGGCGGATCACCTTGGCCGTGCCGAGGCTGTCCATATGGCGGATCTCGCCATCGAACAAATAGGTGACGGTGGAAAGGCCGATATGCGGATGCGGGCGCACATCGAGCGCCTGGCCCGGCCGTAAAATCGCAGGTCCCATGCGGTCGAAGAAGATGAACGGCCCCACCAGCCGGCGCCGGCTGCTTGGAAGCGCGCGCCGCACGGAGAAGCCGCCAAGGTCGCTGGTGCGCGGAATGATAAGGTTCTCGATGACATCGCAGGCGAAGGCATCGCCGGCTTGGGGATCGTTGCCTGGGAAGAAGGACATGAAGGCTCTCCTTTCGGTTGAGGCTCAACCTAGCGAGAAAGGTCGGGAAACTCAAATTTCCTGTATGAGATGTGCGTGTAGGTTGTCTCATCTCTCAACCTGTGCGATTGGCTCGAGGAATCTATTTGAGGGCCGTACGCATGGACAGCACGAGAAATAAAACGTTGATCGCCGTTCTGTTGGGAACGACGTTGATGGGATGCAGCACGACGAGCGATAAGTCTGCTGCGACCGCTGCAAAGCCGGCAGGTCCAGTCGCAATGGATCGCGGTGTCGCCGCATTTCGCGATATCTGCTTCGCCTACAAGGCACCCTATGCCGAAAGCTACGCCGCAGCGGCGCGATACGGCATAAAGAAGTTCGAAACCAAGCAAAAGTCGAGCTTGTTGTCTGGAAAATATACCTATTCCGAAGGCTCTACGGATGATGGGTCCCTCATCGTGGGTATCAATCCAAAGGGATTGTGCACTGTCCAGGACCGTCGTCATCCCGGTATGGCCGACGACAAGACCATCGAAGATCAATTCGCAGCGGTGATTCACACAAAATACCCGCTAGCCAGCCGGCTTCGGGAAAACAGCGTCTCCTACACGACAGTTGAAAATTGGAAGACCATCAATTTTGCATTCATACTTAACTACAAGGGCTACAATATGTTCGGCTCGCCGTTGTGATCTTACCTATTCTTCAGCCAGCCGCCAGCCTCACGCGCCATCAAGCGCTTCCGTGCCCTGCGGCTTGCCGGCACGGTCGAGCCTGATCTTCTCGATGCGGTTTTCCGCAGCCGAGAGCAGCGCCTCGCAATGTTTCTTCAGCGCTTCGCCACGCTCATAGATCGAAATGGATTCATCAAGTGCTACATCGCCGCGCTCAAGCCGGGCAACGATGCTTTCAAGCTCTGCCACGGCCTTCTCGAAGGAATAGCCTGATACATCTGCCTTGGCGCTCTCGCTCATCGTCAACCTTTCATCATGCGTAGAATATGCATCCCCGCCGACTCGGCGAGACCTTCCAGATCATAGCCGCCTTCGAGCAGGCTGACGACCCGGTTCTTGGCGCTGCGGTCGGCAACCTCGAGCAGCCGCCCCGTCGCCCAGTCGAAATCCTCGCCGGTCAGGTTCAGTTGCGCCAGGGGATCGCGATGATGGGCGTCGAACCCGGCCGAGATGATGATGAGGTCGGGGCGAAAGTCGTGCAGCGCCGGCAGAACACGGGATTTGAAGGCCTCGCGGAAATGATCGCCGCCGGTATTGGGCGACAGCGGCGCATTGACGATGGTGTTGCGCGCGCCGCGCTCCTCCTTCTTGCCGGTGCCTGGATAGAGTGGCATCTGGTGGGTGGAACAGAAGAGCACGGATGGGTCATCCCAGAAGATATCCTGCGTGCCATTGCCGTGGTGCACGTCCCAATCGACGATGGCGACGCGCTCGGCGCCGTGGGCCTTTTGCGCATGGCGGGCGGCGATCGCGGCATTGTTGAAGAAGCAGAAGCCCATGGCCTTGGTCTTCTCGGCATGATGACCGGGCGGCCGGGCTGCGACGAAGACATTGTCGGCCGCACCGGAGAAGACGTCGTCGACTGCCGCCATGGCGCCGCCGACGCCATGCATGATCGCCTGCAGCGTCTTCGGGCTGGCATAGGTATCCGCCTCGATCTGGCTGATCTCGCCCTCGTCGCCTCTGTCCGGCATCGAGCGCAGCACGAAATCCAGATGCTCCTCGGGATGCGCAAGCAGGATCGCATCCTCATGCGCGGGCGGCGCCTTTCGCCGGTCCAGCCTCTCGAAATTCGGATGCTCCAGCGCAATGTTCAGCGAGCGAAGCCGGTCCGGTCGCTCCGGATGGCCAGGTGGAACGATGTGTTCAAGAAAGATCGGATGTTCGTAAAGACGTGTGCTCATGGGGCCAATCTATAAATGAGGTGTGACGCCTATTACAGGACATGGACAATGTCACTACAATGTCAACAATTCATCTTAACCACTTTGGAGTGGCGCCGTTTACTTATCGAGGCGCGGTGTTAAGCTTTCATTAAGGTCAGTACGGCGTCGGCCAGGGTTGTTGCGTCATGGCGAGAGTAGAACGATCCGATGTCATCGAGGTAAGGGTGCCGCCGCGTGATGTCGACCGGCACGGCCAGATGTTTATCGCCTCCTACATCTCGCAGGCCGAGACCGCGCTCTCCAACTTTTGGCGCACGCGGCCGCTGGTCGACGACGAGCCCGTCTATATTGCCAAGAAGGCATCATGCTCGCTGCACCGCGCCTTGCACTATGACGACCTTGCCCGTTACTCGATCAGCGTCAACAAGATTGGCGGCAAGTCGATCGGTTTCGTCGTGGCCGTCGAAACTGGCAACGAGCTGGCAGCGGAGGTGGAAATCCTCTGGCTCGCGGTGCGCGGCGATGAGCATGACCCGGTGCCGCTGCCGGAAGACACGCGCGACTGGCTCTACAAATATCTGGCGTGAGCCAGGCTAAGCTCCCCATCGCTGCCCGCAAAACCGTCGCACATTTTGCGCGATGTAATCAGCTCCGCTGTGGCAGAAGCGGGTAGCCGACCATGACGGCGCGGCCCACCAGGGCCGCGACCACAGCCTTGATGATATCGCCCGGCACGAAGCCCAGGGACCCGATAAACGCCTTGCTGAAGCCGATATTGATGGCGAGCCAGGCAATGCCGAACGCGTAGAGCACCACCACCCCACCGATAACAGCAGCGATGAAGAAGCCGACACCCTGAACCAGGCTGCTCTGTTCCGGCTTGACCAGTCGTTCGGAGAGGTAGCCGGTGATGAAGGCTGCGAACATCCAGCCGACGAAGAAGCCGGCCGTCGGGCCTGCAAAGACGGCAAGGCCGCCGCGTCCGCCGGAAAGGACCGGCAGGCCGATCGAAACAAGCACCACCACCAGCAGCACCGCGATCGTCCCGCGCTTGGCGCCTAGGACGACGCCGGCAAGCATGACGCCGAGTGACTGCGCCGTGATCGGAACCGGAATGATGCCGATGGGGATTGGCGGCAAGAGGCCGAGCGCCACGATGATGGCGGCAAATAGCGCCGAGAGGACGAGATCGCGGGTGTTCATGGCGGCTCCTTCCGAAAAAGATCTATGTTCATTGACGCCGAATGCCGCGCGCGTCAATCGCCGCCGCAATATTGTCCGCATCGCGCAACGTCAGGATGATGAGCGGCGCGAGCGTGGTTGCCAGGCGAACCTTGATCCCGCGCGCCTGATGCGCTTCGCGGATCGCATGGTAACGATCAAGGATCTCGGGGACGAAACGAATGACGAGGCCGATCGCAAGTCCGATATCGGCGGCCTTGAGCAAGCCGATCTTTTCGAGCGGCATGGCAAGCACGGTGATTTCATCGATAAAGGCGGCCATCGAGGTCGTGGCCGTCACCGTGGCGGCGAATAGCGCCAGCGCCGTCAGTCTGAGCGCCGTGACGATCGCCGCGTGCAGCGGGCCGACCAGCGCTGCAAAAACGGCGAGCACGGCAATCGAGATCAGGATCGGTCGCAGCCGCTTCAATGCGTCTCGGATTGGTAGGCCGCTGCGGAAATAGAAGCCGGCGCCGACAAGATTTGCACAGGCAAGCAGCGCGATGGACTGAGTCAGAAAAAGCAATATGCCAAATGCGGTCAGAGCCAGCAGCTTCACGCGCGGCGAAAGCCGGTGGAGCCAAGTATCGACATCGACATGCAGCGTCTGCATCAGCCCGCCATCTCCCGGTAGCGAGTGATCGCTTCCTCTGCCGAAGCGTCGACGACGAGCCGGCCTTGATCGAACAAAAGCACCCGCTCGAAACCCTCGAGCAGGGGCAGGTCGTGGCTGATGACGATGACGCTTTCCGGCAGCCCCATCATGGTCTTCTGCACCAGCGCCCGGTTCCTAAGGTCGAGCTGGTTCGTCGGCTCGTCCAGAATGAGGATATCCGGGCCAGTCACGAGCACCGAGCAAAGGGCAGCCATCTGCAATTCGCCCCCGGAGAGCTCATGTGCCCGCCGCGCGCCGAGATGACCGACGCCGAAGCGGGAAAGAATGCCCTCGACCGCCGCATCGATCTGCGCCTTGTCATATCCGCGCGCCTTGAGGCCGAAGGCGATGTCGTCGCGCACGATGGGCAGGATGATCTGGTTTTGCGGGGACTGGAAGATATAGCCAACCTTGCCCAGAACCTTGGCGGCATCTCCGACCGTATCGAGCCCGTCGACCGCGACGCGTCCCGTCGTCGGCTTGACGAGCCCGTTGATCAGCCGCGCGAAGGTCGTCTTGCCGGAGCCATTGAGGCCGATCACCCCGATGCGGCGCTCCTGAAGCGTGAGATTCAGAGGAAACAGCGCAGTGCGCTTGCCATAATTGACGCCAGCGTTTTCGAAGCGGATGTCCAAGCGGCTTCCCTGTTCGGTAGTTGATCGCGGAGCTATAGCGCATTGCATCGAATTATCAAATCGACGCCTCTTTGAAAGCATGGGAATTTATGCCTATGATCGCGCAATGACGAATCTGCTCTCGAATCGTGACGCTCGCCGCGTGTTCCTTGCCAAGCAGGGGCTTGCCAATCCGCCGAACCGCGCCTTGACCAAGGCGGGGCTGCTGCAGCTCATCCACGACATCGGCTTCGTGCAGGTCGATAGCATAGGCACCGTCGAGCGTGCCCATCACCAGATCCTGTTTTCGCGCAACCAGACCTATCGGCGCGAGCATCTGACGGAACTTCTGGAAAAGGACGGCGCGCTCTTCGAGAACTGGACGCACGACGCCTCTATTCTACCGAGCGCTTTCTTCGTCTATTGGAAGCACCGTTTTCGCCGCGAGGAAGTGGCGATCATCGAGCGCTGGCGGAAATGGCGCGGCGAGGGGTTCGAGGCGGCTTTCGAGGAAACCTACGAGCGCGTGCTGAAGAACGGCGCGATCACCGCCCGCGAGGTCAAGGCGGAGGATCATGTCTCCGGTGGCTGGTGGAATTGGCACCCCAACAAGACGGCGCTCGAATATTTCTGGCGCACCGGCAAGTTCGCGATCGCCGGCCGTACCAATTTCCAGAAGGTCTACGACCTCGTGGAGCGTGTGCTTCCGGCTCATTTCCATGAGCCGGAAGTGGAGCACGATGAATTCGTCGACTGGGCCTGCCGCAGCGCGCTGCAGCGCCTCGGTTTTGCGACCTCAGGCGAAATCGCCGCCTTCTGGGATCTGGTCACGCCGCAGGAAGCCAAAAGCTGGATCGAGACGCATCGTGACGAGTTGACCGAAGTGCTGATCGAGCCCGCCGGCGGCGGCAAGCCTCGTCCTTCCTTCGCATTCCAAGATTTCCATGACACGCTCGACAGCCATGCCGAAGCGCCGGCCCGCATCCGCGTGCTTAGCCCCTTCGATCCGACGCTGCGCGATCGCAATCGCACCGAACGCCTCTTCGGCTTCTTCTATCGTATCGAGATTTTCGTGCCGGAGCCGAAGCGCGAATACGGCTATTATGTCTTTCCGCTCTTGGAAGGAGACCGTCTGATCGGCCGGATCGATATGAAGGCCGATCGTAAGGCCGGCACTCTCGACGTCAAGCGCCTGTGGCTAGAACCAGGCGTCAAGGCATCCGCCGGCCGACTGGAGAAGCTGGAAGCGGAACTGGAGCGTATTGCCCGTTTCACCGGCGTCGAGAAGGTCGTGTTTCTCGACGGCTGGCGAGGATGACCGCCTGTTGCCTTTCGAGAGATGGTGGTGAGCGGCGTCCGGGGAACGGCTGTTGATTTTTTGGGACTGCGGTCGCATGGACACTATCCGGATTTTCGATGGGCATAATGATGCGGTCCAGTTCATGTTGGACTATAAGGCCGACGGCCGCGATTTTCTGGCGCGGTCCGAGGCCGGACATCTCGATCTTCCAAGAGCACTCGAAGGAGGCTTGGCCGGCGGATTGTTTGCTATGTATGCCTCGCCGGAGCACGAGCCGGTGGATGATCTCACGATCACCCACAATGGCTACGAAGTTCGCTATGCCGACGCGGTGCATCCGGACTATGCACGGCTGCAGATCGACGGACAGCTTTCGGCCATAAAGAAGCTGATCGGGCGCTCGGGCGCTAAAATACGTCTTGCAACGAGCGTCAGCGAGATCGAGGCGGCACGATATGACGGCGCCTTTGCCATCGTGCTCCATATGGAAGGCGCCGACGCCATCGGCCCCGATCTCGGCTATCTGGATAGCCTTTACGATGCCGGCCTTAGATCCCTGGGCATCGTGTGGAGCCGCCCGAACGTCTTTGGCTATGGCGTTCCGTTCGCTTATCCGCGATCACCCGACACGGGGCCTGGGCTGACGGATTTGGGCAAGGATCTGGTCAGAAGATGCAATGAACTCGGCATCATGATCGATATTTCCCATCTGAACGAGTGCGGGTTTTGGGATGTCGCCGCATTGAGCACCGCTCCGCTCGTGGCCACCCACGCCTGCGCCCATGCCATATGTCCATCGACCCGAAACCTGACCGATCGGCAATTGGACGCGATCCGCGACACCGGCGGGGTCGTTGGGCTGAATTTGGCCGTCAACGATATCCGCGCGGATGCCAATCTTGACGAGGACACCCCGCTCGACGCCGTTATTCGCCAGATCGATTACCTCATCACTCGCGTCGGCGCGGATGAGATCGCTCTCGGATCGGATTTCGATGGTGCCGTCATGCCTCGCGAGATCGGAGATGCAAGCGGCTTGCCGCGCCTCATGGATGCCATGCGCCAAAGCGGATTCGATGAACTAACCCTGCGAAAATTCGCCTATGACAATTGGCTCCGCGTATTTGGCGTAACGTGGGTGGGTCGATAACAATTTTGTCACCTCCCCCTTGGGGGGAGGTCGCCGGGTAGCGGCGGGTGGGGGTGATCTTGAGTGTGGGGAAACATCACCCCACCCCGGAGCTTCGCTCCGACCCTCCCCCTCAAGGGGAGGGTGGGGATCGGCAGATTTCCGTCGTGGCTTAGGGCGCCGTATAGGCACAGGCGCCCATCAAAAGGGAGGATTCATTGTCGTCACCAATTCTCGAGGGCAGCAATGTCAGGCTCCGCCCGCCATGTGCCGACGACGCTGATGTGCGCTTCGCTCTGGGCACGAATGCCGAGATCGTGGAGATGTATGGCGTCAACAAGGAGGACATCAAGCCCATCACTCGGGAGGGTGCGGCGCTGTGGGTTCAGGGTATTGCCGATCATCCTCACGCATGGGTTATCGAGATCAGGGGCGCCTTTGCCGGCGTGATCAGATTGGATAACGTCAATCACCAGGACCGGCGCGCGACGATGGCAATCGGGATCTATAATCCCGCCTTGCTTGGCAAAGGCTTTGGCACGGAAGCGATCACGCTTCTGCTAGATCATGCCTTCGGCGAGATGAGACTGCATCGCATCGGAATACGCGTGCTCGCCTACAACAAGCGCGCCATCCGCGCCTATGAAAAATGCGGCTTCATCGTCGAAGGAAGGGAGCGGGAGACCGCTTACGTCAATGGCCGCTGGCACGACGACATCATGATGGGCCTGCTGGATCGCGAGTTTTCATCACCTCCCCCTTGAGGGCGAAGGTCGCCGCGCAGCGGCGGGTGGGGGTGACAATTGTTTGGTTGCGGAGATCGACGCGATCACTCCACCCCGGAGCTTTGCTCCGACTCTCCCCCTCAAGGGGAGGGTGGAATCAGCAGATTTCCGTTGTGGCGATTTTGATGCCAAAACCTTCGAGGCCGACATAGTGCCGTTCGCGGCTGGTGAGCAGCTTGATCGAGCTGACACCGAGATCCTTCAGGATCTGCGCGCCGAGGCCGATTTCCAGCCATTCGCTGTCTCGCGCCTGCGCCTCGGCATGGCTCTCGCGTTCGGCTTGGCGCGCCTTGCGGCCATTGTCGAAATGACCCACACCGACGGAACCTTCACGCAGATAGACGATGACGCCTCGGCCTTCTTCGGAGATCTTCTTCATGTAGAAATCGACCGGACGGCGCTTGCCGAACAGATCCTCGGCGACACTTTCCGGATGCAGCCGGACCGGAATATCGACGCCGTCGCGAATGTCGCCGAAGACGACGGCAAGATGCTGCATCGGATCCCAGGGCAGGGAATAGGTATGGGCGCGCGCCTTGCCGAAAGGTGTTTCGATGTCGAAGCTGGTGCCGAGCTCGATCAGGGTTTCCTTGCGCTGGCGATAGGCGATAAGGTCGGCAACGGAAAGGAGTTTCAGGCCGTTCTGCTCAGCAAATTCCACCACTTGCTGGCCGCGCGTCACCGTGCCGTCATCATTGACGAGCTCGCTGATGACGCCGATCGGCGGCAGGCCGGCAAGCTTGCAGAGGTCGACCGCGGCTTCGGTATGGCCCGAACGCATCAGCACGCCGCCTTCGCGCGCAACCAGCGGGAAGATATGGCCGGGACGGACGAAATCGGTGGGGCCGACATTCGGATTGGCGAGGTTTCGAACCGTCAGGGTCCGGTCGTCGGCGGAAATGCCTGTTGTGGTGCCATGCTTGAAATCGACGGAAACGGTGAAGGCCGTCGTATGGGCGGAATCATTTTCCGCGACCATGGCATTGAGATTGAGGCGCTTGGCTTCCTCGCGCGGCATTGGCGTGCAGACGATGCCGGAAGTGTGCCGGACGATAAAGGCCATCTTTTCCGGCGTGCAGTGAACGGCGGCAACGATCAGATCGCCTTCGTTCTCGCGGTCGTTATCGTCCATGACGACGACGATCTCTCCAGCTTCGAACGCCCGGATGGCATCGACAACACGCTTCTGGTCGTAAGACATCTCGAAGTCCCTACCTCTGCTGGCCCGTTTGGCCGCGATCCCTCAGATAATGATCGGCAACGGCGCAAGCGACCATCGCCTCACCGATCGGAACGGCGCGAATGCCGACGCAAGGATCGTGGCGGCCCTTGGTGCGAACATCGACATTATTGCCATCGGCATCGATAGACTGGCGTTCCGTCAGGATCGAGGAGGTCGGCTTGATGGCAAAGCGCGTGACGATGGGCTCGCCTGTGGAAATGCCGCCCAGGATGCCGCCGGCATGATTGGACAGGAAGATCCGCTTGCCGTCGTTGCCCATGCGCATCGCGTCGGCATTTTCCTCGCCTGTCAGTTCGGCGGATGCGAAACCTTCGCCGATTTCGACACCCTTGACGGCATTGATCGACATCAGCAGCGAGGCGATGTCCTGATCGAGCTTGCCGTAGATCGGTGCGCCAAGCCCGGCCGGGACGCCTTCCGCCACGACTTCCACCACGGCACCGATCGAGGAGCCGGCCTTGCGGATGCCGTCGAGATACTCTTCCCACACCGGCACGATTTCCGGATCGGGAGCGAAGAATGGATTCTGATCGACCTGAGCCCAATCCCAGTTGGCGCGGTTGATCTTGTGCTTGCCGATCTGCACCAGCGCGCCGCGGATGGTCACGCCGGGCACGACGAGGCGGGCGATGCCGCCGGCTGCGACGCGCGCCGCGGTTTCGCGGGCCGAGGAGCGACCGCCGCCGCGGTAGTCGCGAATGCCGTATTTGACGTCATAGGTATAGTCGGCATGGCCGGGACGATAACGTCGTGCGATTTCGCCATAATCCTTCGAGCGCTGGTCGGTATTCTCGATCAGCATCGAGATCGGCGTCCCGGTCGAGATCATCGTCTCGCCATCCTCGTCCATCATGACGCCGGACAGAACCTTGACGAGATCGTCCTCGCGCCGCTGCGTCACAAAACGCGATTGCCCCGGTTTGCGCTTATCGAGCCAGGTCTGAATGTCCTGTAGCTTGAAACGGAGGCCCGGAGGGCAGCCGTCGACGACGCAGCCGAGCGCCGGACCGTGGCTTTCGCCCCAGGTGGTGACGCGGAAGAGGTGACCGAATGTATTATGCGACATGTAAAACGACCGGATTAGCGCAGCCTGACGGGCAGGTCGCGTCTTGTCACTTGCAATTGCGGCCCACTCATAGAGCATGATGCCGAAAAGTGTAAGCGGTTTTCGGACGACCTCATGCTCATGATTGAGACCGGCTGGGCTTCGATTATCGGCGGCCCCAGAAGTCGGCAAGACAAGATCTTTCTTTCAGCCGCGCAGAAATTGCCGCCGCGTCTTCCTTTTCTTGCGCATGCCGAGTGGTAAATAAAGATTAACCCAGGCTGTGGATTGTGACGAAGCATTCACCAATTGGGCGAGCGAAGCCACTATTGCGGGCAACTTCCGCCATATTCGACGTGTTTTCTAGCTGCATAAGAAATCATAATCAATTTACCTGAAGGGTGACGACGATGCGCTTCTTTGTAGCGACGCTTTTGGCCACGGCAAGCCTGCTTGCTCCTGTTGCTGGTTTTGCTGAGAGCGCAGATGTCGAGGCCGTCATCAAGAAGGTCGACGCGAAGAACTTCAACATCACGCTGGATGATGGCAAGAGCTACCAAGTGCCCGAGGATTTCGATTTCAGCGGCCTGCAGGCCGGTGTGAAGGTCGTCGTCTTCTACACGGAAGTGGACGGCAAGCGCGTCGTCAACGATCTTGATATTGTCCAATAAACCCCGGCTTCGCCAGGCACTTACGCGGTGGGGAACCTAGAACTTTCGATTGATCGGTTTTAAGCAGTTGTGCGAGGCGACGATCCTCGGTCTCATCCGGACGCGCGTCACATCCAGCCGATAATCTTCATTTCCGGATCAACCTTCAGGATCTGGTCCTGATGGATCGGGATTTCCGCCGCCTCTTCTTTTTCGACATCGCCGATCAGACGGAACAGCGTACGGATGACGCCGCCATGCGTGACGCAAACCGTTGGACGGTCGACGGATGCCAGCCATGAGCTCACACGCCAGGAGAGGATTTCATAGCTTTCGGCGTCTTCACCGGGCGGGATGAAGTCCCATTTGTTCGCCTTGCGCTCGGCAAGACGGTCGGGCTCCGTCGCCTTCAATTCCTTGAGAGTAAAGCCTTCCCAAGCCCCGAAGGACACTTCGACCAACCTGTCGTCGGTGCTGTAGTTCTTGGGCGGCAGCCCCATGGCCTGCCGAACGATTTCCATGGTTTCGCGGGTGCGCCGCAAGGGGCTTGCGACGAAATCGAAGGGCCGGTTTTCGAAGGCAAGGATTTCGGCGAGATCGATGCCGTTCTGCCGCGCCTGTTCGCGGCCAATGGCGTTGAGATCGATGTCTTTCTGCCCCTGCAGGCGCCGCTCGGCATTCCAGTCGGTCTGACCGTGGCGTATCACATAGAGGATGGGCGACACGGTCAGCTTCCTGTTGGTCAGTCCTTCGCGACGGAAATGTCAGGCGCGTCCACGGCCTTCATGCCGACCGTGTGATAGCCGGAATCGACGTGGTGGATTTCGCCGGTCACGGCCGTCGACAAATCGGACAGCAGATAGAGGGCGGAATTGCCGACTTCGTCGATCGTGACAGTCCGCTTCAGCGGCGCGTTGTACTCGTTCCACTTCAGGATATAGCGGAAGTCGCCGATGCCGGACGCTGCGAGCGTCTTGATCGGGCCTGCCGAGATCGCGTTGACGCGGATGCCGCGGCTGCCGAGATCGACTGCAAGGTAGCGCACGCTTGCTTCGAGAGCGGCCTTGGCGACACCCATGACGTTGTAGTGCGGCATGACCTTTTCCGCACCATAATAGGTGAGGGTGATCATCGAGCCGCCGTCATTCATGATTCGCTCGGCGCGCTGTGCAACCGCGGTGAAGGAATAGACGGAGATGTCCATCGTCTTCGTGAAATTGTCACGGCTGGTATCGAGATAACGGCCGGTCAGCTCATCCTTGTCGGAGAAAGCGATGGCGTGCACGACGAAATCGATCTTGCCCCATTTCGCCTCTAGCGTGTCCATGACGGCATCGATCGTTGCCGGCTCGGTTACGTCGCAATAGCCGGCCATGAAGGCGCCGAGTTCCTGAGCGAGCGGCTCGACGCGCTTCTTCAGGGCATCGCCCTGCCACGTCAATGCGATTTCGGCTCCGGCATCCGAGCAGGCTTTGGCAATACCCCACGCTATCGAACGGTTGTTTGCTACGCCGAGGATGACGCCGCGCTTGCCTGCCATGAGGCCAGTGGATTGAGCCATATTCTGCTCCCTTGAACTTTCGAATGACCTGCCTATGGCATAGGCCGTTCCCCTGTTCAAGCATCGTAAAGATCATCAACTGTTAGGGATCGTAACAAAGGGTGCTGTTGTCACCAAAATTTCACAGGAAAAGGCCCTCGCGCATGCTGCGCATGAGATCCGTGACCTTATCGTCGGGTTTTTCCCACAGCATCAGCCGCAATTCGACGATGAGATCGCCTTTTCCGCCATTGCCATCGGGCAATCCCTCGCCGGAAATGCGCACCACCTGATCCGAACCGGACCAGGCCGGCACCGTGATCCTGACCGGCCCGTTCAATCCATCGACGGTTGTTTCGCAGCCAAGGACCGCATTTTCGATGCTGACAGGCAATATGGTGCGCACATCGCTGCCCTCGAGCGTGAAGCGCCCGTCGGTCGACAGATGCACGGTGACGGCGACATCGCCGCGCAGCATGCCCTGCAGTTTGAGTCCCTGACCCCTAAGGTGAAGCACCTGGCCATTGGAGATATCAGTCGTCGCCTGGAAGCGCGCCTCACGGTTGTCGGGCAGCGGAACGGCAATCCAGCGGCTCTTCAGCATGTCGTCGAGCGTGACCGTGGCTTCGGCGGCGACCTCCGGGGTTTTTTCCGGCGGCTTTTCGGGCGCATTGCCGCCCGTGATGCGTCGCACCAGAGAGCCGAGAATGCCGAAGGCCGAGCGCGAGCCGGCGGAAGCTGTCGCCAGTTGCTCTTCTTCCACCTGCGGCTCTTCGGCCGCCGCGGTATCGGGTTGCTCCTGTGATTTTTCCGCCTGCTTTGCGCCTGCCGCCGCCGTGGCCTGTGCCTGCTGCGCTTGGCCGGCCTTCACGCCAAAAATGCGCTCGACCATGTCTTCCGGCGATTCGGCGGCATTGCCCTGTTGGCCGGACGCAGCGGAAGCCGCCGCCTTACGGGCATTCGCCCGCGCGAGTTCTTCCATGATCTTGTCGGCATTGGCGCGCGCTGTCTTGGCCTTTTCGGCCGCCTCGCGAACCGCCTGCCGCTGTTGCATGATCGTCTGTTCCTGGCTCTGGCCTTTTGCCTCGGCCATGCGCGCGATCTGGTCGTAGCGGCTGCGCTTCTGCGGATCCTTCAAGGTCTCGTAAGCGCGGCCGATTTCGGCAAAACGTTCCGACGCGGTTGGATCGCCCGGATTGTGATCTGGATGGGCGGTCTTCGCCAGATTGCGCCAAGCGGACTTGATTTCGTCCGCCCCCGCATCTTTCCTAACGCCCAGCACCTTGTACGGATCCCGCATCTTTCCCGCCATCATTCATGGAAGTGCTCAAGCCCCATCGCAGCACCCCAAGCAAAGAACCAGTTGATAGCGCTTCGCCATCCTGCTTCCTGTCATGGGAGGCAAGACTAATGCGCCGATGAACCGATCCTGCGGGAAAAGTTGCTAATCAGGCGTTACGGCGGATAGGACCTGAAGGTCTGCATTTTAAGGCATGGTTAGCCGATCGCTAACGGCCGATGCCTGGGATTTGCAGTCGGAGGCGCATCGCTGATGGCAATAGAATGCCTATCAGCGTGAGCTGATTTGGAGGCAGGCAAAAAGGGAAGAAGGGCGGATCAGCCCGCCTGCTGGAAGCTCAGCAACTGCCATTCGCCGAGGCCGACAAGGCAAGTCCTGCCAGAGAAATTGGCAACGCCCTGATAGGAGTGCCGGCTCGTGCGGAATTGGCGGCAAACCACGCCGGAGGCATTGCTTTCGACAATCGTGTCGATGACGCCGGCGCTGCCGGTCGAGGTATTTGCCCAGGGTATGGGCTGGCCCTTCAGCTTATTGAGGTCCGCCGAGGTGACGGCATTGCGCACCGTCGCCTCGTCGGAGATGCTGTCCGCTGTCACCGGTGCCGTCGGCACGGTGCCCGTCGATACGCTGCGATCCACTTTGGCCGAGCTCAGATAGTCCATGCCGCCGCCGACGCAGCCGCCAAGGGTGAAAAGGGAGATGAGGGCGACAGCCATCGTCACGCCTTTTGCAAGCTTGCGCTTTGTATGAACGATCGACTTTGCTATGACTTCCACCCGAACTTCTTGGCCAGCCAGAGGGGCCGGCGGTTATTAGGAATTGCGGAGCTTTTGAATTAATATGTCGGAAAACGAGTTAACAAGCGGTGACTTCACCGAACAGAACGAACCTTTCAGTCTCTTTGCGTCCTGGCTGCGTGAGGCGGAGACCACCGAACCGAACGATCCGAATGCGGTAGCGCTGGCAACGGTGGATAAGGATGGTTTGCCAAATGTCCGCATGGTTCTTCTGAAAGGTTTCGATAGCGACGGATTCGTATTCTATACAAATTTCGAGAGCCAGAAAGGCCAAGAAATTCTTTCCCAGAAGAAAGCGGCCATGTGCTTCCACTGGAAGTCACTGCGGCGCCAGGTGCGCCTGCGCGGCCTGGTTGAGGTGGTGAGCGATAAGGAAGCCGACGAGTACTATAAGACAAGGCCTCGCGGCAGCCGCATCGGCGCTTGGGCCTCAAAGCAGTCGCGCCCTCTAGAAGGCCGCTTCGCACTGGAAAAGGCCGTTGCCGAATATACTGCCCGCTACGCGATAGGTGATATTCCGCGCCCGCCTTACTGGTCCGGCTTCCGCATCCGGCCGCTGTCGATCGAATTCTGGCACGACCGCCAGTTCCGCCTGCACGATCGCATCGAATTTCGCCGCGATGTACCGGAGGGAGCCTGGCAAAAGGTGCGCATGTATCCCTAAAGTTCGTCGCGATCTTTCAGATTCGCTTCCCGCACTTCAGGTCTTTGGATGTTACGCATGTCGTCGCCGCAAAACCAAAACCGCTGCACACTTTTGCGCGACATGCTTTGAATCCTATGCCGTTTCCCGGCGCCCCATCAGCCGCATGGGGATGCCGGATGCAAGCGCCGACGCAAAGCGAGGCTTTTGGTAATGGCCGTTCAGCGAGAGCCGCGGCAGCAATAGCGGCGAGTTGCCGTTTGCTGTCGTGATCGTGCCTGGGCGGGTGGTGACGCCGACGGAAAAGCCGAGCTCTGCCGCAAGCCGCCCCTCGCGCGAGGAGACGGCCTCGTTCGTGCCATAGGGATAGGCGATTATGGTTGGCCGCTTTCCAGTGATGTCAGCGACGTAACCGGCCGAGAGTGCAATTTCTGCGACCGCCTCTGCCTCGGGCAGCCTTGCCAATGCCCGATGACTCACCGTATGGGCGCCGAGGGAGGCAAGGGGATGGCGAGCGAGCTGCCGCAATTCATCCCGATCCATGATCGATGCATGGACGATGTCGAGCGGCTCCAGGCCGTGACGCCGCGCAAGCTCATCGATCCGGCCGATGGCTTCACTTTCTTCATGACTATGGACAAAGGCGGCGAAGCGGGCAAATGCGGCATGCTTCTGGCTGTCCTTGCCGAGTGGCAGAAACTCTTCTCCCCGTCCGAAATCGAATGTCAGGCGATCAAGCCCGCCAAGCAGTTCGCCCAGCGTCTCCCACCATAAACTATGGGTCCGCTCCGAAAGCCCCTGGGCGACGAAGACGGTGAAGGGCACATCGTGGCGCGCGAAGATTGGTAGGGCGTGGTCAAGATTGTCCCGGTTGCCGTCGTCGAGCGTAAAGGCGACGAAGGGCGGCCTGCCGGCAGCCGCTTTTGTCCGTGACGGAAGAGCGTCGAGTGCGATGAACTCGTAACCGTCCTGTTTCAGCCGGGCGACCGCCTGATCGAGAAAGTCGGGCGAGACCTCCAGATGCGCATTGGGCGCAAAACGGCGGGGGAGGGCAGGGCGGACGTGATGAAGGGTGAAGATCGTGCCGAGACCGGCAACATCGCGCATCAGTCCCGCACCCTTCAAGATTGCGGCAGCCTCAAGCCCGCTTGAGATCATCGTGCGCTTAAGGCGGACCTTGATGCCCTGTTCCATGCGGCTCGACCTGGTTGACCAATGTCAACGCTGTAGCGCATCCCCGTTAAACCTTACTGAATCTTTGCCATAATTTCCAATGCGTTAATGCTTATTTTACCAGGAAAGGCAAAATTGAAGAACTATCGAGGCTGTTGCCTCAATATCGCACCGATATCAGGCTTCTTGTCGCAAAATCGTACAGGGATTGATGCGGTGTGTTGGCATTCTTTCGGTTGGGGACAATTATGAAACGACTTCTGATGGCTTTGTCTGCGGCCGTCTTGCTGTTGAGCGCTCCTGTAGCGAGCTTCGCCGGCAGCGCCTATTTCATCATGGATGCAAAGACCGGCAAAGTGCTGGCATCGAGTAATGCGGATGACCTCAACCATCCGGCATCGCTGACCAAGATGATGACCCTATACATGACCTTCGAGGCGATCCATCGCGGTAAGCTGAGCTGGAATACCCGGATCCCGGTGTCGCGCTTCGCCGCCGCCAAGCCGCCAACCAAACTCGGCCTCAAGCCCGGCGGTACGGTGACTGTCCGCGAAGCCGTCGATGGCATGATCATCAAATCCGCCAACGATGCGGCAGCCGCCATGGCGGAAGCGCTCGGCGGCAGCGAAAGCGGCTTTGCCCGGATGATGACGCAGAAGGCGCGCGAACTCGGCATGCGCCGCACCACCTTCCTGAATGCCTCCGGCTTGCCGAACATGCAGCAGTGGACGACGGCGCGGGATATGTCGACGCTCGCAGTCGCTCTCATCAACAACTATCCCCAGGAATACCGGCTGTTCTCGCAGACGAGCTTCAACTACCGCGGCCATTACGTGCGCGGCCATAACAACCTGATGTATCGCTATGAAGGCATGGACGGTATTAAGACCGGCTACACGAATGCCTCCGGCTTTAACCTCGTCAGCGCCGTGCGTCAGGGCAATCGGCGGGTGATCGGCGTTGTTATGGGCGGCGCCACCGCGCGCGGCCGCGATGCGATGATGGCGTCGCTGTTGGATCGCTATGTGCCCAAGGCAGCCCCCGTGGCGACATCGCGTCTGATGGCGAGCGTCGGCGGCGGCAAGATGGGCAAGCAGGTTGAAGTGGCGTCTGCATCGGACGATGTTGCCGTCGATGTTGATGCCCAGACTACTGCCACGACGACACCTGCACCGGCGCGCAAGCGTACCGAGGTCGTTCCGATGGCATTTGCCGCCGCTTCGAACGTCACCGTGCCGATGGATCGCCCGGCTGCGATGGACGAGATCCTCGTCGATAACAAGCAGACGGCAGCCGCCAGCAAGCCGGTGGTATCCGGAAGCTGGCAGGTGCAGATCGCGGCGACGCCAACCGCCCAGGCTGCCAAGGATCTGCTCTCGGAAGCGAAGTCCAAGGCTGGCAATGCGCTCGCCAATGCCTCGCCCTATACCGAAGCCGTCGGCAAGGGCGCCGGCACGGTCTACCGCGCCCGCTTCACCGGCTTTGCAAGCCGCGACGATGCAAGTTCGGCTTGCTCCGCCTTGAAGCGCAAGGACTTCGATTGCATGCTGCTGCCGAGCAAGGGCTGAGCATAATCTTGATTGGATAGAAGCGAGGCGGCGGTGTTTTTCTCCGCCGGCTCGACTTTTTTGCGGGAATCGTTCATTGATGTGTGGAACATAAAGGGAACGATTTCGATGCTGAAAGATCTGATGGAGCAATTCGAATCGGCTTCAGAACGTTACGCCGCCGATAATGGCATGGAGCGCGACGACGACTGGTTCGTGTTGAAACTCCAGGAAGAAATGGGCGAGTTGGTCCAGATCTGGAATCGGGTCACCGGCCGTGGGCGGCGCAAGGGCATGAGCGACGCGGATCTTGCGACGGCGCTTGCCGATGAAACGGCCGATGTGCTCGGCCATATTCTTCTATTCGCGCATCGCAACGGCCTCGATCTGCCGGCCGCCGTCGAGCGCAAGTGGCTCTTTCGCCCTCAGGCGTAGCAGGCCGGGGCGGCTAGGCCTTGGTGCCGCCCACCGTGATCTGGTCCATGCGCAGATGCGGCTGACCAACGCCGACGGGAACCCATTGGCCGGCCTTGCCGCAATTGCCGATGCCGGTATCGAGCTTCATGTCGTTGCCGATCATCGAAACACGCTTCATCGCGTCCGGCCCATTGCCGATCAGCATCGCACCCTTGATCGGAGCGCCGACCTTGCCGTCCTCGATGAGGTAGGCTTCGGTGCAGCCGAAGACGAATTTGCCCGAGGTGATATCCACCTGGCCGCCGCCAAAGGAAACGGCGTAGATGCCCTTCTTCACCGAGGCGATGATTTCCTCCGGCGTCTTGTCGCCGCCGAGCATATAGGTGTTGGTCATGCGCGGCATCGGCGTATGGGCATAGCCCTGGCGGCGGCCGTTGCCGGTTGCCTTCATGCCCATCAGCCGGGCATTCTGCCGGTCCTGCATGTAGCCGACCAGCTTGCCATTCTCGATCAGCACGTTATAGGCCGAAGGCGTGCCTTCGTCGTCGACGGTGATCGAGCCCCGGCGATTCTCGATCGTGCCGTCATCGACGACGGTAACGCCGGGAGCGGCCACCATCTGGCCGAGCAGGCCGGCGAAAGCCGATGTCTTCTTGCGGTTGAAATCGCCTTCCAGCCCGTGACCGACGGCTTCGTGCAGCATGACGCCCGGCCAGCCGGAGCCGAGCACGACATCCATCGTGCCGGCGGGTGCCTCGATCGCCTCGAGATTGACGAGCGCCTGGCGAAGCGCCTCGTCGGCGCCATGGTGCCAATTGTCCTCCGTGACGAAATCGCCGAAGCCGATGCGGCCGCCCGTGCCGAACGAGCCGGATTCCTGCCGGTCGCCGTCACCCACGATGACGGAGATATTGACGCGCGTCATCGGCCTGACATCGCGGACGCGATGACCGTCGGCGC
Organism: Rhizobium pantanalense; assembly: GCF_030182525.1. Lineage (NCBI taxonomy): Bacteria > Pseudomonadati > Pseudomonadota > Alphaproteobacteria > Hyphomicrobiales > Rhizobiaceae > Rhizobium > Rhizobium pantanalense. The sequence continues at coordinate 63,468 of NZ_JAQJCH010000006.1, forward strand.
GAAGAATGTCGACCACCTGCCAGCTTGCGGCGATGGATGCCGTCACCTGGCGTACCTTGTCGTTCTTGTCGCGCAGATAGCTGTCGATCCGCTGCAGGAGCTTTGCCTTTTCCTCGAAGCTCGGCGTGCCGATCGGGTTCTCGTCGCCGTAGAGCACCTTGTTGGTGCGCTGTGGCGCGGCCGCATAGGAGCCGGCATAGCCGGATGTCACCGCACGCACCGCATCGGCGGCGCGCTTCAAGGCCGCTTCGGACAGATCGCCCGCATGGGCATAGCCCACCGCTTCGCCGGCAACGGCGCGAAGGCCGAAGCCCTGCTCGGTGTTGAAGCTGCCGCCCTTCATCCGGCCATTGTCGAAGGTCAGCGATTCCGCCTGGACATGTTCGACGAAGAGCTCGCCGTCATCGGCGCCTGAAAGCGCCTTGGCAACGATGCCGCGCAGCTTCGCTTCATCGGCATCGAAAAGGGTAAGGAGATCGGTATTCATGGATCAGGTGCTCCGTTCAGAGCCGATGTAGGCTTCGCACCGCGCAAGAGCAAGCCCATCCGGTCAGGGAAGGGCGTCGTAGCCGTCCGCGAAGCCCTTCAAATCCACAGGGATGCCGATGCCTTCTTCCGGCGACTGGAAGACGATGAAGGTTGCCGTGGCACCGCTGCGCAGCGTCTTCAGCAACTGATCCTCGAGCACGACTTCTGCGTAGCAGCCGTCGGAGAAGCAGCGCACGAAATAGGCGCGGCCGATATCCTTGCCGTCGATATTGAGGCCGAGACCATTCGGTAGCAGCACGCCGAGCGGCGCCAGCACGCGAAGGATCTTGGATTTGCGGTCAGCCGTCTTCAGCACGACGACGGACAGACCGATTTCCGGACGATCCTCGGCAATCACGTTCTGCATCAGCGCGCATTGCTCGGTCGAGGCGCCGGCCGGCTTGTCGCAGACGACGGACCATGCGCCATGGCTGGAGCGAACCGTACCCGGCGGTTGCGGAACCTGGCTTGTTGGCACCTGCTGCGTATGCGGCTGCTGTTGGCCCGGCTGGTCCGGCTGCAACTGTTGGGTCTGCTGCGCCGGCGGCTGAGTCTGCTGTGCCTGTTGCGCCCATGCGGGTGCAGCAACTGCGGCAGCAACGCTGCCGGTAACAAGCAAAAGCCGGGCGAGGGAACGAAAACCCATGGAAACCTCTAGATTCGAATCAGTGCCGCTATTGTTGAAGCCCAGGCCGGCAAATGAAAAGCCCCGGCTGCTGGATTCCAACCGACTACGGCGGAAATACGACGTCTACTCCATTTTGTCCCGGCGGCGCCATGGACCGCGATGCAATTTTTCGTATGATGATGAAATGCTTGCCATGTCCGAGACAAGCATGGGGGGATATTCGCGCAAAAATGCCGCACTAACAAATGTCTTGAGTTGTTGCGGAGCATCCCAAACTGTGGTTTGAAGCGCAATGGATTGTAGGGATACTGCGTTTGAGGAAGATCTGGGATCAAACGCTGGAGGGAGAGACATCGTGATGAAAAGAGCTTACGCGGCTCTGGCGGCTATGATCTGTCTGCTTTTTGCGACGGGTAGCTACGCCGATCAGCCGAGACCTTGGGAAACCGGTATGCAGCAGGCGGCAACCGGCAACATGCATCAAATCCGCTGGTTTGAGGCATACACGCTTTGGTTTATCATTCCGATCACGCTGCTTGTTCTGGCCCTCCTGGTGGTGGTCATGGTCAAGTTCCGGGCTTCCAAGAACCCGGTTCCGTCCAAGACGAGCCACAACACGCTGATCGAAGTCATCTGGACCATCGGACCGGTCCTCATTCTTCTCTTCCTGGCTATTCCCTCCTTCAATCTACTGACCGATCAGCTGACCTTCCCGGAGAAGACGGATGTCACCGTCAAGGCGACGGCAACGCAATGGCAGTGGAATTATGAATATGAGGGCAGCGGCGCGACGCCGGTTGCCTTCGATTCCTTCATGCTGAAGGAACAGGACCGCACCGCCGCCGGCAAGGACGACAAGTCGAAATATCCGCGGCTGCTTGCTGTCGACAATGAAATGGTCGTGCCTGTCGGCAAGAACGTTCGCCTTCTTATCACCGCCGCACCGGCCGACGTCATCCATTCCTTCGCCATGCCCGCCTTCGGCATCAGGATCGATGCCATTCCGGGCCGTCTGAACGAAACCTGGTTCAATGCTGACCGCGAAGGCCTGTATTATGGACAGTGTTCCGAGCTCTGCGGCAAGGATCACTCTTTCATGCCGATTGCCATCCGCGTCGTCTCCGATGATCAGTACAAGCAGTGGCTTGCCGCTGCTGCAACCGACGTCGGCAAGGCGAACAAGGCTCTGATGGCCGCCGTCGATCAGCCGACGACCGTCAAGGTCGCGGAAAATACGGCGAAGTAAGAGGGTAGGAACAATGGCTGGATCCAAGGCACACGACGATCACTCGCATGAGCTTCACGACGCTCACGCGCACGACGATCATCACGCACACAAGCAGACCTTCGCCGAACGTTGGCTGTTTTCGACGAATCACAAGGATATCGGCACGCTCTATCTGATCTTCGCGATCTTTGCGGGCGTGATCGGCTTCCTCCTCTCCGTTGCCATTCGCATGGAATTGCAGGAGCCAGGCATCCAGATCTTCAGCGGTCTGGCGTCGATGGTCTACGGCTTTTCGGGCGATGCCGCCATTGATGGCGGCAAGCAGATGTACAACGTCTTCGTCACCGCCCACGCGCTGATCATGATCTTCTTCATGGTCATGCCGGCGATGATCGGCGGCTTTGCCAATTGGATGGTGCCGATCATGATCGGCGCGCCCGATATGGCTTTCCCGCGCCTGAACAACATTTCGTTCTGGCTGCTCGTTCCGGCTTTCCTGCTGCTCCTCCTCTCGATGTTTGTCGAAGGCCCGGCAGGTGCCTACGGCGCTGGTGGCGGCTGGACGATGTATGTGCCCTTGTCTGGCACGGTCGGCCATCCCGGCCCGGCGATCGATCTGGTCATCTTCGCGCTGCACATTGCCGGTGCCTCTTCGATCCTCGGTGCGATCAACTTCATCACCACCATCCTGAATATGCGCGCTCCCGGCATGACGCTGCACAAGATGCCGTTGTTTGCCTGGTCGGTGCTGATCACCGCCTTCCTGCTGCTGCTGTCGCTCCCGGTTCTGGCTGGCGCCATCACCATGGTTCTGACGGACCGCAACTTCGGCACGACCTTCTTCGCGCCGGAAGGCGGCGGCGACCCGCTGCTCTATCAGCATCTCTTCTGGTTCTTCGGCCATCCAGAAGTCTACATCCTGATCCTGCCGGGTTTCGGCATGATCAGCCACATCATCTCGACCTTCTCGCGCAAGCCGATCTTCGGCTATCTTGGCATGGCCTACGCCATGGTCGCGATCGGCGCCGTCGGCTTCGTCGTCTGGGCCCACCACATGTACGTGACCGGCCTCTCGCTCGACACGCAGCGCTACTTCGTCTTCGCGACGATGGTCATCGCGGTGCCGACAGGCGTCAAAGTCTTCTCGTGGATCGCGACGATGTGGGGCGGTTCGATCCAGTTCCGCACGCCGATGATCTGGGCGCTCGGCTTCATCTTCCTGTTCACGCTCGGCGGCGTCACCGGCGTCCAGCTCGCCAATGCCGGCCTCGATCGCGAACTGCATGCGACCTATTACGTGGTGGCCCACTTCCACTACGTTCTGTCGCTCGGCGCCGTCTTCGCCATCTTCGCAGCCTGGTACTACTGGTTCCCGAAGATGACGGGCTACATGTACAATGAGCGGATCGGCAACTGGCACTTCTGGATCACCTTCATCGGTGTCAACATGGTGTTCTTCCCGCAGCACTTCCTGGGCCGTGCGGGCATGCCGCGCCGCTATATCGACTATCCGGATGCCTATGCCGGCTGGAACTTCGTTTCCTCCATCGGCTCCTATGTCGCAGCCGTAGGCCTTTGCTTCTTCTTCTGGGGCGTTATAGATGCATTCGCGAAGAAGCGCGTCGCAGGCGATAATCCCTGGGGCGATGGTGCGACCACGCTGGAATGGCAGCTGTCGTCGCCGCCGCCCCACCACCAGTGGGAAGAGCTGCCGCGCATCAAGTAGCTCATTTCCGGACGCCGTAATAAGCGGCGTCCGGTTCAACGGATAATTGGAAGAGAGAATGACGGTCATCGACAATCACGAAGCGCTCGCAAAGCAAGGCGAAACCGGCCTGTCGGAAGCGGGTGCGCGCGATTATTTCGAGCTTCTGAAGCCGCGCGTGATGTCGTTGGTCGTCTTTACTGCCTTCACTGGCCTGGTGCTGGCCCCAGGTCATATCAATCCAGTTCTCGGCTTCATCGCAATCCTCTGCATTGCGGTCGGTGCCGGCGCATCCGGTGCCTTGAACATGTGGTACGACGCCGATATCGATGCCGTCATGACCCGGACCAAGAGCCGGCCGATACCTTCAGGCCGCATCAATCCGTCGGAGGCGCTGGCCTTTGGTCTGGTGCTGTCAGGCTTCTCGGTTGTTATCCTCGGTCTTGCGATTAATTGGCTTTCCGCCGGCATTCTCGCCTTCACCATTTTCTTCTATGCCGTCGTCTACACGATGTGGCTGAAGCGCTCGACGCCGCAGAACATCGTCATCGGCGGTGCAGCCGGCGCTTTCCCGCCCGTTATTGGCTGGGCCTGCGTCACCGGCAGCGTGCCAGTCGAAAGCATTGTGCTCTTCCTCATCATCTTCCTCTGGACGCCGGCCCATTTCTGGGCGCTGGCGCTCTTCAAGATGGGTGATTACGAGGCCGTCGGCGTCCCGATGCTGCCGAATGTCTCCGGCGTTAAGACGACGAAGAATCAGATCGTCGTCTATGCGGTGCTGACCGCCATCTTCGGCGTCGTGCCGACCTTCATGGGCTTTGCGAGCCTCGGCTATGGTGTTGTTGCCGCGATCCTCGGCGTGATCTTCGTGCACTGTTCCATCGCCGTCTGGCGCATGGCCGATGGCGACGTGAAGATGGTGCCGGCAAAGAAGCTCTTTGGCTTCTCCATTTTCTATCTTTTCGCGATCTTTTCCGCGCTATTGATCGACCGGCTCGTTACCGTTCTGATGTCGGGTGGCGGTGGAGGCTGGCTATGATCGAACTCGTCAAGCTGACCGAGGCGCAGAAGAAATCGCGGCGAGGGCGCAATATTGCGCTCGGGCTGGTGCTTGCCGGTCTGGTGGTGCTGTTCTACGCAATCACCATCATCAAGGTCGGTTCCGGACACGTTTGAGGAGGCGTCATGCAGGGGGAGGTCACAAAAAGCACGAGAAGCGGCGGCCGCAACAACGGGATGATCGTTGCCATGTGCCTGAGCTTCGTCGTCGGCATGAGCGCCATGTGCGCCGCCGCCGTGCCGCTCTATCGCATGTTCTGCCAGGTGACGGGCTATAACGGCACGACGCAGCGCGTCGAGCAGGTCTCGAACGTCATCCTCGACAAGCAGATCCAGGTTTCCTTCGACGCCAATGTCGCGCCGGGCCTGCCGTGGGATTTCAAGCCGCTGCAGAAGTCGGTGAGCCCGAAGATCGGCGAGACGGTCGAGGTCAAGTTCCAGATCGAGAACAAGTCGGACAAGATGGAGCGCGGCCAGGCGATCTTCAATGTCACGCCGTTGGAAGCCGGGGTCTATTTCAACAAGGTCCAGTGTTTCTGCTTCAATGAGACGGATCTCGCGCCCGGAGAAAAGCGCGAGATGTCGGTGGTTTTCTATGTCGATCCTGAGATCACCAAGGCTGTGGAAACCAAGACGATCAATGCGCTGACACTATCCTACACCTACTACCCGCGGGAAGGCGCAAAGCCCGTGGCTTCCAATGACGGCGGTACGAAGCCGGTGGAAAAGAAACTTTGATGGAGAGTGCTTCTCGGTTTGACCGGAAGCAATATGGGAAAAAGTTATTCGGGGATTGCTGATATGGCCGAGGCGCATCAGAGAAAACACGACTATCACATTATCGATCCCAGCCCGTGGCCGATCATTGCGGCCTTTGGGGCGTTCGTGATCACCTTCGGCGGCGTCTGCTTCATGCGCTACCTGAATGGCGGCGCGGTACATCTGTTCGGGATCAATTTCGCGCAGCCCTGGCTGTTCTTCATCGGCCTCGCCGTGATCCTCTACGTCATGTACGGCTGGTGGGCGGACACGATCAAGGAAGCGCATGAGGGCGCGCATACCCGAGTCGTCTCGCTGCATCTGCGCTACGGCATGATTATGTTCATCGCTTCTGAAGTGATGTTCTTCGTCGCCTGGTTCTGGGCCTATTTCGATGTCAGCCTGTTCCCGAACGAGGCGATCCAGGCATCGCGCACAGCCTTCCTTGGCGGCCAGTTCCCGCCGAAGGGCGTTGAGGTTCTCGACCCCTGGCATCTGCCGATCTACAACACCATTATCCTGCTGCTGTCGGGCACGACCGTCACCTGGGCTCACCATGCGCTGCTGCATGGCGACCGCAAGGGACTGATCCAGGGCCTGACGCTGACGGTCCTCTTGGGCGCCTTGTTCTCCTGCGTCCAGGCCTATGAATATGCCCACGCTCCGTTCGAATTCAGAAACTCGATCTATGGCGCGACCTTCTTCATGGCGACCGGCTTCCATGGCTTCCACGTTCTGATCGGCACGATCTTCCTGCTGGTCTGCCTGGTTCGCGCCATCCGGGGCGATTTCACGCCGAAGCAGCATTTCGGCTTCGAGGCGGCCGCCTGGTACTGGCATTTCGTCGACGTCGTCTGGCTGTTCCTGTTCTTCTGCATCTATGTCTGGGGCAGCTGGGGCGCACCGCTCGCAGCTGGCTGATCGGTATCGATCTCTGGAAAACCAAAGGCGGCGCTTAGCGCCAGCCTTTAACTGAAATGCTGAATGCCTTCTGTCGCGAAACTCTTCCTTTTGCGAGCGATATTTTAGCTGGACTTTTGCGCCGTTCGAAAGTCAGGAAATTTGCGGCTTTTGCACGACACAGAAAAGATTGCCGTCAGGGTCTTGCAAAACCACATAGTCGGCATTTTCCGGATAGCGCCACGGGTACTGTTTCGCTCCGATCGTCAGCAAGCGATTGACTTCCTCCTGCTGGCGATCGGTATAAAGATCCAAGTGCAGCCAGCTTCTCCGCCAGCCACTTCGGTCACGGGCCTGAAAGGAGACATTCGGGCCGTGGCCTTCAGGATCACGAAGCACAACCCAGTCATCGCTCACAGGCTCACGCGGGACGTAATGCAAGGCTTCCTGCCAGAAGGCGACCATGCGCTCAAACTCACAGCAATGGATCACGATCGAGCCGATTTTGATCATTGTGGCTGCCTTCTTCGCGGCACGGCGTGCTCTCGAATGGAATAAAGAGACATAGGCTGTCGCTAAAATCCCTGAAACCTGCGGCACATTTTGCGACTAAAGCCAGTGGCGTAACAAGTCTCAAGATTCTGCGACGGTATGATTGCCAGATTGCTGTCCGTCCGAAATGCCTATGCCATAAGGTTTCAGCAGCAGTATTTACTTGGATTCCACATTAACTCAGGGGCGGCGCTCAGCGCCTGTCTTTTGTTTTGATGCCCTCAATCCCTTGAGGCAATCCTCTCGAATGCCGTCGGATGAGGCAGACCTTCAGCGAGCAATCGCCGGATCTGCTCGGCGCATGCCTTGGGGTCGCTCACGGACGTATCAATCTCCAGATCGTAAATGCCGGGCCGATGTACCTGTTCCTGCCAGGCAACGACCGGCACAGGGACAGGCATGCCAGCCTCGACCTTGACGTAAGTGTCCCGTCTTTCCGGACCTTCGGCCAGCCGCCGCCCCATCACGACATCAAGCGGGCAGTGCACGCCGACAAACAGAGCGGGCAGCCCCGTCAGCAGCCGGGCGCAATCGGCGAGAATGCCGAGCGGTTGGGAATAGCTGTCATGATGACCGAACTCGGCGACGACATTCAATCCCATGCGGCTGTGTGCAGCGATCGAGGCATAGAGTGCGGCATAAAAGCGCGCAACCAGCGGCTCGAGATCAGGCCGCTCGCCGCCGGGACGCAAGCCGATGCCCGGACGGTAGCGCGGGGGCGTGATATGCCGCACATGGGCGTCGACGCCGAGGTTGACCCACACGCCCTCAAAATCGGCCTGTATCGCCTCGACGATGCTGCTTTTTCCGGACCGCGGCGCACCATTGAGGATGATGATCCGGCCGGGTGGACTGCCTTCGCTGAATGGCATGAATTCGATCCCTTTTGCTTGTTTTGAGGCTGATGAGGGGGAGCTGAGAGCTTTTCGATTGGACGGATGCATGCTTCGCAGTTAGTTATAATGATAGGGGCGAGGTTCATGTGATCGCTCGCTATTTTAGCTGATCGAGACGGAACTTTGGGCTCAGAGCAAGATAATACGCCGGACGAGGCATCCCATAGCGACAGCGCCCTCTTTGCGCCCGTCGATCCGTTCAAGGTCGGCATACAGGGATGTTGCCCCCGTTGCGGCCAAGGCAAGCTCTTCGATGGATTATTGTCGCTGAAGCCGCGCTGTGCGGCCTGTGATCTCGATTACGCCTTCGCGGATGCGGGCGATGGTCCGGCGGTCTTCGTCATTCTGATCGTCGGCTTCATCATTATCGGCTCGGTCCTGTGGATGCAGATCAATTATGCGCCGCCGGTATGGGTCTATATCGTGCTGTTCGCGCCGCTGACGATCATCCTTTCGCTTCTGTCACTGCGCTGGTGCAAGGGCATCCTGATTGCCCTGCAATATCGCAACAACGCCGCCGAAGGGCGTGTCCACCGTGACTGAGGCCGCAGTGCCTGTGCGCCGTGCCAATCCCTTGTGGCAAATCGCCAAGGCGCTGCTTCTGCTCGTTGCGCTCGTCCTCCTCATCGGGCTCGGCACCTGGCAGGTCGAGCGACTGCAATGGAAAGAGAGCCTGCTGGCTGACATAGCGGCCCGCAAGGACGCGCCGGCTATGTCCTTGTCGGCGATCGAGACGATGGCGGCATCCGGCGGCGATATCGAATATCGTGTCGTAACCGCCACCGGCCATTACCTCAACGACAAGGAGCGGCATTTCCTCGCCACCTACGATGGCGATCCCGGCTATCACATCTATACGCCGCTGCAGCTGGACGACGGCCGCTTCGTCTTCGTCAACCGAGGCTTCGTTCCCACAGAGGCGAAGGACCCAGAAAAGCGCAAACAGGGTGAATTGACCGGCGAACAGACTGTCACTGGTCTTGCCCGCGCCAAACTCACCGAGCGGCCCGACGGCATGCCGGACAATGATCTCGGCAAGAACATCTTCTTCTGGAAGGATCTGGACGTCATGACCTCCAGTGTCGGCCTGCCGAAGGACAAGGTGCTGCCCTTTTTCATCGATGCCGACAAGACGCCCAATCCGGCAGGTCTGCCCATCGGCGGCGTCACCATCATCGATCTGCCGAACAATCACCTGCAATATGCCGTGACCTGGTATGGCTTGGCAGCGGCGCTGGCAGCGATCGTCGCCATATCCTGGTGGCGCAAGCGCCATCCGGACGCGCCCTCACAATAGAGGCATGCAATAGAATAGCTTCATTTCGATGGAATATTCCGCTAGAGCATGATCCCAAAAAGTGCGCAGCGGTTTTTGAATAAGATCATGCGGACTGAATAGAGCAGGCGGCAGTGCAGCCCTATCTATGGCTCACGCCACTGTCGCATTTCGGAAGAGATATGAACATAGCCGTTTCCAAACCTGACCTGACCATCCGGCTTTGCGGGCCGCGCGGCTTCTGCGCCGGCGTCGACCGCGCCATTCAGATCGTCGTTCTGGCGCTGAAAGCCTATGGCGCGCCGGTTTATGTCCGCCACGAGATCGTCCATAACCGCTATGTCGTCGAAGGGTTGGAAGCTAAGGGCGCCATCTTCGTCGAGGAGCTGGACGAGATTCCAGCCGAGCATCGCGCCCAGCCTGTCGTCTTCTCGGCGCATGGCGTGCCGAAGTCCGTGCCGGCCGATGCCGACCAGCGCAATCTCTTCTATCTCGATGCCACCTGTCCGCTGGTCTCCAAGGTGCACAAGCAGGCCATGCGCCACAATCGCCTTGGCCGCCACGTCGTCCTGATCGGCCATGCCGGCCATCCGGAAGTGATCGGCACCATGGGGCAGTTGCCAGAGGGTGCCGTGTCGCTGATCGAGACCGTGGAGGATGCCGACGTCTACCAGCCTGATGATCCGGACAATCTCGGCTTCGTCACGCAGACGACGCTCTCGGTTGACGATACCGCAGGCGTCATTGCGCGGCTGCAGGAGCGTTTTCCCAATCTCACCGCACCGGCCGCCGATTCGATCTGCTATGCCACGACCAACCGCCAGGAAGTGGTGAAGGAGGCGGCGCCGGGCTGCGATCTCTTCATCGTCGTCGGTGCGCCGAATTCGTCGAATTCCAAGCGCCTCGTCGAAGTGGCGCTGAGGGCAGGGGCGAAGAAATCCGTCCTTGTCCAGCGCGCTGCCGAGATCGATTGGGATAATATCGGCGATATCAAGACGGTCGGTTTGTCCGCTGGTGCATCCGCGCCAGAAGTCATCGTCAACGAGATCATCGAAGCCTTCCGCGCCCGCTATAATGCTGTGGTGGAACTCGCTGAAACTGTGAAGGAAACCGAGAATTTCCTCGTCAATCGCGAGCTTCGCAGTATAGAGCTGACGACAGCAGATATGGCTTTCGTCAACGGAGAATGAGAGGGCCACCTCTTCCTTCGAGGCCTTGCCGCTTGCGCTGACGCTACATCGGCAAAGCACCTCAGGATGAGGTGGAGCGAATTTTGCCGCCAGACGCCTCGATCAGCCCTCATGGTGAGGAGGCGCTCCTGAGCTTGTCGAAGGGGGCCGTCTCGAACCACGAGGGCGGGTGGCTGTGGCAGCTTATATGTATCAAGGGAATAGTTCGTGGCCGTTTATACCGATATTACCGAAGACGATTTGAAGTGGTTCCTGACCGAGTATGATGTCGGCGAGTTGCTCTCCTACAAGGGCATTGCCGAAGGCGTCGAGAATTCGAACTTCCTCTTACATACGAGCCGCGATCCGCTGATCCTGACGCTTTATGAGAAGCGCGTCGACAAGGGCGATCTGCCGTTTTTTCTGGGGCTGATGCAGCATCTGGCGAGCCGTGGTCTGTCCTGTCCGCTGCCCTTGCCGCGCCGTGACGGCGCCTTGCTCGGCCATCTCTCCGGCCGCCCTGCCGCCCTGATCTCCTTCCTCGAGGGTATGTGGCTGCGCAAGCCCGAAGCGCATCATTGCCGCGAAGTCGGCAAGGCACTGGCCGCCATGCATATTGCCGGCGAGGGTTTCGAGATCCGTCGCCCGAATGCATTGTCGATCGCGGGCTGGCAGACACTCTGGGAAAAATCCGAGGCACGCGCTGACGAAGTTGAAGCCGGCCTGCAGGATGAAATCCGCGGCGAACTCGATTTCCTTGCAAAGCATTGGCCTAAGGGTCTGCCCGCGGGCGTCATCCATGCCGATCTTTTCCCGGACAATGTCTTCTTCCTCGGGGACAAGCTCTCTGGCCTCATTGATTTCTATTTCGCCTGCAACGATCAGCTCGCCTACGATGTCTCAATCTGCCTGAATGCCTGGTGCTTCGAAAAGGATCACGCCTATAATATCACCAAAGGCATGGCGCTGCTGGAGGGCTATCAGAGCATGCGGCCGCTGAGCCCTGCCGAAATCGCCGCCCTGCCGACGCTGGCCCGCGGCTCGTCGCTGCGCTTCTTCCTGACGCGCCTCTACGATTGGCTGACGACCCCAGCCGGGGCAATGGTCACCAAGAAAGACCCGATCGAATATCTGCGCAAACTGCGCTTCCACCGCCAGATCGCTTCATCAGCCGAATACGGGCTGAAGGCATGAAGCACGTCGATATTTTTACGGACGGCGCCTGCTCCGGCAATCCCGGCCCCGGCGGCTGGGGGGCGGTGCTTCGCTATGGCGAGGTGGAAAAGGAACTCTCCGGCGGCGAGGCGGAGACGACCAACAACCGCATGGAGCTGATGGCGGCGATCTCGGCACTCGGCGCCCTTAAGAGCCCCTGCGAGGTCGATCTCTATACCGACAGCGTCTACGTCAAGGACGGCATCACCAAGTGGATCTTCGGCTGGAAGAAGAACGGCTGGAAGACCGCAGACAAGAAACCGGTGAAGAATGCCGAGCTCTGGCAGGCGCTGGACGAGGCCTATAACAGACATAAGGTGACGCTGCACTGGGTCAAGGGCCATGCGGGACATCCGGAGAATGAGCGCGCCGACGAACTGGCGCGCAAGGGCATGGAGCCGTTTAAGCGGAAGTAGCTCGTCGGCGATAAACTCGGACCAGCCGCGCCGCACAGAACTCGATCACGCTAAGACATGATCGAGCGCACTTCTCACGCGCGCCTTTTCGGCTGCGGAGAGCGGCAGGATCGGGCGCGGCGGATCAATCCTGCAAAGATCGAGCGCTTCGGCAATCGCATACATGACGCGGAAGCTGCCGAACTCTTTGAACAGGCTCCATAACGGTTGGAATTTTCGATCGAGCCGTTCGGCTTCAGCGGCGTCGCCGGCTTGAGCGGCCCATGTGAGCGCCAGCGCCTCGGCGGGCAGGAGGCCGCCGACAACGCTGTACCAGGCATCGGCACCGGCGAGCAGCCCGGCCGCTGCTCCCCAATCGCCGCTGTAACCGATGGCGAAACCTTTTGGCGTTTCCTGGCGCAGACGCCCTATCTCTTCCTGGAAATCGCCGCTTTGCGGCAGAGGCATCTTCACCGCCGCGATATTCGTCACCTTTGCCAGGCGGGCAATCAGCCCATCGCTGAATGTGAATTTCGTCGTGCCGGGATTGTTGTAGATGCAGAGCGGCAGTTCGCCGGCTTCCGCGACGGCTGCGAAGTGCTGATAGACCTCCTCCTCCGTGAGTGGAGTATAAGACACCGGGGCCAGCAGCAGCCCGTCCGCACCGGCCGCCTTGGCATCGCGCGCCAATGCCTGCGCTTCGTCGGTCCGCAGCGCTCCGACGCCTACGATGACGGGGAGCCTGCCGCCGACACTTGTCATTGCCGCCTGTACGGCCCGCCGGCGCTCCTCGGGTGACAGAAAGGCGTAGCCGCCCGTACTGCCGAGCAACCCGATGGAATCAACGCCCGCCAGTTGGATGCGTTCGAGCAGGCGGGCGAGCACTACAATATCAACATGTCCGGAAGCATCGGTCGGGGTAATCGGAAAGGCCGAAAGGCCAGTAAAGAGCGTCACGATTGTTTTCCTTCTCTGTCAGGCTCAGACCCGCGATAGCGCTCGAAAAGCAGAAGCTGAAATCGTCCTACGCTTAGCACCGTGTGACTGTCCATGAATGTAACGCAGAAATCATACTCCACTCAGCAGCTTGGTGGCGATCATCCACATGGTAAGGGCAATGAGCGTTTCCAGAATGCGCCAGGATGCGGGTTTCGCAAAGATCGGCCTCAGCCACCTCGCGCCAAAGCCGAGCGAAAAGAAGAACAGGAAAGAACCCGTCATGGCACCCGCCGCAAATGAAGCTTCGTTTCCCGGAAATCGGGTGGAAATCGTGCCAAGCAGCGCGACCGTGTCTAAGTAGACATGCGGGTTGAGCCAGGTAAGCGCCAGGCACATGGCAAGCGTCTGCCGGAAGCTCGATGCCTTCGCCTCTCCGGCAGCCAGCACCGCGGTCGAACGAAAGGCGGAATAGAGGCTCTTGGCTCCGTACCAGATCAGGAAGGCCGCTCCTGCATAGCGCATGACAGGATCGAGCCAGGGCAGCAGCGCGGAGATCTGGCGAAAGCTCGTCACCCCGAGCACGATGAGCGCGGCATCCGAGAGCGCACATGCAAGGCAAACGGCGAATACATGTTCATTGCGAAGACCCTGACGCAGGACGAAGGCGTTTTGCGCGCCGATCGCGACAATCAGGCTGAGCCCCATCATCAGGCCCGTCATATAGATCGAAAAATTCATGCCTACCGAAGTGCTCCAAAACCGATGAGCATTTCCGGTATCGGCATATGAAGATTTAGGCTACTTAATGTTGCTAATCCAGATTAAGAAAAACTAAGCCATGCTCGATTATTCCGCTCTCCGTGCCGTTTCAATGGTCGTCCAGACCGGCAGCTTCGAAAAGGCGGCAGCCATTCTCAACGTCACGCCTTCGGCCGTCTCGCAGCGGGTGAAGCAGCTTGAAGAGCGCCTCGGCATCGTCCTGATCGTCAGGGGTAATCCCTGCACCGCGACGGAAAAGGGTGATTGGCTCTGCCGCCATATGGAGAATGTCGGCATGCTGGAAGACGAGCTGTTCGGACGTTTGCCGGCGCTCGTCGATCCCGACGATCCCAAGCAAAGGGTCACGCTTCACATTGCCACGAATGCCGATAGCCTCGGGACGTGGTTCGTGGAAGCCATATCCGGTTTTACCAAACGCTCTCCCTATCTCTTGAATATCGCCATCGACGACCAGGATCATACGGCCGAATGGCTGCAGCGGGGGCGGGTTATTGCAGCTGTCACCAGCCTGGAAAAGCCGATCCAGGGATGTCGGCGTATGTTTCTCGGCGCGCTTCGCTACCATGCGACGGCAAGTCCCGCTTTCATCGCCCGGCATTTTTCAAAAGGTGTTACCCCGGAAGCGATCCAGAACGCGCCGGCACTGACCTTCAACCAGAAGGATAGGCTTCAAAGCCGCTGGATACGCCAGACATTCGGCGAGGATTTTGCCTATCCGAGCCACTGGCTGCCTTCGACTCAAGGCTTCGTCGATGCCAGCCTTGCAGGCATGGGATGGGGAATGAATCCCATCCAGCTTGTGCGGGAGCATCTGGAAGCCGGGCGCTTGGTCGAACTGATCCCGGACACGCCGTTGTATATTCCATTATATTGGCAAGTGAACCGTCTCGCGGCCGACCGGCTTGCGGAATTGACACGCGAAATCACTGCGGCAGCCAAAGCTCATCTGTCGGTGTGAGCTATTTTTCCAGCTAACACGTCGCCATTCGCCTCGCTACCGGAATGCAATGTTCGCGAATTGGTGCCTTGCCCGGCTGCCCTTTCCCTCTATGCTGCCGCCGACTTCCAGGGAGATTGCCTTATGATCCTGCATTGCGTTTTTCTTAGACTTAAATCCGCCCTGACACAGGACGACAAGAGGGCGCTCTTCGACGCCGTCGTCGCCTTGCAAAAGGTCATTCCGGGCATTGTTGATGTGAAATATGGGCCGAATGTCTCGCCCGAGGGCTTGCATGGCGGCTTCGCCGATGGATTTGTCGTCACCTTCGAGAGTGTCGAAGCGCGCGATGCCTATCTGGTGCATCCCGATCACGTCGCCGTCGGCGAACGCATCGTTTCGTCCACGGACGGTGGTCTGGCCGGCCTGATGGTCTTCGATTTCAACATTTAAGTGAGGTGGTCGCAGGCAGCCCATGCCTGCGACCACGCGCGTTGAATGGTCAGCTCGACTTCGCCATCGCTGCGGCGAGCTGGTCAACGTTATAACGGAACATTTTTTCGTAAGTCGAAGCCGGTCCGTTGGACTTGGAGAGGGCCTCGACATAGAGCTCGCCGCCGGGTTCGGCGCCGGTTGCCTTGGCGACCTGCTTGACGAGGCGCGGATCGTTCGAGTTTTCGAAGAAATAGGTCTTCACATGCTCGGTCTTGATCTGCTCGATCAGCTTGGCAACGTCGGCAGCCGATGCCTCCGTTTCCGTGGAGACGCCGAGCGGCGAGAGGAAGCTGACCTTGTATTCGCGGCCGAAATAGCCAAAGGCGTCATGGCTGGTCAGCACCTTGCGGCGATCGTCCGGAATCTTGTCGAATTTGCTGTGCGCGTAGGTGTCGAGTTCGGTCAGGACCTTCGTGTAGCGCTCGGCGTTGGCCTTGAAATCGGCGGCGTCTGCCGGATCGGCCGCGGACAGAGCCTTTTCTATATTGGCGACCCAGATTTTCACATTGACCGGGCTGTTCCAGACATGCGGATCGGTGACCGTCTTGCCGTCGTCGACCATGGTGCGGGTGTTGATGCCCTCGGAGGTGACAACAGGCGTTCCCTTGTAGCCGGAAGCGGTAATCAGCCGGTCCATCCAGCCTTCCAGGCCTTCGCCGCTGACGAAGACGACCTTGGCGGCGTTCAGCGTCTTGGCATCGGCTGGAGACGGCTCGAATTCATGGGGGTCGCCGTTCAGGCCGACGAGGCTCGACACCTTCACATGGTCACCGCCGACATGCTTGACGATATCGGCAAGCACGGTGAAGGACGCCACTACATTGAGGGTTTCGGCGGAAGCAGGTGGGGCGACGCCAAAGGCGACGAAGGCTGCCGCAGCGGCTGAGAGGAGCAGTCTCTGTTTGTTCATGCGAGTCTCCTTGTTCGGATTAGCCCCGGAGATGGGGACGGGGAAAGAACCGCCGGGCAAGGCCCGAGGGTGCGAAGAGAATGGAGAAGCCGTAGACCAGGCTGGCGGTGATGATGATCGTCGGGCCGGAGGCGAATTCGAGGTGATAGGAAGCGATGAGGCCGATATAGCCTGATGCCGTCGCCGTACCCGTGGCGATTATCATCATGGCAGGCAGGCTGCGCGACCATAGCTGCGCCACGGCGGCCGGCAGCATCATCAGCCCGACGGCCATCAGCGTACCGAGCGCCTGGAAGCTGGCGACGAGATTGAGCACGACCAGCAGCAGGAACAGGAAGTGATAAAGCGGTCCGCGCCCGCCGACGGCACGCAGGAAACCCGGATCGAAGCATTCCATGACGAGCGGTCGGTAGATGACGGCGAGCGCCAGCAGCGTCACCGTCGTGATCGTACCGATCTGGTAGAGGGCAGGCGCGTCGATTGCGAGAATGGTGCCGAAGAGCACATGCAGCAGATCGATGTTGGAGCCACGCAACGACACGATGAGGACGCCAAGCGCCAGCGAGGTCAGGTAGAAGCTCGCAAAGCTCGCATCCTCCTGCAGCACGGTCGCGCGGCTGACGAGGCCGGATAGCAGCGCCACCGAAAGGCCAGCCACGAGCCCGCCAAGCCCCATCGCGGTCAGCGACAGCGAGCCGGCGATAAGATAACCGATGGCGGCGCCGGGCAGAACGGCATGGCTCATGGCATCGCCCATCAGGCTCATGCGCCGGAGCATCAGAAAGACGCCGATCGGGCCGGAGCCGAGGCCGAGGCAGACGCAGGCAATCAGCGCGCGCCGCATGAAACCGTAATCCGCAAAGGGCGCGAGGAAGATGTCGTAGACGGTCATTCGGCCGGCTCCCGCTTTGCGAGCGCGCCACTCTCATGCTCTTCTTCCGGCAGGCATGCTTCGGCCTCCTCATCCCAGCGCTCGGCCATTGCGCGCGCCTTGATGAGATTGGCGGGGCTCATAATATCCTGCGTCTTGCCCCATCCCACGAGTTCGCGGGCGATCAGCAGCGTTTCGGGGAAATAGCTTCGCACCTGCTCGAAATCGTGCAGCACGGCGATGACCGTGCGTCCCTCCCGATTCCATCGCAGCACGAGGTCGAGAAGATCGCGCGTCGTGCGCTGGTCGATCGCGGTGAAGGGTTCATCCAGGAGAATGACGCGGGCATCCTGCAGCAGCAGCCGCGCAAACAGCACGCGCTGGAACTGCCCAGCCGAAAGCGAGCCGATATGCCGCCGTTCGAAGCCCGAGAGCCCGACGATGCCGAGCGCCTCGCGCGCCCGCTCGGCATCCTCTAGGGAGAACCGACCAAAGGCGCCGGCATTCTTCCAGGCACCGAGCATGACGGTATCGGCAACCGAAATCGGAAAGCGTCTGACGATATCGGCCGCTTGCGGCAGATAGCCGAAATCGTTGCGCGTCAGCGCCCCTCGATCGATCGAACCTTCCGCCAGCCGCAGTTCTCCGACGATTGCCTTGAGCAGCGTCGACTTGCCGGCACCGTTCGGCCCGGCAATCGCCGTGAGGCTGCCGGCGGCAAAGCCGCCCGAGAGATGGTGTACGGCTGGATGACGTTCATAGGTAACGGTGAGATTGTTGAGGCGGATCAGGTCGTTCATGCCAAAGCCACCGCCCAGCCGATAGCCGCCCAAAGCACTGCAATACCGACCGCCACATAGGCAAGGCGCATCAGGGCTGAGCGCCCCATGAGGGACGACGCGAAGGGACCACGATCAAAAGGCATCCAGGGGCTTTCAATTATGTAATAACATTACACGTAGTAGCCGATGAAATGCGGCGAAAAAGAGGCGGGCGGTGAACTGCCACGAATTTGCGGTGAACAAGGCTGGAATATTTACCGGCGTTAATGTCCGCGCCTTATCGCCGCGACGCTCATCGCCAGTTGTATTTTCACGCGATATCGGGTGACAAAGTTTACAAGACGAGGAGGAGAGGATGTTATGAAGCTGAGGCTTGAGCTGTTTGTCGCCGATGTGGCGGCATCGATAGAATTCTATCGACGGGCACTGAACTTCCAGGTGGTTGGCGAGACAAGCGAACAATACACAATGCTCTCGAATGGCGAGGCTATCATTTCCGTCAACAAGCGGGAGGCTCTTGGGCCTGATCATCCACTCCGAGCTGGCAATGGCGAACGACCAGGCCTCGGTGTCGAAATCGTGCTGAGCGCTGGGGATGTGGAAAGTTTTTATGACGCCGCCAGAACCTGCGGCCATACGGTATCGGAGCTTGTCCTACAGCCATGGGGGTTGCGCGATTTCCGTATCGTACATCCGGATGGCTATTATATCCGGGTAACAAGCAGACAAAAGGAATAAAGAGGGGCTAAGGTCCTTCCACGGCTAAACGAAAGGCCGGACGCAGGGGGCGTCCAGCCTTTCCTGATCTATCAAAACCTCAAAGCTGCTCGATCATCGCGGCAGCACCCGAAACCGTCGCCTGGCCGGGGCTTTCCTCGATGTTCAGCGTCTTTACCACGCCGTTTTCCACTAGCATGGAATAACGCTTGGAGCGAATGCCGAGCCCACCGGCCGAGAGGTCGACCTCGAGGCCGAGCGCCTTGGTGAAGGCGCCGTCCCAATCGGCGAGGAAGTGGATCTTGCCCAAGCCACCGGACGATTGCGCCCAGGCGCCCATGACATGCCAGTCGTTGATGGAAACGACGGCGATGTCATCGATGCCCTTGGCAAGAATGGCATCGCGGTTTTCGAGAAAGCCCGGCAGGTGATTGAGCGAGCAGGTGGGCGTGAACGCGCCGGGCACGGCGAAGAGCACGACGCGCTTGCCGGCAAACAGCTGCTCGGTGCTGATCTCGACCGGGCCGTCGGCGGTCTTTTCCTTGAAGGTGGCGGCAGGCAGCGTGTCGCCGATGGCGATAGTCATGGCTCTCTCCTTGGGTCGTTGTTTCGGGGCGCTCGAACGGCCGCCGATGGTTTGAAGACGGTTCAGAGAACTATAGATCCGGCCTATTCGAGCGCAAGGGTGGTTTCCATCGCCCGATCGCCGTCGACGACCAGAATACCCCAGCTTTGGCCCTTCGGATCATAATCCTTCGGTAGTTTGCCGATTACTATATCGGCCGAGAAGGTCGTTCCCTCCCGCTTCGCATTCGCTTGCTGAAAGAACACATAGCCGGATGGCCCCGTGACATAGATCTCAGGTGCATTTCCGCTCGCTTCCGGCAGTGTCAGATGCAGGGAAAGGTTCTTGCCGTCGGTGGAGATCTTATGGCTCTGGACGGCGAAATCCGGGGAAGGAGGCTTCGGCAGCACGGCCTTTGCCGCATCGAGCAAAGCCAGTTCGTGCGAGGTCGGCTGCACATCCGTCGGCAAGGGCAGGGAGTATTCGGCCTGGAAAGGAATGCAGATATCCTTGCAGAGGCCGATGAAAGCTGTCAGCTCAAGCTTTTCCGGCGCTTTGCCGGTGACGCGCAGATCAAGCGGAAACGTGACCGGCGCGTCGTAGCCGATTTCCTGGATGGGGCCGACACGGATCGGCTTCGGCACGGGATAGCCCGCCCTTTCCAGCATTACGCCGCTGCTCGCTGCCGGCGTTATTTGCGGCGGAATTCCGCCCTGACCGGGCTCGCGCCAATAGGTGATCCAGCCCGGTTCCGGCTCGATCTGCAAGGCGGCGCGGATATGCCCTTCTGGGTCCGGCGCCAGCGCGATCAGGCGCATTCTGCCGCCCTGATTGTCTATCCACTCGCTCGTTGCGGCATAAGTCGCTACGGTGCTGAAAAACAAAGTGGCGAGAAGTGCCGACAGGCGGGCAACGGTACTTATTTCGATCATGGAACAAGGATTTAGCGGATAGGGCTGCAAGGAGCCAGCAGGACCGAAGAGGTAAATGATCATTTTCAGTTGATTGATTTATGACATTGCCCCATCTTGGTATGAGGCGGCGCAGTTGCGGGCTGCGGTCAGGAGGCACGATGTCCCTATCGACGCTGAAGAATAGACGCGAAAGAGGTTTTCTCGACGGTCAGTTCCTGATCGCCATGCCCGGCATGGAGGATCGGAACTTTCATCGCACGGTTGTTTATATCTGTGCCCATTCCGATGCCGGTGCTATGGGCTTCGTCATCAACCGGGCTCAGAAGCTGACATTCACCGACGTCCTCTTGCATCTCGAAATGATCAAGGACGACGATGCTATCGTGCTTCCGCAGATGGCGCGCGATTTCCCGATCCAGACCGGCGGTCCCATCGAAAGCGGCCGAGGTTTCGTCCTGCATTCCGACGATTACATCAGCGACAGCAGCATTCCGGTCAGTGACGATATCAGCCTGACGGCGACGCTCGATATCGTCAGGGCCATTTCCAAGGGAAGCGGTCCGAAGCGGGCGACGATGTTGCTCGGCTATGCCGGCTGGGGCGCTGGCCAGCTCGAGGCGGAGATCGGCAACAATGGCTGGCTGAACTGCCCTGCAAACGAAGAATTGATCTTCGATCGCAGCCTTGAGAACAAGTATGATCGTGCGCTGGCTCTCATGGGTATCAATCCGGTCATGCTGTCACCCCATGCCGGCCATAGCTGAGCCGATTTGCGTTGTTTCGGAACGAAATAGCGTGCGTGACGTTTTCCTGACAGAGCGACGGCAATTTCGCTGTCGCAGGCAAGGAGGCGTCAGACATGAGCAGCACGACCGACAAGGTGTCCGGTAAGGCGAACGAAATTGCCGGCAAGGCCAAGCAGATGGCCGGCAAGGCGACGAATGACAAGGAAATGCGCGCCAAGGGCGCTGCACAGGAAGCCAAGGGCAAGGTGCAAACCGCCGTTGGCAAAGCCAAGGATAAGGTCAAGGGAGCGGTCGACCGGATGTGACCGGCTGCTTGTTTTTATCAATCCATGATCGCTGCTCCGTCTGAATTGACGTCGAAGCGGCGATGTTGGGAGGAAGAGCCTGTTACGGAAACGTGGCAGGCTCTTTATTGCCAGCCAGTAAGTTTTCCGAGGGGGAGTATGCGGCTTTTCACGTGCGATCATTGCGGACAGCCTGTTCATTTCGATAACAGGCAATGCATTCGATGTGGTCATCAGCTCGGTTTCGTCCCCGATCGCTTGGCGATATATGCCCTGGAAGCAGAAACTGAGACGAACTGGCATCCGGTCTCCGAACAGACGCGGCATGTTCGCTTCTGCGCGAATGCCGAACTCGATATCTGCAATTGGCTCATCGATGCGGACGATCCGCAGCCCTATTGCGTTGCCTGCCGGCACAATCGTCTCGTGCCGAACGCTGGTACGCAACAAGGTATAGATCGCTGGCGGCGCATCAGCCAGGCGCAGCGGCATCTGTTTTATTCGCTCTTGCGGTGGAACCTGCCGCATCCCGATCGACAGCAAGACCCCGAAGGTGGGCTCGTCTTCGATTTCCTAGAGGATGAGGTGCAGGGCAATACCGTGGTCCCGGCCATGACCGGTCACGAGGAAGGACTGATCGCGATCCGCGCCGCGGAGGCCGACGACGTGACGCGCGAACAGGCGCGCACCTCGATGAACGAGCCCTATCGTACCTTGCTCGGCCACTTCCGCCACGAGACCGGCCATTTCATCTGGAACAAGCTTGTCCGCGATCGCGGGCAATTCGATGCCTTTCGCGCCGTCTTTGGCGACGAGCGCGCCGATTATGGCGCAGCACTCCAAGCCCATTACGACAATGGCCCGCCGGCAAACTGGCAGGAAAGTTTCATCAGCGCCTATGCCAGCTCCCATCCCTGGGAGGATTTTGCCGAATGCTTCGCACATTATCTGCACATCGTCGATACGCTGGAAACGGCGCGTTCCTTCGGCCTGGCAATCGATCCCCATCGCTATCACGACATGGCGGCCGAGGTGGATTTCAATCCTTACAAGGCAGAAAGCGCCGAGCAGCTCGTCAGCGCCTGGATCCCTTTGAGCGTAGCGATCAATTCCATCCAGCGCAGCATGGGGCAGCCGGATTCCTATCCCTTCATCCTCTCGCCGCCGGTGGTTGCCAAGCTCGACTATATCAGGGAATTGATCGACAGCGCGTGATCGAATACTCAGGCGCGCTTCGTCAGCGGAAAGCGTTCCTTCAGCAAGCGTATCACCGAATCCGAGCCCATAGGCGGCCCGAAGATGAAGCTCTGGCCGTAGCTGCAGCCGATCTTGGCAAGCTCCAGCGCATCCTCTTCCGATTCGATGCCCTCGGCGACGACGCGCATATTGAGTTCGCGCGCCATGGAAATGACCGAGCGCAACAAGACAGCTTTTTTGTCGCTATCATCGCGGACCATCGCCTTGTCGAGCTTGATCGTATCGAAGGGGAAGCGGGTGAGATAGGCGAGCGAGGAATAGCCGGTGCCGAAATCATCGAGCGCCAAACCGATGCCGGCTTCGCGCAGCTTATCGAGCACCAGCCGCGCCTGTTCCGGATTCTCCATCACCTGCGATTCCGTCAATTCCAGCTTGATGCGGCTCGGATCGCAATGGGTCTTGGCGAGCAGGGCGCGGATATCGTCGTAAAGCTCGTTGTTGAGGAGCTGCACGCTGGAAAGGTTGATGGAGACGAACAGCGGTAGGTCGCCGGTCTGCCGTTGCCATGCCTTCAGGTCGTTGGTCGCTTGCTCCAGCGCGAACATGCCGAGCGGGCCGATGATATCGGAAGCCTCGGCGATCGGGATGAATTCGGACGGCGGGATATTGCCGCGCTTCGGATGCTCCCAGCGCATCAGCGCCTCGAAGCCGGCGATTTCTGCATCCTCAAGCCGAACGATCGGCTGATAGACGAGCGAAAGTTCCTTGCGTTCGACGGCGCGGCGCAGATCGGTCTCGAGCTGCAGCCGGTCGGTGCCGAAGCTGCGGAACGCCGGCTGGAAAGGCTCGACGCGATTGCCGCCGGCGCGCTTGGCGCGGTACATGGCAAGTTCCGCGTCACTGAGCATCCCGGCCGCATTTTCCTGCTGATCGACCCATGACGTCAGCCCGACTGATGCCGTCAGGATGATCTCACGGTTGGCGAAATTGATCGGCACCATGATCGCCTTGCTGATCGCGTCGGCAAAGTCGGCGACCTTGGCGGGATCGCGTTCGGAAACGAGGATGAGGCCGAACTGGTCGCCCGAAAGACGCGCCAGCGTATCCTGCGGCTTCATCAGGCGGCGAAGACGCCGCGTCAGCGCGATCAGGATATTGTCGCCAGCGGCAAAGCCAAGCGTATCGTTGACGAGTTTATAGCGATCGATGTCGATGACCATGACCGTCGGCCGCAATTGATTTCCATCGGAAGCCAGCGTCAGAACGGCTTGCAGGCGATCGAGGAAGACCTGGCGATTCGGCAATCCCGTGAGATTGTCGTGAACGGCATCGTGCAGCAGCCGTTCGACCGAATTCTTCTGCTCGGTGATATCGACGATCGTGCCGACGCAACGGATGATTTCGCCGTTGGAGCCTAGCACCGGCCGGGCGCGGATCGACAGCCAGTGGAAATGCCCGTCTTCGGCGCGAATACGAAATTCATGGTTCAGCCGGCCGCGCCGATGTTCCAGAAGCACGTCGAGTGTCGCGCGGAAGCGGTCACGATCATCGGGATGCAGCCGCGGCAGCCAGTTGCGCGCCGCGCCGTGCATGGTTCCGGGCGAAAGGCCGAGCTTCACCGATATATCGGGCGTCGTCACCACGCGGTCGCGCGCCACGTCCCAGTCCCAGACGGTGTCGCCCGAGCCTGTCAGCGCCAGCGATTGCCGTTCCAGATCCGAGAACAGGCCCTGCTGGAAGGCGCCGCCGGCAAAGGCATGCTGCATGACGGTGAAGCCGATCAGCAGGACGATGAGCACGAGGCCACCACCGAGTGCCGGCTGGATGATGTCATTGTCGAGCTTGCCCATAACCGTCATCCAGGCCCCGAACAGCCAGACGAGGATCAGCGCCCAGGCTGGAACGAGCAGGATTGCGCGGTCATATCTGCTGAAGCCGAGATAGATGATGAGCAGCAGGCCGGCCGTTGCCGTCAGCGCCAGCGACAGCCGCGCAATGCCCGCCGCAATCGACGGATCGTAGATTGCCACGCCGAAGAGGAGAGCAAGGCCGAGCACCCAGGCGAGCGTCACATAACCGAGATGAGCGTGCCAGCGATTGAGATTGAGATAGGTGAACAGGAAGATCACCAGGCTGGACGCGAGCGCCACCTCTGCACAGGCGCGCCATATCCGCTGGTCGCTTGACGTGATGCTGATGAGCTTGCCGAGGAAACCGAAGTCCACGCAGATATAGCCGAGCACCGCCCAGGCGAGCGCGGCCGTGGCCGGCAGCATCGACGTGCCCTTGACGACGAAAAGAATGGTCAGGAACACCGCCAGCAGGCCGGCGATGCCGAGCACGATGCCGCGATAGAGCGTGAAGGCGTTGACCGTATCCTTGTACGCGTTCGGTTCCCAGAGATAGAGCTGCGGCAGGTTCGGTGACGACAGTTCGGCAACGAAGGTGACGACGGCGCCGGGGTTCAACGTGATACGGAAGACGTCGGCCTCGTCGCTCGGCTGACGATCGAGCGCGAAACCTTCGCTCGGCGTGATCGCGACGATGCGCTGCGAGCCGAGATCGGGCCAGAAGACCTTTGAATTCACGAGACGGAAATGCGGCGCGACGATGACGCGTTCAAGCTGCTCTTCGGAAACGTTGGCAAGCGCGAAAACCGCCCAGTCGCCCTGATGATTGGGTGAAGAGGAGCGAACCTCGATGCGGCGGCGGATGCCGTCGGCGCCGGCTGCCGTCGAAACCTGAAAGGCTTCACCCTGATTGGTGTAGATTTCGGTCGTCGCTGTGAGGTCGAGCGCAGTATCGTCACGCGAGATCTTCACGGGCTCGGCTGCATCGGCCATCCCGGCGATCAACAGCAGCATGGCGGCCGCGAGCGTTGCGATCACGGCGCATAGCCGGCGGGCCGTTGGCCACGTCTGCATCATTCCGGCGATCATCGCTGGTCGAAGCTTCGGTTCGGGTTGGTGTCGGATGCCAACCTTGAAAACATCACATGGTCGCGCCACTGACCGTTGATTTTAAGATAACCGCGCAAATGACCTTCCCGCTGGAAACCGGCTTTTTCCAAAAGCCGCATGCTACGCTCGTTATCCGGAATACAGGCTGCTTCAATTCGGTGCAACTCAAGTCCGGAAAAGATATAGGGTATAACCAACTGAAGTGCGGCGAACATATGGCCCTGACCGGAGTGGCGCTCGCCCATCCAATATCCGATCATGCAGCTCTGTGCAGCACCTCGGCGAATATAGCCGATCGTGATGCCCCCAACCAGCGTCATGTTTTCCCTGAGAAAAATGAAGAGTGGTATGGCCTGGCCGGAGCTGTATTCCTGCTTTCCGCGGATGATGCGTGCCCGATAGGCGCCCTCGGTCAGCTCGTCATGTCGCCAGGTAGGCTCCCAGGGTTCGAGAAAGCGCCGGCTTTCCGCCCGAAGCTTATGCCATTGATTGAAATCGGAGTAGCGCGGCAAACGCAGCAAATAATTGTCGTTTTCGAGTTCAACCCCGTCCGTATGACGTGAGAGAAACCGAAAGACAGATTTTTGCATGCCGCCAAGCACTCCCCCGAGAATTGCACCCATAGGCCTGCGGCGTGCCCTTAGCCGCTTGCGCTTCTGGAGGCAGGGACCGGCGACGACAGCGAGGTTACGATGTCCTCCATCGGCGCGAGCTGCTCCAGCGGCCCGATCGCAGAAAGCGTCGGTACTGTATCGAAGAACAGGCGGCCGGCAAGATCCGTCAAGCGGTCGATCGTGATGCCTTCCAGACGCTCCAGCATCTCCTGGTTCGGGATGGGGCGGCCATAAAGCATCATCTGTCTTGCGACCTGGCCGGCGCGGGCGGCCGGGCTTTCCTGGCCCATCAGCAGCTGTGCGCGGATCTGGGCGCGGGCGCGCTCGATTTCCTGCTGCTGAATGTCATGCGAGGATTTATGCAGCTCATCGACAATGACGGGCAGCAGTTCAGGCAGGTTCTCGCCGCCGGTCGCGGCATGGATGCCGAAGATGCCCGTATCGGAGAAGCCCCAATGGAAGGCGTAGACCGAATAACAGAGACCGCGGAATTCGCGCACTTCCTGGAACAGGCGCGAGGACATGCCACCACCGAGGATATTGGCGAGGATCTGCGAGCAGTAGAAATCGCGGGTATGATAGGCGCGGCCTTCAAAGCCGAGCAGGATCTGCGCATCCATCAGGTCGCGGGTTTCGCGAATGTTGCCGCCGATATAACGCGCCGGCTCGATAACGGGCGGAGCGGACGGTTTGATCGGCAGGCTGGAGAAGCGCTCCTCGACCTGACGCACGAAGCTTTCATGGTCGACGGCGCCGGCCGCCACGACAAACATGCGGTCGGTCGTATAGTTGCGGCCGAGATAATGGCGGATCTGTTCCGGCGAGAAGGAGACGACGGTCTCCGGCGTGCCGAGAATGGCGCGCCCAAGCGTCTGGCCGCGATAGGCGACCTCGGAAAACTTGTCGAAGACGACATCGTCGGGCGTGTCGTTCGCGGCATTGATTTCCTGAAGGATGACCTGCTTTTCGCGCGCCAGCTCTTCTTCGTCGAAGGCCGACTCGGTCAGGATATCGGCAAGGATATCGACGGCGAGCGGCACATGGTCCTTCAGCACGCGGGCATAATAGGACGTGGTTTCGGTCGAGGTGGCGGCGTTGACTTCGCCGCCGACATTCTCGATTTCTTCGGCGATCTGCCGGGCGGAGCGCCGCGCCGTGCCCTTGAATGCCATATGCTCGAGCAGATGCGCTATACCGTGTTCTGCTTCGGTTTCGTTACGCGAACCCGACTTGATCCAAACGCCGAGTGCCACGCTTTCGAGGTGTGGCATCGATTGGGTCGCTACTGTCAGCCCGGACGCTAGCCGGGTGCACTCCACTGTCATCGCCTGTCTTTCCGCGTCTGTTATTCGCCGGTCCGGATATGCTTGCCGATAAAGCTTTCGACGGCTTTAAGTTCCGGATCGAGAATGTCGAAACGCTCCTCCCTGGTCATCAGACCAGCAAGCCACGTCGGAAGCGCCGGGTCAATACCGGATGCGGATTTTACTGCGGCGGGGAATTTTGCCGGGTGGGCAGTCGCAAGCGTTACCATCGGACTGCTGGGACGCTCGTTCTTGTTCGCAATGAAGACGCCGATCGCCGTATGCGGATCGAGCAGATAGCCCGTATCGGCAAGGGTTTTGCGGATCGTTTCGGCCACCTGCTTCTCGCTGGCGCGGCCGGCGCGGAAGTCCTTCTTAATGAATTTCAGAGCCTCTTCGCTGACCGAAAATCCGTTAGACTGCTTCAGGCTTTCCATGGCGGCGCGCACCTTGGAGGCGTCGCGGCCGTTGGCCTCGAACAGCAGGCGCTCGAAATTGGAGGAGATCTGAATATCCATCGACGGCGAGGTGGTGGCTTTTACCGAGCGCATTTCATAGCGGCCCGTTTTCAGCATGCGCGCCAGGATATCGTTCTCGTTGGTAGCGATAACAAGCTTTTCGATCGGCAGGCCCATGCGCTTGGCGACGTAGCCGGCGAAAATATCGCCGAAATTGCCCGTGGGTACAGTGAACGAGATTTTCCGGTCCGGACCACCAAGAGCGACGGCGGTCGTGAAGTAATAAACAACCTGTGCCATGATTCGCGCCCAGTTGATGGAATTGACGCCGGAGAGCTTGACCTTGTCGCGAAAGGCTGCGTCGTTGAACATGGCTTTGACGAGGTTCTGGCAATCGTCGAAATTGCCCTTGATGGCCAGCGCATGCACATTTGCTGCCGTCGACGTGGTCATCTGCCGCTGCTGCACCGGCGAGACTTTGCCATGTGGGAAGAGAATGAAGATGTCGGTGCGCTCGCGGCCGGCAAAGGCATCGATCGCCGCACCGCCGGTATCCCCCGAGGTTGCGCCGACGATGGTCGCCCGCTGGCCGCGCTTCTCCAGCGCATAGTCCATCAGCCGCGCCAGCAGCTGCATGGCGACATCCTTGAAGGCGAGTGTGGTGCCGTGGAAAAGCTCCATGACGAAGCTGTTCGGCCCTGTCTGGACGAGCGGCGCCACGGCCGGATGCCGAAAGGTGGCATAGGCGTCGTCGATCATTCCGCGGAAGACATCTGCCGAGATCTCGCCGTTGGTAAAGGGCGAGAGGACGGCGAAGGCGACATCCTGATAGCTCTTGCCGCGGAACGCGCGGATTTCCTTCTTCGTCAGGACAGGCCATTCACGGGGAACATAGAGCCCGCCGTCACGAGCAAGGCCAGCCAGAAGAGCGTCGCAGAAGCCAAGGGCAGGGGCTTCTCCCCGCGTTGAAATGTAGTCCACGGTCTAGAATTCCTTTGGTCGCAAAATTGCCTGAGTGATCGATTGAGAGGGTAGAGGAACGAAGCGACGGCGGCCGGTCTTTTTGCGTCGGATCAGCCGCGTGGTTTTCGCGTTTGCGCAAGGGGCGTGGGATCGGCGCCATGTGGCGTCTGTTTGTGGCAATGTGTGGATCTCGAAAAGTGAGCCAAAACGGTGTCTACCCAATCGATTTTTCGCTGCGTCGCTGGTATAGACCATCGCCAAGTGTCATAAAAGGCCCGTTTGACAGGCTGCAGGCCGATTACATGAAATATATGGAGAGGGTGGAATTATAGTGTTTGGCAAGGTTTCGCGTCGTCTTTTCTCCGCTTCGCTTCTGGCATTGCTGACGGGTTGCAGCACTCTCGGCATCGGCGGCAACAGTGAAAAACAGCCGGCAACGGATGTAACGGTAGCGCCGCAAACCGGAGCCACGACTGCTGCACCTACGGGCGGTCAGACCTATGTCGCCGGCAAGTGCCCGCAGGCTGTCATCCGCGACGAGGATTCGGTCTATCGCACCTACGCCAAGGGCGCCAAGGACGATCCGAACCAGCTGATCTATCAGGCTTCGCTGGCACAGGCGACCCGCCAGTGCACCACGGACGGCACCAGCCTCGGCATTCACGTCGTAGCGCAGGGACGCCTGGTTGCCGGTCCCATGGGCAGCTCCGGCAAGATAACCCTGCCGATCCATGTTGCCGTCATGGACAACGACAATGCGCTCTATAGCAAGACCATCATGTACACGGCGGAAATCCCGCCGGGCGAAAGCACGGCGCAGTTCCTCTTCACTGATAACGACATCCAGGTTGCCGGCGGCTCGGGCGGCTTCACCATCGTCCAGATCGGCTTCGACCAAGGCCCGCAGAAGCCGGCAAAGGGCGAGAAGCCAGCGCGCAAGAAGCGTCACTAAGGTTGGGGTCAGTCAGTAGGCAGTAGGAAAAGATCACCTTGTCCTTGCTGCCGCCGGCACTATAGCCGCAACATTTATTGCCTATTGCCTCAGAGCACGCCGTCCCATTCGGCGAGCGCCATGACCACGCCCGGCAAGTCGGCCATGCGGCTGACGACGGTTTCGGCGCCGGCATCTGTCAGCCGATCGGCATGCGAAGGATAGGTGTGCGATGCGCCGGTGAAGCCGATGACGCGCATGCCGGCGGCGCGTGCCGCCTGAACGCCGTGGACCGAATCCTCGACGACAATCGTATTGGCCGGGCTGACATTCATCTGCTTGGCGCCATGCAGGAAGATATCCGGCTTGGGCTTTACGCGGTCGGCGCCGAGATCCTTGGCGGAAAAGATATTAGGAGCAAACAGTTTGAGGTAGCCGACCTTCGTTAGCATCATCTCGATGCGGGCGAAGCTGGAATTCGAGCAGATGCAGCGCGGCATTGGCAGGCGCGACAGCGCCAGCGGAACGCCAGGGATAGGCTGAACGTCGCTGGCAAGCGCCAGGTCGAGCAGCTTTTCCGATTTGTCGAGCAGCGAAGCGGAGAGGGGAATGCTGGCCTCGCGCTCGACTTCGAACAGGATGTTGCGCCAGGTCATGCCGGCGAAGCGTTCGCCCATTTCCTCCGTGCTGATCGGATAGCCGGCATCGGTCAGCAGCTTCGATTCGACCTGCGCCGCGATGATTTCCGAATCGACCAAAACGCCGTCGCAGTCGAAGATGATGAGGTCGAAGCCATTGCTCATGAAATTGCTGCCTTTGATGTGGCTGGGTTCGGCACGCTCCAGGAAACCATTGGTGTTTCGGGACATGCTCTGAAAAATGACCGCCGGGCTTTACACGATATGTCGGCAAAGCTCAACCAGTTGGCGGGCATGGCTGCGCTGCAGTGAGCGAAAGGGTCAAAATTCGCAAAAGAGGTGATGACCGTTGGTTGTCGCTCGACATCGGGCAGGGTC
Source organism: Rhizobium pantanalense (assembly GCF_030182525.1). Taxonomy (NCBI): domain Bacteria; kingdom Pseudomonadati; phylum Pseudomonadota; class Alphaproteobacteria; order Hyphomicrobiales; family Rhizobiaceae; genus Rhizobium; species Rhizobium pantanalense. The sequence continues at coordinate 94,161 of NZ_JAQJCH010000006.1, forward strand.
GCCATTAAGGATCGGCCATGGCCAAGGAGCGCGACGACACCATTGCCAGCCGCATCAGCCGGGTGCTTGCCGACCGCATCATCCGCGGCGAAATCGCGCCCGATGCCCGCCTGCGGCAGGATCACATTGCCGAAGAGTTTGGCACGAGCCATGTGCCCGTGCGCGAGGCGTTCCGGCGGCTGGAGGCGCAGGGGCTGGCGATCAGCCTGCCGCGTCGTGGCGTCCGCGTCGCCTCATTCGATCTCAAGGAGGTCCGCGAGGTTGCCGAAATGCGCGCGGCTCTCGAAGGTCTGGCGCTCAAGCACGCGGCGCCACATCTGACGGCAGCCATTCTGGATGAGGCCGAGCAGGCGACGCGCGACGGTGATGCTGCCGGCGACGTCCACGCCTGGGAGGAGGCGAACCGCCGCTTCCATCGCCTGATCCTGGCGCCCTGTGGCATGGCGCGTCTGCTTGCGGCCATTGATGACCTGCATGCCGCCAGCGCCCGCTTTCTCTTTTCCGCCTGGCAATCCGGCTGGGAAAAACGCACAGATCATGACCATCGCGCCATTCTGGCGGCGCTCCGTCAGGGGCGGGCCGAAGAGGCCGCAGCGATCCTGCAGAAGCATGTGCAATGGATCGGCCGCGCGCCGGTGCGCACGCCTTCGGGATCGACACGCGACGCCTTCGCAATCGTCGGCTGAAATTATAGATAATTTTGAGATGCCTCGTAGGGCGCGCCTCGCAGGCTATGCTCCGTGCGGAGTTTTCTTGTTTTGCCGCTGTTTCAGCTCGATCAACATCCAGCTGAAGTTCGCCACGCTTTTCGGATTTATTGCTCTTATTTTTCAACGGGATTTGTGCTTACTCAAAATATCCGGCGATTGCCACTTGCCTGATTTCGCGATCTCTCTCATAAAATAGATGAGACTGAAAAATTATCTATAATTTTGAAAGGAGAGCCTATGTCCCTGTTGCAGCATCACGATGAAGTCGCTTTTGATCCGCTTCGCCTTGGCCAGCGTTCGCTTGTTGCCAAGACTGTGTTCGTTCTCGCCGGAACACTGATCCTGGCGCTCGCATCGCGAATCTCGGTGCCGATGGTGCCGGTGCCGATCACCATGCAGACATTCGCGATCACCATGATCGGTGCTCTCTATGGTTGGCGTCTTGGTGCGGTCACCGTTCTCGCCTGGCTGGGCGAAGCCGCGATCGGCTTTCCGGTGCTCGCCGGCGGGGCAGGCGGCATTGCGCCCTTCATGGGTCCGACGGCGGGTTATCTCGCATCCTTCCCGATCATTGCCGCCCTTGTCGGCTGGCTTGCCGAGCGGGGTTGGAGCGGCAACCGCGTCGTGCGCAGCTTCCTGGCGCATCTCTCGGCCAACATTCTCTGCCTTGCGATCGGCGGTACATGGCTTGCAGCACTGATCGGTGCGGAAAAAGGCTGGCTGCTTGGCGTGGTGCCTTTCATCCTCGGCGCCGTGCTCAAGTCGGCGCTTGCGGCTGCCGTGCTGAAGACTATCCAGGTCTACAGCGGCAAGGCGCGTCTGAATTGACCGTCAGGCTTCGCGCCCACCATCTGCTCTGCATGCTGACCTTCGTCGGTGAAGGCTATACTTCAACCTTCACCGACAATTATCGCCGCATCGCCAAGCGGCTGTCGGAAGGGGAGGAGATCAAGCTGGTCTCCGGACCCGACGACATCTGCGTGCCCCTTCTGAACGGGGAGGAGCCGCATTGCTTCAAGACCTCGGTCGTCGAGCGGGATGCGGCGGCTCTTGCCGATATCGCGGCATTGCTAGGCGAGGAGATCGGCCCCGGAACCGTGTTGGTGCCGGATGCCAGGCTGCTTTCCAAGCTCCGCCGTAATTTCGCCAGCGGTGAAATCCGTCACGCCTGCCTTGGCTGCGAATGGGGTGAGCTCTGCAGTCACATTGCTGCAAGCAGTTTCAGCGGTGTGCTGATCAAGACAGCCTAAGGCGTGTTATCCAGCTCTGGTTGTGAGGCCTCTGGCGGCCGGGCGCCATCGCTCAACTCAAGTGGAAAGAGCGCCAGAAAGCGGCGCTCGCCCTCGGGCGTGAAGAAGATCGAGCGGCTGTTTTCGGTTCGCCGCGCCCATCCCTTGTCTAGGAAATTCGAAAGCAGCGCCTTGCCGAGGCTGCCGGCGAGATGCGCGCGCCGCTCGCTCCAGTCCAGGCAGGATCGGCAAAGCGGGCGGCGACTCGAGCGCAATCCGGAGACGTCGATGCCGATCGTTCCCAGATGCCTTTCGCCGTCGACCGTCAGGCTCAGACCTTCGCCCACCGCGGAGATCGACCCGGCCTCGATCAGGCTGTCGAGCATGCGCACGCCGTAATCGCCGGCGAGATGGTCGTAGCAGATGCGTGCCTTGCGCAGTGCCGGCTCCTTTGGACCGGGACGATGGCGCAGATGTCCGCGGCTGGCGGCAAAACCCATGATACCCTCGAGCAGCTTGCCGACGCGATCGTCTGCCAGTGTGAAGTAGCGATGGCGGCCCTGCTTGCGCTGTGCCAGCAGGCCGCCCGCTTCGAGCTTGGAAAGATGGGCGCTAGCTGTCTGCAGCGTCACGCCGGCAGCTGCCGCCAGTTCTGTTGCCGTCAACGCCTGGCCGCCCATTAGCGCCGTCAAGATATTCGCTCGCGCCGGATCGCCGATCAGCGAGCCGATCTGTGCTATGTCTGGACCTTCTTTCATACTTCGATCGTAACCGAACCATCTCCGTCCTGCAATGTGAGAAAACACTCCCATCAGCAAAGGAGAAAGCCAATGATCACTTGTTTCATCCGCTACCAGATCGACCCGTTCAAACAGGACGCCTTCGCGGAATATGGCAAAGCCTGGGGCCAGATCATTCCGCGTAACGGCGCCGACCTGATCGGCTATTTCGCCCCGCATGAGGGGTCGCTGACGACGGCATACGGCATCTACAATATCGAGAATCTCGCCGCCTATGAGGCCTATCGCAAGAGCCTCGCCGCCGATCCGCTGGCGCAGGCCAATCTCGATCTTGCCCGCCGCGAGCGTTTCATCTTGCAGGAAGATCGCATCTTTCTGAAAAACATCTCCCTGCCGCATACTCCAAGGATATCGCCATGATCGCAGTCATTTTCGAAGTCATTCCCCATCCCGACGAACGTCAGCATTACCTCGACATTGCCGCAAGGCTGCGTTCCGAACTGGAGACGATCGACGGTTTCGTCTCCATCGAGCGCTTCGAGAGCCTCACTCACCCGGGCAAGATCCTGTCGCTGTCCTTCTGGCGCGACGAGGCTGTCGTTCGCCAATGGCGAAATCGCGAGGCCCATCGTGCCGCCCAGAAAGCGGGTCGCAAGACGGTCTTTGCCGATTATCGTTTGCGCGTCGCGCAGGTGCTTCGCGATTACGGAATGATGGTGCGGGACGAAGCGCCTGATGATAGCCACGCAGTGCACGACATGTGAGGCAACTCAACATCGAGCCACCAATTGGTGGCACCCGCATTCCCGGCGGTTTCGTCGGGAATGCAGAAAATATGATGCCGCTTTAGTCTTTGGTAACCAAGTTAGGTAACCATAACACTCAGTTAAGAGCACCGAGTAAGTGTAACAGCGAGTATCACATGGCGTCAGTTTTCCCGCTTGCCGACCTCAGGACTTCAGCCGTTCCGGGGTCCTGGATCGACACGATCATCAAGGGCGATTGCGTGGCCGCTCTTGAGGCACTGCCCAATCAATCCGTCGACGTCATCTTCGCCGACCCGCCGTACAATCTCCAGCTTGGCGGCACGCTGCATCGTCCGGACCAGTCGCTGGTCGACGCCGTCGATGACGAATGGGATCAGTTTGCCTCCTTCGAAGCCTATGATGCCTTCACTCGCGCCTGGCTGCTCGCCTGCCGCCGCGTGCTGAAGCCGACGGGCACGATCTGGGTCATCGGCTCCTATCACAATATCTTCCGCGTCGGCGCGACGCTGCAGGATCTGAACTTCTGGATCCTCAACGACATCGTCTGGCGCAAGACCAACCCGATGCCGAATTTCAAGGGCCGCCGTTTCCAGAACGCGCATGAGACGATGATCTGGGCGAGCCCGAACGCCAAGGCCAAGGGCTATACCTTCAACTACGATGCCATGAAGGCCGCCAATGACGACGTGCAGATGCGTTCCGACTGGCTGTTCCCGATCTGCAGCGGCAATGAGCGGCTGAAGGGCGACGATGGCAAGAAGGTGCATCCGACCCAGAAACCGGAAGCGCTGCTCGCCCGCGTCATCATGGCCTCGTCCAAGCCCGGCGATATCATTCTCGACCCCTTCTTCGGATCGGGCACGACCGGCGCCGTTGCCAAGCGCCTCGGCCGCCATTTCGTCGGCATCGAGCGCGAGCAGGATTATATCGATGCGGCCAGCGCCCGCATCGCCGCCGTCGAACCGCTCGGCAAGGCGGAACTGACTGTGATGACCGGCAAGAAGGCCGAAGTCCGCGTTGCCTTCAACGTTCTCATCGAAAGCGGCCTTATCAAGCCGGGCCAGGTGCTGACGGATGCCAAGCGCCGCTATAGCGCTATCGTGCGCGCTGACGGCACGGTCGCCTCGGGTGGCGAGGCCGGTTCCATTCATCGCCTTGGAGCGAAAGTTCAGGGCCTTGATGCATGCAATGGGTGGATGTTCTGGCATTTCGACGACGGCCGTTCCCTGCGCCCGATCGACGAACTCAGAGCTATCATCCGCAGCGATCTGGCCAAGGTCGAGTAGCTTCGGCCCATTTCCCGCAAACGTATCCGCCTTCTTCCGCCGTGTACCTCCAGTCAGGGAAGAAGGTGAAATGCACAGGGCCTTGCCGGACGATCTATCCGGCAAGGCCCTGTGCGTCTTTAGTGTCAGATTTTAGAAGTCCTGATAATCCGTAACGTCGACGCGCACGACACGGCCGTCTTCGTTAAACGTAATCGTTTCCTCACCTTCGCGGATCAGCGGCTTGCCCGTCTTGCTGTTGGTGGCGCGGACAGACCAGACGGCGCGGCCGGACAGCGGCGTCAGCGTCTCCACGAGGGAGTTCGATGCCGTCTGATCCGGGTAGGTGTCGAAATAGCCGCGGAAGGCTTCCATGATCGCCGCGCGGCCGGCAAGGCTGCCGACGCCGTTCGAAACATAGGTGGCATCCTCGGCGAAGAAGTTCTCGATCGCCTCATAGTCGAGGCGATTGATTGCATCATGGAACAGATCAATGCGTTCTGCAGGGTCAAAGATCATCGGCTCAAACCTTTATGCCATGGGCGGCGAGATCGCTACGCAACTTCTCGGCACCGGTGAAGTGAACTGCATGCCAGCCGGCGGCCCGCGCACCTTCGACGTTCGGATAGGAATCATCGATGAAGATCGTCGAGGCCGGGTCGAGACCGAAGCTCTTGGCGTGGGTATCATAAATAGCGACATCCGGCTTGATCAGGCCGATATCGCCGGAAACCGTCACGCCGCGCGGCTTCTTGAGGAAGGGATAGCGCTCCTGCGCCTCGCGAAAGGTGTCGGAGGCAAAATTGGTCAGCATGGTGACGTCGCGGCCTTCCGCGATCAACTGCTCCAGAATGGCAACGCTATCGTCATAAGCATGCGGAACCATCTCATGCCAATATTTACGGAAGCTGCGGATTTGTTCTTCCCGTTCGGGATGATCGGCGATCAGCAGGGCCTCGGCGTCTGCCCAGGTGCGACCGCGATCCTGCTCAAGATTCCACTCATGCGTGCAGACATTGGCGAAAAACCATTGGCGCTCGGCATCGTCCGGAATGATCCGGCTGTAGGGAAGGTTTGGATCATAGTGGATGAGAACCTTGCCGATATCGAAAACGATATGCCGTATTTCCGTCGTCATAAATGAATTCCTGAATCTGATTTAAAGGCTTTTTGCGAACGCATTGGGAATAGCCTGCGCGATCGCTTTTTTCATGACTGTTGGCAGTGCCTGGTCTTCAAGATTTGTAACCGGCGCCCACCATCCGTCATGGTTGTCATTCCGCGGGACCGATTTGGCACGCCAGATCGACAGCCGCAGTTCGAAATGCGTGAAGACATGCGTCACCGTGCCGGCCGGTTGCCAATCGGCCGGGAAGGGGGCCGCCTCTATGCCGGTCTCGCCATCGATGCGTGCCGTCCAGCCGGTCGTCGGAACCTCGGTCATGCCGCCGAGCAGCCCGCTTTCAATGCGACGACGCAGGAAGATTTCACCCTCGTCATTGACTGCGACGAAGGCCGCGCCTTGGCGCACCGGCTTTTCCTTCTTGGCTGACTTGACCGGGAAACGTTCGGGATCATATGCAGCCAGCGCCTGACAGGCGCCGTTGAAGGGACAGAGCGAACAGACCGGGCGCTTCGGCGTGCAGATCGTCGCGCCGAGATCCATCATTGCCTGGGCGAAATCGCCTGGCCGGTCCGCAGGTGTCAGCAGGGCAACCTTCTGCTTCATCAGCGGCTTGGCGCCCGGCAGCGGCGCCGAAATCGCATAGAGACGGGAAATGACGCGCTCCACATTGCCGTCCATCACGGCTGCTTGGCGATTGAATGCGATGGCGGCAACCGCGGCAGATGTATAATCGCCGATACCCGGGAGCGCTCGCAGACCCTCCTCGGTGTTGGGAAAACGGCCGCCATGATCGGCTGCAACCGCTTCGGCGCATTTCTTCAGGTTGCGGGCGCGAGCGTAGTAGCCGAGCCCTGCCCAGGCAGCCATGACGTCTTCATTCGCAGCCGCGGCGAGATCATTGACGGTCGGCCAGCGCTCCAGGAATTTCGCGAAATAGGATTTGACCGCCGGCACTGTCGTCTGCTGCAGCATCACTTCCGACAGCCAGACGCGATAGGGATCGGCCTTGATACCACTCGCGGCCATCGGCGGCGAGACCCGCCAGGGCAGGTCGCGGTGATGTCGGTCGTACCAGGCAAGCAGGCGTGCGGCCGTGGGGGATTCTAAAGTCGTGGTCATGATTTGCCGCGTCGAGGGGAAGTGCTCTATACTTGGCCAAGCTGCGTCGGGCGATCAAGGTCCGCGATGCACAAAGCATGCACCGGAAGCCGATTGAGATGAGTTATCCCCGAAAAGGCGAAAAGCAGATTTCCGAGCTGACCAACGGTATCGTCGATCCGGTGCTGGCAAAGCGTGCCGGCATCAACACAACGCTGCTCGGCTGCTGGGACGAAATCGCCGGCGAGGACTTTGCCGACTGTACGCGGCCAGAGAAGATCGCATGGGCAAAGCGAACCGGCCCCGGCATGGACGACCGCTATCAACCCGGCGTACTGACGATTGCCTGCGAGGGCGCCCGCGCACTCTTCCTGACCCATGCCCAGGGCGAACTCATCCAGCGCATCAACAGCTTCTTCGGTTTCTATGCCGTCAATCAGATCCGTATCGTGCAGAAGTCGGTCTCGATCGCGTCCAGGCGTTCGCACACACCACCGCCTTTGAAGGGCGAGGCCGCGCGCAAGCTGGCTGATATGATTGAGGGCATCGAGGATGAGAAGATCAGGGCCGCGGTTCAGCGCCTTGGCACGGCCATGGCCTGGAAACGCCGGTAGGAGATAATCCGGGCTTGCTTTCCCGCCAATGACACTGTCATACTCAGGCGAGATTTGCGAGGAACTGGATATGCGAAGCAGCAAGCCAATCACGGTTACATTGGGTAAGCAGCAGCGTAGCGTGGATGCCCGATTGGAATCCGGAGCATACGACTCCGCCAGTGAAGTCCTGCGCGCTGCTTTGAGGGCGTTGGACCGTGAAGAGGAAGTCATCGATCAAATAATGCGCGCAAAGATCCAGGAAGCTCTTGATGATCCGCGACCCAGCAGAGATGCGGACGAGGTTTTTGATAAAGTTGAAAGAATGCATGCTGAGCGAATGAAAGCCGCCGGTCGTGACGTATAAGGTCTCTTTCAGCGCTCTTGCCGAAGAAGACGTTATTGGCATCTATGAGTTCATTGCGAAAGATAGTCCGAGCCGCGCGTTGTCATTTATCCGAAGACTTCGGGAGCAGTGCGAAACACTTAAAACAATGGCGGCCCGAGGGCCTCAACGCGAGAGTTTAGGTCCGGGTGTTCGTATTATGGTGTTTGAGCGGCGGGTTACCGCCGCTTATCATATAAAGAACGAGCAGGTCGTCATTCTACGTCTCTTTTATGCTGGGCAAAATATCCCAGCGACCTTGCTCGATGAACACTGAATTTGCATAGATCCGGATCGATTCCGATAGCAATTTTAGCTTTTTGTCTTTCCCAGGTCACAATTCTTTGAAGAAAGTTGGCCAACCGTGCCTTGTTAGCGGCAAGCTGCCGTTATATCGCATGAAACTTCGAAGACCTCTTTCAACGACGGGTGACTCTATGCCGATGTCCGACATGCTCTTGACCAAACGCCACCTGCTGGGCGGCTCTGCCGTTGCAGCTCTTTCCGTGGCGTTCTCTGCCTTTGCCGACACCGCATCCGCCGCGTCAGCCGAAGATGAAGTGCCGCCGTCGGATGGCAATGTCGACATGAACGAAGTGCTGAAGCCCGGCCCGCTGCCGGAGATCGCACTCGGCAAAGAAGATGCGCCCGTCAAGATCGTCGAATACATGTCGCTGACCTGCCCGCACTGCGCGCATTTCGCCGTCACGACCTTCGATACGATCAAGCAGAAATACGTCGATACTGGCAAGGTTCGCTTCATCATCCGCGAATTCCCGTTCGATCCGCGCGCTGCCGCAGCTTTCATGCTGGCCCGCTGCGCCCCGCAGGAACAATACATGCCGATGGTCGAAATGCTGTTCAAGCAGCAGATCGCCTGGGCCTCGCCTGACGTCGATGGACGCGCTGCGCTGCTGCAAATGTCGAAACTCGCTGGTTTTACTGAGGATAGCTTCACGAAATGCTTGACGAACCAGAAGCTTCTGGATGATGTCAATTCCGTACGGGAACGCGCAGCCAAGGATTTCGGTGTCAATGCAACGCCGACCTTCCTGATCAATGGCAAGCGCTATGCAGGGGACATGTCTGTTGCTGCCATGTCGAAGCTTATCGACAGCCTGCTCTGATCCGCGCCTTTTTCGATCACAGGCGGGCGGCCGAGGTCGTGCGCCTGCTTTCCATTACCTCCCCCTCGAGGGGAGAGGTCGCGCGGAACGCGCGGGTGGGGGTGATTTCTGGGGTGAACGCATGATCACCCCACTCCGGACCTTCGGTCCGACCCTCCCCTTCGAGGGGAGGGCGGAGATCAGCCCATGAAGTTCAATAGACTGAGGCTTGTCGGCTTCAAATCCTTCGTCGAACCGGCGGAATTCGTTATCGAGCGCGGCTTGACCGGTGTCGTCGGCCCGAATGGCTGCGGCAAGTCCAATCTTGTCGAAGCCCTGCGCTGGGTGATGGGCGAGAATTCCTACAAGAACATGCGCGCCTCCGGCATGGACGACGTGATCTTCTCCGGATCCGGCAATCGCCCGGCCCGCAACACCGCCGAAGTCGGCCTCTACCTCGACAATAGCGATCGCACTGCGCCCGCCGCTTTCAACGACAGCGACGAAATCCAGGTGACGCGCCGCATCGAACGCGAGCAGGGCTCGGTCTATCGTATCAACGGCAAGGAAGCGCGCGCCAAGGATGTGCAGCTGCTGTTCGCCGACGCTTCTACCGGTGCCCGTTCGCCTTCCATGGTCGGGCAGGGGCGTATCGGCGAGCTGATCCAGGCAAAGCCCCAGGCGAGACGCCAGCTGCTCGAAGAAGCGGCGGGCATTTCTGGCCTGCACTCGCGCCGCCATGAAGCCGAGCTGCGCCTTCGTGCCGCCGAAAGCAATCTCGAGCGGCTTGACGATGTAACGTCGCAGCTCGAAAGCCAGATCGAGAGCCTGAAGCGCCAGGCGCGGCAGGCCAACCGCTTCAAGATGCTCTCCGCCGATATCCGCGCCCGCGAGGCGATGCTGTTGCATATCCGCTGGGTGCAGGCCAAGGAAGCCGAAGCCGAGGCCGATAGCGCGCTGAACCAGGCAACCGTGCTTGTCGCCGAAAAGGCGCAGGTCCAGATGGAAGCGGCAAAGGCACAGGGCATCGCCAGTTTCAAGCTGCCGGAACTGCGCGACGAAGAGGCGAAAGCCGCCGCCGCTTTGCAGCGTCTGCAGATTGCCCGTTCGCAGCTGGAGGAGGATGTCAATCGTATCCTGCGGCGGCGGGATGAGTTGATCCGTCGTCTGGCGCAGCTCGGAGAGGATATCAACCGCGAGCAGCGCCTCGTCGCCGACAATGCCGCTATTTTGGAAAAGCTCGACGCAGAAGAAGCCGATCTCGCCGATATTCTTGCCGATTCCGGTAGGCTTGCGGAAGAGACGCGTATCGCCTTCGAGGAGGCCGCCGCCAAGCTCGCTGACAGCGAGCGGATATTTACTGTTCTGACCGCAGAACGCGCCGAAGCTGCCGCTGCCCGTAATCAGCTGGAGCGCGCCATCCGCGATCTGGCCGATCGCAAGATGCGGCTCGAGCGACAGGCCGATGAAGCGAACCGCGAGCTTGCCGCCATTGACGAGAAGATGGCCGATCTGCCCGACCCGAGTGAAAAGCGCGACATGGTCGAGGCGGCGGAAAGTGTCGTTGCGGATGCGGAAAGCGAGATCCAGCGCATCGAAGCCGTTCTTGCCAAGGCGCGTGAAACCGAGGCGCTGTCGCGTGGTCCGGTCGAGCAGGCGCGGGCGCGTCTGAATGCGCTGGAAACCGAGGCGCGGACCATTTCCAAGATGTTGGCGGCGGGCGACACGTCCGGTGCCTTTTCGCCTGTTGCCGAAGAGCTGCGTGTCGACCGTGGCTTCGAAACGGCGCTTGGCGCTGCACTTGGCGATGATCTGGAATCCTCGCTCAATTCCGAGGCACCGGTCTATTGGTCGGACAATGGCAGCGGTGCTAACGACCCGGCCTTGCCGGAAGGCGCCGCGCCGCTGATTACCCATGTCGGCGCGCCGGCGGCACTGACGCGCCGTCTACGCCAGATCGGCATTGTCTCGGTGGAAGATGCGCTGCGGCTGATGCCCGAGCTGAAGCCGGGACAGCGGCTGGTGACCAGGGATGGCGCCGTGTTCCGCTGGGATGGTCACGTGACCGGAGCGGATGCGCCGAGTGCGGCTGCCCTGCGGCTCGCCCAGAAGAACCGCCTCTCCGAGCTGGAGGCTGAAGCCGAGCTCGCCCGTGATGTGCTTGTCGAGGCCGAGGAGCGCCTCTCTGCCGCCGCCGATGCGATCCGGGGCGAAGAAGGCCGTTTGGCCACCGCCCGTGACGCAAGCCGCCTTGCAGCCCGTCATCTGGCCGAGGCGCGCGAAGCGCTAGCTGCGGCGGAACGGGCTTCCGGCGATCTTATCCGCCGCCGCGACGTCATCGTCGAGGCCGTCAGTCGGCTGCAGGAGCAGCTGGAAGACGTTGTCATGCAGGAAGAGAACGCCCGCATCGAATTGGAAGATGCGCCGAATCTCGACGCCATCGATCTGAAGCTGCGCGACCAGCAGGCTGAAGTCGCGACGGATCGCGGTGTGCTGGCCGAAGCACGCGCCCGCCATGAGGGCCTGAACCGCGAAAACGAGGCGCGGCAACGTCGTATCATGGCGATCCGCCAGGAGCGCGACACCTGGCGTCAGCGCGCAGCCAGCGCCGAGGAGCACATTCAGACGCTGCGCGACCGTGAAGAGGAAGCGCGCGAGGAGGCGGCCGAGCTCGATTTGGCACCCGATGAGTTCGACGACAAGCGCCGCGCCTTGATGAACGAGTTGCAGAAGGCCGAGGAGGCTCGCCGCCAGGCCGCCGATCGCCTTGCCGAAGCTGAAGGCATCCAGCGCGAAGCCGATCGCCATGCGGCGACGGCACTCTCCGAGCTTGCCGAAAGCCGGGAAAAGCGCGGCCGCGTCGAGGAGCGGCTGGTGTCGGCGCGTGAGCGTCGGCAGGAAAGCGAATTGCGCATCCGCCAGTCCCTGAATGTCGAGCCGCATGAGGCCATGCGCCTGACCGGCCTTTCAGCATCGCAAAACGTGCCTGATCTGCGCGAGGTCGAGCGCGAGCTGGAGCGCCTGAAGATCGAACGTGAGCGTCTCGGTGCCGTCAATCTGCGCGCCGAGGAGGAAAGCAAGGAGCTGACGGAGCGGCTGCAAGCGCTGATCAAGGAGCGCGATGACGTCATCGACGCCATCCGGAAGCTGCGCGGCGCGATCCAGAGCCTCAACCGCGAGGGTCGCGAACGCCTCATCGTCGCCTTCGACATCGTCAATGCGCAGTTCCAGCGGCTGTTCACCCATCTTTTCGGTGGCGGCACGGCGGAACTGCAGCTCATCGAGTCGGATGATCCGCTGGAGGCAGGCCTCGAAATTCTCGCCCGCCCGCCGGGCAAAAAGCCGCAGACCATGACGCTGCTTTCCGGCGGCGAGCAGGCGCTGACGGCCATGGCACTGATCTTTGCGGTGTTCCTCACCAATCCCGCGCCGATCTGCGTCCTGGACGAAGTGGATGCGCCGCTCGACGACCACAATGTCGAGCGCTACTGCAACCTCATGGACGAGATGGCGGCCTCTACTGAGACTCGCTTCGTAGTCATCACGCACAATCCCATCACCATGGCCCGCATGGATCGCCTCTTCGGCGTCACCATGGCGGAGCAGGGCGTCTCGCAACTCGTTTCTGTCGATCTGCAAACCGCCGAACGGCTGCGCGAAATCGCTTGAGCGCCGTTCCACGTCTGGATTGAGAAAACTGTTCCCGTTTCGACAAGAAATTGCCGCGTCGGCTGCCGCGCATCATGAAAGCGTGCTAGTTTCGGTCTTCGATCAACAACATGGGCGCTGATCCGCCCGGAAGGGAAGTATGTCTGATTCGACTGGCGGTATTTTCGATATCCTCGGAATACTTGCCGTATTGCTGCTCGTCGCCGCCAACGGTTTTTTCGTTGCGGCGGAGTTCTCTCTGGTGTCCGTTCGCCGCAGCCGCGTGACGGAACTTGTTGCCGAAGGGCGGATGAACGCCAAGGCGCTGCAAAAGGCGGTCGACAATCTCGACGCCAATCTGGCCGCCACGCAGCTCGGCATCACCATTTCGTCGCTGGCGCTTGGTTGGGTCGGCGAACCCGCTCTTGCTCATCTGCTCGAGCCTCTGCTCGATTTTCTGCCTGGAACATGGGCCGCGGCTGGGTCGCATGCGATCGCCGTCGCCATTTCCTTCATTATCATCACGGCACTTCATATCGTGCTTGGTGAACTCGCGCCGAAGAGCCTGGCGTTGCAGCGCAGCGAGGGCACTGCGCTCGGTGTCGTGCGACCGCTCGGCCTGTTCCTCTTCCTGTTGCGCCCGGCCATCACCGTGCTCAACGGCCTCGGCAATCTCGTGCTTCGCCTCTTCGGGCTGCGCCCTGGCGCAGGCGAGGGTTCGCTGCATTCGCCGGCCGAGATCAAGCTGCTGATTGCCGAAAGCCAGGAGGCGGGCCTTCTGGAGCAGGCGCAGCAGGATCTGGTCGAACGCGTCTTCAATATCGGCGACCGCGATGTCTCCGACATCATGACGCCGCGGCTCGAGGTCGAATGGATCGATGCCGACGATCCGCCGGAAGAAATGCAGAAGACCATCCGTGAAAGCCGCTTCGAGCAGCTTCTCGTCGGCCGCGGCTCGATCGACGAGCCGATCGGCATGATCTTGAAGAAGGATCTGCTCGATCAGCTTCTGAATGGCGAGCCGCTGAACCCGATGGCCGTCATCCGCCAGCCGCTGGTCGTTCATGAATCTACGGCCGTCTTCAAGGTGCTGGAAAACTTCAAGCGTGCCCCCGTTCGCCTCGCCATGGTCATCGACGAATATGGCAGCCTGGAAGGCATCGTCACGCAAACGGATCTTTTGGAAGCGATCGCCGGCGATCTGCCCGACATGGACAACGACACGCCCGATGTCGTCGAGCGCGCCGACGGATCGCTGCTGATGGAAGGTATGATGCCGGTCTATGACGCCTTCGCGCGGCTCGGACTTCGCTTCAGCGACGAGGACGTCAATTTCCATACGCTCGCAGGCTTTGCGCTTTACCAGCTCGGCCATCTGCCGGAGGTGGGTGAAAGCTTCTCCTTTGGGGACTGGCATTTCGAGATCGTCGATCTCGACGGCATGCGCATCGACAAGATCCTCGCCCAGCGCGAGCCGCAAGCTTAGAGCAATTCCAGGAAAAGTGCGCAGCGGTTTTCCATCCGGAATTGCGTGAAAACAAAGAGCTAGAGCGGTTCAGAGGTTCCGTGAAAAAGTTGAACCGCTTTAGCCGTCAAGTCGCTTTGAATGGACCCGGAGGCTCCCGATTTCGATCAATTGATCGAAATCGGGAGCACCGGAGGAGTTGGACGGAGACGATGACGAATTGGGTCTACACATTCGGCGACGGTAAGGCCGAGGGGGGCGCCGGCGATTTTGAACGGCTCGGCGGCAAGGGCGCAAATCTTGCTGAAATGTGCAATCTCGGCCTGCCGGTTCCACCGGGACTGACGATCGTCAGCGATGTCTGCAGCTTCTATTACAAGAACGGCCGCAAAATCCCTGAGGAGCTGAAGCCGCAGGTCATGCGAGGTCTGCAGCGAATGGAGGCCATCACCGGGCGCAAGTTCGGCGATACGGAACGACCGCTGCTGGTATCCGTGCGCTCCGGCGGCCGTGCCTCTATGCCGGGCATGATGGACACGGTTCTCAATCTCGGGCTCAATGACGCTACAGTGCAGGCGCTCGGCCACGATGCCGGCGATGCTCGTTTCGCCTGGGACAGCTACCGCCGCTTCATTCAGATGTATGCCGATGTCGTCATGGGTCTCGACAATGAGGTCTTCGAAGAGATTCTGGAGGATGAGAAGGCGCGGTTCGGTCATGAGTTCGATACCGATCTCACCGCCGTTGAATGGCAGCATGTCGTCTCGATCTACAAGGCAGTCATCGAGGAAGAATTGGGCGAGGCCTTCCCACAGGAGCCGGAGGTTCAGCTCTGGGGTGCTGTCGGTGCCGTTTTTGCCAGCTGGATGAACGCGCGCGCCGTCACCTATCGCAATCTGCACAATATTCCCGAGGCCTGGGGCACCGCCGTCAATATCCAGGCGATGGTGTTCGGCAATCTCGGCAATTCGTCCGCGACAGGCGTCGCCTTCACCCGCAATCCCTCGACCGGCGAGAAGGAGCTTTACGGCGAATTCCTCGTCAATGCGCAGGGCGAGGATGTCGTTGCCGGCATCCGCACGCCGCAAAGCATCACGGAAGTCGCCCGCATCGCGTCGGGCTATGACAAGCCGTCAATGGAAAAGCTGATGCCGGAAGCCTTTGCCGAGTTTCGCAGTATTTGCGCACAGCTGGAAGCGCATTACCGCGACGTACAGGACCTGGAGTTCACCATCGAACGCGGCAAGCTTTGGATGCTGCAGACGCGCAATGCCAAGCGAACCACCAAGGCTGCGATGAAGATCGCCGTCGACATGGTCGATGAAGGGCTGATCACGGAAGACGAAGCGGTTTCCCGCATCGAGCCGACGACACTGGACCAGCTTCTGCACCCGACGATCGACCCGCGCGTCCGCCGCGAGGTTATCGGCTCCGGTCTTCCTGCATCGCCTGGTGCTGCCACCGGCGAGATCGTCTTTACCGCCGAAGAGGCGATCATTGCCGAGGAAGAAGGTCGCAAGGCGATCCTCGTGCGAATCGAGACGAGCCCTGAAGATATTCATGGCATGCATGCCGCCGAGGCCATCCTGACCACGCGCGGCGGCATGACCAGTCACGCAGCCGTCGTTGCCCGCGGCATGGGTATTCCTTGCGTCGTCGGTGCCGGAACCATGCGCATCGACATGCGCAATGAAAAGCTGATCGGCATTGGCGTCACCTTGAAGAAAGGTGATATCGTCACGATAGACGGCTCTAGCGGCCAGGTCCTGAAGGGCGAAGTGCCGATGATCCAGCCGGAATTGTCGGGCGATTTCGGGCGCATCATGGCTTGGGCGGACCGCTCGCGCCGCATGACTGTGCGCACCAATGCCGACACACCCGCCGATGCGCGCGCGGCCCGTTCCTTCGGCGCCGAGGGCATCGGCCTTTGCCGTACCGAGCATATGTTCTTCGAGGGCGATCGCATCCATGTGATGCGCGAGATGATCCTTGCGGAGGATGAAGCGGGCCGCCGTGCCGCCCTTGCCAAGCTCATGCCAATGCAGCGACTCGATTTTACCGGCCTGTTCACCATCATGCATGGCCTGCCAGTGACGATCCGGCTGCTCGATCCGCCGCTGCACGAATTCCTGCCGAAAACGGATGAGGAAATCGCCGAGGTTGCCGGCATCATGGGCATGGAGCCGGCCGCCCTGCGCCAGAGGGTGGATGCGCTGCACGAGTTCAATCCCATGCTCGGCCATCGCGGCTGTCGTCTGGCGATTTCCTATCCGGAGATCGTCGAGATGCAGGCCCGCGCGATCTTCGAAGCGGCGGTCCTCGCCGCACGCGAAACGGGGGCCGCCGTTGTACCCGAAATCATGGTGCCGCTCGTTGGCCTGCGCTCGGAGCTCGATTACGTCAAGGCCCGCATCGACGAGGTGGCGCGCGCCGTGATGACCGAAGCGAAGATGAAGATCGACTATCTCGTCGGCACGATGATCGAGCTGCCACGCGCCGCCTTGCGCGCCCATATCATCGCAGAGGCTGCCGAATTTTTCTCCTTCGGCACGAACGACCTGACGCAGACGACATTTGGCATGTCGCGCGATGACGCCGCCGCTTTTATCCCGACGTACCAGCGCAAGGGCATCATTGAGCACGATCCTTTCATATCGCTCGATTTCGACGGAGTCGGCGAGCTCATCCGCATTGCATCGGAGCGTGGCCGCCGCACGCGCAACGATATGAAGCTCGGCATCTGCGGCGAGCATGGCGGCGACCCCGCCTCGATCCATTTCTGCGAGGATATCGGGTTGGACTATGTATCCTGTTCCCCCTTCCGCGTGCCGATCGCGCGGCTTGCCGCAGCCCAGGCGGCGATCAAAGGGCGAGCCTGATTCTCTAAAGCTGAAATATCCCGGTCAGTGCCGCCAGTAGCCGCGATGATAGTAATATCCCGGGCCGCCAACGACGACGGTCGGACCCCAGAAGAAATCATCATTGCTTTCCATGAAAGCCCGCTGGTCCGCGCGCCGGCTAAGATCCTGATTCATCAGGCAATTAGCGAAGTTTTGGGTGCCTGGCCTGAAGCCGTAGCCACTGCATCTCGCCTCGTCAGCCGCGCGTATTTCCTCGGCAGTCTGGCAGGAGGAGAGCGCAAGCGTGATGGTGAGGAGGGAAAGGATGGAGGCGGCGATACGCATGACTTTGTGTCCTGGATGCTGATGTGCAGGCACGAACTATAGCGCCACGCGGCATGGCGCGAAAGGCGTATTGGACCGTAGGCCGGATAGCTTACGCTGCTTCCTTGGGCTTTGCCGGCAGCCTTTGCAAGAGATCGACGAAGGCATCGGCGAAACGTAACAGGTGTTCGGTCTCTTCGTCCGGCTGCAGCAAACGGATTTCCGCGCCATCCTCGTCCAGCGCGGCAAAGAGCGTGCGCATCGTCGCATCGCTTTCGGGAATCCGGATGACGGCCAGCCTCCGGCAATCGGAGATCAGTCCTGCTGCGGGGAGATCGAAGAGGAAATCGCCGTGCACCGCCGAGGTGGCGTGCCGCACGGCCTCGCAAAAGCCCGGTTCCCCGCCGGAAAAACCTTCGAGCGAAAGCTCCAGCTCCAGGAGTTCCAACGGCAGAATAGGGTCGACCGTATCGGCTCCGGCAATTGCCGCGCCCGGCAGTGCCTTGGCAGCGACGTCTTGAGAAAGCATCGGTTCCATCTCATCAAGTCCTTTCGAAGCCTCGATAAAACGCTAAAGAATGGCCTTTTTTAGGAATTTAAGCAAGCGCTCACGTTTTTGGTCTAAAGCATGGCGCGCAAAAGTGCGTAGCGGTTTTGCGATAACGTCATGCGAAGAAACGAGGGCCTAAAGCGCGAGGAGCGAATCTCAGAGATCGCGACGCGCTTTAGGCGTTACTGGTTTGAGCCTTGAGAGAACATTGCATGTTGGTGCCGTGACATTCGATTTATTTTCGCCGTTTCTTGATCTAAACATAGGTCGTATTTTGGGATTCGGTGCATCCGGCTTCCGATCCGACGCGCCGACGAGCCCTTGATGACCATTCGCTTCGACCGTCCCGTTTCACATGCCGCCCGCGCCGCGCGTCTGATTGCTTCGTTTGCCTTGGTGCTCTGCGGGGTGACCCTGATCGGCCATCGCTTCGCGCCGCTGGAAACGCCTTACTTCGTTCTGCTGCTCCTGATTTCCGCCGGCTGTGCCATTCTGGCGGTGCTGCTTGCGCTGGTCGGCCTTGCTCAGCTTTGGCAGAGTGCCGCCATTGGCGGCGTCTCCGCCGTCAAGGCTCTCATCTATGCCGCCCTGCCGCTTGCCATTTTCGGCTTCGGTGCCGAGCGCTACTGGACCCGGCCGCATATCTACGAGATTTCGACCGATCTCAACGATCCGCCGGAATGGCTGGCAACACCGGATGCGCGGCAGCTGTGGCTGCCGCCGCGCCATCTGGTGACGCAGCAGGAACGCGAGGCGCAGTTCGATGCCTATCCCGCCTTGATCAGCCGCCGCTACGAGGGCGCTGCCGACCGTGTTCTGGAGGCGGTGCGCAAGGTCGCGCATGATTATCACATCACCATCGTCAAGGCCGAAGGCGCCGATGTGGCCGATCCGAATGGCAATGTGAGGCCGAAGCGGCGTGGACGCCCGCAGACCGTCAATCCAGCCCAGGATGACAGCGCAGCCGGAGATGTGCCCGCCATCGTTCCCGTGCCGACGCCACGTCCCTTCCGTGATGGAGTGGCGGAACTCATCCGCCAGAATACCGATGTCATCCTGCAGGGCGACGTGCGAACCCGCATTTTTGGCCTGCCATGCGACATACTGATCCGTATTCGCGAGGAGGCGGAAACGACGCTCGTCGATATCCGTGTTGCCTCCCGCTATGGCCAGGATGATCTCGGCGTCAGCGCTGATCTGGCCGATGGTTACCTGAAGGCGCTGGATGCCGAACTGCTCGGCATCGCCGGAAGCTGAGACGGTTCAAGCCGGTCGATATGTTCCTAACAGCGCCGGCGGCCCATCGGTTTCCACCTGACCCTTCTCCACCAAGTCTTCCAGATGCGCCAGCACCGAAAGTGCCGCTGCGCCATGCAGGCGCGGATCCGTATCGCGATAGATGGCCTTCACCATGTCCGGGATCAGCCGGTCCCCGGCCTTGATGCGTTCCAATACGGCGCGCTCGCGCATGCGGCGGTGGGTTCTGAGGCCGCGCATGAAGGAGGCCGGCTCCTTCACCGGCCCGCCATGTCCGGGCAGGAGTAGCCGGTCGTCGCGAGCGAGAAGCCGCTCCAGCGAAGCCATGTAATCCGCCATCGATCCGTCAGGAGGCGCGACGATCGAGGTTGCCCAGGCCATGACATGATCGGCGGAAAAGACGATACCCATGCCCTCGAGCGCGAAGCAGGCATGATTGGCGGTGTGGCCGGGCGTCAGCAGTGCCGTCATCGTCCAACCGTCCCCGGAGACGCTTTTACCATTGGCGAGCACGATATCCGGTTGAAACTCCATGTCGGAGCTTTCGGCAAAGGGATTGATCTCGCCCTGATGCAGCTGGCGCGCGGCCCGATGCGGCCCTTCGCCGACGGTCAGCGCCCCCGTCGCCTCTTTAAGCCTTTTCGCCAGCGGCGAGTGATCGCGGTGGGTATGGCTGACGAAGATATGCGTGACCTCGCGCCCCTTCAGTGCCGCTATCAGGGCGGTGAAATGCGCATCATTCTCCGGGCCGGGATCGATGACCGCCACGGAAGAGCCACCGACTATGTAGCTGTTGGTTCCATGAAAGGTAAAGGCGCTTGGGTTGTTGACCGTTATCCGCTCGATGCCCGGCGCAACGGGGACAGCGCGGCCATAGGCAGGCTCGAAGGCAAGGTCGAAGTCAGGCGTGCTCATGATTGCTTGTATTCGATTTCGATGAATGACATAGGCTCTGAGCCGGCATTGACGACATTGTGCTCGACGCCGGCCTCGCGCCGATAGGCGGCACCCTTGGCGATATCGACGCGCCTGATGCCGCCGGGCTCCTCGAGCAGAAACTCGCAATCCGTCATCGGCACCACGACATAGCCGAGGCCATGGACATGATGGCCAGTATCGGCGCCAGGCTCGAAATCCCAACGCGTGATGCGGCAGACGGCATCATCGAGAAGCACCGTGGGCATGGCTGGCGGGCGGGCGCGAAACTGGCTCATCAAGCCTCCTCATTTCGAATGCAGTGCAGCAAGACCTATCATAGCGCCCGAAAAAGCGCACAGAAATATGCATCCATGCATCACTTAGTCATTGTAGCGGCAAGCGACCTTTGCTAATCAGACGCCGATTTGGCTGGCATGACAGCCAGTTCCTCTGTTGGGGCGTCGCCAAGCGGTAAGGCACCGGTTTTTGGTACCGGCATTCCCAGGTTCGAATCCTGGCGCCCCAGCCATTTTTCCAACGGGTCCGTTCTGGACACAAGGACAATCCTCTTTGTATTGAGACGGTGGGCGCTAGGCGCGTGACTTGCAAACAAAAACAGGCAGCCCTCGCAGGCCGCCCGTTGATATTGCTTCGCGATGAAGCTTTTGGCCTCAGTCCGCTTGTTCGGCTTTTGCAGTCTTTTCCACCGGTGCCAGAAGCTCGGCACAGTAGGACGGGCCGTTGACGCCGGGCTGGTCGCCAAGGATTTTGACGGAGCGGATTTCGTAGCTCTGATTGGTGACGATGTCGGCCTTGCAGCTGAGGGAGCGCTTGCCGGCTTTCTTGCCTTCCTTGTTGACGATGGTGACGTTCTTGTAGCCGCCACGCCAGGTGTAGACGCGGTTGCCGCCTTCGTCACGATCTGAGATCGGCGGGCCGTAAGCCGCGAAGAAGCGGCCTGCGGACTGGCCCTGCCAGCGATCCTGAACCGGGTTCTTCGCAAGCAGCGGCAGGGCTGCTGTCGTTGTTGTCGTCGTGGTGCTGCAACCGGCCAGCGCCAGCAACAGTCCAGCCGCGGTCATCATGCGGATATTCATTGTGTCGTCCTTGAGCTTCTGTCACGCATAAGGTTGCGGAAAGGCCGCTGTCCCACGGCATTTTCCACCTGTCCCGCTTAGGGCTTTAGCGCCAAAGCCGGCAAAAGAAAATTCCCATCCGCGTGTACGAACGGGATTTTACTTGATCTGTTGCGTCTTTTGCACGCCGGCATTTTCGGCCGCTGTTTCCTGCCGGTTTTCTAGGCAGATGCGGTTGTAATTTTTTCGTCAAAAATCAGATGCTTTTTTTGAATTTGGTGCTTGTGCATCAAAAATGGCTGGTCTATAGAAGCGCCGCTGGTCACGGAGTGTAGCGCAGTCTGGTAGCGCACCACGTTCGGGACGTGGGGGTCGAGTGTTCGAATCACTCCACTCCGACCAGCTTAAGATACTGATCTCGTTCCCGAAAAAATCTCCCATTTAAGAGTGCTATCTGCTCGCCTTGCAAGGCTGGGCGGCATTTTGCCAATGCCTGATCGCGGCATTTCGATCAGGCCGTCTCGCTCCTCAAGGACGGGTGTCTTAGGCTTTGCCACAATCCTTCTGGTGCCTGTCGGCCTATTCCCCCTTTCATAAGCTCACATCCAAACCGTGCCTCGGATACGCTTTTACAAAACCGGCTCTTTTTGTCGCCCGAAGCACCATATACAAGGAAGAGGGACGTGCATCCGACTCAGACGAGAGTTCGGCTGGCAGGTGCTGGAGCGGAGTAACGGAATGGATCTTGTTGACGGGGTGGCCAGATTGGCTGGGGAGACGATCATGGGGCGACGGCAGACTAGCAGCGCTTTGCGCAGTAAGGCCGTTGGGAAGAGGTTGGGAATCGCGACCGGCTTCAGTGTGCTGGCTTTGAGCGCCGCATTTCTTCTGGGTTCCAGCAGCAATGCCCTGCGCGCTGCCGATTGTGGCAATGTCGCCGGACCCGGGCTCGACTGGAGCGGCTGCAGCAAGACCAATATCATGCTGCAGAGCAGCGACCTTCACGGTGCCAATCTGGCAGGCGCGCATTTCGACAGCACCGATCTCAGCGACACCAATCTGACCTCGGCCAATCTTGAGAAAGCGACTCTGGTGCGTGCCTGGCTGAAGAATGCCAAGGCCGATGGCGCCAACTTCGCCAAGATCGAGGCATATCGTTCCGATTTCAGCAACGCCTCTGCCAATGGCGCGTCCTTCGCCAATGCGGAATTGCAGCGCGCCGAATTTGCCGGCGCGCAGCTGAAGAACGCCGATTTTCAGAAGGCGGAGCTCGGCCGTGCCGATTTCGACAAGGCCGTGCTGACGGGCGCGAATTTCTCCTTCGCCAATCTCTCGCGCGCCACGTTGAATGGTGCGGTGATGGACGGATCGACCTCCTTCAGTGGCGCCTTCATGTATCTGACGCGCATCGAGGGTCTTGATCTGTCGAAGGCAAGCGGTCTGCAGCAGGCGCAGATCAATCTGGCTTGTGGGGACAATACGACCATATTACCGTCCTGGTTGAAGGCGCCCTCCAGCTGGCCTTGCCCGCCGGATGAGAAGGACTGACACTCTCTTCGCGACAGACACTCGAAAGAGCAAACCCATGTTCGTAGAAAAAGCGATCCAACACGACAGCAAGCCCGAATTCTATCGAGAGCTTGCGGATCAGTTGAAGGCCCTGCTTGATGGCGAGCACGATTGGATTGCCAACGCGGCCAATACCTCGGCGCTGATCTTCCAGATGCTGCCGGAGCTTAATTGGGCGGGCTTTTATTTCCTTCACAGGGAAGACGAGCTTGTGCTGGGGCCGTTTCAAGGCAAGCCCGCTTGTGTCCGTATTGACGTCGGCCGCGGCGTCTGCGGAACAGCGGTTGAAAGCGCGCAGTCAGTCCTCGTCGAGGATGTGCATGCCTTTCCCGGGCATATCGCCTGCGATGCGGCCTCGCGATCGGAGCTGGTCGTGCCGCTCTTTCGCGATGGAAAGGTCTTCGGCGTCATCGATCTCGACAGCCCGCTGCCCGGCCGCTTCGATGGTGACGATCAAGCCGGTATCGAGGCGCTCGCCGCGATTTATGCTGCCTCAAGCGAGGCGAATGGCTAAGCTGCAGGAAGGGCAGGGCGTCACGCAGTTGTGATCGATATGGCAAATCGATCGCGTGATACCTATATTGGCCTTGCAAACACTCCCTCAGCGCTGCTCGAGCTTCATCCGGCCCTCTCCGTGTCCCCAGGACCAGGCCAAGCTCGGAGGGCGTGCCAAGGGGCAAGGAGAACAACAATGGGCAAATACAGCAAGACGGCAGAGGCCATCGCCAAGCTTACCCCTGAGCAGTACCGCGTGACGCAGCAGAGCGGCACGGAACGTCCCGGCTCCGGTGAATATCTCTATAACAAGCAGCCCGGCATCTATGTCGATATCGTTTCCGGCGAGCCGCTTTTTGCCTCCGCCGATAAATTCGATTCCGGCTGCGGCTGGCCGAGCTTCACCAAGCCGATCGAACCCGCCAATGTCAGCGAATTGACCGACATGTCGCATGGCATGGTGCGCGTCGAAGTGCGCTCGGCCAACGGCGACAGCCATCTCGGCCATGTTTTCCCAGACGGACCGATCGATCGCGGCGGCCTGCGCTATTGCATCAATTCCGCCTCACTTCGCTTCGTGCCGCGTGACCGCATGGAAGCAGAAGGCTATGGTGACTACATCGATCAAGTGGAGGATGTAAGATGACAACGGAACGTGCAGTTCTCGCCGGCGGTTGCTTCTGGGGCATGCAGGATCTCGTCCGCCGTTATAACGGCGTCATCTCGACGCGTGTCGGCTACAGTGGCGGCGATGTCCGCAATGCCACCTACCGCAACCACGGCACCCATGCCGAGGCGATCGAAATCATTTTCGATCCGCAGAAGATCAGCTATCGCGATCTGCTGGAATTCTTCTTCCAGATCCACGATCCGAGCACGCGCAACCGCCAGGGCAACGATGTCGGCTTGAGCTATCGCTCGGCGATCTTCTACACCAGCGAAGAGCAGAAGCAGGTCGCGCTGGATACGATCGCCGATGTCGACGCTTCGGGCCTGTGGCCCGGCAAGGTCGTCACCGAGGTCGCACCGGCCGGCGATTTCTGGGAAGCAGAGCCGGAGCATCAAGATTATCTGGAGCGCTATCCGAACGGCTATACCTGCCACTTCATCCGGCCGGGCTGGAAACTGCCCCGCCGGCAGGCTGACGCAGCACAGCGCGCGGTGTCCTGATGCAAGGGTCGGCCGGCGTTGGCCGGCTGAGTCCCTTCCTCGGCACATGGGAGGTGAAGCGGCGGATCATCGATCGCTTCAATCGCTCCCTGATCACATTCGAAGGGCAGGCGTTCGTTACGCCTGTCCAGTTCGAGGAGCATGGCGATACGCGAAGCGACCACGCGACGCTGAGAAGCAGCCGCACCTATCGGCTTGACGATGCCGACGACGATCTCGTCGTGCGTTTCCCCAATCTTTCGGAATTCATTCGCATCGGTGAGGGCGCCTCGCAGCGCGTCAGCCATCACTGCGGTCCCGATCTTTATCGGGGCCGTCTGTTCTTTCGCACGTCCGGTGATTGGGCGGAGATGTGGCATGTGCGCGGCCCTAGAAAAAACTATCTGAGCCTCGCGCACTACCGACGTATTTGACCTGAACCTGCCTCCCGAATGAGACACGCGTTAGCGTGCCCGGCGTCGTGCGCGGATAGCCTTCGCCAGATCTTCCAGCGTATGCACCGAGGTCGGCCAATCGATGCAGCCGTCCGTGATGCTTTGGCCGTAAACCAAAGGCTTGCCCGGCACGAGATCCTGGCGGCCGGCGACGAGATTGCTCTCCATCATCATGCCCTTGATTCGCCGATCGCCCCCAGCGACCTGCTTCGCGACCGATGTGACGACAAGCGGCTGGTTTTCCGGGTTCTTGCTGCTGTTGGCGTGGCTTGCGTCGATGATGATGCGTGGCTCGAGCCCGGCCTTGAGGGACTGTTCCGCTGTCGCCTGCACGCTTTCGGCGTCATAATTGGGCTCTCTGCCGCCGCGCAGGATGATGTGACAATCATCATTGCCGCGGGTCGAGGCGATCGCCGCAAGACCCTCCTTGGTCACGGCCGGGAAATGATGCGGCTGCGATGCCGCGACGATCGCATCGAGCGCGATGCGCACGTCGCCATTCGTGCCGTTCTTGAAGCCGACGGGGCAGGATAGACCTGATGCCAGCTGACGATGCACCTGGCTTTCAGTCGTCCTTGCGCCGATCGCGCCCCAGCTCACCAGATCGGAAATATATTGCGGCGTGATCGTATCGAGATATTCGCAGCCTGCCGGCAGACCGATCTCATTGACGTCGAACAGCAGCTTGCGGGCGATGCGCAGGCCTTCCTCGATGCGGTAGCTGCCGTCGAGATGTGGGTCGTTGATCAGGCCCTTCCAGCCAACCGTCGTGCGCGGCTTCTCGAAATAGACGCGCATGACGATTTCCAGATCGTCTGAGAAACGGTCGCGCTGTTCCTTCAGCCGTGCCGCGTAATCAAGCGCTGCGACCGGATCGTGGATGGAGCAGGGGCCGATCACGACGATCAGCCGGTCGTCTTCGTCGCACAGGATGTTGTGGACGGCGTTGCGCGCCCCGGTGACAGTCGCTGTCACCGCCTCGTCGCGGGGAATTTCATCGATAATTCGAGAGGGCGGCGTCAGCGCCGTGATCTCGACAATGCGCAAGTCGTCAGTGGAATTCAACACGGTATCGGTTCCTTTTGGGGTCATACCGTGGCGACAAAAAAGCCGCCAGGTAGAACTAGCGGCTGTTCGGGTCTTTGCTGTCGTGTCTATTCTAACTACGCACAGGCCCGTCTCCGCTGAGAGCAGCGGTACGAATAAAATCGTGCGGAATATGCGTGAGCGAAAGACATGAGCTGTCTCTACGATAAAAAATGCCTGGTGTCGATGAGGAAGATCGAGATTTCAGACGGCATGTTGCAGAGCCAGCCTTCAGAAAAAATGACTTACCCCTGTCTCGGAAGGATCGGCCCGACTTCGCTGGAAGTAAGGCCGATCCCCATCCGATCAGGGGTCAAGTCAGATCAGATCTCAGTAAAGTGGTCTTAGAAGCTACGCTGGAAGCGGAGAACGCCAGCCCACTGGTCCTGATTGATGGAGTCCCAGTTGGTGTAGGATACTTCCGGCGTGATCTGCAGGTTCTTGACCGGGTTCCAGCGGACGTTTGCGGTTGCCGCGAAGATCTTCGAATCGGTGTAGGCAACCTGAGCGTTTGCCTGCAGCTTTGCGTTGATCGGAACGGTGACGCCGCCCCAGACAGCCCAGTCGCCCCAGCCGATGCCCTTGGCGGCGCCGGCGCCGTTGGCGTTTGCGTACTTGTTCAGCTTGTCGCCGTCGGTGTTCCAGCCGCCCATCACGAAGGCCTTGAAGACGCCGAAGTCGGCATCGACGCGAGCCTTGATGGCGCCTTCTTCGACGATGGAGTCATAACCGCCGACGATCTTGAAGCCGAAGTTGCCAGCCTTGTAACCAGCACCGGCAACGACGTCCGGAGCGTAGTGGTCGGAGCTGTCTTCGCCGTTGACGCCCGTAGCGCCTGAACCGGAGTTCGAGTCTTCAACCGAGATCACAGCCGTGAAGCCGTTGCCGGCGTCGTAGTTGTAGGTCAACTGGTTCAGTTCGTACGGACCGTCATTGACCACGTCGTCGTTGATGACGTTGCCGGCGTAACCGATGTACGAGTTGTACTGGGAGTCAGCCTTACCGACGAGGAAACCGCCGAGGCTGATGTTTGCGAACAGCAGCTTCGTGGTGGTCGCGCCGCCATCCTGCCAGTCCCAACGGATGACCGTGTTGGTCTTCAGCGGACCGTATTCGGTGTCGGTCGCAGTGTCGAGGCTCAGATGAGCGCGCGTGTGCCACAGCGTGCCGTTCCGGCTGGTCGGGTTGTAGGCATCGTACCACTTTCCTTCGGTACGGACATAACCGCCGATCTTGAGGCAGGTTTCCGTGCCCGGAATGAAGAAGTAGCCAGCGCCATATGCGTCGCAGATGCGGACGTATTCGAGCGGTTCCGGCTCGGCAGCAACGATAGCGTCGGCTGCCTGAGCGCCAGAAACTACTGCCAGGGCAGCAGCGGAGCCGAGAAGAAGGCTCTTGATGTTCATAAAAACTCCAATCCAATATAGATTGGGCATAGGCAATCGCGCCGAAAATCGACGTGCCTTAACCCTATCCCTGTTTAAAACCCCGACTCGGGAGAAACGGGCCCCACCCGCTTCTGGTCGCTATTAAAGACGAATTCCTACAAAGTTATATGATATATTTTTCTCGGGATGACTTTTTCGTGAAATTTAAGTTCAAGTTGCAAGAAAGCAACAGGCGCAAACAAAATGCTAAGTTCTGCATAATATTGGCTACGCAATAGTCATTTTAAGATAGAATGCGGTTCTTTATCTTATTCGAATATTATTCGGTAATATTTGTTGCGACGCGCTCGGCCAAATGCAGTTGTCCTTTTAATAGCTTAGTCGGCTGTTATCACCCCTGCGTGGCAACTGAAGAGTGTCTATTGAAGCCCTCGCCGGTTCTTCCGGCCGGTTAGTATGAGGCTGGCCGCTTCGAGGCTGAAACGATGAGTTTGCTCAAGATAGAGCCGATCATGATGCCCCAGAGCCCGCTGGTCATGCCGACGATGATGTCGAGCGGCGACCCATAATTGCCGCTTGCCAATAGATGCGAAACGGAAAGCGCCAGCACGCTGCCGATCATCAGGAGGCAGGTGAAGGAGGGAGACTGCGGGTAGGCGAGGCGGGCAAGCATGCCTGCTACGCAGAGCGCAACGGCGCGAAAGATGTCAAACGGATTGCCGAATGTCGCCTGCCAATTGAGATGTGCAAGCGTTACGCCAATAAGCGCCGCAATATAGGTCCAGGCAATAATCTTCAAAAACCGGTCTGATATCATGGGGATATGATATAGCAGCGGCGAATGCAAACGCCAGCCTGACGCCGCTGCGAAGATCGTCGGCGCACGAATCTGGTGCGCACATTTTATGTGGTTTCGAAATATTCTGTTGCGACGCGGTAAGGTTTTCGGCCGTGTTTGGCCTTCGATTCGCCTTCTTGCTATGCCGTCGTCAGTGGGCGGACTGGCCGCGTTACCTTCCGGCCAGTCATCAATGCTGCTTAGGCTTTCGATACGCGAAGCGCATCTTCATCCTCGTCCAATTGCTCTGCATCCTCTGCGGCAACGGTCGATGATGAACGGCCAAGGAAGGAAAAGACGATGATCGCCGTCAGGACAGTGATGGCAGTCAGAAGCCAGAGGAGTGCGCCGAAGGCGTTGCTATAACCCAGAATAAGCGTGTCATGCCCGATCGCCGGCGCAGTCGATGCCGCGGCGGTCAGATTGCCTGTCACGAGCTGCTGCGCAGCCATAGCGGCGTGCTCGCCGGCGGATACGCCGAGATTCGATTGAATGAAGGCGGAGAGGATGGCACTGACGATGGCAAGCGCGACCCCTTCGCCGGCGACGCGGGTGGTGCTGAAAATGCCGGTCGCCATGCCGGCCCGCTCCTTGGGGACCACGCTGACGGCAAGCCCGTCCATCAGGCCCCAGGGCAAGCTGATGCCGCCCCCGATCGTCAGCAGCGGACCGATGAGAGCGGATGGGGCCGAGCCGGCGGCAAAATGGCTAAGCCAGAAAAGGCCTGTCGCCGAGATGATGAGGCCGGTGCCGCAGATCGTTGCGGGGCTGAACCAGCGGGTGAGGAGCCCAGCGACGATCGGCAGGATGAGCAGCGGCGCCGAAAGCGCGACCATCATCCGTCCGGCGGCGATCTCGCTCATGCCTTCGATGCCGACGAAGCGCACGGGCAGCAGGATCAGCAAAACGACGAAAGCGTAGGCGGGTGCTGCCGCCAGAAGCTGCACGCCGACGAAACGCGGATAGCGAAACAGGCTGAGATCCAGCATGGGTCGCTTCACGAAGCGCTCGATGATAGCGAAGGCAAGAAAGAGCATTGCGGCGCCGACCAGCAGGGCGATGACGAGCGGATCACTCCAGCCGGTTTCCGGCGCGCGCAGGACGCCATAGGTGACGAGCGTCAAGGCAAGTGTAAAGCTCAGGGCGCCCGGCCAATCCAGCCCCGCCGCATCGGGATCTTTGGATTCGCGCAGAAAGCAGGCGCCGAGGCCAAGTGCGAGCAATGCGAGTGCAACCACGAGGATGAAGATGGAGGGCCAGCCGAAGGCATCGATCATCAGGCCGGATGCAATCGGCCCGAAGGCGAGACCGACGCCGAAGCTGGAGCCGACGATGCTGAAGGCGCGCGTCCTTGCCGTCCCTTCGAACTCCTGAGCCAGCGAGGCCATGCCGCCGGAAAAGGCGGCCGCGGCGCCGAGGCCCTGCAGTGCCCTCAGTATATCGAACCAGACGATGTTGTTGGCCAGCGCCAATCCGGCCGAGAACAGCGCGAAGCAACCGACGCCGGTCAGAAAGATGCGCCGGCGGCCAAAACTGTCTGCGAGCGCGCCCGAGGCCATCAGGCAGCTGCCGAAGGTCAGCATGAAGGCGTTGGTGACCCAGTTGAGCGCGATCGGGCTGCCGCCGAGCATGCGGCTGATGGCCGGCAGGGCGACGGCTGGGCCAGTGAATGTCAGCGGCATCGCCGCTGCAGCGCAGCAGACGGCGACAAGGACGAAGAATTTCTCGGTCGGACTTGCGACCTTTGTCTGGGGAGAGGTCATCGGATTACCGTTGGGTTCGAGCAAGGAAGGAAGCGGCAGGCAATCCTGAGAGTGATGTTGGCCAGAGGTCCGCGCCTGCGCTTCAAATGACCGCGCCAAGATATATTCGCTGCAATCACATGATAATTGCGCTATTTTTCCATATATACCGGAATAAAACTCTCGAATGGAGTGCGCCCATGGATCGTTTAAGCGGATTGACAGCCTTCGTTCGCACCGCGGATCTCGGCAGCTTTGCCGCTGCCGGACGTGTGCTCGGCCTTTCGGCCTCCGCTGTCGGCAAGGCGGTCAGTAATCTGGAGCATCAGCTTGGCGTCCGGTTGCTGCAGCGTTCCACGCGCAGCATTCGGTTGACCGAGGAAGGGCGGCTCTTTCACGAGCGTTGCCGGCGCGTGCTTGACGATCTCGACGATGCGCAAGCCTCGCTTGCGCAGGCGGTCGCCGTGCCGCGCGGGCGGCTGCGGGTCAGCGTACCCATTGTCAGCTATCACTTCCTCTTGCCCGTCGTGCCGGAATTCGTCGCTCGATATCCCGAGGTCGAGCTCGACATCGATTTCAACGACCGTATCGTCGATATGATCGAGGAGGGGGTCGATGTCGCGATCCGCAGCGGCGATCTGCCGGACTCTCGACTGATATCACGCACCTTGCGCCCGTTTCAGATGTTGCTCTGCGCCGCGCCCAGCTATCTCGAACGCTTCGGCATTCCCGATTGCCCGCGTGATCTCAACGAGCATCTGGCCATCAGGTTTCGTTTCCCGAATAGCGGTAAGCTGCAGGATTGGCCATTGAAAATGCCCGAGAGCGAGGCGGATCTGCGCATGCGAACGGCCTTCTCCTGCAACAATATGGAAGCGGTGCGCGGCGCGACCATTGCCGGCCTCGGCATCGGCTGTATGCCGGATTTTCTCGTGCGCAGCACGCTTGCGGAAGGAAATCTCAGAACGGTCCTCGACGATTTCATCGACGAACCCGGCCATTTCCATCTGCTCTGGCCGTCCAACCGCCATATGTCGCCCAAGGTTCGGGTTTTCGTCGATTTTCTGAGCGAGAGGCTGTTCGCGAAAAGCTGCGATGTTTTGCCCGTTGCTGCCCAACCATGAATCACGGCCCATGCGGGCCAATCTTCAACGGCTATGCAAAAAAGTGGATTGAGATAGCAACAGGCACCACATTGGCGGCGGCAATTTTGCACCAACAGCGGACATTTCGCACTGCGCGAGACGCTACGCCAACGCTTTGGCGCGCGTCGTTTATGGCGAACATATTCCTCTTAAAACTTTAAGAAATCAATTTAAGGGCCCCTAACCGGTCGCGATTAAAAGGTAGCGACACGCAATGGTTGCGTAGGGCAAAGAGGTACCTTAATGGCAAATAGTGGAGGTTCATATGGGTGGAGGCCACATGCCCTTATGGCTCTTTTTTTATGTGGTATATTCGTGAACTCCTGTTCCGGAGACAACGAGAGTGCACTCGTCCGAAAATTCATTTCAAGCGAGCTTCACGCTTTGGGAAATTCCTGTAAGGGGGAATATTGGGCGGTTAGGAGCGGCGACTTGGTTCTTGTTTCAAACTCCCGCTATGAAATCCTTTAAAAGGCAGTGAAGGTTACAGATGTCGGTTCGCACCGCGTTCAAGTGACCGCTAACTTCGGAAGCCTGAATTGGATCACCACATTTAGACTGGAGAGTGATGACAACATAGCAGTTCTGGAGAAAGTTCACTTGGAGCCAGAACCCACTACCGAACAATGGGCACTAATCCCGGGGGGCGAAACAAAAATGAGGGGCATCTTCAAGCAGCTCGAATACACGCCGCACATGGTACTATGCCCTGCTTCAACTGCTAACGGGTAAGTGTATAACGCCGTATGGCGCCGAAAGAATGCTGCTCTATTGTGGCGTCTGCGACCGCACAGCCCGTAAAATTGAAATACGCGATACTGAACTGCCCGTAACCGCCTAATCTGGAAATCACGATGAGCCGCTTCTGGAGCCCTATTGTTCATTCCTTGATCCCCTATGTCGCCGGCGAGCAGCCGGCCACGAGCGGCATAACCAAGCTCAATACCAATGAGAGCCCTTACGGTCCTTCGCCAATGGCCCTGGAGGCGATTTCGAAGGCCACGTCCGATACGCTTCGGCTCTATCCGGATCCGATGGCGCGGGAGTTGCGTGTTACAATCGCCGAGAGTTTCGGGCTCGACAAGGACGAGGTCTTCGTCGGTAATGGATCGGACGAGGTTTTGGCCCACACGTTCCAGGCGCTGCTGAATCATGAGGAGCCCCTGCTTTTCCCCGACATCAGCTACAGCTTCTATCCGACTTATTGCCGCCTCTATGGTATCGCCTTCCGCCAAGTTCCGGTCGATACGGAGATGCGGGTCCGCCTCGACGCTTATCGCCAGTCCTGCGGCGCGATCATTCTGCCCAATCCCAACGCGCCGACAGGAATCGGCCTGCCTCTGGCCGATATTGAAAGCCTTGTTAAGGATCATCCCGATCAGGTCGTCGTCATCGACGAGGCCTATGTCGATTTCGGCGGCGAGAGCGTCGTTCCGCTTGTCCGGGCATACCCAAACCTCCTGGTGATCCAGACCCTGTCGAAGTCGCGCGGGCTTGCCGGCTTGCGTGTCGGTTTCGCTGTTGGTCAGAGACCGCTGATCGAAGCTCTGGAAAGGATCAAGGACAGCTTCAATTCCTATCCTCTCGACCGGCTCGCGCAGGCAGGTGCGGTAGCGGCCTGGAAGGATCGCGATTGGTTCGAACGCCATCGTGCCATGATCATCGCCAGCCGGGAACGTCTGGCCGCCGCGCTTAGGGAAATGGGTTTTCACGTCCTTCCATCATCGACCAATTTTGTGTTCGCGCGGCATCCGAACCGGCCGGGTGTGGAACTGGCGGCGGAGCTTCGGAGCAGGAACATTCTGGTAAGACGGTTTTCCGCCGAGCGTATCGACGACTTCCTGCGCATCACAATTGGAACGGATGAGGAGTGCGACCGGCTAGTGGCGGCACTCGAGGAAATATTGCGATAAGATCACGCCTCGGAGCGGCCGCCCCAAGGCAAGTCGCCAACCGACAGAACGACTCAGTCGAACCGAACAGCCGTCGTGTTGGCGCCGCAAAGCAGCACAGCCACTCGCTCGTCGAGCGCCGGGACATATTTGCGAGCGAGCAGTGCGGCAAAGGCCGTCGCACCACCGGGTTCGGCGACGATCCGCAGCCTGTCCCACAATGTCTGCTGCGCCTGCCGGATCTCGTCGTCGGATACCAGCACGGGGCGCTGCGCATAGGCACGGGCGATCGGGAACATCAGCTCGCCAACGCGCTTCGGCGCTAGTGAGTCGGCAGCAATGCTGCCTGCGGGAGCGTCAACCGGATGCCCGGCCTCGAAGGCCTGCCAGAGCGTCGGTGCACCTTCCGGTTCGACTGCGACGACGCGAACGCGTCCCTGAAACCAGGCCGCAATTCCGCCGATCAATCCGCCGCCGCCGACGGCGACGAGCAGCGTGTCGATATCAGGGATATCAGCCTCGATCTCGCCCCCGATCGTTCCTTGCCCAAGCAACGTCTCTGGCTGGTCATAGGCATGGATCGCCACGGCACCGCGCTCCTCGCTCCACTGCTGGCTGGCGGCAAGGGCGTCGGCATAACGCTCCCCGCCGATGACGAGGTTCGCGCCGTAGCTCCGGATGCGCTCGGCCTTGGCTGGCGAAGTCACGCTCGGCACGAAGATCGTCGCGGGAATGCCAAGCCGCATCGCGGCATAGGCGACCGCTGCACCATGATTGCCACCGGATGCCGCAACTACACCGGCGGCCGGCACGTCTCTGCCGAGCAGGCTGGAAAAGGCGCCACGCGCCTTGAACGAGCCGGAATGCTGCAGAAACTCGAGCTTGAAATCCAGCGGCCCCGCGGCAAGGTCGAAATCCGCGAGATCCGAATGCAGAACCGGCGTGTGGCGGATATGAGGGCGTATGCGCTTTTCGGTTTCTGCAATGCGCTCGGGGGTGATCGTTGTGTCGGGAAGCATTGGCATCTCGCAGGCAGAAGTTGACAATAACTTTGTTACTTAGCAAAGTGACGAAATGCAAGAGCTCGATCTTATCAAGGCCTTGGCCAACGAACGCCGTCTCATCATCCTGCGATGGCTGAAGGATCCTTGCGCCCATTTTGCGCCGCAGCTCGATGGCGATCTTATGGAGGATGGCGTCTGTGCGCTCCTCATTGCCGAGAAGCTGCAGATATCTCAGGCAACGCTGAGCGAGCACATGCGCATTCTGGTGCAAGCGGGCCTGGTGCGGCCGAAGCGCATCAAGCAGTGGATTTTTTACAAACGTGATGAAGCTCGCATGGCAACACTGGCTGCCGTCGTCGCAAGCCTCTAGCCTCTCGCTGGCATCGGCTCATGAGCGAAAAATCGGGGGAAGCCTATTGCCGGGTCAATCCCCGGCTTATGGCAGCCGCCAGGCCTTGAGGGTTTTCCCAAGCCATCGAATGCCCCGCCTGATCGACCATCTCCACACCGATTCCGTGTCTTGGCAGGGCTTCCCAATCCGGATCGGGCAGCGAGTTTTCGCCGAAGATCACCGTCCTTGGCATCGGCAATTGATATAATTGTTCGCGCCAGGTCGGAAAATCGCCCAGAACCAGGGAAGATGCGGAACGATGAACGGCGTAGGGCGACGATATCGACAGAGATGCACCCCAGATGTCATTTCCGTCCGTCATGCAGGTCCGAATGAGGTCAGCATGGCCATGTGCCAAATAGTCGGCCTCGCTCATCTCGGCGATCTTGCGGCTGAAAAAGCCGCCTCCCGAATCGAGATTGGGCTCGCTCAACATAAGATGCCGCACGCGCTCATGCAGAAGATGAGCGACCTTGATGGCGACGGCGCCGCCCATGCTGTGGCCGAAAAGATCGACGGACTCCAGCTTCGAGACGCGAATAAATTCGACGATCGTTTGAGCGTGGTCGGCGATGCCGTATCCGAATTCGGCAGGATGGTCGCTGAAACCTGATCCCGGCAAATCGATCAGCAACAATCTCCGTCCTGACAGGGCCGGATTTGCCGCAACCGTAGGATAGTCGCACGAAGATGCGCATCCGAGACCGTGGATGAAGAGCAACGGCGGCTCACCCTCTGGTCCCGGTATGTCATGAAATCTTATGGCGCCTTGTACCGTTGTTGATTGGAAAGTTTTCACGCTACGACCCGACAATTGTTGTTTGCATAATCGAGCTGCGTCTCATCCAGACACGGGCAGAACCTTGCTGCCAGCACGAGCGCTCGTAGGGGTAAGCCAGGTTCTGAACGGCGGCAAATCTTTTGACAGAGCCGCCGATCAGTGAGCTGGAGGTCGAGCGATCAGATGTCGCTTGCCGCGTTTGCCCAGATTTCCGCGGCCTGTGCGGCGGTGACGCGGCGCACGTCCGTTTCATCGCGGCGGCTGGCGAAGAGTTCGCTTGCCATGATCTGCTCGGCGAGATCGGCCGGCAGCGACAGGAGAACACGCTGTCCTTCCTTGTGGATGCCACCAACGTCCGAGCGCTTGCCGGTGATCATGCCGCCGGCGACTGTGTTGTTGCTTTCGGGATCGATCAGGATGAAGGAGCCGGTCGAGCGGTTCTGCTCATAGGGGTCGAAGATGGCACTCTCATCGAAGGTTAAGCGAACCTTGCCGATGGCATTCATCCACAGCGCCTGCGCTGGCGCCCAGGCACCAGTCTTCAGCTCAAGCTGGGCGATCGGTTGCACCTGCACACGCTGGCGGCGGCTACCACTCTTCAGCCAGTAGCGCTTGCCGGGCTCGATGCCCTCAGGCTGTAGTGCTACGATCTGAGCGTCGAAGGAGAGGCCGGTCTGCGGCTGACTGTCAATCGCGACGATCATGTCGCCGCGCGACACGTCGACCTGGCGGTCGAGAACGAGGGTGATGGCATCGCCGGCAACCGCCGCATTGCGCACGAGATCGAAGGTGACGATCTTCGAGACGTTGGCGACCATGCCCGACGGCAGGATCATGACGCTGTCGCCCGGCTTTACCGAACCGCCGGCAACGGTGCCCTGATAGCCGCGGAAGCTTTCGCCGGGACGGGAGACGCGTTGTACCGAAAGACGGAAGCCGACCGTCTGGGCCGACCGAACGGTCGCCAGTTCCAGCGTTTCGACCAGCGTCGGGCCGGTGTACCACGGCATCGCAGCCTGGCCGGAATAGACGACATTTTCACCCTTCAATGCCGACATCGGGATCGCGGTGATCTGCTTGACGCCGAGCGAAAGGGCGAATTCGCGGAAGTCGTTGGAGATCTTCTCGAAGCCGGCACGGTCGTAGTTCGTCAGGTCGATCTTGTTGACGGCGAGCACGAACTGCTTGATGCCAAGCAGCGACGCGATCGTCGCATGGCGGCGGGTCTGTTCGAGGATGCCCATGCGCGCATCGACCAATAGCACGGCGAGATCGGCGGTGGAGGCGCCGGTTGCCATGTTGCGGGTGTACTGCTCATGGCCGGGCGTGTCGGCGACGATGAAGGAGCGTTTGTCGGTGGAGAAATAGCGATAGGCGACGTCGATGGTGATGCCCTGCTCGCGCTCGGCCTGCAGACCGTCGAGCAGCAGCGCGAAGTCGGGCAGGCCGAGATCGTTCTGTTTGCCGGTGGAATCGCGCTGTAGCGTGGCGGCCTGGTCCTCCTTGACCGCCTTGGTGTCCCAGAGGAGACGGCCGATCAGCGTGGACTTGCCGTCATCGACGCTGCCGCAGGTAATCAGGCGAAGCGGGCGCGAATCGCGGAGAGCCTTTGCCGGTTCGGCAGCAGGCCCACTGGCGGGCAGGGTGACGACGTTGGCGTTTGCGGTCATCTCAGAAATATCCTTCACGCTTCTTCTTTTCCATGGAGCCGGACTGGTCGCGGTCGATAGCGCGTCCCTGCCGTTCGGAAACCGTGGCGATTTCCAGCTCTGCAATAATGTCTTCCAGTGTCGTCGCAGTGGAACGGATGGCCCCGGTCAGTGGAAAGCAGCCGAGGGTGCGGAAGCGGATGACTTCCTCGCGCTTGGTTTCGCCCGGCAGCAGCTCGAGCCTTGGATCTGCTGCCATGATCATCATGCCGTCGCGCTCGACGATGGGGCGTTTCGCTGCGAAATAGAGCGGCACGATGGGAATTTCTTCAGCCTGGATGTAGCGCCAGATATCCACTTCGGTCCAGTTGGAGAGCGGGAAGACGCGAACGCTTTCGCCCTTGCGGATCTGACCGTTATAGATGTTCCAGAGTTCCGGGCGCTGGTTGCGCGGATCCCAGCGATGGTCCGGCGTGCGGAAGGAATAGATGCGCTCCTTGGCGCGCGAGGCTTCCTCGTCGCGGCGGGCACCGCCGAAAGCGGCGTCGAACTGGCCGGCATCGAGCGCATGGCGCAGCGCTTCCGTCTTCATGATATCGGTGTAGCGCGCCGAGCCATAGGTGAAGGGCGTGATATTCTCCGCCTTGCCGCGCGGATTGATGTGCTCGATCAGGTCGAGATCATACTTCTTCACGATCTCGTCGCGGAAGGTGATCATCTCGGCAAATTTCCAGCCAGTGTTCACATGCAGGAGCGGGAAGGGGACGCGGCCGGGATAGAAGGCCTTGCGGGCCAGATGCAACAGCACCGATGAATCCTTGCCGATCGAATAGAGCATGACAGGACGCTCGAATTCGGCCGCAACCTCGCGGAAGATATGGATCGCCTCATTTTCCAGCGCCTTCAGATGTGGATCGAGCGGTGGCTTGGCGCTTTGCGGATGGGAGATTTCCGTATCCGGACGGCTATCAGGCATTTATCACTCCAGAACTTTCAAATGTCCCGACCGAAACTTGGCCGGAAAGAATGGATGCGTTGGTTCCCGGTTGAACAGCGGCGTAGGAAACGCGCTTCGGATCGGTGCCGGGAGCCGGCGGGCGTATTATTGTGCTGGTGCGGCAGCACCTTCTTCGTGGAGATGCAGGCCGCATTCGCGTTTTTCATCGTTTTCCCACCACCAGCGGCCGGCCCGCTCGGGCTCGCCCGGCTTGATGGCACGGGTGCAGGGTTCGCAGCCGATCGAGGGATAGCCGCGTGCATGCAGCGGGTTCACCGGAACGCTGTTGTCGGCGACATAGGCGCGGATGGTGTCGATATCCCAATCGGCAAGCGGGTTGATCTTGACCAAGTTGCGCTCGGGATCGAATTCGGCGAAGGGCGTATCGGCGCGGTTGGCGGACTGGCCGCGGCGCAGGCCGGTGATCCAGATGCTGGCGCCTGACAGTGCGCGCGCAAGCGGCTTCAGCTTGCGCACGCCGCAACAGGCATGCCTGGCTTCGACGCTCTCATAGAAACCGTTCAGACCGTATTTTTCGGCATAGGCGTCTATATCGGCCTGTTCCGGCTCGTAGCGAACGATGTTGATATCATATTGGCTTTCCGTCTCGTCGATCAGAGCGAGCGTTTCCGGGAAGAGGCGGCCGGTCTGCAGGGTCGCCACTTCGATCGGCAGGCGGTGATTGCCGATCTCCGCCGTGATCACCTGATCCTCGATCCCGAGCGACGTCGTGAAGACGGCACGGCCACCGAGGCCGGCCACAAGAGACAGGCGGCCGGCAAGATCGAGCGATGCAAGCTGGCTGTTGAGCGTCGCAGCATCTTCAATAAGGGTAATGGCAGTCATGGGGAATCCTGTCCTGATATTGCCGCGAGTATCGCAGTTCGCAACGGCAGCGGACAGAAAAATAGATTTCGAAAGGCGCGGCTGGAGAGTAAATATCTCCATGAAGCAGCACCGATAAGGAAAAGCGACCGCCTCGGCTGTTAACCAAGGCGTTTTGCCGCCGGAAGCGGCCCTTCGGAAGCACCTGATATGGCTGACCATGTTTAAGTGCTTGCTTTAATGTCTATAGAAATAGTAGAGTTACACATAGCTTGTCAAATGGAAATCGGAAGTGATGCCCAAAATGATGCGCTGCGGCGGATTTTGCGCTAAACTATGGGCATAGCGACAAAGAATGATAACAAGTCTGGGTTGCTAACGTTTCCTGGCGGTGCGCCAAGGGTGTGAGTGCTTCGAAATTTGCCCCGGGGACGAGGGCTGAGAAGTTCTATAGCGGACCGGCCGAATCGCTCGACCGGACGTATCGCATGTGTGTGTGAAGCGGTTCGAAATGATTACTCAGAAAGCAAAATATGCGCTGCGGGCGCTGTCTGCCTTGGCCCAATCCGAGGCGGGCGAGCCGATGATGATTTCCGACATCGCCGTCCAGCAGAAGATTCCGAAGAAGTTCCTCGAACAGATCCTTCTCGACCTGAAACATCAGGGTATCGTCATCAGCCGCCGCGGCAAGCAGGGCGGTTATCTCCTGCGCAAGCCGGCGGCTGAGATCACCTTCGGCGAAATCCTGCGGGTCATCGACGGACCGCTGGCGCCGCTACCCTGCCTCTCGCTCACCGCCTATCGTCGCTGCGACGATTGCGACGGTGAGCAGACCTGCGAAATCCGACACGTCTTTGCCCGGGTGGCGGATGCGACCCGCAAGGTTCTCTTCTCGACGACCATCGCCGATGCCATCGCTCAGCCGGAGGACGCGGAAGTCGCCAGGCTGATGGCCTGACTGATCAGGCGCAAGGGAATTCACGGTTTTCTCTGCGGACTCGCCGCGCTTCGATAATCAGTGGGCGGCGTGTTCCTCGCCACCCTCCTTTTCCATGGCACGCCGGGCGCGGATTGCTGCCGCAATGAAGACGCGGGACAGCCCATGATACAAGGGCTCGCGCGACAGTAGCCGTGACGTGACATAGCCGATCATCGATACAGCCATGATCGGGATGACGGCCTGATGATCGCCCGTCATTTCCAGGATGATGACGAAGGCGGTCATCGGCGCCTGAACCACGCCGGCAAAATAGCCTGCCATGCCGAGGATTGCCGCAAGCGCCGCGCCGCCGCCGACCAGTGTGCCGACCGTGCTGCCGAAGCCGGCGCCGACAGCAAGTGAGGGGGCGAAGATGCCGCCGGGAATGCCTGATATCATCGACAGGAAGCTTGCCAGCAGCTTCTCGACGAAGAAGAGCGGGGGCAGGGCATGTCCTTCCACCGCGCCGCGGGCTTGCTCGTAACCGGTGCCGAAGGTTTGGCCGCCGGAAAGCACGCCGACGGCGGCAACGATAAAACCACAGAGGCCGGCAAGGATCAGCATGCGTTTCAGCGGCTGCGGTTGTGCCCAGCGGCGGATGCGGATGCCGGCATAGAGCGCCAACCCGCTAAAGGTAGCGCCGAGCGCGCCACCGCCGACACCGCAGATCAGCATGACAATCCAGTCCCGAAGCATCGCCGGCGCGGCGTCGGTCGTGCCGAAGTAATTGTAGCTGCCGGAAAGGCCGAGTGCGGCAAGGCCGGAAAGAATAACGGCAGTCAGAACCAGACCGTTGGCGCGGGATTCATACGTGCGGCTCATCTCCTCAATGGCAAAGACGATACCAGCAAGCGGCGTGTTGAAGGCGGCAGCGATGCCGGCCGCGGAGCCGGCAAGGATCAGCCCCTTGGCCTGCGCCATGCCGCCGAAGCGTGCAACGGCCAGCATGAAGGAGGCGCCGACCTGCACCGTCGGCCCCTCGCGGCCGATCGAAGCGCCGCTCAAAAGGCCCAATATGGTCAGCACGATCTTGCCGAAGGCGAGCCGCAGCGACAACAGCTTCGTGCGATCCTCTTCGTGATGTAGATGCCTCGCAGCAATCGCCTGCGGGATGCCGCTTCCTTGCGAATTGGGGAACAGCGTCGCTGCAAGATAGGCAGATAGCACAAAGCCGAGTGGCGTCAGCAGGAGCGGCAGCAACCACGTCCACTGGCCTGATTGCGTCACGCCGGTAAAAGCCCGTTGGGCCAGATCCGCCAGCTTGGCAAAGCCGACACTGATGACGCCGATCGCCAGAGCGCCCGTCCAGAACACCAGACGCGGCCGCCAGAGATTGAATGAACCCCAGAAAACGCGGGAACGGCGGAGCAGCTTGGACTTGCGATAGATAGGGGGCATGAGGATGCTCTTTATGCAACGGGGATCAGTAAGTATTATTCTGTTCTGGCGACCGATCTATGCGCGATTGTCGTGCCAATGCCACGAAACGATGCTTCACCTCGTTGAAAAGGCTTGGCGGTAATGGTCCGAGATAGCCGCTTTCCGTTTCCGATGGCCGAATATCCGGTCCCGGCCAGGCAAAATAGTTGCTTTCCGAAAGGATGATCCATGAAGGGATGTCGTCCAGGCCAAGTCGGGATTTGACCGGTGCTGGAAGTTCGATGGCCATGGAGGCACTATCCGGCGGCGAATGCGTGATGGGAAGAACACGAACCCGCTTGGTTCCGTCCGCATCATCGATGACAAATGCCAAGACGAGGCAGGGGCGATCCTTCACTCCTTCTTCGCGTCCCTCCAGTCGTTCCCTGTGCCAGAGATAGGAATAGCGAAAGACGAAACCGACCTTGACTTCAGCGGGCAGCATGTGGTTTTAGTTCATCATCAAGATGCTCATGACCGTTTTCCATCTCGGCTGCTTCGACGGCGGCGATATCGGCATCTGAGAGCTCTGTTGTCAGTTGGACCTGTCTGTCCCGTCGCAGCAGGCGTTGATAGTCCTCATAAGCAAGCAGGACCGTTCGAGGCCGGCCGTTCTTGGTAATGACAACCGGATCACGCATGGCTGCATCTTGAAATGCACCAAAATTCTTAGAAGCTTCGGCGGCAGTTACCGTTTTCATGATCAGTCTCCTTGCCAGAAATATACGGATTTTCCGTAAATCCCGCAAGCTATAGGGCGAGCCGAATGCTGCCCGCCCATCCTACCGATCGCTGGTCTCCCACCGCGGATTGATCCAAGGCTCCTGGTTCGAGCGTGCCAGCCGCGGCTTGCTGAGAATGTGATCGGCCGCCTTTTCGCCTGTCATGATCGAAGGACCATTCAGGTTGCCGTAGGTCACATGCGGGAAGATCGAGCTGTCGGCGACACGCAGGCCGTCGACGCCGATGACGCGCGTGTCGGGATCGACCACCGCCATCGGATCGTCCTTTGAGCCCATCTTGCAGGTGCCGCAGGGATGATAGGCGCTTTCCAGATGTTCGCGCAGGAAGGCGTCGATCTCGTCGTCGGTCTGAACGTTCGGTCCGGGCTGGATTTCCGGTCCGCGATATTCGTCGAAAGCCTTCTGCCCGAAGATCTCGCGGGTGAGGCGCACGCAGTGGCGGAATTTCGCCCAGTCTTCCGGATGGCTCATATAGTTGAAGCGGATAACGGGATCTGCTTTCGGATCGGAGGAACGCAGCGTGACATTGCCGCGCGATTTCGAAAGATTGTAGCCGACATGCACCTGGAAGCCGTGGCTCTTGGCCGCTGCCTTGCCGTCATAGCTGATGGCGACGGGCAGGAAGTGATACTGGATATCAGGCTGTTTGACGCCGGGCGCGGAGCGCAGGAAGGCGCAGGCCTCGAACTGGTTGGAAGTGCCGAGGCCCTTCTTGAAGAACAGCCATTGCGCGCCGGCAATCCCCTGCATGTACCAGGGCAGCCAGGAATAGAGGGACACCGGCTTCAGACTGGTCTGCTGGAAATAGAATTCCATATGGTCCTGTAGGTTGGCACCGACGCCCGGCCGGTCGGCCTTCACCTCGATCCCCATGTCGCGCAGATGCTGGCCAGGCCCGATGCCGGATAGCATCAGCAGCTTCGGAGAATTGAACGAGGAGGCGGAGACGATCACCTCGCGGTTTGCCCTGATGATCTCGATCTTGCCGTCCCGCTCGACTTCGACACCTGTCGCGCGGCCGTTTTCGATGACGATCTTGCGGGCAAAGCAGCGGATGAGGTTTACGTTCGGCCGCTTCAGCGCAGGCTTGAGATAGGCTGTCGCCGCAGACCAGCGCCGGCCCATCCACGTCGTCTGCTCCATCAGGCCGAAGCCTTCCTGCTTGCTGCCGTTATAATCTTCCGTTGTTTCAAAGCCCGCCTGCTTGCCGGCTTCGATGAAGGCGTGGAACAGCGGGTTGCGCGCATCGCCCCGGCGCACATGCAACGGGCCGTCCGTGCCGCGCCATCCCTCTTCGCCGCCATGGGAATGTTCCATCCGCTTGAAGTAGGGCAGTACGTCGGCATAGGCCCAGCCTTGCGCACCCAGTTGCTCCCAGCGATTGAAGTCTTCCGCATGGCCGCGCACATAGACCATGCCGTTGATCGAGGAGGACCCGCCGATCACCTTGCCGCGCGGGGCGGTGATGCGACGGTTGTTGAGCTGCGGTTCGGGTTCGGAAAGATAACCCCAATTGTAACGATCCATGCTCATCGGCCAGGCAAGTGCTGCCGGCATCTGGATGAAGGGCCCGAAATCGCTGCCGCCGAATTCCAGAACGATGACCGAATGCTTGCCGTCTTCCGACAGGCGGTAAGCCATGGCGGAGCCAGCCGAACCCGAGCCGACGATGACGAAATCTGCCTGTTCCATATCCATCTCCTGTGGCCGTCTCGATCCTTCGAGGCTCGCCTTTGGCGAGCACCTCAGGATGAGGCGGATCATCGTCCGTGCTTGCGGTTAACAGCTCTCGACCTCACCCTGAGGTGCCACCACAGGTGGCCTCGAAGGGCGAGGGTTGAGCCCGGAGGTTGCATCAATAAGGCGCCTGTACCGGCCCCATGCCGACATAGACGGTCTTCAGTTCCGAATAATGCTCCAGCGCCGCCAGCGAATTCTCGCGGCCGAAGCCGGATTGCTTGGAGCCGCCGAAGGGGATTTCGACCGGGCAGAGATTGTAGGTGTTGATCCAGAGCGTGCCGGCTTCGAGCTGGTCGACGACGCGGTGGGCGCGGGTGATATCCGCGGTGAAGACGCCGCCGGAAAGGCCGAATTCGGTGGCATTGGCGCGGGCTATCACCTCAGCCTCGTCATCGAAATCGAGCACGCACATGACCGGCCCGAAAATCTCTTCGCGGGCGATCGTCATGTCGTCGGTGACATCGGCAAACACGGTCGGCTGAATGTAATAGCCTTCGCCGGAGACATTGTTGGGGATGCCGCCG
Organism: Rhizobium pantanalense; assembly: GCF_030182525.1. Classification (NCBI taxonomy): domain Bacteria; kingdom Pseudomonadati; phylum Pseudomonadota; class Alphaproteobacteria; order Hyphomicrobiales; family Rhizobiaceae; genus Rhizobium; species Rhizobium pantanalense. The sequence continues at coordinate 138,069 of NZ_JAQJCH010000006.1, forward strand.
CCGGTCAGCAGCGTTGCGCCTTCGGCCTTCCCCTTTTCGATATAGGAAAGCACCTTTTCGCGCTGTGCCCAGGAGACCATCGGGCCGATCTGTGTTGCCTCATCCATCGGGTCGCCGATGAGCATGGCGTCTGTGCGGACTTTCAGGCGCTTCAGGAATTCGGACTTGATCTTGCTATTGACGAAGACGCGCGTGCCGTTCGAGCAGACCTGGCCGGTCGAATAGAAATTGCCGAGCATCGCACCACCAATGGCGCTGTCGATATCGGCGTCGTCGAAGACGATCAGCGGCGACTTGCCGCCGAGCTCCATGGTCACATGCTTGAGGTTGCCGGCGGCAGAAGCCGCCACTTTGCGGCCCGTCGGTACCGAGCCGGTCAAGGATACCTTCGCCACATCCGGATGGTTGATCAGCAGCGGCCCGGTTTCGCGGTCGCCCTGGATGACATTGTAAAGCCCCTTGGGCAGGCCTGCCTCAATAAGGATTTCGGCAATCTTCAGCGCACCGAGCGGCGTATTTTCCGAAGGCTTGAACACCATGGCGTTGCCGGCAACCAGCGCCGGCGCACCCTTCCAGCAAGCGATCTGCTGCGGGTAGTTCCACGCGCCGATGCCGACGCAGACGCCGAGCGGCACGCGCTTGGTATAGGCGAAATCGCCGCCGAGCGGGATATAGGAGCCGTTGAGGCCGGCTGCCGCGATGCCGCCGAAGAATTCGAAGCTGTCGGCCCCGGAGGTTGGGTCGGCGACAATGGTTTCCTGGATCGGCTTGCCCGTATCCAGCGTTTCCAGCTCCGAAAGCTCGCGGTTACGTTCGCGCATGATCTCGGCCGCTCGCTTCAGGATGCGGCCGCGCGCCGTTGGGCTCATGGCCGCCCATTCCGGCTGTGCTCGCTTGGCGCTCGCGATCGCCTTTTCGACGATGGCGGGCGTTGCCGCGTGCAGGCGGGCGATCACCTCGCCGGTCGCCGGATAGATGCTTTCGATAAGAGTGCCGTCGGTGTCCTCGACATATTCTCCGTCGATGAAATGCGAGGCTTTCGGTTGTGCGCGCATTATAGAACCCTCAATTCTTCGTAGGACACCATGACATGCTCTTGAAAAGCAGGCCGCTCGGTGAGGTTTTCGTAGTAGCGCTGCAGCCGCGGATGGGCAGGGCGCTGGATGTCGATGTCGAAATAGCGATAGAGAACGTGCCCGAATTGTATGTCGGCCAGCGTCAGAGTATCGCCGGCAAGGAAGCGATGCCGTCCGAACTGCGACTCGGCGATGTCAAGCTTCGCACCGAGGGCAGTTACAGCCGCAGCGATCGCCTTCTCATCGCGCAGGGCAGGGGCGGTCCGCACCGCGCGCCAGAATACCGGTCCGGTGAAGTTCAAGGCGATATTGATCTTGGCCCATTCGGCCCATTTGTCGGCCTGGGCGCGATGGCGGGCATCCTTCGGCCAGAAGGCATCTTCGCCATATTGGGCGGCGAGATAGCGCAGGATGGCGCCCGTTTCCCAGAGCGGCTCGTCATCGCCATCCCGCAGCACCGGAACCGTGCCGTTCGGGTTCATCGCCAGGAATTCAGGCGTGTCGTTGACGCCATAGGTAAAGCCCGCATCGATGCGCTCATAGGTAAGACCCAGCTCGCCGATGCACCACATCAGCGCCTGCACATTGGATGACGATTTGCGGCCCCAGACGGTCAGCATCGCTTCAGCCCTTCAACGCGTTGAGATGGGTCGTCAGATAATCTTCGGTCAGCGCGATCGACGCCTCGGTGCTGATCGGCGCGGAGCGAAGGCCCTGGCGGATATAGAGCCCGTCGATCATGGCAGCCGCGCCCTCGGCGATCCGCCCGGCATCGCCGGCCGGGCACAAGGCCTTGAGATTGGCGACCAGGTTGGAATGCAGACGGCGTGCGTAGATGACGAGAAAGCGCCGCGTCTCTTCCGAGCGTTGCGCTTCGGCGTAGAAGGCGAGCCAGGCAGCGATCGTTTCCGGCGCGAACTGATCGGCCTGGAAGCTGACGCGGATGACGGCGGAGAGCTTTTCGCGCGGCGTTTTCGCCTCGCGGAGCGCCGTCACGACGCTGTCGCGCAGCCGCTGTAGATGCACGCGGACGGTTTCGATCAGCAGCTGTTCCTTGCTGCCGAAGTAATGATGCGCAAGAGCGGGGGAAACGCCCGCCTGCTTGGCAATTTCGGACATGGTGACGGTCAGCGAACCGTGATCGCCGATCACGCGCATCGCAGCATCCACCAGCGCCTTGCGGCGCACCGGCTCCATTCCGACCTTCGGCATAGCGTCAATCCCCAAGACTGAAGACGAGTGTATTTTTGATTGACTGATCAATCAATAAAAAAATCACGTGGCCGGTATTACCTGACGAAAAATCCGCAACCTCTTTCCGCACGGCATTTCTGTGCCATACTTCCTCATAGGAGGAGGTGCAGTCATGGTTGATATTCTTGATGAAGTTCCCCCGTCCGCGATGCGCGACAAATGGGGTTGGTTTATCGGACTTGGCATATTGCTGCTGATCTGTGGCGGCATCGCCCTTGGCAATCTATTCATCGCCACGGTGGCTTCGGTCTATTATGTCGGCATGCTGATGCTGATCGGCGGCATCGTGCATCTGGCCCATGCCTTTCAGGTGAGGAGCTGGGAGCATATCCTGTTCTGGGTGTTGAGCGGCCTGCTCTATACGGTTGCCGGTATCCTTGCCTTCGCCAATCCGCTGTTGGCTTCCGAGGCATTGACGCTGTTCCTTGCCATCGCGCTCCTCATCGCCGGCACGTTCCGCGTCTGGGTCGGCCGCAAGCTGAAGCCCGAGCGCGGCTGGGTTTGGATCGTCATCAGCGGTCTTGCGACTGCCGTTGCAGGCATCGCTATCGCTCTCGGCTGGCCGGTCAACAGCCTTTGGATCCTCGGCCTTTTCCTGGCCTTCGATCTAATCTTCCAGGGCTGGACGCTGGTGGTCTTCGGCCTCGTGCTCAGGCAGTAGTGCACCTCCCAAAAGGGGTAACGCACTGCTACTTTTTGACAAGAAGCGTGAGCGGCGTTACTCTTCGTGCCTCTGCCGTATCAGGCAGAACGGCGTTGCGTTGATGTAACGGCAGTATCTTCATCTGGAAGTCCGCATGTCGAGGGACGTGCTCGAAGAAACTGGTCGAAGCCGCGGAACATGGTTCCAGACAAATTTTCGCTAGATAACGTCAAGGGAGGAATATCATGCCAATGGTAACGGTTTCCATCTCTCCGCTTCAGGCTGCCGGCATCCGGGCAGCGGTCGACACCGGCACCTATGCCTCGAGCAGCGAAGTCGTGCGGGAAGCTCTTCGCATGTGGGATGCGGCGCGCAAGCGCGGTGACATTTGCGAGGTGCCGCGTGCCGCCAACGATGGCGGCGAGACGGCAAAGAGCGGCCGCTGCGTCGCCGATATGTTTGCCGATTACGAGGCAGAGCGGCACTCGAGCAATCATCACTGAACGCCACTCGTCACGGCAACCCCTCGGCTGCCGTGTGCCGGGTATGCGTCCCGGCGAATGGTTAATATTGCTTTACCATTCATGAAACTTTCACATAGGGGAAAGGTTTCGTTGACGCTTTATGGCGCAATCTTGGGTCGAAAACGCGGTAAATCCAAAGTTTTACTTAAATAAATTAGATTAGAATTCGCAAGTGGAGATGGGCATGTCCCTGCCTGCCGCAGTCGAGCCGGGCGTATTGCGCCGATATGCCAGCGACCAGATCGTCACTCTCGCCAAACTCGTCATCGAAAACGCATTCCAGCCGATCGTAGAGGCCGGTACGGGCACCGTTTTCGGCTATGAATCCCTGATGCGCGGCCAGGAGCGCATCGGCTTCGCTAGCCCGATCGACATGCTGGATGAAGCCGAGCGCACCGGCCAGCTTCTCGGGCTGGAGCAGATGGTCTCGAGCCGCGCGCTGGCAAAATTTGCGACCATGCCCAATATCGCCACCACGACGCTTTTCCTCAATCTGGATGTCCGGCTGATTGCGCAAGGCACCATCCTGGTCGACGGCTTGCTGCAGCATATGAGAAAGGCCGGCATCGCACCGTCCTCCGTCTGCTTCGAATTCTCCGAGCGTTTCGACAATACCATCGTGCCGGAGTTTTCGGCGCTGGTTGCCAAGATGCGCAATGCCGGCTTCAAGCTCGCGATCGACGACTTCGGCGTCGGCCACGGCGAAATGAAGCTTCTGTCCGATTATCCGGTCGATTATCTCAAGATCGATCGGCATTTCATCGTCGATATCGACCGCAGCGCCCGCAAGCGCCATATTCTGAGAAATCTCGTCAACATCGCCCATGTCCTCGGCACGCGCGTTATCGCCGAGGGCATCGAGACGGAGGCGGAGTTCCTGACCTGCCGCGAATTCGGCGTCGATCTCGTCCAGGGCTGGTTCATCGCCCGTCCGACGGTCTTGGTCAACGAACTGAAGCAGAGCTTTCCGCATCTGCAGGATCTCGGTAAGGCCGCCCGCAACAGCCAGTCGCTCGATGAAATCCTCATCCGCAAGCAGATTGAGGTGCTACCGACCATCCGTGAAACCGACAGTATCGACAGCGTTTTCGAACTCTTCCGCCGCAATCCGCGCCGGGCTTATTTCCCGGTCGTCAATGCCAATGATGAGCCGCGCGGCATTATTCACGAGTATCAGCTGAAGGAATATATCTATCAACCTTTCGGCCGCGATCTGTTGAAGAACAAGGTCTACGAGCGCTCGATCTCGCATTTCGTCGAGATGGCGCCGATCGTCGGGCTTGATTCCGATGCCGACACGCTGATGACGATCTTTGCCAACATGGAAAGCAGCGATTGCCTGATCGTCACCGAAGGCACGCATTATGCCGGGATCGTCTCGGCTGCCTCGCTCATCAAGGTCATCAATGAGAAGCAACTCAAGATCGCGCAGGACCAGAACCCGCTGACTGGTCTTCCCGGCAACAGGGCGGTCCACGATTTCATGCAGAGCACCGGCCGGGATGGCGATGACGTCAGGCATTTCTGCTATTGCGACTTCGATAATTTCAAGCCGTTCAACGATGCCTACGGCTTCCATCTCGGCGACCATGCCATCTCGTTGTTTGCCGCATTGATGCGCCGCTATTTCTTTGCGGAGCGCCATTTCCTCGGCCATGTCGGCGGCGACGATTTCTTCATCGGTGTCACCGGCTGGAGCATGCAGGAGCTGCGCGAGGTTCTGGACCGGCTGCTTGCCGATTTCCACGCCGACGTCCGCGAGCTCTATTCGGCGGAGGATCGTGCCGCCGGCCGCATTCGCGGCCACGACCGCAGTGGTGTCGAGACCGAGTTCCCGCTGATGCGCTGCTCGATCGGCATCCTGCAGCTGCCGAAGGGGCTCGTGATCGACAACATTAGCCGGGTCAGCACCTCCATCGCGGGTATCAAGGCGAAGGCAAAGGAAAGCGCCATGGGCGCGGCATTCCTCGGCTTGGCCGAGACGAATTGACGCCCTCCGGCACTCGGTCCTTTTCAAGCGCTTTGCGCTAAACTATCTCCACTGCTTTGCTGGGAGAGGAGATAGCGCCATGCCCTTGCCGTCTGAAATGCGTTTCGTGGATTTGCCGTCCTTTGGCGGACCCGAGGTCATGACCATCGCCCGAAAGCCTTTGCCTGTCCTGAAGCCGGGCGAGATCCTGGTCCGAGTCGAAGCCGCCGGCGTCAACCGGCCGGATGTGGCGCAGCGCCAGGGCGTCTATCCCCCACCGAAGGAGGCAAGCCCGATCCTGGGCCTTGAGATATCAGGCGAAGTGGTCGACGTTGCGCCCGGCGTGACCGAATTTGCGATCGGCAACAAGGTCTGCGGCCTCGCCAATGGCGGCGGCTATGCCGAATATTGCGTGCTGCCAGCCGGCCAGGCGCTGCGCTTCCCGAACGGTTATGACGCCGTGCGTGCTGCGGCCGTCCCGGAGACCTTCTTTACGGTATGGGCCAATCTCTTCCAGATGGCGGGGCTGACCGAAGGCGAAAGCGTGCTGATCCACGGCGGCTCCAGCGGCATCGGCACGACGGCGATCCAGCTCGCCCACGCTTTTGGTGCGACGGTTTATGCGACCGCCGGGTCGAAGGAAAAATGCGAGGCCTGCGAGAAGCTCGGCGCCAAGCGGGCGATCAATTATAAAGAGGAAGATTTCGCCGAGGTCATCAAGACCGAGACGGAACATGGCGTCGATATCATCCTCGACATGATCGGCGCCGCCTATTTGGAGAAGAACCTCGCTTCGCTCGCTCGGGACGGCTGCCTTTCCATCATCGCCTTCCTTGGCGGCGCGGTGGCGGAGAAGGCCAACCTTGCGCCGATCATGGTCAAGCGGCTGACTGTGACCGGTTCGACCATGCGTCCGCGCACGGCCGAGGAAAAGCGGGCCATCCGCGACGACCTGCTGTCCCAAGTCTGGCCGCTGCTGGACGAGGGCACGGTTGCCCCCGTCATCTATCGGACCTTCTCTTTCGACGACGTGGTCGAGGCGCATCGATTGATGGAAACCAGCGATCACATCGGCAAGATCATGCTGAAGCTGGCTTGATCGTCAGCGACAGGGCGATGGCGATGAGGCCAGGTATGGCCATCAGCGCGTAGAGCCACGTTGCTGCGGAGAGGCCGCCGGCAATGCCACCCGGATGGGTCAGGCCTGCGCCATTGACGATGACGCCCGTGAGTGCGGCGCCAAACGCGCCACCAAGCGATTGCGTCATCGAGATTGCTGCCGAAGCCTTGTCCTGTTCGGCTCTGCGGGCGATGCCGATGATCCTGGTCACAAGATGCGCCCAGCCGAGACCGACGCCGAATCCCATCAGGAACATCGTGATGACGGCGGGCGCAAACCTGGCGACGGTGTCAAAAGGCGTGCTCGTTGCCAGGAAGGGGATCAGTGATGCGGTCGCGGCCGTTTCCAGAATGCAGCCGGCAATGATGGCGACGGCCGCTGACCTGCCCGAGAAAGAATTGCTGAAGAAGGCCGCGATGGTCCAGCCGAGCGCTACCAGCGCCACGAGATAGCCCGAGACCAGCGGCGTCACGCCATGGAGCGTCTGCAGGAAGTAGGGGATATAGATGTCGCTGGTCAGCACCAGCATCATCGTGAATATCGTCAGGTAGAGCCGCGCAATGGGGTTGCTGAGCATGACGGCGCCATAAGGCAGGAGGCGTACTTCGCTCTTGTGCTCGATCAGCACCATCGTCGCGACGAGCACGATCGAAGCTGCGATCAGCGCCATCTTGTAGGATCCATGTTCGATCGTGCCGGCAATGCTGACGAATAGAACTGCGGTAAGCAGAAGTATGATCTGGATCAGCGGCGTTCTGGTGTCGATCCGGTCGTCCGCGACATCGGGCAGCAGCCAGCGCCCCGAGAGCGCCATGAGGACAGCCACCGGCACGAGGATGAGAAAGGCCTCCCGCCAGGCGCTCCCTGCGGCAAAGAGGCCGCCGAGCGTCGGCCCTAGTACGGTCGCTACACCCCAGATGGCAGCGTAGAGCGTAGAGGCCCTGCGCCACAGGGGTTCCGGATAGATGAAGCGAATGAAGGCATAGGCGAGGCCGGACAGCATGCCGGAGCCGTAGCCCTGAACGGCGCGCCCGATCAGCAGCACGGGCATGGTCGGCGCGATAGCGCAAGCGAGGCTGCCGACGCCGAAGGTGAGTGCCGCTGCAACATAGACGGCACGCAAGCCTATTCCCTTCGGCCGGGTCGCAACCGTGATCGAGCCAAGTACCCCGGCGGCGACGAAAAGCGTCGTCATCCACGAGAACAATTCGAGGCCGCCAATGTCGCGGACGATCGAGGGGGCAATCGTGGCGGTGATGTAGGATTCAACGGCATAAAGCGTGACGCCTCCGCCCAGCATCAGTGTCGCAGGCAGAAGTCTCGGCGAGAACAGCGTGAAGATGGAGGCTGATTTGAGGGGAGCGGTGGTTTCGATGCTGGACATCGGACGATCCTCGGTATTTTCCCTAGCGGTTGATTATTTTCCAAGTTATAATTTGGAAAATTACATCCTCGCCGAATTAAAACAAGATAAAACTTGGAAAAATGCGTCAGTCACCTGCCAATCGAATCCTGATCCTGTTGAAAACCGACGGGCCGCAGCTGGCTGCAGCCGTCGGCGATGCGCTCGGCATATCGTCGGAGGCGGCACGCCAGCAGTTGACGAAGATGGCTGAAGATGGGTTGGTCGAGCCGGTGGCGGAAACTGCCGCCGGCCGGGGCAGGCCGCGCCAGTTCTGGCATCTGACGGCGGCCGGCAACAGGCAATTTCCCGATGGCCATGCCGATCTGACTGCCACTCTGCTTGCGACCATGGCCAGCCAGTTGGGCCAGGGTGCCGTCGATGCGGTCATCTCGGCGCGCGAAACGGAGACGCTTCGACGTTACCGGAGCGAGATCGACCTTTCGGCCGATCTGCCGTCGCGCGTCGCAAACCTCGCCGCAATCCGCACGCGGGAAGGCTATATGGCCGATCACTGGCAGGACAAAGATGGCTCGCTGGTGCTGGTGGAGAACCATTGCCCCATCTGTGCTGCCGCATCTGCCTGTGCCGGCTTCTGCCGATCGGAGCTGGAGACTTTCCGCATGGTGCTCGGCGCTGCCGTCGAACGGGAGGAGCATATCCTGCTCGGTGCCCGACGTTGCGCTTACAGGATCCGCGACGCAGCCTGAGAGATCGCATTTTGATGCTGGCCGCCGGCATAGGCGATTGGCAATCCACTGGGCAGCGGCTATCACTGGCCGTCTAGCAAATCAAAGGCCGCGTCTCCTCATGTCCAATCCCGTCTGCGTCGAAGTCACCCGTGGCAATCTGGTTGAGAGCCGCCATCGCGGTTCCATCGTTGCGGTCGATGGCGACGGCCAGTTGGTCTTCTCGGTCGGCGATATCGAAAGCGGCGTCTTTCCGCGCTCTGCCTGCAAGGCGATGCAGGCCCTGCCGTTGGTCGAAAGTGGTGCTGCCGACGCTTATGGCTTCAGCCACAAGGAGTTGGCGCTCGCCTGCTCCTCCCACAATGGCGAGGACGAGCATGTTGCCCTCGCCGCCTCGATGCTGGCCCGCGCCGGCCGCGATGTCCGCACGCTCGAATGTGGCGCGCACTGGTCCTTTGACCTGAAAACAACAATCCATCAGGCCCGCACCATCGAGAAGCCGACGGCGCTGCACAACAATTGCTCCGGCAAGCATGCCGGCTTCGTCTGCGCCTGCTGTCATCAGGGCATCGATCCCCAGGGCTACGTCGGTTATGACCATCCGTTGCAGCAGCAGATCCGCGAGACGATGCAGAGCCTGACCGGCGCTGTTCTGGCGCACGACAATTGCGGCACGGATGGCTGCTCGATCCCGACCTATGCCGTGCCGCTCAAGGGACTGGCGCATGGCTTTGCCAGGATGGCGACCGGTGTCGGCCTGGAGCCGCTGCGTGCCAAGGCGTCACGCCGGCTGTTCGAGGCCTGCATGGCTGAACCCTTCTATGTTGCCGGCACTGACCGTGCCTGCACCAGGCTGATGCAGATCGCTCCTGGCCGCATTTTCGCCAAGACCGGCGCCGAGGGCGTGTTCTGCGCTGCAATTCCCGAACAGGGCATCGCCATTGCGCTCAAATGCGACGACGGCACCACTCGCGCGGCAGAGGTCATGGTGGCCGCAACATTGGCTCGCTTCTTCGAGAAGGATGGCGCTGTTCATGCCGGCCTGATGGCGATGGCCGGCCGATCCTTCAAGAACTGGAACGGCATCCATGTCGGCGATATCAGGCCGACGGCTGCTCTGACTGCATAGGTAACTCATCGCTTCAGCCGCTCGTTTTCTGAGCCGGTACATGGTGTCGGACGACCTTGTATTCCTGCCAGATGAGAACCATGACCACGAGGTCGAAGATGGTGAGGATGATGAGCCCGATGCCATGCGTGTCGGTGAAGCGATAAAGCTGGTAGACGATGAAAAGGCCTAAGGCCACGAGCGAGGCCGGATAGGCCCACATCTTGCCCCTGAGCAGGCCGATGACCAGCAGCACCTTCACCAGCCCATGGCTCAAGAGGTAATAGGCATAGAAATTCTTGGTGCCGACCGAGAAATCCTGTGCCCATGTGAGCAGATGGGTTGCGATGAAATCATGCGGGTCGTTGAGTAGCTCGGGCTGTGTGATCCGGTTAGCCAGCCGAAGGATCGACTCGGTGCTGACGAGCGCGAGCACAAGGCCGCCGAGGCATTCGATCAGGGCATGCGCGCCCTTCAACAGGACGCTGATTTCGAAGAGCTGATGAATGCGTCGTTCGTTCATGGGCGATCGTAACCTCTGGGGCCTATTCAGGTAGTCTTGATCGGCGGCGACGACAAGACATACCGATCTCCGGCAGTCGGTCAGGCCAGGAAGATCGGTACACCGGCATCCTGATAGGGTGCCAAACTCTCCTCCCGAATATCGGAGGGCACGATCACGCCAGAGACACCTGTTATTGGAAGGATCTGGCATGGTGAGGCCGCGTCGAGCTTCTCGGCCGTCGCCAGCACATAGGTTTCTGCCGAGCATTGCGCGATATGCCGCTTGATGGCCGCTTCCTCGAAATCGCCGGTCGAAAAGCCGCGGGCGGGATGTATGGCGGTGACGCCGAGAAAGAAAATGTCGGCCCTTATGGTGGCGATGGCCGCCATGGCTGCAGCACCGGTTACCACCATCGAATGCTTGTAGAGCTTGCCGCCGATCAGGATCACCTCGGCGGCGGCATGATGCTCCAGCTCGCCTGCGATCGTCGGGCTGTGCGTGACGATAGTGACGGGAAGGTCTTTCGGAAGCTGGCGGGCGATCTCGGCATTGGTGGTGCCGCCGTCGAGAAATACCGTCTGGCCCGGTTGGATCATGTTGGCCGCATAGGCACCGAGCCGGCGTTTCTCATCGGAGGAGACCGTCTGCCGTGCAGTAAAATCAGGCAGCTCCGGTGACAGCGGCAGTGCGCCACCATGCACGCGCTTCAGCAATTTTTCTGCCGCCATCTCCCGCAGATCCCGGCGGATCGTGTCTTCGGACAGATCGAGTTCGTCAGCCAGCGCCTTGGCGATCACTTGGCCGTCCCGGCGCAATCTGTCGAGGATGAGGGTTTTCCGTTGGCTGGTCAGCATGTCGATCTCTGCACGATATATCACGAATAGTCGTGAATTTATCAGAATTGATTCGACTTTCAAGAAAATATGCGCATATTCGTGCAAATTCCTGCAGGAAGCAGGTGTTCAGAATGGAGACATGACATGTTGATCCTGATTGCCGGCCCATATCGCTCCGGCACCGGCGATGATCCGAAGAAAATGGCCGAGAACCTGAAGCGTCTGGAGGAGCCATCCTATGCCCTGTTCAAGGCAGGTCATCTGCCCATGATCGGCGAATGGGTTGCGCTGCCGGTCTGGCGCGCCGCTGGCGGCAAGAGCATAGGTGATGATCTCTATGAAGAGATCTTCCATCCGACAGCGGGCCGCCTGCTGCAGCTTTGCGAGGGCGTGCTGAGACTACCCGGCGACTCCAAGGGCGCCGACAATGATGTCCGCATCGCTCGTGAGCGCGGCATTCCCGTCTGGTACAGGCTGGAAGACGTGCCTGGCTGCGCCTGAGATCGACCGCCCATCCCCATTGAGCTAGCCAATGGGGATGGGGATATCGGCTTGATCTATCAAAACCTTTTGTGGCGCCCATCAGCATCAGCCACTTCCGTATTGGCCCGCTTACCTCTAGCTTCCTCGCAGAATTCAATCGAGGAACGGAACATGCTGACATTCTATTATGCGCCCGGAAGCTGCGCGCTCGCCAGTCTCATCGCCCTGGAAGAATCCGGCCTTGCCTACGAGCCCCGACGCCTCAACCTCGCCAATGGCGATCAGCGCCAGCCGGATTATCTGGCCATCAATCCCAAAGGTCGCGTTCCGGCCCTGGTGACCGATCGTGGCGTCCTCACCGAGAATATCGCGATCATGGCCTATATCGCCCAGATCGCACCAGCCGCGAAGCTGGCACCGCTGGATGACCCCTTCGAATTCGCGCAGATGCAATCCTTCAACAGTTACATCGTCTCCACCGTTCATGTGAACCATTCCCATAAGATGCGCGGCTATCGCTGGACCGACGATGCGGCAGCCATCGAGACGATGAAGGCCAAGGTGCCGCAGACCATGACCGAAAGCTTCGCCTTGATCGAGGATAAGATGCTGAAGGGTCCCTGGGTGATGGGCGAGCAATATACCGTTGCCGACGGCTATCTCTTCACCATGGAGACGTGGCTGCCGGGAGATAATGTCGATATCAAACAGTTCCCCAAGGTCAGCGCGCATTATCAGCGTATGCTCGAGCGCCCGGCTGTCCAGAAGGCGCTTGCCATCGAACAGGGCTGATCGATCAGCCGAATGTTGCCAGAAGTTTTTTCGGGGCGCGGTATCGCCACGCCTCGATCAAGCGCAGCTCCAGTTCCTCGTCGCCGATCGCGTTGATGCGCAGCGGCACGGAGGGCCAGCCGATATAGTGATCCGTCTGAAAATAGATCTCGGGCGCCATTTCCATCAGCTGCTCCTTGCGGTCGATCGGCAGCGACAGCACGATAGTCTCGTTGTTCTTGACGGTCACGAACGCCTTGCCGCCGACTTTGAAGGCCGGCAGGCCATAATGCAGGCCAGGTTCGACCGCAGGCAGCCGGGCTTGCGCGATAAGCCGCTGCAATCGTTCGGCGATAACGTCCATATCGATGGCCGATGTCATGTTTGCACGCGTGGAGTAGGTCTCTCTCAGGCGCATTCTTCCGGCTGAATGCACCGCTTGTCCAGCGGACGCCCGAGATTTTCCGGCATCAGCGGCAGGTCGGCCAATTCTTCCAGCGACATGGCCGCAAGCATGGGATGCTGCAGCGGATCGCTGTCCGGTTTGCGATCCTCTTCGAGAAGATGACTGAAGAAAAGCTTCAAGATCGACATGGTATGCCTCCTTGGACGCTCGCATCGATGCAACCATGAGAGCATCAACTGGGCAAGCAGCGACGGTCTTCAATTTCATGGTGCATAATCGCGCGAATATGCGCTCGATGCAATTGAGAATGCGGGGATGCTGATATAGATATTCTATAATGAGAAACCTCAACAACGTTCATCTGAACGGTTTACGCGCCCTGGAGGCGGTCGGGCGGCTCGGTTCGCTGCAGGCGGCAGCCGACGAACTCGGCGTGACGGTCGGCGCGGTCAGCCAGCAGGTCATCAAGGCCGAGGCGCAACTCGGTCGGCCGCTGTTCGAGCGGACCCCTAAGGGCATGACGGTGACAGCATCGGGGCTGGCGATATTGACGAGGCTTAACGAGGGCTTCCAAGCGCTTACGGCCGCAGTCGCGCTTGCGCAGCACGAGGATGAGAATATCCTTACGATTTCGGTCGCGCCGGTCTTTGCGGCCCGCTGGCTCGTGTACCGGCTCGACCGCTTCGCCAGCCGTCACCCGGATATCCGCCTGCGCATCGATGCCACCACTCGGCTGATCAATCCGGCGACATCGGATGTCGATATCGGCATCCGGGTCGGCAACGGGCAATGGCCCGGCGTCAAGGCCGAGCTGCTGCTGGCCCAGGAGGTGTTCCCGGTCGTCACACCACAGATCGCCGCCACGCTTCGGGAGCCTGCCGATATGCTGAAAGTCCCCGCCGTCATCGACGGACATGCGATGTTCGGCTGGGAGGTGTGGCTGCGCGAGGCCGGGCTTTCGGGCCATTGCATGGAAGAGCGCCACATCTTCAACGATGCGTCGCTCTGCCTGGATGCGGCCATAGCGGGGCAGGGGGTGATGCTCGCCTGGCAGACGCTGGCGGCTTATGCTCTCCAGCAGAAATGCCTCGTCGATCCCTTCGGCATCCGCGCCAAAACCGGTTTCGGCCATTATTTCGTCACCGCCGAAGGTGTGCGGGAGCCGAAGAAGGTTACCGCCTTCAAGGCCTGGATCCGTGAGGAAATGGAAGAGAGCATGCGTCTCTTCCAATAATGTCAGACCGGCTCCTTGCCGCGGGTCGTCTGCATGGCCTTGTAGGCGTCGCGTGACTGGCAGCGCTCGATCCAGGCCTTCATCTTCGGCCGAGCGTCGAACAAGTCCTGCTCGGTCTGGGCATAGCGCAGCACTTCGGCCAAGTTGAGGTCGGCGGCGGTAAAACGATTGCCGACGAGATAGTCCTGGTTTTTCAGGTGCTTTTCGAGCACGTCGAGCGGTTTCTTCAGCGAGCGGCAGGCGACTGCGATCCCGGCCTTGCCCGCGTCGCTGCTTTCCTGGGAATTGTCATAGATGCGAACCAGCGCGACGCTATAAGGTTCGACTTCCGTCGCCGCCCACATCGTCCACATAGACATCAGTCCTTCTTCCTCCACCGACTTGCCGGCCAGCGGACCGCCATATTTGCGTGCGAGATAGAGGTTGATGGCAAGCGATTCGTGCATTGCGAGATCGCCATCCTTGATGCAGGGGATCATGCCCATCGGATTGACCGCCAGAAACTCCGGCGACATCGTGTTGATCGGCGCATCGGCAGCGAGCGGATTGGCAAGCCGGCTGGCCTGGATGACGGGCACGGATTTGAACTCAAGGCCGAGCTCCTCGGCCATCCAGTAATTGCGCGAGGCGCGCGAGCGATAGACACCGTAGATCGTCAGCATATGGGTCTCCCAGATTCGAGTCGGCGCGACCTTATTGGGCGGCTTGGGTGAGTAAAAGACCCCGCCGCTGATATCTGCTATGAAAGCTTGTAATGGATGGCGGATGGCCAGCGCCGAGCAAGCACAAAAATATCCGCCAGCCCACCTAAATCTTTGCAAATCATGCTACCGAAGCCTAGCCTTCGTTCAGAAATTAGCGTCGCTGCATGTTACCGTTCGATTACGGCTTTCGTCGGATGCGGTAGGAGACATCCGGTGAAATGCACATGGGCAATCGGTAACTGCGATCTCGGGAGGAGAGCAGATGCTTGCGACCAGCGTTTCGCTAGACGACAAATATACCGCTGAGGATGGCCGCGTTTTCATGACCGGCCTGCAGGCGCTGGTACGGCTGCCCATGACCCAGATGCGGCGTGACCGCGCCGCCGGGCTCAATACGGCAACGTTCATTTCAGGCTATCGCGGCTCGCCGCTCGGCGGCTACGACCAGCAGCTTCTGAAGGCCCAGACTTACCTCCACGCGCATGACATCACCTTCCAGCCCGGCATCAACGAAGACCTTGCAGCTACGGCCGTGTGGGGCTCGCAGCAGGTCGGCCTTTCTCCCGGTGCCCGCAAGGATGGCGTACTCGGCATCTGGTACGGCAAAGGTCCCGGCGTTGACCGTTCCGGTGACGTGCTGAAGCACGGCAATGCCGCCGGCACCTCCAGGCATGGCGGCGTTCTCTGTTTTGCCGGCGACGATCATTCCGCCAAATCCTCGACCATTCCGCACCAGACCGACCATGAATTCATCTCGGCGGTCATGCCGGTCATCTATCCCTCGTCGATCCACGAATTCCTCGAATATGGCCTGCTCGGCGTCGCCATGTCGCGTTACTCCGGCTGCTGGGTGGGGATGAAGTTCATCGCCGATACGGTCGAGACGACGGCGGCGGTCGATTTATCGGGAGAAAAGCGGCAATTCGTCTTGCCGACGGATTTCGAACTGCCTCCCGGCGGCCTCAATCTGCGCTGGCCCGATCCGCCGCTGATGCAGGATGATCGCCTGCAGAATTACAAGGCCTATGCGGCCATCGCTTTCGCCCGCGCCAACCGCGTCAATGAAATCACGCATGATGTTCCCAATGCCCGCTTCGGCATCATCTCCTCCGGCAAGGCCTACGAGGATGTGCTGGAGGCGCTGCGCGAGCTGGAGATCGGCCCGCGGGAAATGGCTGTTATCGGCCTGCGTATCTTGAAGGTGCGTATGCCTTGGCCGTTGGAGCCGGAGGCCGTGCGCCATTTCTCCGAAGGGCTGGACGAAGTTCTTGTCGTCGAGGAGCGGCGCGAGATCATCGAAAACCAGATCAAGCAGCAGCTCTTCAACTGGCGTGCCGATGTGCGCCCGCGCATCGTCGGCAAGTTCGACGAGCATGACAAACCCTATCTCAGCCTATCTTCGGCGCTGACCGTCGGCGCGGTTGCGAGAGCCATCGCCGGGCGTATCGTCAAGCTCGATCTCGATCAGGGCCTGCATGATCACATTGCCGCCAAGCTTGCCTATCTTGCCGAGCGCGGCCAGATCAGCCGCAGCCATGTGGCGCCGCTGAACCGCACCCCGTTCTTCTGCTCGGGCTGTCCGCACAATACATCCACCCGCGTCCCCGAAGGCAGCCGCGCCATCGCCGGCATCGGCTGCCATTACATGGCCACCTGGATGGACCGCAACACCGAGACCTTCACCCAGATGGGCGGTGAAGGCGTGCCGTGGACGGCGATCGCCCGCTACACCGACGAAAAGCATATGTTCGTCAATCTCGGTGACGGCACCTATTTCCACTCCGGCATTCTCGCCGTCCGCCAGTCCGTCGCCGCCAAGGTCAACGTCACCTACAAGCTGCTCTACAACGATGCGGTAGCGATGACCGGCGGGCAGCAGATCGACGGCCATCTGACGCCGCAACTAGTGACCAAGCAGTTGCATGACGAGGGTGTCCGGCCGATCTATCTGCTCTCCGACAATCCGGATGCCTATCGCGCATCCGAACTGGCGCCTGGTGTCAAGGTTCTGCATCGCGACCACATCGATCAGGTGATGCTGACGCTGTGCGAAACCGAAGGCTGTTCGGCGATCGTCTATGTCCAGACCTGTGCGGCCGAGAAGCGCCGTCGCCGCAGCCGCGGCCTGATGGAGGATTCGGCCAAGCGAGTCTTCATCAACAAGGCTGTCTGCGAGGGCTGCGGCGATTGCTCGGTGCAATCCAACTGCATTTCCATCGAGCCGCTGGAGACTGAGTTTGGCCGCAAGCGCCAGATCAACCAATCGAGCTGCAACAAGGACTTTTCCTGCGTCAAGGGTTTCTGCCCATCCTTCGTGACCGTTCATGGCGGCAACCGCCGCAAGCGGAAGGCACTGGACCATGCGGATATTGCCGTGCCGATGCCGGAGATTCCGGTCATTGTCGATCGGCCCTGGAACATCGCCATTGCCGGCGTCGGCGGCACCGGCATCCTGACCATCGGCGCCATCCTCGGCATGGCTGCGCATCTGGATGGCAAGGTGCCGATGATCCTCGACATGGCCGGCCTTGCTCAGAAGGGTGGCGCCGTCATGAGCCATCTGCGCATTGGTCTCGACCAGGCCGACGTCACATCCTCGCGCATCGTCAATGGCGGCGCTGATTTGCTGTTTGCTGCGGATGAGGTCGTGGGCGCATCCAAAGATGCGATCACGCTCTGCTCGTCGGCGCGGACGACCGCCATCGTCAACACCGGGTTGATGCCGGTTGCCGATTTTGTCCGCAACCGCGATTTCGATTTCAAGACCGGATCGATCCAGCACACGATCGCCAAGACCGTCAGCGACAAATCCGTCTTCCTCGATTTCGGTCATGTCGCGACCGAGGTCACCGGCGATGCGATCTCGACCAATATCCTGCTGACCGGCTTTGCCTGGCAGTGCGGCCTGCTGCCGCTGTCGCTGGAAGCAATCGAAAAGGCGATCGAACTTAACGGCGTCGCCGTCAAGCCGAGCCTTTCCGCGTTTCATTGGGGCCGGCTTCTGGCGCATGATCCGCAGGCCGTGCGTGCCGTGATGGCCAAACCCGAGACGGGAAAGACGCTGGCGGAGATGAGCCTCACTGAACTCATCGAGCACCGCAAGGCGCATCTGACGGCCTATCAGAATGCAGCGCTTGCCGAACGCTATGCCGCCTTCGTCGCCCACGCCAATGCGCTTGCCGCAAAAGAGCGGCTTTCGGACAAGGTGCCCTTTGCCGTCGCCGTCACTTATGCGCGGGTCCTGGCCTACAAGGATGAATATGAGGTCGCCCGGCTGCTCACCGATCCTGCTTTCGAAGCGCAATTGCGTGAGGAGATGGAGGGAGATTTCAAGCTGGCCCTCAATCTTGCCCCACCCATCCTCGGCGGCAGGGATCCGAACGGCCGACCAAGGAAGCGCGAGTTCGGCGCCTGGATCCTGCCGCTGCTGCGGATGCTTGCACCAATGAAGCGGCTGCGTGGCACCGCTTTCGATCCCTTCGGCTATATGGCGGAGCGGCAAATGGAACGCCGCCTGATTGCCGAATACGAAGAGATTGCCGGGCGTGTGCTTTCCGGTCTGCGCCACGACAACGAGGCAGAAGCCCTTGCCATTCTCTCGCTGTTTGATGAGATAAGAGGCTTCGGCCCGGTCAAGGAGGAGGCTCGCCGGAAGATCATGATGAGGATGGCGGACAGACTGAAAGCCTATGAAATGCCGCGGGAGGCGCAGCATGTACCCGCAGACGCCGCATGACGCCGGCGATGGAAACTTGAAGCAGGCATAACAAGACATACGTTCAAGGAGATTGGACGTTCGGGAAGGTCGGGAGGAGAAGCCGGATGTTTTCTGGGGGATTGAACTTCGCGCTGGGCGAGGACATCGATGCGCTGCGCGAGCAGGTGCGCCGCTTTGCCAGCAATCGCATTGCACCCTTTGCAGACGAGATCGATCGCAACAACAGCTTCCCCATGCATCTGTGGCGGGAGATGGGCGATCTCGGCGTACTCGGGATCACGGTCGATGAAGCCTATGGCGGCGCCGGCCTCGGCTATCTCGCCCACACGGTTGCCATGGAAGAGATCAGCCGTGCTTCAGCTTCCATCGGCCTGAGCTACGGCGCCCATTCCAATCTCTGCGTTAACCAGATCTACCGCAACGGCACGACGGCACAAAAGGAGCGCTACCTGCCGAAGCTCATTTCCGGTGAGCATGTGGGCGCTCTCGCCATGTCGGAGCCGGGTGCAGGTTCGGATGTCGTCTCCATGAAGCTGCATGCCGAAAAGCGCGGCCATCGCTACGTGCTGAACGGCAGCAAGATGTGGATCACCAACGGTCCGGATGCCGATGTCCTCGTCGTCTACGCCAAGACCTCTCCGGATGCCGGTCCGCGCGGAATTACCGCCTTCCTCCTCGAAAAAGGCTTTCCCGGCTTCTCCGTCGGCCAGAAGCTCGACAAGCTCGGTATGCGCGGCTCGAACACCTCGGAGCTGATTTTCCTCGATTGCGAGGTTCCGGAGGAGAATGTTCTCGGTCACGTCGATGGCGGCGTACGCGTGCTGATGTCGGGTCTCGATTATGAGCGCGTGGTCCTTTCCGGCGGCCCCGTCGGCATCATGGCGGCCTGCATGGATGTGGTGCTGCCTTACATGCATGAGCGCAAGCAGTTCGGCCAGTCCATCGGCGAGTTTCAGCTGATGCAAGGCAAGCTGGCCGACATGTATGTCACCATGAATGCGGCGCGTGCCTATGTCTATGCGGTGGCCGCCGCCTGCGATCGCGGCGAGACGACGCGCAAGGATGCGGCCGGCTGCATTCTCTATTCCGCCGAGAAGGCAACGGCACTGGCGCTCGAATGCATCCAGGCGCTCGGCGGCAACGGCTACACCAATGATTATCCTGCCGGCCGGCTGCTGCGCGACGCCAAGCTCTACGAGATCGGCGCCGGCACATCTGAAATCCGGCGCATGCTGATCGGTCGCGAGCTGTTCGGCGAAACGGCCTGACTGCGAAATTCCATTCCCATTAACCGGTGAAGCGCATGACCGTCCTGAAATCAGAGATATCGACGCATTCGGACCGCTTTCGCGATAATCGCGCCGCGTTGCTGGAGGCGATCGGCGTCGCCGAGGCTGCGGCGTCGCAGGCGGCGGAAGGCGGCGGCGCGCAGGCGCGTGAGCGCCATGTCAGCCGCGGCAAGATGCTGCCGCGCGATCGTGTCGCCGGGCTGATCGATCCCGCCACGCCGCTTCTGGAAATCGGCACGACCGCCGCGCACGGTCTCTACAACGGCGACGCGCCGGGAGCCGGCCTGATCGCCGGCATCGGACGCGTTTCCGGCCGCGACTGCATGATCGTTTGCAACGACGCCACGGTCAAAGGCGGCACCTACTATCCGATCACGGTGAAGAAGCATCTGCGTGCGCAGGAAATTGCCGCGGAAAACAATCTCCCCTGCATCTACCTCGTCGATTCCGGCGGCGCCAATCTGCCGAACCAGGACGAGGTGTTTCCCGACCGCGATCATTTCGGCCGCATCTTCTACAATCAGGCCAATATGTCGGCGGCCGGCATTCCGCAGATCGCCGTCGTCATGGGGTCTTGCACCGCAGGTGGGGCCTATGTACCCGCCATGTCGGACGAAACCATCATCGTCGAAAAGCAGGGAACGATCTTTCTTGCCGGTCCGCCGCTCGTCAAGGCCGCGACGGGGGAGGTGGTTTCGGCTGAAGATCTTGGTGGCGGCGATGTGCATACGCGCCTCTCCGGTGTTGCCGATCATCTGGCACGCGACGATGCCCATGCGCTTGCGCTTGCCCGGCAGGCGGTCGCCAATCTCAATCGCCGCAAACCCGAGAGTGTCGAGCTTCGCACGCCGGAAGCGCCGCTCTACGACCCGGAAGAGATCCTCGGCATCGTCCCCTCGGATCTGCGCACGCCCTATGACGTACGCGAGATTATCGCCCGCATGGTGGACGGCTCCCGGCTGGATGAGTTCAAGGCGCGTTACGGCACTACGCTGGTCTGCGGCTTTGCCCATATCCACGGTATCCCAGTCGGCATCATCGCCAACAACGGCGTTCTCTTCTCGGAGTCGGCGCTGAAAGGGGCGCATTTCGTCGAGCTTTGCTCGCAGCGCAAGATCCCGCTGGTCTTCCTGCAGAACATCACCGGCTTCATGGTCGGCCGCAAATATGAGACGGAAGGGATCGCGAAGAATGGCGCCAAGCTGGTGACGGCTGTGGCTACGACCAAGGTCCCGAAGATCACCATGCTGATCGGCGGCTCCTTCGGCGCCGGCAATTACGGCATGGCCGGCCGGGCCTATTCGCCGCGTTTCCTCTGGACCTGGCCCAACAGCCGCATATCGGTCATGGGTGGAGAGCAGGCGGCCGGCGTACTCGCCACCGTGCGCGGCGAGGCGCTGGCGCGTGCCGGCAAGCCTTGGACACCGGAAGAAGAGGCCGCCTTCAAGGCGCCGACGCTCAAGATGTTCGAAGCCCAGAGCCACCCGCTCTATGCCTCGGCCCGCCTCTGGGACGATGGCATCATCGATCCGCGCAAGAGCCGCGACGTGCTGGCTCTGTCGCTTTCAGCAGCACTCAACGCACCGATCGAAGACACACGCTTCGGTCTGTTCAGGATGTGAGGAGACGGAGATGAAACGCGATGCCATCAATGCCAAGAATGCGCCGCAGCCGCGCGGCGGTTATGCCCAGGCCGTAAAGCTCGAGAATTTCGAACGATTGCTGTTCGTCAGCGGCCAGATCCCGATGACGTCGGACGATACGCTTCCCGAGGGGTTCAAGGCGCAGGCTCGCCAAGCCTGGCTGAATGTCGATGCCCAGCTAAAAGCGGCGGGCATGACCAAGGATGATATCGTCAAGGTCACCACCTTTCTCGCGGATCGGCACCACACGATGGAGAACCGCGAGATTCGCGCCGAATATTTGGGACCGCTCACGCCGGCCATGACTGTCGTGATAGCAGGCATTTTCGATACCGCCTGGCTGCTCGAAGTCGAAGTCATTGCCGCGCAATAGGGTCTGCCGATGTTTTCGAAGATACTGATCGCCAATCGCGGCGAAATCGCCTGCCGGGTCATCGACACAGCAAGGCGCCTCGGCATCCGCACGGTCGCCGTCTATTCCGACGTCGATCGGGATGCCCTGCACGTGGCGCTGGCCGACGAAGCCGTACATATCGGCCCGGCGGCTGCGAGCGAGAGCTATCTGTCGAATGAAAAGATCATCGGGGCCGCAAAGCGAACCGGCGCGGAGGCCATCCATCCGGGCTACGGCTTTCTCTCGGAAAATGCAGCTTTTGCCGAGGCCGTCGAAGCCGTCGGCCTGGTCTTCATCGGCCCATCATCGGCCTCCATTCGAGCGATGGGGCTCAAGGATGCAGCCAAGGCGCTGATGGAGCGGGCCGGCGTGCCCGTCGTTCCCGGCTATCATGGCGATAGGCAAGAGCCCGGCTTTCTTGCCGAGCAGGCCGATGGCATCGGCTTTCCCGTTCTTATCAAGGCGAGGGCCGGCGGCGGCGGCAAGGGCATGCGCCGCGTCGACCGTCCGGAAGACTTCGAGGCTTCGCTGCAGGCAGCGAAACGCGAGGCGAAGTCCGCTTTCGGCGACGATGCCGTGCTCATCGAAAAATATCTCGTCAAGCCGCGCCATATCGAGATTCAGGTGTTCGGCGACAGCCAGGGCAATGCCGTGCACCTCTTCGAGCGCGATTGCTCCCTGCAGCGCCGACACCAGAAGGTGATCGAGGAGGCACCGGCGCCTGGCATGACGGAGGAGATGCGCAGCGTCATGGGCGAAGCGGCCGTTCGCGCCGCTCGCGCCATCGATTATCGCGGCGCCGGCACCGTTGAGTTCATCGCCGATGTCTCTGATGGCCTGTCGCCGGATCGCTTCTTCTTCATGGAGATGAACACCCGCCTACAGGTCGAGCATCCCGTCACCGAGGCGATCGCCGGCGTCGATCTGGTGGAATGGCAATTGCGCGTTGCGAGCGGCGAGCCGCTGCCGAAGAGGCAGGATGAGCTCGCCATAAACGGCTGGGCCTTCGAAGCGCGTATCTATGCGGAGGATCCGGCGCGCGGCTTCCTACCGGCAACCGGCATGCTCTCGCGCCTACGCTTTCCCGACGGTGATGTCCGCATTGATGCCGGTGTGCGCGAGGGCGATACCATCACCCCACATTACGATCCGTTGATCGCCAAGCTGACCGTGCATGCGCCGGATCGAGCCGCCGCCCTTGCCAAGCTCACGCGTGGTCTTGAGCAGACGCAGATCGCCGGAACCACGACAAATCTCGATTTCCTCATTCGCCTCAGCGGCCAATCGGATTTCGCCGCAGGCCATCCGGATACGGGATTGATCGACCGTGACGTGGAGGCGCTGACCTCGGCGCAGCAACCCGACGATGCGGCTCTTGCCATTGCTGCCATTGTCGAGGCGGGTGGGTTCGCGCAAGCCGCTGGCAATGATCCTTGGCTGTCGCTCGGTGCTTGGCAGCTCTGGGGCGAAGCAAGTCGTCCCGTCACGCTGCATTTTGCCGGTGGTCATCAGAATTGCCGCGTGGCTGCAAAGAGTCGATCGCTGTTTAGCGTCACCTTTGACGATCGCATCCTTCTCGTTTGCTTACTCGCAGGCAAGGGCCTTTCCCGACACGTCGAGATCGACGGCCGGCAGTCCCATGTCGATATCTTCGAGACATCGTCAGGTCTGACTTTATTCCTCAATGGACAGGCGCATCATTTCCATCGACTCGATCTTCTCGACGGTGGAGAGGAGGTGGCTGGCGGCGGCGATCGCGTCATCGCGCCGATGCCGGGCCTCGTCAAGATCGTCCGCGTGCGTGAGGGCGACACGGTTGCGAAGGGGCAGGCGCTGATCGTCATGGAGGCCATGAAGATGGAGCTGACGCTGACGGCAGCACGCGACGGCATCGTCGAAAGTCTGCATGTCGGCGAGGGCGACCAGACCAGCGAAAGCGCCGTGCTTCTGTCCCTTCGCCCGGAGGATGTGGCATGAGCGACAAGCCTTCCAACCGCGTCACCATCGTCGAGATGGCACCGCGTGACGGGCTGCAGAACGAGAAGCGGCAGGTCGATACCGAACACAAGATCGAGCTGGTCAATCTGCTTTCGGATTGCGGTTTCGAGCGAATTGAAGTCACCAGCTTCGTCAGCCCGAAATGGGTGCCGCAGCTTGGCGATGCCGCTTCGGTCATGGCCGGCATAGAGCGGCGTCCAGGCGTTCGTTACGCAGCGCTGGCGCCCAACATGCAGGGCTTCGAGGCGGCCCTCGCGGCTGGCGCCGATGAAGTGGCGATCTTCGCTTCCGCTTCGGAAACCTTCTCCATGCACAACATCAACTGCTCGATCGCCGAGAGCATCGAGCGCTTTCGGCCGGTGGCGGCCGCCAGTCGGGATCGCGGCGTTCCGTTGCGCGGCTATGTCAGCTGCGTCGTCGAGTGTCCCTATGAGGGCGCGGTGCCGCCGCAAAATGTCGTCAGTGTCGCGTGGCAGTTACGTGCGCTTGGTTGCTATGAGATCAGCCTTGGCGACACGATCGGCAAAGGTACGCCCGAGGCCGTCGACCGGATGCTTGCCGCAGTGCTCGGTGAACTCCCCGCGGCAGTCCTTGCCGGCCATTTTCATGACACGTCCGGCCGAGCGCTCGATAATATCGGCGTCGCGTTGGAGCGCGGCCTGCGGGTATTCGATGCGTCAGCCGGCGGCCTTGGCGGTTGCCCTTTCGCTCCCGGCGCCAAGGGCAATGTCGATACCGTTTCTGTTCAAGATTATCTATCGGCGCGGGGTTTCGAGACTGGTCTCGACGAGGACAAGCTTACCCGCGCCGCCGCCTTTGCCCGCAGCCTCAGGAGTGCCCCATGATATCGCAGACGATCCGCATCGCCACCGACGAGCGCGGTGTTGCCCATGTGACGCTGGCGCGCCCGGAAAAGCATAATGCCCTTTCGGCCGGGATGATCGATGACTTGACAGCGGCAACGGACGACCTTGCTCACGACAGCGCAGTCGGGGTCGTCGTGCTCACCGGCGAAGGCGCCAGTTTCTGTGCCGGCGGCGATCTCGGTTGGATGCGTGCCCAGTTCGATGCTACGCGGGACGGGCGTATGGCCGAAGCGCGGCGGCTTGCCATGCTGTTCAAGACGCTGAACGAATTGCCGAAGCCGCTGATCGCCCGCGTCCAGGGCAATGCTTTCGGTGGCGGTATCGGTATCCTCAGCGTCTGCGACATGGTGATATCGGCATCGACGGCCCGTTTCGGCCTGACGGAGGTGCGCCTCGGCATCATTCCGGCCACGATCAGTCCCTATGTCGTCGCGCGCATCGGCGAAGCGAATGCGCGCCCGTTGTTTCTCTCCGGCAAAATCATCGATGCCTGGCAGGCGCATGCCGCGGGCCTCCTGTCACGGGTCGTGGCGGAGGAGGCACTGGATGAGGCCGTCGAAGCCGAAGTCCGCCATTTCCTGGGCGCGTCACCGCAGGCAGCGGCCCGCGCTAAGGCCCTGGCGCGTTCCGTCGGTAGGCCGATTACCGATGGAATGATCGATCACGTCGTCGAACAATTGGCAGATGCTTGGGAGACCGACGAGGCGAAGGAAGGCATCACCGCCTTCTTCGAAAAGCGGCAGCCGAACTGGCGATCGGCCTAAACGAGCCTGTTGTTTGCGATGGTCAGCTGCGGGAATTGCGTGCCTCCCTTGATGAGATCGCCGGATGCCGGCTTGTCCCAGCGAAAGCCCATGATCGCGGCTTGCTGCATCTCCTGGAAAAGGTTGCCCGCAATCACCGCCGAGCCGGCGCCATCCGCGACCGAGACCACGCAGCCAATGCCGGCGTGCCTGACTATGTTGCCTGTCGCGACGACGTTGCGGAGATATTGACCCCAGCCGAGCCTCATGCCCCAGAGCGGCGCATTCTCGATGACATTATCGGCAACAAGCGTATCGGCCTCGGCCGAGATGCCGATGCCGAAACCGCCATCCTGCGCATAAGGGGCGGTGAGCGATAGATTGCGGATGACATTGCCCGTCACCGAAGCGAGCCTTCCGCCCTTGTCGAAATTGGTGACTGAAATGCCGTTGGCAGCGCCATCGACTAGATTGTTATTGATCGTGGCGCCGACGAATTCGAATTCGCAGTAGATGGCGGTTTCGCCCGACCGCAGGCACTGATTGTTCGAGATCTGCACGTTCGAGGCCGAATTGGCGCGGATGGCAGTGAAGGCACAATCGGCGATCTGATTGCCGGAAACCGTGACGCCATCGGCGCGGAAGACGTTGATGCCGTTGCCGTTCTGGCCGGTGCCGCCGCCATTGGCGCGGATGCGCGCAATGCGGTTGTTGGTGACGCTGCTGCCATCCTCGGCCTTGTCCCAGCGATGGATGAGGATACCGCCATTGCCGCAATCCTCGACGCGATTGCCTGTCACCGTCAATCCGGTTGACTGGACGGAATAGATGCCCGCCTCGGCCGCCCCGGAGATGTGGCTGCGCTCGATCCGGCCGCCGCAGCGCTCCAGCTGCAGTCCGTGCTTGCGGCTGCCGGTAACTTCGCAATTGTCGATCAGCACTTCGTCGACGCCGGTAAATTGCAGAAGGCCGCCTGCATAATCGGCAAGCCAGCGATTGCCGCCATCGAGCACAAGGCCGGAAAGCTCGATGCGTCTGGCCTTGTCCGCATTCATCAAATGGCCGTCGCCGCCATAGACCAGCCGCGACGCGCCGGGAACGCCGGTAATGCGGGTATTATCCGGCAGCGTCAGGTTGGAGATGTTGTATGTGCCCGGCGGCAGGAAGAGCGGCATGTTGGTCCGTGCCGCATTGTCGATCATCGCCTGCAGCTTGCCGCTCTTGAAGTCGCTGGCGCCCGGCGTCGTCTTCAGCGCAACGGCATCGAGCGGCCCCCGCAGCTCGGCACCCGCCATCTTGGCCAGCGACGCGGCAACAACGCGGGGCGCAAGCAGGCCAGCCGCTGCCGAAGCGGCGAGGGAAGCGATGAAGGCGCGGCGTTGGATCATTGCGAACTCCTGGAACGGCGCTATCGAAGCAGAAATCGTGCCAAGCCTATCTGTGCCGTTTTGATACAGCGGCAGCTCTCCAAAAGCGTTTTGACCGCGGGTACTCGTCCATTGCATTTACCAGTCCAGTCCCTGCGAAGCTCAGCCAACCATGGATCTTTGCTAGGGGCGACTCGCCGTGCATGTTACCCCTCCAGCATGCGGATCGCGGCCTTTCAACGTCTGGCACTTTTCGACGCCGTCGAGCAGGTGGCCGAGGTTTTGGCACGCGATCTCGCTTGGGCGGAGATGCAGGGTATCGATCTCGCCCTCTTTCCAGAATGCTATCTGCAGGGGCACAGCTACAACGAAGCTGTTGCCAAACGCCGCGCGATTTCGTTGGACGATCCGCATCTGAACGCCTTAGTTTCCCGTTTCGCAGCGGGGAAAACGACAGCGGTCGTCGGCTTTTTCGAGCGAAGGGACGATGGGATCTACAATAGTGCCCTCGTCGGCAGGTCCGGCCGGATCATCGGGGTCTATGCCAAAGCACATCCGCTGGAGAAGGGCTGCATGGCCGGAAAGGATTTTCCGATCTGGAAGGAGGGATATTGGCGCTTCGGCATTAATATTTGCGCCGATCTCAGATATCCCTACACCGCGCGTCGCCTCGCTCAAAAGGGCGCAGGCCTCATCTGTAATCCCATCAATCTCATGCTCCGGCCCCACAAAGCCGAGATGTGGCATAAGCCGGGCATTTCAGGACTGCAGATCTGTGCCAGGCATACGGGCTGCTGGATCATGGCGTCGGATGTGGTCGGAAGCAACGAGGATGGCTGGGTGAGCTACGGCAGCACCGCTATCGTCGATCCGAACGGCGTCGTCGTCGCAAGGGCGAAGCCCTATTGCGAGGACGTCCTGATTTTCGATCTGCCGGATCGACAACCCGAACGACGATTCGCTCAAAAAGCTGCCGCCATCGCTACCTAATCGTGCAAATCGCGCTATCCTCTTAAATCATGAGACCCGATCAACTGCTTTATCCGGCGCCTGAGGGTTTGTTTTGCCCGATCGGCGGCTTCCATATCGATCCTGTGCAACCGGTCGAGCGGGCACTTGTTACGCATGGTCATTCGGATCATGCCCGCTCCGGTCATGCCCATGTGCTCGCCACGCGCCAGACGCTCGATATTATGCGCATCCGCTATGGCGATGATTTTGCCGGCTCGCGGCAGGCAATCGGCTTCGGCGAGGAGGTGACGATTAACGGCGTCAGGGTGCAGTTCCATCCGGCGGGCCATGTGCTCGGCTCGGCGCAGATCGCAGTGGAGAAGGATGGGCTGCGCATCGTCGTCTCAGGCGATTACAAGCGCCGGCCGGATCCGACCTGTGTGGCCTATGTACCGGTTCCCTGTGATGTCTTCATCACCGAGGCGACGTTCGGGCTGCCGGTCTTCCACCATCCCGATCCCATGGCCGAGACACGGAAGTTTCTGGCCTCGCTTCGCCAATTCCCCGAGCGAACGCATCTGATCGGTGCCTATGCGCTCGGCAAGGCGCAGCGCGTCATTCGCCTGCTGCGCGATGCCGGCTATGACAAGCCGATCTATATTCATGGCGCATTGGAAACGCTGTGCGACTACTATGTCAGCCAGGGCATCGAACTCGGCGAACTCAAACCGGCCACCATCGAAAGCCGGGATCAATCGATCTTCCATGGTGCCGTCGTTGTCGGCCCACCCTCCGCTTTCCAGGACCGCTGGGCGAGGCGGTTCCATGATCCGCTGCCGGCTTTCGCCTCGGGCTGGATGATGGTGCGCCAGCGCGCCAAGCAGCTCGGGGTCGAGCTGCCGCTGGTCATATCGGATCATTGCGACTGGCCGGAGTTGACCGAGACGATTTCCGACCTGAAGCCGAGCGAGGTGTGGGTCACCCACGGCCGCGAGGAAGCGTTGGTGCGCTGGTGCGAGTTGCAGGGCATCGCCGCCAAGCCGCTGCATCTCATCGGCTATGAAGACGAGGGCGATTGATGAAAGCCTTTGCCGACCTCCTCGACCGCCTGGTGCTGACGCCGAGCCGCAACGGCAAGCTGAAGCTGCTGAGCGATTATTTCCGCGATACGCCAGACCCAGATCGTGGCTATGGTCTGGCCGCCATCGCCGGCACGCTCGAGGTGCGCAACGTCAAGCCCGCCATGTTGCGCGAGCTCGTTCTCGAGCGCATGGACGAGGTGCTGTTCCGCTATTCTTACGACTATGTCGGCGATCTTGCCGAAACGATCTCGCTGGTCTGGGACAAGGAGAGCGATATTGAGCGTCCCGCCGGCGAGCAACCGAAGCTCGGCGAGGTTGTTCGCAGCATGAATGCGCTTGGGCGGACCGAAGTGCGCAGCTTCGTCCGCGACCTGTTGGATCGGTTGGATACGTCGGGCCGCTTTGCCTTCCTGAAGCTTGCGACCGGCTCCATGCGCATCGGTGTTTCAGCCCGGCTTGCCAAACAGGCGCTGGCCGAACTCAGCGGCAGGGATGTGACCGAAATCGAAACGCTTTGGCATGGTCTGCAGCCGCCCTATGAAAGCCTGTTCCGCTGGCTGGAAGGCAAGGCGGAGAAACCGGTATTGGCAACACCGGCAATCTTCCATTCCGTCATGCTCGCCAATCCCGTTGAGCCGGGCGACCTTGAGGGCCTCGACCCCCGCGATTTCGCCGCTGAATGGAAGTGGGATGGCATCCGCGTCCAGCTTTCGCGCTCTGGGAACACGAGCAAGCTTTATTCACGCTCTGGCGACGACATATCCGGCGCCTTTCCCGACGTTGTGGACGCCATGAATTTCGAGGGCGTCATGGATGGCGAGCTGCTGGTCGGCGGCACCGTTCGCTCCAATAGCCCGACACGCAGCTTTTCCGATCTGCAGCAGCGCCTCAACCGCAAGACCGTGACGGCAAAGATGCTGGACGAGTTTCCGGCCTTCATCCGCGCCTATGATCTTCTTTTTGACGGCGCGGAGGACGTGCGTGCTCGCGGTTTCCTCGATCGACGGGAGCGGCTGACGGAGATCATCGATGCCACGCCCCACGACCGCTTTGATCTGTCGCCGCTCATCGATTTCTCTTCCTGGGAGGAGCTCGACCGCCTGCGCTCCTCGCCGCCCGATCCGGTGATCGAAGGCGTGATGATCAAGCGCAGGGACAGCGCCTATCTCGCAGGCCGCGCCAAAGGCCCATGGTTCAAGTGGAAGCGCGATCCCTATAATGTCGATGCCGTGCTGATGTATGCGCAGCGCGGCCACGGCAAGCGTTCCAGCTATTATTCCGATTTCACCTTTGGCGTCTGGGCGATGACTCCGGAGGGCGAGCAGCTCGTGCCTGTCGGCAAGGCCTATTTCGGCTTTACCGATGCGGAGCTTGAGGTGCTCGACAAGTTCGTGCGCAACAATACGGTCGACCGTTTCGGCCCCGTGCGTGCTGTGCGCGCCGATCGCGATTTCGGCTTCGTGCTCGAGGTGGCCTTTGAAGGCATCAACCGCTCCACCCGGCACAAATCGGGCGTCGCCATGCGCTTTCCCCGCATTGCCCGACTGCGGCCCGACAAACCGCCCTACGAGGCCGACAGGCTGGAAACTTTGATTGCGATGATTGACGCCAAGGCTCCGGTTGTCGATGAATAGGCGAGGGCGATTCCTCACCACAAAGTGAGTTGGCCTAGCCTTCCAACCCGTGCAGATTTGATCTGCGCCGGGATATTTCGACAGAGCCCACGACCATGTCCGACGACCACGCATTTCGTCCCAATCGCCGCAGCCTTCTAGCCGCTATTGCCTTCACGCTCTTTGCCCCCAACATCGTCAGAGCTGCCGATGACAGTACGACTGCAAGCAAGCCTGCCGAGAAGAAGAGTGTCGCCACCCGGAGCGACGAGAAGGCCGAGGATGCGCCGCCGCTGCTTTCGGGCGACTATGCCAAGGAGCGTCATCTGTTTCGCACCGATCTCGTGAGCAAGGGACCTGCTCCCGATATCTACGAACCGCTAGTGACGCCGTCGACCGCCGAACGGCTTTTCTATCGCAGCGGTGTCGGCGAGGAGCTGGAGCTCGTGGCCTGGGTTTCCCGCTATATGCGTTCGGAAAAACCGAAGCCGGCCGTACTTTTCCTGCATGGCGGTAATGCCATCGGGCAGGGACATTGGCAGCTGATGAAGCCCTATGTTGAGGCCGGCTACGTCGTCATGATCCCTTCCATGCGCGGCGAAAATGGCCAGAAGGGCAATTTTTCCGGCTTTTACGACGAAGTTGCCGATGTGCTGGCCGCGTCCAACCGGCTGCGGCATCTGCCGGGTGTCGATCCGCATCGCATGTTTCTGGCTGGCCACAGCATAGGCGGTACGCTCGCCATGCTCGCCGCCATGTCGACGAAGCGCTTCCGTGCGGTCGCGCCGATATCCGGCAACCCCGACGCTTACGCCTTCTTCAGCCGCTATCCGCAGGACATTCGCTTCAACACCAGGAACCCGCGCGAATACCAGATGCGCTCGCCGCTCTGCTACGCGCACAGCTTCAAAAGTCCGATAAAGCTGTTCCACGGAACCGAAGAGGCACATTTCGACTCGCGCCTGTCGCTGCTCTCCAAACGGGCAACGGCCGCCGGCGTCAAGATGGAAATGGCGACGGTGCCGGGCAGCCACAATTCGGCTCTGCCGGGCGAAATCGCTCAAAGTATCGAGTTCTTTAAGAGCGTGGCCGTTTAAACCAGCCTCGCAAAAGCGGCGCGGGAGATGAGCCGAACCGCTTCGCGAGTCGATGTTTACGCCATCAGCTTCTCGATCAGTGCCGTTGCCGCTTCCGCAATCACCGTGCCGGGCGGGAAGATTGCGTCCGCCCCGGCCGCTTCCAGCGCCGCGAAATCCTGTGGCGGGATGACGCCGCCGACGGCGATCAGCACATTGCCGGCATGACGGCGCGCAAGCGCTTCTTTCAGTTCCGGCACCAGCGTCAGATGGCCGGCGGCAAGGGATGATGCGCCGAGGATGTCGACGCCTTCGCGAACGGCGACATCGGCCACTTCTTCCGGAGTCTGGAACATGGCGCCGACGACGACATCGAAGCCGAGATCGGCAAAGGCCGTCGCAATTACCTTCTGTCCGCGATCATGGCCGTCCTGGCCCATCTTGGCGATGAGGATGCGGGGCTTTTCGCCGCGTGCTCTGCGAAAGGCTTCGACCTTGGCGGCTGCCTTGTTGAAGATGGGGTCCGTGTCGCCGACTTCCTGGCGATAGACGCCGGAAATGGTCCTGATGTCGGCCACATGCCGGCCATATGCCTTTTCCAGCGCCAGCGAAATTTCGCCGACAGTCGCTCTTGCCCTTGCTGCCTTGACGGCGAAGTCGAGCAGATTGCCCGTGCCTGTGCGCGCCGCATCCGTCAGAGCGTCGAGGGCGGTCTCGACGGCGGCCGTCTCGCGCGTGCCCTTCAATTGCTGCAGCTTGGATAGCTGACGTGCACGCACTTCGGAATTGTCGACCTTCAACACGTCGACTTCGATATCCTTCTCCGGCCTGGAAAAGTTGATGCCGACGAGTGTCTGGTGGCCGCTGTCGATGCGCGCTTGCGTGCGTGCGGCAGCTTCTTCGATGCGAAGCTTCGGAATGCCTTTCTCGATAGCCTTCGCCATGCCGCCCAGCGCTTCTACTTCCTCGATATGGGCAAGGGCGCGGGCCGCAAGATCGTGGGTCAGCCGCTCGACATAGGTCGAGCCGCCCCAGGGATCAATGATGCCTGTTGTCCCCGATTCCTTCTGCAGCAGGATCTGCGTGTTGCGGGCGATGCGGGCGGAGTGATCCGTTGGCAGCGCCAGCGCTTCGTCGAAGGAATTGGTGTGCAGCGACTGGGTATGTCCCTGCGTTGCGGCCATCGCCTCGACCATGGTGCGGATGATGTTGTTCATCGGATCCTGCGCCGTCAGCGACCAGCCGGAGGTCTGGCTGTGGGTCCTGAGCGCCAGGGATTTCGGGTCTTTCGGTGCGAAATTCTTCTGCATCAGCGCGGCCCAGATCAGCCGTCCCGCGCGCATCTTGGCAACCTCCATGAAGAAGTTCATGCCGACGGCCCAGAAGAAGGAGAGGCGAGGGGCGAAGCTGTCTATATCGAGCCCAGCTGCCACGCCGGCACGCGCATATTCGATACCGTCGGCGATAGTATAGGCGAGCTCCAGATCCGCCGTCGCGCCAGCCTCCTGCATGTGGTAGCCGGAGATCGAGATGGAGTTGAACTTCGGCATCCGCTGGCTGGTATAGCTGAAAATGTCAGAAACGATCCGCATCGAGGGCTGTGGCGGATAGATATAGGTATTACGAACCATGAACTCCTTGAGGATGTCGTTCTGGATCGTGCCGGACAGTTTGTCCTCGGAGACGCCCTGTTCCTCCGCTGCGACGATATAGAGCGCCATGACCGGCAGCACCGCGCCGTTCATGGTCATCGAGACGCTCATCTCGTCGAGCGGAATGCCGTCGAAGAGCTGGCGCATATCGAGGATGGAATCGATCGCGACACCCGCCATACCGACATCGCCTGATACCCTCGGATGATCGCTGTCATAGCCGCGGTGAGTGGCAAGATCGAAGGCGACCGAGAGCCCTTTCTGGCCGGCGGCAAGATTGCGGCGATAGAAGGCATTGGACTCCTCGGCAGTGGAGAAGCCGGCATATTGGCGGATAGTCCAGGGCTGCTGGACATACATGGTCGGGTAGGGGCCACGCAGGAACGGTGCTGCGCCGGGGTAAGTGTCAAGGAAATTCAGGCCGGCAAGGTCGCTTTCGCCATAGCTGCGCTTGACGTGGATGCCTTCGGGAGTTTCCCAGAGTGGGGCGTCGATTGTTGGCGCCGCTGCCTGCGGCTTGGCCCAGGGGATGGTGGCGAAGTCGGGAATGCGGGTCATGGAGCCGGGGCCTCCGTGGACGTCGAAAGTGCGATACCCCCCTCTGTCGCTTTCGCGACATCTCCCCCACAAGGGGAGAGATTGGAAACTGGTGGAGCCTTTCTGCCCCAAACGGATACCGCATCTGCGGCAGCATAGGTTGTTATTCTCGCTGGGGTTAAATTCTGGCAGGGAACGATCTCCCCCCTTGTGGGGGAGATGTCACGAAGTGACAGAGGAGGGTACCCAGTCTCGTCGAACACGATGTCCATTCTCATCCCTCCACCCCCTCATCCAGCCGCATCGGCACCAACCCCGTCCCGCCAGCGATCGGACTCAAAGGGCCCAAAACCGTCACTGGCCGCTCGGTCTTCATGGCAAACAGCGTCGTCCCCACGATCGGCCTTGCGGCACGGCTCTCCTGCGCCTCCGCGATCATCGCCGCCAGCTCGCCGCTGGAAATGACCTTCGCCAATCCGCCCTTGCCTTCGATCCAGGTGAAAATCTCCCAAGCCCGTTCGCAAAGCCCGTCGGTCAGCGCCTCGATGCCGCCGGCCCCGGCAGCTGGATCGAGGACATGATCGAGGTGGCTTTCGGCAATCAAAATCGTCTGCGTGTTGCGCGCCAGCCGCCGCGCCAGCGGGTCGGGTATGCCGTGCGTCAGGCTGTGCGGCAGGACGGAAATCTCGTCAGCGCCGCCGACGCCGGCTGAAAAGACCGCGATCGTGTTGCGCAGGATGTTCGTCTCCGGATCGAGGCGGGTCAGCATGCGATAGCTGGTCTCAGCAAAGAGATGTGCCGGTCGTGGGTTGGTAACGCCGCAGGCCTCGGCAATCCGGGTAAAGATCAGCCGCGCGGCGCGCATCTTCGCGGTTGTGATGAACTGGTTCTGATCGGCCGAAAGGCAGAGGCTGGTTGCCGCAAGCGCTGCTTCCGGCGAAAGGCCCGCTTCTTGGAATAATCGCAGATGGCCGACGAGGCTTGCCGCCATGACCGCCAGCTCCTGCGCCTCGGTCCCCCCGGCATTATGCACCATGCGACCGTCCGCATTGACGATCGTACCAGCCGACTTCAATTCTTTGAAGTATTCGATGTCACTGATAAAATTGGCGAAATGCACGACTGTCAAGAAAGCGTCGAGTCCAAGGTGCAATCTTTGGGCACCGCCATCCACAACCGAGGCTGCTATCGTTTTGGCGATGCTGGAAGAAAAGCCATCGAGGCGCAAAGTTGCAGTCTTGGCGGAAGCTGCTGCCAGCACGTCGGAAAAGTTTGGCGACTGAGCATCCATGCCGATGCCGAAGGCCGAAGCGGAACCGCTGGAAACGAGGCTGATACCGCTTGCGCCATTGGCAAGATCGTCACCGAGTTGCGCGATCGCCCGCTCGGTGTCCGGATCGTCCATGCGCTGCGTCACGGTCCAGGGCAGCTCCGCCCGCTGGCGAAATAGCGGCTTGCCGTCGCGCCGTTGCTCGTAAAGCGGCTCTATCGCGATGCCGTCATCGGTTCGCGAGACCAGCGCTTCCTGGAAATTCTTACCTTTCAGCGCCCGTTCCACCAGCTTCAGCCAAGTCTTGTGGTCGGTCTGGCCGAAGATGCCCGGGTCGAGACTGTCGATACTCATGCGCTCCTCCGTACTGCATTGGTCTAGCCCATGATGCCGCAAGGGAAAACAGGAGTTTGGCCGATCGGTGCAATATCTTCGTTGGAACCGTCTGGCGATCGACGCCAGCCTCGCTCCAGCCGCGGCAGTCATTATGCGGCCGATCCGATGTGTCCTAACTGGTTTCCGATAATGGCCGACCTGCTGCCCGCTTCCCGCCACCTGTTTGCCGCTGCCGCGCTGGCAACATTGTCCGCCTGCAGCATCATTCCTGATACGGGCGCCACCGATCCGGATCGTTTCGTGCAGGAGACGACGCCCGTCTTCTATCGGCCGGAGGGTATCGAGCCGAACAGGGTAAGGCGCCTGCCGGTGCAGCCCGTACCGCAATCGCGTGATCTCTTCCGCACCCAATTCCACCAGACCTATGGCCTGCCGACCTTCAATCCGGTGCACCAGGCCATGTATGCACAGCGCAGTGAAGATGACTTCACGTTGCCGGCCATCCCCTACAAGCGCATCGATCCGCGCTTTCTGCGGCAGGAAGTGGAGTACCAGACCAGGGAGCGCCCCGGCACCATCGTTGTCGATACGCGCGACAACTTCCTCTATTTCATCGAGCCGGGCGGCAAGGCGATGCGCTATGGCGTCGGCCTCGGCGCGGCAGGATATGCCTGGCACGGCAGGGGTCTGATCCAATGGAAGCAGAAATGGCCGCGCTGGACCCCGCCCGCCGAAATGGTCGCGCGCGACCCGCAGATGAGGCCGCTATCGGCCGAGCGCGGCGGCATGAATCCAGGGCCGACCAACCCGCTCGGCGCGCGTGCGCTCTATATCTATCAGAATGACCGGGATACGCTTTATCGAGTGCACGGCACGCCGGATTGGCAGTCGATCGGCAAGGCTGCATCTTCCGGCTGTGTTCGCATGCTCAACCAGGACGTGATAGACCTTTACAACCGAGTGCCCGATAAGGCGGAAATCGTCGTTCTGTAGCGGTATTTTACCACAAATTTTCGTGATGTTGCATAAGTGCGATAGTCGGGGTGGTTTGCGCTCTTTAGTTTTGCGTCTGTCTCTGCGAACCTCTCGGGGAGCCGAATCAGCCTGTTGTTACGGGTTTTCGCTTCCTCCACAAAAGGAACTATGCTGTCGACATGAGCCTTCCTTCATCCCTATCCCGACGTAACTTCCTCGCTCTGGCTGGTCTCGGCGCCGTTTCGACGCTTGCCAGCTGCGCCTCCACCATCGACAACGGCCCCGTCGTCAGCCCGGTTCAATATACCGGCTCCCCGCGGCCGTTCCGAACCTGGTTCTCCAGCTATGATGGCGAGCAGCCTGATCCGGCCGTAATCTATGCCTCCGTCGAGGATGGCGGCTTCATCATTCCGGCGGTTCCCTACCAGCAGATCGATCCCCGCTTCTATCGTCAACGGGTGATCGACCCAACAGGCGAGGCACCCGGCAGCGTGATCGTCAATACAACCCAGCGCATGCTCTATGTGACCGAGCAGGGCGGAACGGCGATGCGCTATGGTATCGGCGTCGGCCGCGAAGGATTTGCCTGGCAGGGCCGGGGCGTCATCCAGTGGCGCAAGAAATGGCCGCGCTGGAATCCGCCCGATGAAATGGTCGCCCGCCAGCCGGAACTCGTGAAATATTCCATCGCCAATGGTGGCATGGACCCGGGTCTGAAGAATCCGCTTGGGGCACGCGCTCTCTATATCTTCGAGGGCAAGCAGGATTCGCTTTACCGCCTGCACGGCAACCCCGACTGGCGCTCCATCGGCAAGGCCGTTTCCTCCGGCTGCGTCCGCCTGCTGAACCAGGATGTCATCGATCTCTATGATCGCGTTCCCGAGCGGGCGCCGATCCTGGTCACGGCCTGATACCGCATCATTGAAAGAAGGGTGAGGGCGCTGCTGGCGCCCTTTTCGTTTGCGGTCCCGGCCGGAAGTACGCCCCAAAACCGATCTCAAACCACTGCCAACTTGACCTCAGGTTGCCGGCTCTCTGATCGCGGGATTTGCTATCTTCCTGTTGACGGCATCGTCGCCATTCATTTTCCCGAATTAAATTTGATATATATATTGTGCGCGATTAAATCGTGATGTATATAAAATCCATCCAACCAAAGGAGACATGACATGCCTATTCTCTATACGACCAAAGCTTCCGCCACCGGTGGCCGCGCCGGCCATGCAGTTTCCGAAAATGGCGTCCTTGATGTCACGCTGACCGTGCCGAAAGAACTCGGTGGCGATGGCGCTACAGGCACCAATCCGGAGCAGCTCTTCGCAGCCGGCTATTCCGCCTGCTTCCTGGGTGCCCTGAAATTTGTCGCAGGCCAGCAGAAGGTCAAGATTCCGGAAGATGCCAAGGTCACGGCGACCGTCGGCATTGGTCCGCGCGCAGACGGCACCGGCTTCGGCATCGAAGTTTCGCTGGCTGTCCACATCCCCGGCATGGAGAAGGCCGAGGCTGAAAAGCTTGCCGCTGCCGCCCATATCGTATGCCCCTACAGCCACGCCCTGCGCACTTCGACTGAAGTGCCGGTTGCTGTTGTCTGACGCAAAACGCGCCATCGGCCGATTGAAGGCCGGAAATACGGAATATATTGAAAAGGAGCGACAGTTTGATCTGTCGCTCCTTTTCTTTTGCAAGAAAAATGCTATATCTTTTCTTGGGAAAGGAAGTAGCCGTGATAAAAGCCCAGGCAATAGGCCAGACGATGCCCGGCGAAGCGCTGGTCATCACCAAGGCCGTCGTCAATGCCGCCGAGAGGCTGGGATTGAACGCCCGCATCCTCGCAGCCATCATCGGCGTGTCGGAGGCGACGGTATCGCGCATGAAGCGGCAGGATCATCTGCTGGAGCGCGATAGCAAGCCTTTCGAGCTTGCCGTGCTTCTCGTTCGTCTCTTCCGCTCGCTCGATGCCATCGTGGGTGGCGACGAGGCTGTGGCGCGGCAATGGCTGCGTAATGGCAATATCGCCTTTGGCGCAGCACCGATCGACAAGATCATCTCGATTTCTGGTTTGACCGATGTCCTTGCCTATCTGGACGCCCGCCGCGCTCTCGTCTGAGACAAGGGCCATTTCCGGCCAATATTGGCGGCTGGTGGAATCGCAGCATCAGGTCTCGACGCTGAAGCTTGTCGATACGTTGGAGGAGCAGGCGCTTCTCGAAAGCATCCTGGAAGAAAGCAAGCCGGTTTTGCCGCCGGAATGCGCAGGACTGGATTATCTGCTCGCCACACCCTTCCGTTACGGAGCGATCTATCCCCACGGTTCCCGTTTCCGGCGCGCCGGCCGTACGCTCGGCGTTTTCTATGCCTCGGAGCAGGTAGAGACGGCGTTGGCTGAAATGAGCTTCTATCGGCTGCTCTTCTTCCGTGATTCCCCTGATACGCCGTTGCCCGCCAATGCCGCCGAATATACCGCCTTTACTGCTGCAATTACGACGAAGGCGGCGATCGATCTGACCGCGTCTCCCTTAGATCGCGATCGGAAACTCTGGACCGATCCGATCGACTACGAGGCCTGCCAGTCGCTTGCGGAAGCGGCCCGAACCGGTGGCATTGAGGCAATCCTCTATCGTTCCGTCCGTGATCCTCGCGGAGGCATGAACATAGCGCTGCTCACGGCCAGAGCCTTCTCCGCCCGTGAACCCGTTGAACGCCAGACCTGGCGCATCCGGCTGTCGCGCGTCGGGGTGCAGGCGCTGTGCGAATTCCCACGGCGTCGCATCGGCTTCGAAAGGCAGGATTTCGAGGGCGATCCGCGGCTATCTGAGGCGCGATTCAAAGCAGAATAGCAAGATCGTTACGCAGGCGATCGCCATTGCCGTCGGGCAGCCGCTCTTCGACGGCGGCATGCGTCGTCTTCCAGATCGGCACGGCGGCGGCGAGCGCTGCCTTGCCGGATGGCGTGAGGCTGAGCAGGCGGGCGCGGCGATCTTCTGGATTGGGCACGATGCTCACCCATCCCCGTCGTTCCAGCGGCTTTAAGGCCGCCGTCAGGGTCGTTTGGTCTATTGCCAGGAGCGTCGTGACCGATCCCATGGGCGCGGGCGCGGGTCGGTTCAGGGACATCATCAGGGAGAACTGGCCATTGGTAAGGCCGAACGGCCGCAACGCTTCGTCAAAACGGCGGGCAAGAGCGCGCGCCGCCCGCTGAACATGCAGGCACAGGCAAGTATCGCGCACTAACAAGGTGGTTTCAAAGGGGATTTCGACTGCGTTTGACATGATTCATTAATATTGATATCAATGTATTTGTCAAGATTTGGGAATGAAAACGCCGGAGGAGGGCGCGGACAATGAACCAGGTCGTTTCCAGGGAAGTGTGGCTGGAGGCCCGCCGTCAACTGCTCGCCAAGGAAAAGGAAGCCACGCATCTTCGCGATCGCGTCAATGCGGAACGCCTAGCCTTGCCCTGGGTAAAGGTCGATAAGGACTATGTTTTCGACACGCCCGTCGGCAAGAAGACGTTCGCCGATCTCTTCGACGGCCGCAGTCAGCTGATCATCTATCATTTCATGCTCGGCCCGGACTGGGATGCCGGATGCACCGGCTGCTCCTTCCTCGCCGATCATTTCGATGGAACGCTTCCGCATCTCAACCATCACGATGTCACGCTGGTGGCAGTGTCGCGTGCGCCGATCGAAAAGATAGAGGCCTATAAGAAGCGCATGGGCTGGAAATTTCCCTGGGTGTCGTCCTTCTCCAACGATTTCAATTTCGACTATCACGTCTCTTTCACCAAAGAGCAGCTTGCCGGTGAAAAGGTGTTCTATAATTTCAACGATATGGACGCCGCCGACGGTAACGACGAGTTGCCTGGTCTCAGCGCATTCTACAAGGATGAAGCCGGCAATATCTTCCATACCTATTCCAGCTATGCCCGCGGCGGCGAGGAAATGATCGGTACGCTGATGATCCTCGACAATGCGCCGAAGGGCCGGAATGAAGGCCAGACCATGGATTTCGTGCGCCGCCACGACGAATATCAGGAAGCAGCGAAGGCGGGCTCCTGCTGCCATTGAGAACATGACGAGACTGCCAAATTCATGCCATGCGGCACAAGGGGTCGAATTACCACGCCTTGCGCCTAGTTAAGACCTGGAGCCTGCTCGCCGGGGAGCGATGGATCAACCGATTGACCATCGTTCGGCCGTCACGTTCATCGGCCACGATGTGCTTGCGCCGACACAGGCTCAGGATGAGACGGATGACCGCAACAACCACAATAGGGGAGAGATATCATGGCAGAGAAGGGATATTTTGTCTGGTACGAGCTGATGACGACGGACATGAAGGCGGCCGAAGCCTTCTATACCAAGGTCGTCGGCTGGGATGCGGCGGATGCCGGCATGCCGGAAGTCGGCATGGATTACACGTTGTTCAGCGCTGGTGCAGGCCCCGTTGCCGGTTTGATGATCCTGCCTGACGAGGCGAAGTCGATGGGTACGCCGCCCTGCTGGACCGGTTATATCGGCGTTCCCAATGTCGATGAAGCCACCAAGACCGTTGTCGCCAAGGGCGGCAAGACCTATCGCGAGCCCACAGATATTCCGGGCGTCGGCCGATTCTCCGTCGTCTCCGATCCCTATGGCGCTGCCTTCTGCCTCTTCACGCCGTTGCCGGGCCAGGATTGGGAGCCGCCTGCGCCTGCGACACCGGGCTATTTCGGCTGGCACGAGCTCTATTCCAACGACGGCCCGAAGGCCTTCGATTTCTATAGCGATATGTTCGGCTGGGAATTGAGCTCCGATTTCGACATGGGGCCGATGGGCAAATACAAGATCTTCAAGATCGGCGATCGCGACTTCGGCGGCATCATGACCAAGCCGGCGGAAATGCCGATGGCTGCCTGGAATTTCTACATCAATGTCCCGGCAATCGACGCCGCGATCGCCCGCATCACGGAAGGCGGCGGCAGGATCGCCAACGGCCCGATGGAAGTCCCCGGCGGCAGCTGGATCGTCCAGGCAACCGATCCGCAAGGCGCGTTCTTCTCGCTGGTTGCACCGGTGCGCTGATCTTTACCCTCCCTTGAGGGAATTAACACCTCTCCCTTGAGAGG
Source organism: Rhizobium pantanalense (assembly GCF_030182525.1). Classification (NCBI taxonomy): domain Bacteria; kingdom Pseudomonadati; phylum Pseudomonadota; class Alphaproteobacteria; order Hyphomicrobiales; family Rhizobiaceae; genus Rhizobium; species Rhizobium pantanalense. The sequence continues at coordinate 179,410 of NZ_JAQJCH010000006.1, forward strand.
GGAGGTCGCCGCAAAGCGGCGGGTGGGGGTGACATTCGGACCTGCAGAGATTGCCGCGGATCACCCCACCCCGGAGCTTCGCTCCGACCCTCCCCCTCAAGGGGAGGGTAATCATCTACCGCTTTAGGCTGCCGAGAATACCACGCACCAGCGCCCGCCCGACTTGCGTTGCCACCGTGCGTGCCATGCTTTTCATCGTCGCCTCCAGGATCGTCTCGCGCTGATAGCCCGAACGGCGACCGGTTGGCTTACTGCTATCACCACCGAAGCCCGGCAAGGTCCAGCCATCGCCGGCACTCTCGTTCTGCGGCGCGGCCGCCTTGCGTGCCCGCTCCGTCAGGATCTCATAGGCGGATTCGCGGTCGATCGTCTGGTCATAGACGCCTGCAGCCGGACTGCCGTTGATGATGGCTTGACGCTCGCCATCGGTGACGGGTCCGATACGGCCGGATGGCGGGCGGATCAGCGTGCGCTCGACAACGGACGGCGTACCCTTGCCCTCCAGCATCGACACGAGCGCCTCTCCGGTACCGAGAGTTGTGATGACGGTGGCGCAATCGAAGGCCGGATTGGGCCGGAAGGTCGAGGCCGCCGTCTGCACGGCCTTCTGCTCGCGCGGCGTATAGGCGCGAAGCGCATGCTGCACGCGATTGCCAAGCTGTGCCAGCACCGTTTCCGGCACGTCGAGCGGGTTCTGCGTCACGAAATAGACGCCCACGCCCTTGGAGCGGATCAGTCGCACCACTTGCTCCACGCGTTCGATCAGCACCTTCGGCGCGTCGTTGAAGAGCAGGTGCGCTTCATCGAAGAAGAAGACCAGCTTGGGTTTTTCCGGATCGCCGACTTCGGGCAGTTCCTCGAACAGCTCGGAGAGCAGCCATAGCAAGAAGGTGGCATAGAGCCGCGGGTTCATCATCAGCTTATCGGCCGTAAGCACCGAGACCTGCCCGTAGCCGTCATTGCTGACCCGCATGATGTCGGAGATTTTCAGCGCCGGCTCGCCGAAGAAGTTTTCCGCGCCCTGCTGTTCCAGAACAAGCATGGCGCGCTGGATCGAGCCAACCGACGATTTCGAGATCAGGCCATATTTCGTGGAGAGCTCGCTGGCATTTTCGCCCATATAGTTCAGCAGCGCCTGCAGGTCTTTGAGGTCGAGCAGCGCCAGGCCATTTTCATCGGCGATCTTGAAGGCGATGTTGAGCACGCCCTCCTGTGCCTCGGACGCATCCATCAAGCGGGCCAGCAGTAGCGGGCCCATTTCGGCGATGGTGGTGCGCACCCGATGGCCTTTTTCGCCATAGAGGTCCCAGAAGATCACCGGGAACTGGTCGAACTCATAGGGCGACAGGCCGATTTCCTCGGCGCGCTTCAGCAGGAAGTCCTTTGGCTCGCCCTTGGCGGCGATGCCCGAAAGATCGCCCTTGATGTCGGCACAGAAGACGGGCACGCCGGCCTTGGAAAATCCCTCCGCCAGCACCTGCAGCGTCACCGTCTTGCCGGTGCCAGTGGCGCCCGTGACGAGGCCGTGGCGATTGCCGAATTTCAGCGTCAGGAACTCGTCCTTATTGATGCTGTCATCCGGATTGCGGCTCGCGCCGACGAAAATCTGTCCATCCTGCTGCGGCATGGTGTCGTCTCCCTTTGGGCGGCGGCACAGCAGCTTTTAAAGGCTGCAAGGGCCATTCATCGATTTGTCCTGACACTGTTATAAGAACTGACTTGAATGGGGACAACCATTCGCGTCGCAGTTCCGCTTCTGGTAGAATGTTGACCTCCGGCGCGGCTTGTGTCGGTTGCTTCATTCAGTTACGTTGACGTTAACGTTATAAAGGCAGGAGGCCACAGTGAACGAAGTTATTGATCAGATCGCGACCAAAGCCGGCATCGCTCCCGACCTTGCGGAAAAGGCCGTCGGCATGATTCTCGGTTTCCTGCAGCGCGAAGCTCCGGATGGTCCCGTCACCAAGATGATCGAATCTATTCCCGGCGCCTCCGATCTCGTTGCGCAATATAATGGCGAGGAAACGGGTGGCGGTGGCCTGCTCGGCGGCCTGCTTAGCGCAGTCGGCGGTGGCGGCGGTCTGATGGCCCTCGGCCAGCAGCTGATGAGCAGCGGTCTCAGCATGGGCGAGATCGGCTCGCTCGCCAAGGAGACGATTGCAACTGCTCGCCAGCATGCCGGCGACGAGGTGGTCGACCAGGTCGTCAATTCTGTCCCGGGCCTGCACCAGTTCATTTGAGGCTGCTATTGCCTTGAAAGAAAGCCGCCGGTTAATTCCGGCGGCTGTTCATTGTTCAGAAGGCAGGCTCCACCTCGTCACATTGCACCTGTTAAAGGCAGACATCCGGCCTCCATCCGCTGATCTTCTTCAGGATCAGACCTTCCTGCCCTTCGGGGTCCCGTCGATCTCATGCCATTTGCGGCCGTCGCGTTCGATGAGTTCGTCGGCGCAGGCGGGACCTGTGCTGCCGGGCGCATAGGGATCGGGTTTGCCGCCCTCTGCCCAGAGGTCGAGGAAGGGCTGCACGGCCGCCCAGCCGGCTTCGATGCCGTCGGCGCGCTGGAAGAGCGTCTGGTCGCCGACGAAGAGTTCGTAGAACAGGCTTTCATAGCCGGTCTGCTTGCCGATATCGAAACTGTCGGCGTAGCGGAAGTCGAGCGAAACCGGCGCTGTTTTCAGCACCAGCCCCGGCGATTTGATCGAGATTTCCATATCAAGGCCCTCGTCGGGCTGCACCTGGATAATGAGCCTGTTCGGCGGCAGTTCGGGGCGGGATTCGTGGCGCGGGAACTGGGCGAAGGGAACCGGCCGGAAGGTGATGACCACTTCCGTATCGCGCGCCTTCATCGCCTTGCCCGTGCGCAGGTAGAAGGGCACGCCCGCCCAGCGCCAGGTATCGACTAGGAGTTTCAGCGCCACGAAGGTTTCGGTATTGCTGTCGGGGGCGACATCGGGCGTCTGGGTAAAGGCCGGCAGATCCCTGCCGGCAATCGGGCCGGCCGTATAGGCGCCGCGTACGCCGTTCTTGATTGCCTCCTCACGCGAGTAGACGCGCAGGGCCTTCAGCACTTTGCCCTTCTCATTACGGATGGATTCGGCATCGAAGCTGTTCGGCGGTTCCATCGCCACCATCGCCAGCAGCTGGAAGAGATGGTTCGGCACCATGTCGCGAAGTGCGCCGGTCGCATCGTAAAATTTGCCGCGCGTGCCGACGTCCACAAGCTCTGCCGCCGTGATCTGCACGTGGTCGATGTAGTTGTTGTTCCACAGCGCCTCGATCATCATGTTGGCGAAGCGCGTCGTCATGATGTTCTGCACCGTTTCCTTGCCGAGGAAATGGTCGATGCGATAGATCTGGCTTTCGGACACATGGTTCAGCAGCCGCGCATTCAAAGCCTGTGCCGAAGCAAGATCGTGGCCGAAGGGCTTTTCGATCGCGATGCGGCGGAAGGCACCGGTCGCTTCGTTCATCAGCCCGTTTTCGGAGAGTTTCTCGGCAATATCGCCGAAGAAGCGCGGCGGCACAGCGAAATAGAAGGCTGCGTTGGCGCTTGCCGCATGCGAGAGATAATCCGAGATTTCCTTGTAGACGTCGTTCTGCGTGAAGTCACCGGAAATATAGCTGATGCGCTTGCGCAGGCTTTGCCATGCCGCCTGCCGCTCAGCATCGTCCATATCGCCTGAGGTCTTCAGAAATGATTCCAGACGATCCAGCAGCATGTCGACGCCGCCGGTCTCGATGCCGATGCCGAGAATATGCAGGTCTTCGCCGACAAGCCCGCTGCGGGTCATGTTGATCAGCGTCGGGATCAGCAGGCGCCGCGTAAGGTCGCCGGCAGCACCGAAGATCACGAATGTCAGCGGCGGAGCCGGTGCGACGTCGGGGGTGGTCATGCGCGGATCTCCTTCTGGCGGCCATATTCAGGGCTTCTGGACGACATGGACTATCTCCTCGGAGCTGTTGCTGTTTCAGCGTTGGCTATGGGTGTTCTAGCGCGGGCCGGCGCCGGTTGTCGATGGGATCGACGCACCGCCGTCAGTCGGCATTTCGGGGCTGATAAATATCTATTTCTTCACCGCGACCAGGAAGAGCCGCGGAAAGCGCAGCAACACCTTGCCGTCGACAAGCGGCGGATAGGCCTGCTCGATATGCTTCAGATATTCAGCAGTGAAGGCATCGCGATGCTCGGCGCCGGCATGGTCGAGGTAAGGGCGCAGGCCCGTGCCCTTCACCCATTCGACGATGGCGGCGGCATTCTCCAGCACGTGATTGTAGTTGGTGTGCCAGATATCGACCCGGGCCGATTTGCCGATCAGCCTGTTGTAATAGACCGAGGGCGCGGGCAGGGGATTGCGACGTACGCTCTTCTTCGCAAAGGCCTCGCTCCAAGGACCATTCTTGGCCGTTTCCTCCATCATCAGATGGCTCTGTTCGGTGAGATTGTCGGGCATTTGCACGGCAAGCACGCCGCCAGGCTTCAGCCCGTCCATCAGGTGGTCGAGGATGTCGAGATGATTGGGCAACCACTGAAACACGGCGTTGGCAAAAAGCAGGTCGACGGGTTCTTCCGGCCGCCATGTGGCAAGATCTGCCTTGACAAAATTCGTATCGGGCAGGCGCTTGCGAGCGGCCTCCAGCATATTGTCGTCGCTATCGAGGCCGGAGACACCGGCAATACCGTAACGCTCGACGATCAGTTCAGTCGAATTGGCGGGACCGCAACCGAGGTCGATCGCGCGTTCGATACGCTCCAGCGGCACCTGCGCCAGCAGGTCGCGCGCCGGGCGTGTGCGTTCATCCTCGAATTTCACATATTGGCCGGCAGACCATGCCATGGGCACACCCTCTTCCTAGATTGCCGTTATCCTCGATGCGCATAGCACCGGGATATATCAGAACCGTGTAATAACGCTGATGCCCTTGCCCTCGGCCTTATCCAGCGACATCAGCGCAGGTACAGCCTCTTCCAGGCTGATCCTGCGGCCGATGAGCTTCTGCGGCGCGATCTTGCCGGCGGCGAGCATGTCGAGCATGGCGTCGTAGCGCCAGGCTTGCATGCCGTGGCTGCCGTATATTTCCAGCTCATGGCCGATGACCTGCGCCATCGGGATCTGCGGCGTCGCATAGTCACCGAGCATGAGGCCGACCTGCACATGCCGGCCGCGCCGCCGCAGGTTTTTGATGGAGTTGAAGCAGGTGGCGGGATGGCCGAGCGCGTCGATCGAGACATGCACGCCGCCTTTGGTGATTTCGCGTACCGCCTCTGCCACATCGGCGACCTCAGTCGCGTTGATCGCCGCGACTGCCCCGCATTGGCGGGCGAAGGCGAGCTTCTCGTCGGAAATGTCGATGGCGATGGCATTAGCGCCAAGCGCGCTGGCAATCATGATCGCCGACAGCCCGACGCCGCCGCAGCCATGCACGGCGATCCACTCACCCGGCCGCGTCTTCGCCTGGTCGGCAACGGCGCGGAAGGAGGTGGCGAAGCGGCAGCCGAGGCTTGCCGCCGTCGCGTCATCGACCGTTTCCGGCAGGTGGACGAGATTGGTGTCGGCATAGTCGATCGCGACATATTCGGCAAAGGAACCCCAATGGGTGAAGCCGGGCTGGAATTGACTGGGGCAGACCTGCTGGTTGCCGGAGTGGCACTCGGCGCAATGGCCGCAGCCGGAGACGAAGGGAACGGTGACGCGATCACCGACCTTGAAGCGGACGACGCCGCGCCCGGTCGCCACAACCTTGCCGGCAAGCTCGTGGCCGGGCACATGCGGCAGCTTGATATCGGGATCATGCCCCATCCAGCCATGCCAGTCGCTGCGGCAAAGCCCGGTCGCGCCGACGGCGATGACAACGCCGTCCTCACCCGGTGTCGGATCTGGCACGGTGCGGATTTCGGGTGTTGCCTCGAAGGCCTCGTAATACATCGCTTTCATGGGAGTTCTCCCTCTCTCCTGACGATCCTTATGGTTCATCACTTTTGCTGATGGACTCATTCGTCAAGCTGTTGTTTCGACGCATGAAAATTGCGTTATGAATGCGATATCGAGCGCTTTGTTGCAAATGGATTTTGCCGCGCAGTTTCTGCTTGACCCTGGGGTTACGCAGTTATTTGTTCGTCGCCATCTACAGCAATTCCACCGAAAATGCGGGCCACGGCTTTCCGTCCGGAATTGCGAGAAAACAAAAAGATGGAGCGGCTCCGCGATCCCGCGAAAGCTGAACCGCCCAAAGGGAGGAATACCATGTCCGTCGATACGTCGCCCCGCACCACCACCTGGACCTATGTTGAAGGAGAATGGCTCTCCGGCAATCAACCGCTGATCGGGCCGACCTCGCATGCCATGTGGCTCGGCTCGACCGTGTTCGATGGTGCACGCTGGTTCGATGGCATTGCGCCCGATCTCGATCTCCATTGCCAGCGCGTCAATCGCTCGGCCATCGCCATGGGGCTGAAGCCGGTCAAGACCTCGCAGGAGATCGAAGCGCTCGCCTGGGAAGGCATCAGGAAATTCGACGGCAAGACGCCGATCTACATCAAGCCGATGTACTGGGGCGAACATGGCTCGCCGGGCAGCGTCGTTGCCGTCGACGCGGAATCGACGCGCTTCGCGCTCTGCCTGTTCGAGGCGCCGCTTGGCGGCAACGGTGGCATCACGCTCACGGTCTCGCCCTTCCGGCGCCCGTCGCCGGAAACGGCGATGACGGACGCCAAGGCCGGCTCGCTCTATCCGAACAGCGGCCGCATGATCCTCGAAGCGAGGGGCCGCGGTTTCAACAATGCGCTGGTGCGCGACATGAACGGCAATGTCGTCGAAACGGCGTCGTCGAATGTCTTCATGGTCAAGGACGGCATCGTCTATACGCCGGTCGCCAACCGCACCTTCCTCGCCGGCATCACCCGCGCCCGCGTTATCGGCCTGCTGCGCCAGGAAGGCTTCGACGTGCGCGAGGAAACCCTATCCGTCGAGCAGTTCATAGGCGCCGACGAGATCTTCACGACCGGCAACTATTCCAAGGTCGTCAGCGTCAACCGACTGGACGACCGCGAATTCCAGGAAGGGCCGGTCGCCCGCAAGGCGTTGGAACTCTATATGGATTGGGCTCACGGCCGCAGCGCCAGCGAAGAGTGAGCTGCTGTCGGCGGTCGGGGGCAATGGGTTCATTGCCTCGTAAGCTCAGCCTCGAAAGTGGCCCTCGTCATGCTATAGGAGGCGAAGGGCTCATCGTGATAGGTAGTCTTGCGCGGCTGTGAGAGGCCGAGCTTTTGTGCGACGCGGATGGATGCCGCGTTCCCAGGGGCGATATCGGCAATCACGCGATCGAGTTCGAGTGTCTGGAAGGCATGGGCGAGAACGGGCTTTGCCGCCTCCGTCGCATAACCCTTGCCCCAGGCAAGCCTGTTCAGCCGCCATCCGATCTCGATATCAGGCCCGATGGCGTCGGCGGGTATCAGCAATATCCAGCCGAGGAATTGCTTGGGATTTCCTTTGGCGCGGATCGACCAATATCCCAGTCCATCGCCGAAATCCGCCTCGATCCGGCCTTTTACGAAGGTTCGGTGCGCCACCGCATCGTGCCACGGGCCGGGAATGAAGCGCGTCACCTCCGGGTCGCGATCCATGGCGATGCAATCGTCAAGGTCGGCGATCGTGCGAGGCAGAAGGATCAGTCGCTCGGTTTCGAAGCTTGGAAGCGGCACAGAGATATCCCCACAACTACCAATGGTGGAAGAATATCAAAAGCCTGTTTCAACTCAACAAGGCTTGGATAGAATCGCGGCAATCAGGCCGCGATTCTGATCCTCATGAAGGCGATGACAGCGGAGTTATTCCACTTCCTTCTTCGGGCTGACCCACCAGCAATAGATGGCTCCGAGTGCCAGCAGCACGCAAGTTCCGAGGAACACGGCGCGCATGCCGATATGGCCGCCGACGAAGCCGCCCAGGACCGGGCCTGCCACCTGACCGACATATTGCGAGGAGATGGAGAGGCCGAGGATGCTGCCGGTGGCCGCATCGGGAACATTATGCCTGATGACGGCGGTGATGCAGGGCAGAAGGCCGCCGAGCGCCACACCCATCAGGAAGCGCAAACCGATCAATTGCCAGGCCGAGGTCACGAAAGCCTGCGGGATCAACAAGAGCGCCGCAACGGCAAGGGCCGCCATGATGACACTCCAGTAGCCGATGCGATCGGCAAGCTTGCCGAGCCATGAGGACGACAGGATGCTGCCGAGCGCCGCAGCCGCCATGACGACGCCCGAGACCATCGTCACATTGGCATCCGTTACAAACTGCGCGACATAGACTGTGATGATCGGCTCGATCGACATATTGGCGAGCATCAGCAAGAGGCCGAGCGACAGCATGGCGACGACGGGGCGCTTGTCCGGAATGGAGGCCCAGCTGCCGCTGGCCTTCGCAGCTTTCTTTCGTGCCGCGGATTTCTCTTCCTTGATCAAGAACGTCGTCGCCAGGAAGGTCAGGAAGATCACGCCGCCAGCCAGCAGGAAGGTGCCGCGAATGCCGATGATGGGTGGCAGCGCGCCGCCGATCAGCGGTCCTACAAGGTTGCCGGCCATGATGCCGGCGGATAGCGTGCCCAGCGCCCATGCCGAGCGATGCTTCGGCGTCTGTGCCGCCACCAGCACCATCGATCCCGAGGCATAGCCACCGGCAAGGCCGGTGAAAAGGCGCAGCGCCACCAGCTGCCAGACATTGCCGGCCATGCCCATCAGCGAGATCGCGACCGTCATGCCGAGGCTGGCGCGGATCAGCATCAGCTTGCGGCCATAGATATCACCGAGCCGCCCCCAGAGCGGCGCGACGAAGGCGGCAGCAAAGAAGGTGGCGCCATAGGCGATGCCGGACCATTGCACGATCGCAGCCTTGTCGCTGACGCCGAGTTCCTCGACATAGAGCGGCAGGAAGGGGAGTAGCAGCGTCATCGCCACGATCGTCGTGAACGAGCCGACGAGGCAGATGATCAGGTTCCGCATCCAATGCGCGGTTTCCGGCTCGGCCGGTGCGGCTGCATCCCATCTCGTCTCGGTCATTTCTCGGCCTTTGCATTCAATGTGTAAAACAGTTCCTGGCTGCCCGATGCGAGGATATGGCCTTTCGCGGCGGCGATGAGATCGGCGCGGGTGAAGAGATCCGGCAGGTTCAGTCGGTCGACATCGAGCGCATAGACGGTGACGTGATAGCTGTGGACGCGCGCGTCGTTCCAGGGCGGGCAAGCGCCCATATAACCGCCATGCGGTCCGTCCTTCAAGTTGCCGCCGCCGGCGCCATTCTGGCCACGGCGCCCATAGGCTGTGCGCTCGAGCGGCAGGCCGCTCGAAGAGGGACCGCTTCCGTCCGCGCCTTCGGCAAGGCTGGTGCGCGATGCAGGGATATCGGCCAGCACCCAGTGGACGAATTCCATCCGCTTGAAATCCTTCGGGATGGATTTGTCCGCCTTGTTGAACAATGAGAAATCCGTGGGCACGTCGGGGTCGACCATCGTCAGCGCATAGGATCGCGTCCCCTTCGGCCCGTTCGACCAGGAAACGGCAAGGCTCTTGTTAGGGCCGGCTGCCGATTTGTCTGAAGATGTCGAAACGCAGGAGGCGTTTTCCGACAGCAGCATCCGGCCATTGCTCTTTGCAAATGTCACCTTGAGATCGGCCGATAGGGCCGGCGTGGCGACAACTGCTGCGATGACGGTGGCGTTCAGAAGGTTGAGCATGGTTTTCATGATGTTGCCCTTTCGCGGTTCGCTCCTGTGAGCTTCGAGGGCAGGGTCTAACAAATTCGTGCCGAGCGGCTGCGCACGCAAACGCTCAAAATGCTGTCGCAAACGCTCACGCGCTGCGAAGTCGATCGGCAAAGCGTCGGGGCGAGCGATAGCCTGTCGCAAGCGCGGCTTCCCGCAGCGACAGCCCGTCCTCGGCGAGAAGAGTCGTTGCTAGCGCCACGCGCTCGCTTGTCAGTACCTCTCGCAGGGAAGCGCCCTCGCGTGACAGGCGGCGGCGTAGCGTCGCGTTGCTGGTGCCGAGCTCGGCGGCGATGAGGTCGGCAGTCCAGGGGCGATCCGGCTGCCAGCGCACCAGCGTCCGCACCGCCTCGGCTGTGGTCTCCGGCGAACCGGGCAGGGCACCGCGCATGCCGAGCACCATGAGGATTTCGAGAAGTCGATGCTCGATCAAAGGAATCGGCATATTGCCGCCGGCAATGCCTTCGCCGGCGTGGTTGATGGCAGCAGCCAGTAGCGGATCGAGCGGCAAGTCTATTTGCGATGCGGTCTGCGCAGGCGGAAAGGCTTTGGCTGCCTGTCGCGTCAATTCCTCGGGGAAGGTGATGAAAATTGCCCGATAGACGCCGGTCTGCGGATCGGGGTCGTTGACGACATCGCCGCTCCAGCCTGCCGGCAGCACGAGCACCGTGCCGGCTGCAAAATGCCTCTGCCGTCCCATGCTGACGATTTCCTTGGAACCTTCAAGGATGGCGACGATTGAAACCTGTGAAAAGGCCGAACCGGCAATGCGCTCGCGTTCGCGCGTGACGAAGGTGAAAAGCGTGGAATAGCTGCCGATGCCGCTCGGCGCGATCGTCGGGCGATTATCCTTTGCCGCCAGGCGGCGCAGCTTTTCCAACATGGCGTGATGAGCCTCGGACATTGCGATGGCTTTCTGCTGATTGGGGTGCCCGAGGAGTTTGGACCACGCGGGCAGCAATGCCAAGTCTGCAAAGCGCCTTGTCGGTTCGCCCGGCTGATATTATAAAGCTGATTGTGCTATGCAATCAGCTTTATGGTTGGAGGATCAAAAGCCCGCTGATGCAAAGGAGGAGGCAGATTATGAACTCTCTCGAAAATGCCCGTTGCGATACAGTCAAACGGCTGTTTGCAGCCTATGTCGCTCAGCATCCCGATACCGTCGACCCGATGCTAACCCAGGATTTCACCTTTTCCAGCCCGCGCGACGATCATATCGACCGGAAACGGTACTTCGAGCACTGCTGGCCGAAGGAGAAGGTATTCCGTGACATTCATATCGAACATCTGGTCGCAGATGGTGACGACGTGATCATCGGCTATCGCGCCGAGAAGATGGATGGCGCCAGCTTTCGCAATGTCGAGCTGATCCGCTTTGCCGGCGACCGCATTGCCGAGGTCAACGTCTATTTCGGGCGCAGCCTGTAACGCTTCAGCTATCCATAATCTTCGCCATTGCCGCGGCAAGTGCGACCGCCGGACCGGTCATAGGCTGCGGGCAGTTTTCCGGAAGAAGATGGACTGCATCGGTCATCGACGCCTGAGCGAAGGCGATCGTGATGGCGTCTTCGCCGCTAGCCGCTTTTACCGCATCAGCAATCGAGGTGAGATAGGCCGAGAGATTCCCGGCCCGGAAGTGCGTCCATGCGCTCGGCACCAGCCGAACCTCGATTTCGGCACCCGTCGCCTTAGCCGCTGCTTCGAAAAGTGCAGTCGTCGGGGCGATAGTCGTTTCGACGGTGCACAGCACGATAACCTTGCCACCGCGACAGACCGCTTGCTCTGCCAGCATCGCATCAGCACGGATGATCGGGGCTCCGGCACCGGCCGCAACCTTCGATGCTGCCGGGCCGAGCGTCGAGCAGTTGAGCACGACGGCATCGGCATCCTCCGCCAGATGCCAGAGAAGCGCTGCCGTTTCCGCCGAAATCTCATCCGTCAGGCGCCCCACCTTTTCCGCAGCGAGAAGAAGATCGGCGCGGACATGATGGCGCAGCATGCCATCAGGCAACCCGAACGCCTTCGCCGCCGCTTCATAGACGGCGATATTGCTTTCGGCGGTGTGCAGGCAGGCGATCGTCATGGGGTTCCTACCAGAGCTGAATATCCGTGAACCTAGCCGCGGCAGCCTATTGTGTCGACGTTTTGTCACCGCATTCTGCCTTGTATCGAAACATCATCATATGCAATGATGAAAACTTCTAAGTCTATGCTATACCTATTTGAAAAATAGGGCAATTTTTACTCCCGAGTGCAACTTTTTTGGCATGTCGCCGGTTGCTCTTCCAGGCGACGGCTCCTATGTTCCGCTTCACCTGCCGACGCAATTTTTTGCCAAGAGGAGATATGACCATGGCTTTCGAATTGCCTGAACTTCCTTATGATTACGATGCACTTTCGCCCTTCATGTCGCGTGAGACCCTCGAGTATCACCACGACAAGCACCACAAGGCCTATGTCGACAACGGCAACAAGCTCGCTGCGGAAGCAGGTCTTGCCGATCTTTCGCTCGAAGAAATCGTGAAGAAGTCCTTCGGCACCAATGCAGGTCTCTTCAACAATGCAGCCCAGCACTACAACCACATCCATTTCTGGAAGTGGATGAAGAAGGGCGGTGGCGGCAACAAGCTGCCGGGTAAGCTCGAAGCTGCTTTCGCTTCTGATCTCGGCGGCTACGACAGGTTCAAGGCCGATTTTGCCGCTGCCGGCGCCACTCAGTTCGGCTCCGGCTGGGCATGGGTTTCCGTCAAGAACGGCAAGCTCGAAATCTCCAAGACCCCGAACGGCGAAAACCCGCTCGTTCATGGTGCTGACCCGATCCTCGGCGTCGACGTGTGGGAACATTCCTACTACATCGATTATCGCAACCTGCGTCCGAAGTACCTCGAAGCCTTCATCGACAGCCTGATCAACTGGGACTACGTCCTGGAGCGCTACGAAGCTGCTACGAAGTAAGGTTTGCCGCACAGGCCGCCTTTCGCACCCGGCGTCTTCCTGGCGTCGGGTGTTTTCTTATGAGCAGTCTTATTGATATATTCGTGTGCCGCATGGCCGCCCCAGGAGACCGCCCAAGGAGGCTGAATGCCATCAGCACCGCTCTTCCGCTTCGGTGTCATCGCCGATCCGCAATATGCGGATCTCGCGCCCAATCTCACCCTCAATCGCTATCCGGCGAAAAGCCTCGACAAACTTCGAGCGGCGATCGAGGAGTTCAATCGGCACGATCTCGCCTTCGTGGTGACCCTCGGCGATATCATCGATCGCGAATGGAAGAGCTTCGACGCCATTCTGCCTGTCTACGAAGCCTTGCGTCATCGTAAGCACTTCCTTCTCGGCAATCACGATTTCGCCGTGGCATCGCAACATCTCGGCACGGTGCCGGCACGTGTAGGCATGCCGTCGGCCTATTATGATTTCAGCCTTTCCGGTTATCGCTTCATCGCGCTCGACGGCAACGAAATCAGCGTCTTTGCGCCGCCGGAAGGCGATCCGCGGCGGCAGGAGGCGAAGGAAATGATGCGGGCGCTGGAAACAACCGGCGCGCTCAATGGTCAGCGATGGAACGGAGCGATAGGCGACACGCAATATGACTGGCTTGCTGCGAAGCTCAGGGAAGCAAAGGCGGCAGGTGAGAAGGTCATCGTCATGAACCACTATCCGATCTTCCCAGAGAATGGGCACAACGCGCTAGATAGCGATCGCATGCTTTCGCTTTTGGCCGAGCATGACCATGTCGTCGCTTATGTCAATGGCCACAATCATGCCGGCAATTTCGGAGCGTCGGGCGGCACATACTTCGTCAACTTCAAGGGCATGGTCGATACTGAAGATACGAGCGCCTATGCGATCGTTGCTGTCTACAATGATCGGCTGGAGGTTACGGGCTTCGGGCGCGAGGATAGCCGGGTGCTAGCGCTGGCCGGCGTTTGATGAATCCCCTGTATCGTTCGACAGGGGGAACGATCCGCATCGTTGAAAGTTTAAGAACTGAGGCTGCTGTGAGGCGGAGCCGATGTTTCCGGCATTGCAAATTCTGACAATCCTGGTCGTGGCAGTCGCCATGGCACTGGCGCTGGCGCATTTGCTGGAGCTGCCGGGAAAAATGCGACTGTCGAAAGAAGACTACATGACGGTTCAGCGGATTTATTATCCCGGCTTCACGATCGGCGGCGTTGCCGAGCCGATCGGTACTCTTTTGCTTCTGCTTCTGCTGTTCCTGACGCCAGCCAACATCATCGTATTCTGGTTGTTTGCCGCTGCTTTTGCTGCCATGGCCGCCATGCATGCAGTCTTTTGGTTGCTGATACAGCCCGTAAACAATTTCTGGCTCCAGGATGCCGAGCTGAACGGGTTGGGCGCAGGTTTCTTTTCCCATGTTCCAGTCGGCGGTCATCGGATCGAAGCTGATGCCGAGGCGGACTGGACCATGCTGCGTGATCTCTGGGAATGGTCGCATGCCGCACGCGCAGTCTTGGGATTACTGGCTTTCGTTCTGTTGGTGATCGCGATTGCTCTATAGCAGTGCGTAACGCCAGGACTTGACCTGTTATTACTCCGCCGCCATCCGCATCTCGGTCACGTCCCTTTTCGGCGGCGTGCCGAACATGCGGGCATATTCACGGCTGAACTGCGAGGCACTTTCGTAGCCGACCCGGTAGGTGGCACTTTCGACATTGGCATGTCCGGCGACCATCAGGCGGCGGGCTTCGAGCAGCCGCATCTGCTTCTGATATTGCAGCGGGGTCATCGAGGTTAGCGTCTTGAAATGCTGATGGAAGGAGGAGGGGCTCATCCGCGCGACAGCGGCAAGCTGCTCGATGCGCACCGGCTCAGCAAAGTTGTCGCGCAACAGGCGGATGGCGTCCGCAATGCGTCGCGTCTGGCCATCGGGCAGCACCAGTTTGCAGACCTCGCCGCCATTGGGACCGGTGAGCAGCCAGAAGCAGATTTCGCGCATGATCGCCGGATAGAGCACCGGAATGGCACTCGGGTTCGACAGCAATCGGGTCAATCGCACCAGGCAATCGGCAAGCTCATCGCCGAGATTCTCGACGAAGATGCCAAGTTGCGCGCCGCCTGTCGGTTTCGGCGGCCTGTCGAGTTGCTCCATCACTTCACGCATCATGCCCACATCGAATTCGAGGGAGATGGCGATATAGGGCTTCTCGACACTCGCCTGGACCACCCTGCCGGCTGCGGGAAGCTCGATGCTGATGATGAGCGCCTGCATCTCGGCATAATCGATCACCATTTCATTCAGCATCAATTGTTTCGCACCCTGCAGAATGACGCAGAGCGCCGGCCGGTAGATCATCGCATGCGGCATTTTCGGCTCGATCGAGCGCATGATCAGCAGGCCATCGATGCCCGTGGAAAACACGCCATTGCTTCCGCTGTCATTGGCTTCGATGAATTGCGTGATCGCATCTTTAAGGGCTGAGGACATCGCGATCTCCGGGAGGCAGGTACTATTGTGGCATCATAGCAGCGAGGTGTCAGCGAACAAGGCGGTCGGAGGAATAGGCAAGAAATTTGAGAATTCCGGCATTCTGCGAAATGGTTCTGCCGGCGTAGATTCCGGCCACCAAACATTCCCTAGAGAACGGCAATGACGACTGAAAATACCGATAAATCAAAGACAAAGATTGCGATCATCACCGGCGGCAGCCGCGGCCTCGGCCGCAATGCCGCCATTCATCTCGCCAAGCGCGGTGTCGATACCATCCTGACCTATAACGCGAATAAGGCAGAAGCCGATAGCGCCGTAGCCGAGATCGAAGCGCTCGGTCAAAAGGCTGTTGCCTTGCGGCTCGACGCTGGCGATGTCGCATCCTTCGACGCTTTCGTTGCCGAAGTTCGCCGCGTGCTGCCGCAGCGTTGGGACCGCGATCGTTTCGATTTCCTCGTCAACAATGCCGGCACCTCCTATCACGCCTCCATCGCCGAAACGACGGAAGCCGAGTTCGACAAGCTCTACAATGTTCATCTCAAGGGCGTGTTCTTCCTGACGCAGAAGTTGCTGCCGCACATCAACGACGGCGGCCGCATCGTCAATATCTCCTCTGGTCTTGTTCGTTTCAGCAATCCAGGTTCGTCTGCCTATGCAGCCATGAAAGGTGCGGTCGAAGTGCTGACGCGCTATCTCGCCAAGGAGCTCGGCTCACGCGGCATCACAGCCAACACCGTGGCGCCCGGTGCGATCCAGACGGATTTCAGCGGCGGCATCGTTCGCGACAATCCGGAGGTGAACAGAATGGTTGCGTCCATGACGGCGCTCGGCCGCCCCGGCCTGCCCGACGATATCGGCCCGATGATTGCCTCGCTGCTGTCGGATGACAATCGCTGGGTCAACGGTCAGCGCATCGAAGTTTCGGGCGGCATGATCCTCTAACATCTGATCGTGTTTTGAACGAGCGCCAACATCTCAGCCGGCCGCGGCTGGGATGTTTGTCCGCCAGCCATTCACCCAGATCTGCCTGAGGCTATCGCCTTCGCCCTTGAACCAGAGGCCGGCCGGCTGGCAATCCTCGATCCGGTCGCTGCGGAAATTGCGGATCGCCTGACGCAGCTCGCACCAGGCGACGATGTTGGCGGTCTCCGAATAATAAATGAGGGCGATCGGCCGGATGATGCGTTCCGTGGCACGGCCGAGCTCGTCGCGATAGGCAAGGTCGAGCTTTTCCTCGTCGCGTATGGCACGGCGCACCAGCGAGAGATCGATCGCCGAGGCTGAAGGTGCGGCAAAGCCCCAGGCATGCAGCGCATTGGCGTCGAGCGTCTGGCGCAGCGGCGGCGGCACGGCGCCGGCAATCTTCGTGGTGACGCGCTTGGCCGCCTGCTTCAGCTCGGCATCGCCGGTGCGCTCGAGCAGCGCCAGCGACAGCACGATCGCCTCCATTTCCTCGATCGAAAACATCAGCGGCGGCAGGTCGAAGCCGGGTCGCAATATGTAGCCGATGCCTCGCTCGCCCTCGATCGGCACCCGCATCGCCTGAAGTGCCGCGATATCGCGATAGACCGAGCGCACCGTCACCTCCAGCTGAGCGGCAATGACGGCTCCCGTCACCGGCCGCTTGGCCAGCCGCAGGATCTGGATGATCTCGAACAGGCGCGATACCTTGCGCATTTCTTGCCCCAAAAGAAGAAGGCTACTGACAATACCCCGTCAGTTGGCTCGATTTATAAGACTGCCTATTCGCTTGAAAATCAACAATTTCCTCTCCTGTCTCTATGGAGAGGGCGGTAGGCAACTGACATGGGTTACGCAGAAAATCTCTGGCTCTTCTTCATCCTTCTCTTGGGCATCATCATCGTGCCGGGCATGGACATGCTGTTCGTGCTCGCCAATTCACTGACCGGCGGCAGCAATCGCGGTCTTGCCGCGACGGGCGGCATCATGCTCGGCGGTGCGGTGCATTCGCTGAACGGCGCTATCGGCATTGGCTTGCTGATGCATTTCGTGCCGATTCTCTTCAATCCGCTGCTGATCGCTGGCGGCGCCTATATGGCCTTCATCGGCTATACGCTGATGCGCAGCTCCATCACCGTGGGAGGTGAGGGGCCGGCCGGCAGCCGTTCCGCCTGGAAAGCCTTCCGGCAGGGGGCGGTGACTTGCCTCATCAATCCCAAGGCCTATCTCTTCATCTTCGCCGTCTATCCGCAGTTCCTGAAACCGGATTACGGCCCGATGTGGATACAGGCCGTCATCATGGGAGCCATGACCATCGCAACGCAATTTGCCGTCTATGGCGGACTTGCCATCACCGCCGGACGCAGCCGCGAGCTGCTGGTCGCCAATCCAAGAGCAACCGCCTTTGCAGGCCGTGCGGCCGGGCTGTTGCTCGTCGCCGTTTCGGTGTTCACGGTATGGGAGGGCCTGAAACTGGCGTGAGGGCTGAGGCGGCGAATGCGTGTGTCTATTGCATGACACTGATTTCACTCAGCTCTCACCACTTTGTGACTTCATTGCCGGAAAGGAAACCGGCAAACATGTTGCCGTAATTATGCGCCGGGCCGCATTCGCGGTCTTGAACACCGGAGAGGTAGGAGAAGAAAATGAAGTGGAAAGCGATTGTGATGGCGACGGCTCTGGCCAGCATCGCACTGGGGTCGGTCGTCGCGGCCGACGGCACGCATGACTCCCGTATCGGCATGATGAAGAAGATCGGCGGCGCCACCGGGGCTCTTGGCGCGATCGCCAAGGGCGACAAGCCCTATGATGCCGATATCGTCAAGGCGTCGCTGACGACGATCGCCGAAACCGCCAAGGCCTTCCCGGATCAGTTCAACCCGCAGAGCGACAAGACCGATCCCGAGGTCAATCCGAAGATCTGGGACAATCTCGATGACTTCAAGGCGCATGCCGCCAAGCTTTCGACTGATGCCGAGACGGCGCTCGCCCAGCTTCCTGCCGACAAGGCAAGCGTCGGCGCGACGCTCAAGACCCTCGGCGCGAGCTGTGGTGCCTGTCATCAGGCCTATCGCATCAAGAAGGATTAAGCGGTAGGTCGACCTCGTCCAGAGCAGTTCCAGAAAAAGTGCGTAGCGGTTTTCCGTCCGGAATTGCGTAAAGGCAAAAGCCTAGGCCTTGTTACATTTCGAAGAAAGGCGACAAGGCTCTAGAAATCGATTTTGGCGTCCGCAGGGGTTCTGCCGGTGCGGAGCCTTTTGGCTTTAGAGCTAAGGCTTGGGGGGCGTGATGGCGCGGTTTGTCCGGTGGTTGCTTTGTCTGTTCGGCGTGATCATTCTTGGCTGTGGCGCCGTCTATGTCATCACCGCGCCGTCGCCTTTGCCGGCGAGTCATTGGGCCAATCTCGGCGATCCCGACGTCAAGAACGGGCAGATGGTTTTCTGGGCGGGCGGCTGCACGAGCTGTCATGCGGCTCCCGGCGCGCAGGGTGACGCCAAGCTGGTGCTTTCGGGCGGTCTGGCGCTGACGAGCCCCTTCGGCACTTTCCATGTGCCGAATATCTCGCCGGATGAGAAAGCCGGGCTCGGAACCTGGACGCTTGCCGATTTCGGCAATGCCATGAAGCGCGGCGTCGGCAAAAACGGCGAGCACCTCTACCCATCCTTTCCCTACGGCTCCTATACCCGTATGAGCGACAAGGACATCAACGATCTCTGGGCTTTCCTGAAGACGCTGCCGAAGAGCGACAATGTCGCTCCGCCGCATGAGCTGCCCTTTCCCTTCAATATTCGGCTGGCGCTCGGCGGCTGGAAGTTCCTCTATCTCAACGACCAGCCGCGCGTTGTGCTCGCCAGTGCCGATGAGAAGGTCAAGCGCGGGCAATATCTCGTGGAAGGGCCGGGACATTGCGGCGAATGCCACACGCCGCGCGACAGCCTCGGCGGCTTCGTAAGCGGCCAATGGCTGGCGGGAGCGCCCAATCCGGAGGGTAGGGGGCAGATCCCCGATATCACGCCCGGCTCGAAGGCCATCGGCAGCTGGAGCGCCGGCGACATCGCCAACTACCTTGAAACCGGCTTTACCCCGGACTACGACTCCGCCGGCGGCTCGATGGCCGAAGTCCAGCAGAACATCGCCCATCTGCCGGCAGCCGACCGCGAGGCGATCGCGGCCTACCTGAAGGCGCTGCCGGCGAAGTAAAGCCGCGAGGTGCTCAAGCCGTGCCTGCGCGTCGGGCGAGATAGAGATGGGTTTCATAGTGCAATTCAAATACGCCGCCACGCGCGTTGATGGCATCGGCAAGCTCGAAAAGCAGCGCCTCTCTCCGATCCTCGCTCAAAAGCCGGTAGCTTGAAAGCGTCCGCAAAAGATCAGTATAGCTCTGCGCTGTGTGCGACCGGCTCCAGGAATAAGAGTGGTGCGCCGGAGCTCCGAAGTGGTCGGACTGCTGCAGCTCCCGAGCAAAAGGGCCATCAGGCAGATACCATGCCTCCACGGGCGGGCCGGCAAACTGCGGGGCATGGCGGGCGTAGATCCCCGCGAACTTGTCGGATAGTGGCGGTTCCGGCTTCATCGGCACATTGCCGAAGACGGCGAGTGTTCCTTCCGGCGCCAGGAGAGCAGCCGTCGCAGCGAAGCGCAGTTCCGGCGAAACCCAATGGAAGGATTGTGCCGCGAATATCAGCCTGAAGCTCTCCGGCTTGCCCGGCCATGCTTCGAAGGTGGTTTGCTCGAAGCGCACTCGCGGAAATTCCGCCAATCTTTCCCGGGCAACCGCAATCAGTTCCGCGCCGGGATCAAGCGCGAGAATGGAGAGGCCACGGCGGGCAAAGCCCTCTGTCGCCTGTCCGGTGCCGCAGCCGATTTCGAGGACCTGATCCTTGGCTTCCAGCCCGGCAAAATCGATGACATCGGCAAAAAGCGCCGCTGGATAGAGTGGGCGGGAAGTATTGTAGAGGCTGGCGACGCCATCGAATGTGAACCGCTGTTCCAAGTCGCACCTCCAGTTGCAGATCGAAGTTAACAGCCATTTTTCTAGCGCATTTCCGGTCAAGCTTGTAGTTACAGGATTCGGCAACAGGAGAGGGTGGTCGTGGACGCAAGGGTGGCGCGGAAGGTTCCTTATTTCAGTCAATGGGAAACGCCTGACATGACATTGGCGGTCGTCGCCGAGGGCGCACAATCAGCCTTGCTGAAGGACCCGCTCTGGGCGTCATCCGGCGCAAGCAGCATCGAGGATTATGCCCGCTGGGCCGGCAATCTTTGCGGCATGGCCTGCCTGAAGATGGTGCTCGCCGCCCGCACCGGCAAAACCATCCCGATCATGGATCTGGCCATGGGTTGTAGGGAGTATGGCGGCTATGTCGAGGAGGCAGATGGCCGGATCAAAGGATTGATCTATGCGCCCTTCGTCCCGTTCGTGCGGGATCGCTTCGATCTGAATGCCCGGATCGTTACCGGGATTTCCGTCACTGACGTCGCGGATATCCTCATGCAGTCGGAGTTTTTCATCGCGTCGGTACATCATTCGATCCGCTGGCCAGAGACCGAGCCGCCGGCCAAGGGCGGCCATCTCGTGCTGGTAACATCTGCCGACGGAAACAGCATCCGCTTCCACAATCCCTCCGGCCACGTCGATGCGACGCGCGAGAATGCGGAGATGCCGCTGGAGGTGTTCGAGAGGTTCTTTGCAGGCCGCGGGATCGCCATCGATCACTGAAGCATTTCCAGGAAAAGTGCGCAGCGGTTTTCGGAATGCGCAAAACCAGAAACACTCTAAAAATCAATATCGGATGGCGATCCTGTTAAAGGCCGGCATCAGGCGAGAGCCTGAAGGTAGCGCATGCCGGTGACCGGACGCGGCTTGAAATCCATATTTTCATAGAAGCGGTGCGCCTGGAAATTGCCTGTCGCGGCGCCAACGGAAAGATAGCTGCAGCCGGCCTTGCGGGCGATATCGCGGGCGCGGTCGACCAGATGCTGCCCGACGCCATGGCCACGGTGACCGTCACGCACGAAGAGATGATGCAGATCCATGCCGCGCTGGCCCTCTTGCGCCTTGTAGAGCGGCACGAGGATGGCGTAGCCGATCAGCCCTTGCTCGCCTTCGGCGACAAGCGCCGTGATCCAGGGCACGGGGCCGAAGAGATCGCGCTCAAGCTGCTCTGGCGTCGTGCCGGAGCGGTCGCCGTGGTGGGCGGCCAGCAGCCGGATCATGTCGTTGAGTTCAGGCAGGTCACGCGGCTGCGCGTTGCGGATGGTGATGACCGGGGGGCGGAGAAGTGAGATGTCGCTATCGTCTAGCATGGCATTTTGCGTCCTTGTTTTTCAATGAGCCGTCAGGACGCTGCCGATACAACAAAGCCGCCTGACGGCGGCTTGTTGACATATGATCTGTCTTGGCCGCCCGTTACAGGTACAGCCAAAAATACGAGCAATTATGGAGCGCGTGCGTGATCATGGGCGCATCAATGATCCGGTTCAGCGCGTTTGTCAATGGGACTCAGTGCTCGTGTTCGCACAGGCCGTGATCGGAGAGCGCACGGATGACGTAGCAGTCCTCGATGCTGTGGCCGTCGCAATGCGAGACGATGCGCTCCAATTCGTGCTCGAGCTTCTTCAGCCGCGCGATCTTGGTGCGAACGTCATCCAGATGCTCCTTGGCGATGCGGTCGGCACCGACGCAGGGGCGGTCCGGATGCTGGCTGAGTGAAATCAGCTCCTTGATGGCATCGATCGTC
Source organism: Rhizobium pantanalense (assembly GCF_030182525.1). Taxonomy (NCBI): domain Bacteria; kingdom Pseudomonadati; phylum Pseudomonadota; class Alphaproteobacteria; order Hyphomicrobiales; family Rhizobiaceae; genus Rhizobium; species Rhizobium pantanalense. The sequence continues at coordinate 201,319 of NZ_JAQJCH010000006.1, forward strand.
AGTCCGAGGTCGCGGCCGTGTCTGATAAAGGCGAGGCGATCGAGATCGGCTTTGGAATAACGTCGTTGATTGCCTTCGCTGCGTTCCGGTTCCGAGATCAGGCCCATCTGCTCGTAATAGCGGATTGTCGGCACTTTCACGCCAGTATGTCTCGATAGATCGCCGATGGTCAGCATTGAGCGGCTCCAATACCTATAGTCTCTAGAGCAATATATGCGGCTGTCATCGCAAAAATGCAAGGTCAGGTAGGGCTAACTGCCCCAGGTAGTGTTCCGCTTTCTCATTGCCCAGGCCGTCGTCGCAAGAAGGTGCTTCCAATCTGCTGCAATAAATACTATACCCCCCTATACTATAATCGAGGCCACGATGTCCCATACCATCCGTCAGCAAGCCAAGCTCCTTTCACGCGTCCGGCGCCTCAAAGGGCAGATGGAAGCAGTGGAGCGGGCGCTCGAGTCCGAGCGTCCCTGCGGGGAAATCTTGCAGTTGCTGGCCTCCATTCGCGGCGCCCTGACGGGGCTAACCGGGGAGGTTCTGGAAGACCATCTGCAGGAGCATGTGTTGCATGCCGAAAGCGAAGGGGCCCGCCGTCGGGCGGTCGACGAGATTGCCGACGTGCTGAAGACCTATCTGCGGTGACCAAAGCATGTCGCGCAAAAGTGTGCGGCGGTTTTGAGATAACGACATGCGAAAAATCGAAGACATGAAACGCCGGGAGTGCATCTGAAAGATCGCGATGCGTTTTATGGTTTCAGGCAACAAGAGAGTGATGTCATGAGTATTCCCTCCGAAATGGGCCACAGCCATGTTTTTCTGGGCTCCGATCATCAGCGCAACGAGCGCCGCATCTGGCTCGTCATCGCGCTCACGGCGGTCATGATGGTGATCGAGATCGGCGCGGGCACGATCTATGGCTCGATGGCGCTGCTCGCCGACGGCTGGCATATGTCGACCCATGTCAGCGCCATGCTGATCTCGGCGCTCGCCTATCTCTATGCGCGCCGGCATGCGCACAACGCGCGCTTCACCTTCGGCACCGGCAAGTTCGGCGATCTCGCGGGCTTTGCCAGCGCCATTGTGCTGGCGCTGATCGCGCTTATCATGGGCTGGGAAAGCATTCTGAGACTGCTCGATCCGGTGGCGATCAATTTCCGTGAAGCCATTGCGATTGCGGCAGTGGGTCTTCTCGTCAATCTCGCCAGCGCATGGTTGCTGCGCGACGACCATAGCCATCATCACCACGGTCACGCTGGGCACGGCCATGCCCATGCCCACGATCATGACCATCATCATGAGCACGGCGACGATCATCACCACCACCACGACCATGACCAAAAAGGTGGCAGGGACAACAATCTGCGCTCGGTCTATGTTCATGTCATTGCCGACGCGATGACCTCGGTTCTCGCCATCGTCGCCCTGCTGCTCGGCAGCCGCCTCGGCTGGACCTTCCTCGATCCGGTCATGGGCATCGTCGGCGGTCTGGTCATCCTGCAATGGGCATGGAGCCTGCTGCGCGCTTCCGGCGCCGTTCTCCTCGATTTCATTCCGCAAGGTGAGGATCTGCCTGAGGAGATCCGCGAAGCGATCGAGACGGAGGAGGATCGCATCACCGATCTGCATGTGTGGCAGGTCGGCCCCGGGCATCATGCGGCGATCGTCGCGGTCGCAACGCCCGTCTCGCGCGATCCGTCTTTTTACAAGGCACGGCTTGCCGAGATCCACGAACTCTCGCACGTGACAGTCGAAGTTACCGTCGACAAGGCGGCATAGAATCCGTTAGCAATCGGTCAGGTCAGAGGCTTGCCATATTCCTCGCATAGCCCAAGACCTGCCGATTCCGCTGGAGGCCTCTCACATGCCAACATTGCTCACGCGCCGCCGCCTCATGGCTGGCTCGGTGCTGCTTATTCCCGCCCTGACCCTCGGCCCCGGTAGGCTTTTCGCGGAGGATAGCGGCGCATCGCCGCCTCCTCCGGCAACGGACAATTCGGCAACGCCCGACGCCGGCAGCCAGAGCCCGCAAGGCGACGGCGGAGCGCAGGACAATTCGCAACTGTCCGACGATGTCGACAAGCAACTTGCCGATTTGGAAAAGAGGACCGGCGGTCGTCTCGGCGTTTCGGTGCTCGACACCGAAACCAATATTTCGCTCGGCCATCGCGAGGAGGAGCATTTTCCCCTGTGCAGCACCTATAAGGCGCTTGCCGTCGGCTTTGTGCTGGCGCGCGTCGATCAGGGCACGGAAAAGCTCGACCGGCGCGTCAGCTACGGCAAGGACAAGGTTGTCACCTATTCGCCCGAAACTGAAAAGCATGCCGATGGCGATGGCATGACCATTGCCGAGCTCTGCGCAGCGGCGATCACGCTGAGCGACAACACGGCCGGCAATCTTCTGCTCGAAAGTTTCGGCGGACCTGCCGCGTTGACCTCGTGGCTGCGCACCACAGGCGACACCGAAACCCGCCTCGACCGCAACGAGCCGGATGTCAATCAGGCCGTCAAGGACGACCCGCGCGATACGACGACGCCGGATGCGATGCTGGATTCGATCGGCCTTCTGACACTCGGCAATACGCTGTCGGAAACATCGAGGGATCAGCTGGTCAACTGGCTGGTCGCCAATACCACAGGCGACAACCGTCTGCGGGCAGGCCTGCCGAAGGAGTGGAAGGTCGGCGATAAGACCGGCACGGGCAATAACGGCTCCTATGCGGATATCGCTGTTATCTGGCCGCCGGACCGCGGTGCGATCCTGGTCACGACATTTGTTGCCGAGGCGACCGCATCTGCAAAGGATGTTGAGGCAGTGTTTGCCGAGATCAGCAAGATCGTCGTCGATATGGTAGGGCAATAGCGAGATATTGATAATAAAAACAAGATGATACGGGTGCGATGTGAATCAGCTCCGTATCGTCTTCAAGTGGTTTGGCAATTGACTCAGACGAGCGCCAGTGCGGAAGCAGCGCTGTCCGTTTCCTCATCGCCGTCACTATCGGCATTGCCGGTGCCGAGCTTCTGTTTGATCTCATCGGCAATCTGGTCGTTGATCGCCTTCTGTTGGTCGGCCGGCAAGGACTTGAAAGAATCTTCCGTCAAACCATGCGCTTCCAGATATTGTGCGCGGATCTTTTGGGCCGGCGTCATATTTGCCCATTTGGCAAACTCGTCGAGAATGTCCTGATCGGACTGTCCGCTTGACGATGCTGAGCTGCTGGAAGCACTCACGCCAGACTGGTCGTCAGCGGAGCCTGATGTCGAAGACGAGGAATCACCGAACTGGCTGAGCCAGAGGCCCGACGAAATGGAGGAAGGGACGCCGCTGGAGGAAATGGAAGGCCCCTGCGCATCGTCCTGGTCGCCGCCACCGTCGCCCGGCAGCGAAAAGGGCGCGCTGTCGTCGCTGTCGCCGCTCTGCTGGCTGCGGATCGGCGCACTGAAATAGTTTTGGGTGCTGCTGTGCACTTTCATCATCATGTCTCCCAACAGGTTGCTGGGACGATGACTCTGCAAGCCTGTCTGGGGCTTGTGCGCTCAAGCTTCCTCAGGTGCCGCAAAAGGTCTGAAGCACCCGTTCTGTCGGCAATGGTGGTTCCGCATAGGGCGCAAAGCCTGGCTGATCCTCGTATGGGGTCGCGAGCACCTTCACCAATGCTTCGAATAGCGAAAAGTCGCCGTCCTCCACGGCAGCCTCGATGGCCTGCTCGATCCGGTGATTGCGGGGAATGAAGGCGGGATTGACCTTGCGCATCGCCGCCGCCCGCGCTGCCGGCGTCTGCGGATCGCGAGCTAGCCGCTCGCGCCAGCGTTCGAGCCAAGGTGTCGTTGACTGCGGATCGCTGAAGGTCGCGGCAAAATCGCCGACGTCCTCATCCTCGGCGAGGGCGGCCAGCCGGCGGAAGGTGAGGGTGAAATCCGTGCCCTGCTGCTGCATCGTCGCCAGCAGCGACTGTACCAGTTCGAGATCGCCGTCTTCCTCGCTCGCAAGCCCGATCTTGGCACGCATGCCGGCAAGCCAATAGCCCTGGAAATGCTCGCCATAGGCTTTGATGACTGTGTTCGCCAGTTCGATCGCCGTATCGACGGAGGGGTCGATCAGCGGGATCAGCGTCTCGCCGAGGCGCGCGAGATTCCATTGGCCGATCGCCGGCTGGTTGGCATAGGCATAGCGGCCATTGCGGTCGATGGACGAGAAGACGGTCGCCGGATCATAGGCATCCATGAAGGCGCAGGGACCGAAATCGATCGTCTCGCCCGATACGGTCATATTGTCGGTGTTCATCACGCCGTGAATGAAGCCGACATGCAGCCAGCGCGCGATCAATGAAGCTTGCCGGTCGGCCACGGCTTCGAGCAGGGCGAGATAAGGGTTCTTCCGGTCTCGGATCTCGGGATAGTGCCGAGCAATGACGTAATCCGCGAGGGTTCGTACGCTCTCCGTATCGCCCCGCGCCGCAAAGAACTGGAAGGTGCCGACGCGGATATGACTTGCCGCTACCCGAGTAAACACTGCACCCGGCAGCACTTCCTCGCGATAGACAGGCTCTCCGGTGATCACGGCAGCAAGCGCCCGCGTCGTCGGAATGCCAAGCGCGTGCATCGCCTCGCTGACGATATATTCGCGCAGCACCGGGCCGAGTGCGGCGCGCCCGTCGCCGCGGCGGGAAAACGGCGTAGGCCCCGACCCCTTGAGTTGGATGTCCCGGCGCCTGCCATTCCGATCCTTCACCTCGCCGAGGAGGATCGCGCGTCCGTCGCCAAGCTGTGGCACGAAATTGCCGAATTGGTGGCCGGCATAGGCCATGGCGATGGGCTGCGATCCCAGTAGCAGTTCGTTTCCGGAAAAGATCGCCGCAGCATTCCGTTTCAGCGTTTCCACATCCAGCCCGAGTTCTCGTGCCAGTATCTCGTTGAACTTGACCAGCTGTGGCGCGGCAACCGGGGTCGGCGCCTGATCCGCGAAAAACTGCGGCGGCAGGCGCGCGTAGCTGTTGTCGAAGGCGACCGTCGGCGCCCGAAGGGCGGTATCATCGTTAAGAGGAGAGCTCATGCTTCTAAGGTAAGGCCGACGGAGAGGCGGCGCAAGGCGCTTGCTCTAGGTAGGAAATCATCCTACTTTATCCTACCGGATATGAGGAATTTGCGATGAACGAGAAACTGAGCATTTCGCTCCCCAGTGAAATGGTGGCGGCGATCAAGGCACGCGTCGATGCGGGCAGCTATGCCTCCACGAGCGAGGTGTTACGGGCGGCAGTCCGGGTCTGGCTGCGGGAAGAAGAGGAATATCAGCAGCGGATCGCAGCGATCAGACAAAAGGTTGCCGCATCCTTGGATGACCCTCGGCCAAATTTGAGCGGACACGACGTAAAACAGCGCCTTGATGCTTTTTTTGACAAGCGTCGATAGACCATGGAGCGATATGCGGTCGAGTACCGCCCGGAGGCCATGGAAAATCTGCTTGAAATCGCAGCTAACGTGCTCGATCTAAGTCAGAATATCAGAACAACGGAGGGGTATATTGGCCGTATTTACGCGCGTTGTGAAAAGATCGGCAATGCACCGTTCGGAGGCGTCGCTCGAGACGACCTAGGTCCAGGCATTCGTATGGCGGTCTTCGAAAAGAGTATCGTCATCCTTTACGTCATTGTCGAAAATACGGTCTGGATCACCAACATCTTCTTCGGAAGCAGAGACTACGCGACGCTTGTGACGCGTCCCTAGTCGTTTTCCAGCTCCCGCGCCATCTCCGCAAGCTTGCGCACCGTATTGAGATTTCTGGACGTGCCCACCTTCAAGGCCGGCAGCTTCAGCTTCGAGCGGCCCGAGCCATCGGGATAATGCACGTAGATTTCGCGGCCGGCGATATGCACTTCCTCGCCGCCAGGGGCGACGAGCTTGCTGAGTGCATCCTCCGGTGCCGCCTCCTGCAGGAAAGTCACCAGCAGGTAGTTCGGCTTGGCGTGCGGGAAGGGCGAATGTTCCGCCGCCCTTTCCAGAGCCTCGCGGCTGCGCAGAATCACGCCCGGAGACTTGCCCATCTTGGCCGCCAGCGCCTTTTCAAGTTGAGCTTGCACCGCCGCCTCATCCGCTCCGGCGCGGAAGACCACATTGCCGCTCTGGATATAGGTGCGCACATCCTGAAAGCCGATCTCTTCGCAGAGCGCCTTGAGATCGGTCATGGACAGCATGCCGGTGCCGCCGACATTGATGGCACGCAGCAGGGCGACGAAGACGGTCATGGTTTCCTCTTGCCGTTCCGTTTACATCTTTTCAGCGACCTTGACGGCGAAGGCGTATTCGAACGCCACTTCCTCCAGGCGCTGGAAGCGGCCGGAAGCGCCGCCATGGCCCGCATCCATGTTCGTCTTCAGGAGAATAGGCGCATTGCTCGTTGTCTTATCGCGCAGCTTGGCGACCCACTTGGCCGGCTCCCAATAGGTGACGCGCGGGTCGGTAAGGCCGCCGAGTGCGAGGATCGGCGGGTAGGGCTTCTCGCCGACATTGTCATAGGGGCTGTAGGCGGCGATCTGCTCGTACTCTTCCTTGCTCTCGATCGGATTGCCCCATTCCGGCCATTCCGGCGGCGTTAGCGGCAGAGTGTCGTCGAGCATGGTGTTGAGCACGTCGACGAAGGGCACGGCGGCGATGATGCCGGCGAATTTCTCCGGCGCCATGTTGGCGACGGCCCCCATCAGCATGCCGCCAGCCGATCCGCCTTCGGCGATGATCTTCGCGTAAGAGGTGAACTTCTGCTGATTCAAATAGTCGGCTGCGGCGATGAAGTCCTTGAACGTATTGGTCTTCTTTTCCATCTTGCCGTCTTCGTACCAGGCAAAGCCCTTATCCTTGCCGCCGCGGATATGGGCGATGGCATAGACGAAGCCGCGGTCGGCGAGCGAGAGGCAGTTGGTGTTGAAACCGGCGGGGATGGTAACGCCGTAGGCGCCGTAACCATAGAGTAGGCACGGGGCCGAGCCGTCGAGCGGCGTGTCCTTGCGATAAAGCAGCGTTACCGGCACGGTCTCGCCATCCCATGCGGGTGCGAAGACGCGGCGCGTCACATAGTCTTCCGGATTGTGGCCAGAGGGCACTTCCTGCGTCTTCAGCAGGGTGCGCTCGCGCGTCACCATATTGTAATCGTAGAGCTGGCTCGGCGTCGTCATCGAGGAATAGGAGAAGCGGATGACATCCGTATCGTATTCCGCCGCGCCCTGCAGGCCGAGTGCATAGGCTTCCTCTTCGAAGGCGATCGCATGTTCTTCGCCAGTGCGGCGGTCGCGGATGACGATGCGCGGCAGGCCGTCCCTGCGCTCCAGCCAGAGGAGATGGCGAGCATAGGCGAGATGGCTGAGGATCAGCGTGCCCGGCTTATGGGGCACGACCTCACGCCAGTTTTCCTTGCCTGGGTTCTCCGCCGGCGCTTCCATGATCTTGAAATCCTTGGCGTCGCCATCATTGGTGAGAATGTAGAAGACGTCGCCGCCCTCGCTGATCTCATATTCGATCTCGGTTTCGCGCTCGGCCACGATTTTAGGCTCGGCGGTGAGATCCGAGGTCGGGATGATGCGGTATTCGCTGGTCTCGTGATCGTGGATGTCGATGAAGATGTAATCGTCGAGCAGCGAGCCGCCGACACCCATGAAGAAGCCCGGGTCCTCCTCCTCATAGACGAGCCGGTCGTCGGACTGCGGCGTGCCGATGATGTGATGAAAGATCTTGGAAGGGCGATGGTTCTCGTCCTGCAGCGTATAGAAGAAGCTCTTGCCGTCGGGTGCCCAGACGGCGTCGCCCCCGGTGTTCTCGATCACGTCGGCAAGATCCTCGCCGGTTTCGAAATTGCGGATCTTCAGCGTGAAGTATTCCGAACCCTTGTCGTCATAGCCCCAGATGCCATGGCTGTGATCGGAGGAATGATCGAGGCCGGAAAGACGGAAATAGGATTTTCCTTCATTCTCCTTGTCGCCATTCAGCAGCAGCTTGCGTTCGCCACCGTTGCGCGGTTCGCGGAAGAAGTGGGGCTGTTCGCCGCCGGTGATGAAGAGCGTGCCGTAAGCGTAGGGCCCATCCTTCATCGGTATAGAGCTGTCGTCTTCCTTGATACGGCCCTTCATCTCGCTGAAGAGGACCTTCTGCAGCTCCTTCGTGTCCGCCATAGCCGCGTTCATGTAGGTGTTCTCGGCTTCCAGATGCGACCGGATTTCCGGGGCCAGGATCGACGGGTCCTTGAACATGGCCTGCCAGTTGTCGGCCCGCAGCCACGCATAATCGTCGGTGCGGGTAATACCGTGACGTGTATCCGTAAACGGTTTTTTCGGAGCGGCGGGCGGGGTGGGAAGATTCTTGAAAACTGACACGAGGTGCGCTTTCTCTGGAGTGAAAGTCGGATGTGAAGTGAAGAGAGAAATAGAGGGCAGCGAGGTGAGGTTCAAGCGGCAAGTCTGTCCCTCAAGCTTCATGCAAGCAGTCGATACTAGTCTCGCTCGAAGTGGCGGCTTGCGGGAGGTCTCATCGCGGCGCTGCCTTGATGAGACCACATTCTTTATCGAAGTCGGCATACAGTGCGTCGACATGAAGGCGGTCAAAGCCTTCTCTGATGGAGCCGATGCACTCAAATCCAAAACAATGCAAGGGACCGGTCTTTATGCTGAAACTCTTCGCCATCCTTATTCCATTGGTTAGCGTCGCCACTTCCGCTTTTGCCGTCGATGCGGCTATCAAGAAGCAGTTGGAAAAGCTCGATCCGTCGGAGCGAATGGAGCAGGCGTGCGATGCAGAGGCCATGAAGCGGATCGGTACGGACAAGACGGGTTTCAAACCGGATAAGGTGATCGCCTATACATTCGGCGATCCGGATATGAAGCCGGATGCCATGAATGCGCCCGGCGCCGTCTTTCGTAGCAAGGGTGACTGGTATCACCTTTCCTATAGTTGTGTGACCGGACCGCAGCACATCCATGTCCGCGATCTGAGCTATCAGATCGGTGACAAGGTGCCGCGCGACGCCTGGCAGGAGCATTATCTCTACGATTGAGCGCGTGGATGAAGCATCAAGGCCGCCTCGGACATCACGTCACGGCGGCCACGCTCCATCCTGAGGTAGTTTCCAATCTCATCGCCGTCTCAGCGATTCCACACGCGTCAGCTCCGACAGGATGTGGTCCTGTACATCGGGCGGCTGCCGGCACACGGCATCCGTCAGGTCACGCAGCGTCGCTCTGAGGCTGTGAAGCTGATCCACCAGATCCATAACGACATCGACGCCGGGTTCATTGACGCCCATCGACTTGCTGAGGTCGAGAATAAGCTGGCCGCGCGCGATATCGGCATCGTGAAAGTTCCGCCCCTGATCGGTGACTTCGGGCACGACCCAGCCTTGGGATATCCAGACTTCCAGCACCGTGGTTTCGATCCGGAGGTGAAGTCGAAACTCGTTCTCGTTCATCGCTTATCCTCCCATGGTCTTTCTGGGATCTTGCGCCTTGCCTGCCTCCCATTCGGAAACGAAGCGCGTCAGCTCGGGATCCGGCGCATCTGGGAGGACGATCTTCAGCGAGACATAGGCATCGCCATTGTCCTTGCCGCGCACGGGTGCGCCCTTGCCCTTCAAGCGCAACACCTTGCCGGTATTGGAGTTCGGCGGCAGCGTCACGGTGACAGCTCCTGACGGCGTCGGGACGCGAATCTTGCCGCCGAGCACAGCTTCGGCCAGCGAGATCGGCACTTCCAATCGGATATCGTCGCCATCCCGCGTGTAGAAGCGGTGCGGCCGAACATGTACCGCAATCAGTGCATCTCCCGGCTTGCCGCCGTTGAAGCCTGGATCACCCTTGCCCTTCAGCCGAAGCGTTTGCCCATCGCGCGTTCCCGGTGGAATTTGAACGTCCAGCGCAGGCCCGTCCGGCAAGCTGATCTGCTTCTTGGCGCCATTGATGGCGTCGAGAAAATCGACTTCCATCGTATAGTGACGGTCTTGACCCTGCATTTGCGATTGGCCTCGGCTGCGACGCGAGAAGAAGCTGGAGAATATATCGTCGGCATCGCCAAAATCGGCAAAGCCGCCCGCATTCTGATAGCGGCCGCGCTGGCCTTCCTGCGCTGCATAATCGCGGTAGTAGTTGCGCGGCGCCTGTTCGGCGCCACTGCTATCGATTTCGCCGCGGTCGAACCGCGCACGCTTCTCCTCGTCGCCGAGGATGCCATAGGCGGCCGAGACCTCCTTGAATTTGTCCTCGGCCTGCTTGTCGCCGGGGTTGAGGTCCGGATGCAGCTTCTTGGCAAGCTTGCGATAGGCGCTTTGAATATCCTTTTGCGGGGCGTCCCGCTTTACGCCCAAAATTTCATAGGGATCGCGACTCATACATGTCTCTCTTTAGGAGCACGGAAAGATACGCAGATAGTGCTAGGTTAAGCTCATATCAATCGTATCATAGACGCGGTCAGGTTGAAGCTCGTGCTTTGCAGCTTTCACGCCTGGCGCATTTCTGATGTGAAATGGCATGATGCTGCGAGTTTGCCATATTTCCGGCGTGTTGCCGGATGATGGCGAGCGTTGCGGTGGAGATGCATCATCTTCCTGCCGCCAGATTTCGTTTGCTTGACCGATCCGGTGGCCGCCCGATGAAACGCCTTTTGCTGACATCCATGATCCTGCTTGCCGCAAGTGCTGCTTTTGCCGCCCAGCCCGAGCAGCCGCCTGCCGGTTGGCCGCAGCTGCCGCCGAAGGCGCCGGTTTCGAAGATCAAGCTTGTGGAGCCGCATCTGCATGTCGATCGTGCCGGCAAGGGGGCGCCCCGCATCGCGCTCACCTTCGATGCCTGCATGGGCAAGACCGATCCGCGGATTCTGAGCACCCTTGTCGATCAGCGCATTCCGGCGACGATCTTCGTCACCGCGCGCTGGCTGCGCACCAATCCGGATGCATTGAAGGTCTTCCTTGCGCATCCGGATCTCTTCGAGCTGGAAAATCATGGTCAAAACCATATCCCCGCCGTCGATGTCCCGACCAAGGTTTACGGTATCGCCGCTGCTGGCTCGCCGCAGGCGGTCGCTCAGGAGGTGAAGGGCGGTGCGGACGCCATGATCGCAGCCGGCATTGCACAGCCGCGCTGGTTCCGCGGCGCGACCGCGAAATACACGCCTGCCGCCATCATGCAGATCCGTGGCATGGGCTATCGGATCGCCGGTTACTCGGTGAATGGCGACAGCGGTTCGCTTCTGCCGGCCAAGATGGTGGAAAAGCAATATGCCTCCGCTAAGGACGGCGATGTCATCATCTCCCACATCAACCAGCCGACGCATGCGGCAGGCGAGGGGGTCGCGGCCAGCATCCTCGCGCTGAAGGCCAAGGGCGTCGATTTCGTTCGTCTGCAGGATATCTCCGAAAAGGGTGACGACGACACGACCAACTGAGCGGTCGAGTGCTCGAGCAATTCCAGGAAAAGTGCGCAGCGGTTTTCCGCCCGGAATTGTGTGAAAACAAAGAGATGGAGCGGTTCAGAGATTCGTGAAAAACTGAACCGCCTCTAGCCCGGCAATTGCGGCTGCGTTTTTTCCTCGATGAAAAGCTCGTCAATGACGGTCATCACGATCAGCGACAGCGGCAGCGCCAGCATGGCGCCGACCGCGCCCCACATCCATGTCCAGAAGATGATGGCCAGAAAGACGACGAAGGGATTGAGCTCCCATTGGCGGCCCATGATCGCCGGAAAGACGAGGTTTTCCACGGTCAGGTGCACTGCGAAGAAGGCGACAGCCGGCGCGAGGCCGAAAATGATGTCCGAATGCGTGATAATGCCGGCGATCGCAAGCGCGATCGTCATGGTCGTGACGCCGAGGAATGGGATGAAGCTGGATACGAAGGCGAAAGCGCCCCATAGCACTGGCACGCTCATTCCGCCGGCATAGGCGATCAAGGTCATCACGAGGCCGATCCCGGCATAAATCAGCGAAGCCGTCGCAAAATAGAAGCCGAGCACCCGCTCCACGGAATTGATGATGCGGATGGCATTCAGTCGAGACGTCCTGCTGGAAAAGGTCATGATGATCGTCTTGCGCAGGCTTACCCTGCCGGCGAGGAATAGCAGCAGAGCTGCAAAGAAAATCAGGATCTGCACGATGGCCGGCGTCAGGCTGGTGGACACGACATGCAGCACGTTGCCGCTGTTCTCCAGCAGGGTGTTGATCGACATCGGGCTGCCTTGAAATGTTTCCGATGAAATATGCAGCCATTGAAACCGGTCGAGATAGGGCATCAGCCGGTCGGATGTGCGCTGGAAGAAGTCGGGCGCCTGCTGTGCGAGCTTGGCGATCGGTTCGGCGAGCGCATTGATGATGAGGAAGATCACCAGGGCAACGCTGGAGGAAAGAATGACGGCATTCAGAACGCGGGGAATGCCGAGCTTGCTGAGCCTTTCGGCTGCCAAGCCGAGGATCATCCCGACGACGACGGCAAGCGTCACCGGAATGAGGATCAGCGACATCGTGTAGACGGCGGCGAAGGCCAACATCAGGAAGATGCCGATCGTTGCCCAGGAGGCGGCAATGTTGAGCTTGTCGCGTCCTCGCTGGCCGGAAAGACCGAAAATTTCCGTTTCATCGTCTTGTGCACGGGATGCGTTGCGATCGATACCCGGGCCGACATCCTGCGACGCGGTTGCTGCATCCGATCGGCCGGCGGCGATTTTGTCGAATTCCATCCCCGGAAAGTTCCCCGAAGGCAGGATTGCCTCGCTACTTCAACGCGAAAAGCCCGCCGCGGTTCCGCAACGGGCCTCCTTCTGAAGGATATTCGAAGCTGGTATCAAGCGGTTAGGTTGAGTCCTATGCCCCATGGATCGCGCAGCGATACGCCGCCGTCGCGCTTCTCCGTCCTGATTTCGTGCTGCTCCAGGGCGGCAACGGCCTTGTCCAGGGCCGCCTTGTCGTTGAACCGTAGCGTATAGTCGGAAAGACCGGTCATATGTTCGCTGCGGATGCCGGCGCCGCGGCTGTTCCAGGTATTGGCGCCGAGATGATGGTGATAGCCGCCAGTCGCAAGGAAGGTCGCGCCGGGATAGCGCGCCGCCATGATCTTCATGCCGAGGACGTCGCGATAGAAGGCGTTGGCTTCGGCGACATCGCCGACCTGCAGATGAATATGGCCGATGGCCGACCCTTCGGCCATACCGTCCCAGCGATCCTGCGGGGCGCTTTCGTAGAGCTTCTGCAGATCGAGCCGGAGCGTCGCCATCTCGACCGTGCCGTCATCGTGAAACGTCCATTGCTCATGCGGGCGATCCGCATAGATCTCGATGCCATTACCTTCCGGGTCGGACAGGTAGATGGCTTCGCTGACGATGTGATCGGAGGCGCCTTCAAGAACGACATTGTTGTGAGCCGCATGGCGAAGCCAGCGCGCAAGCTCGACACGGCTTGGCAGCAGGAAGGCGGTATGGAACAGGCCGGCGGCAGTTCGCGGCGCGCGCACAGCCGCCCGATCGGTCGTCAGCGTCAGAAGGGGATGACCGGCGACGCCGAGGACTTCGCCGCTTGCAGTCTTTTCGATGACCTTCAGACCAAGCATATCCTGATAGAAGCGGGATACGAGCGGCAGATCGGTAACGACGAGATGGGACTGGCCGACATAGGCGGGACGGGTCAGGGCGTAGGAGGGGGCAATTTCGGTCATGGTGTCAGTTCCAAACTTGGGATGGCGTCTTGAAAGGCAACCGGCGTCGGCGGCAAGGGCCGCCGGTGGCGGACAGGAGGGTTTCGCCGGTTGATATGCCTTTTTGATCCCGTGGTCCGCTGTACTTGCATATTCATATGCCGGATTCCGATTGTTCACAGAAGACCATAAATTGCGGATTGAGCGTTCGCTTTCCATTGACGAGCGATAATCCAGCCTGTGGCAAGCCGTTCACGAAGATTGATCGATGTGCGCGTTTGGCGCAGTTGTCTCCTCCCCTTTCTAGTGCAAGGATCGGTCTCCAACGAAAACGGAACCGGATGAAATGACCGAGTACAGAGGCATCCGCTGGGCCTATGATCGCTATGAGATCATCGCAGACGGCATCGTCAATGGTGTCGGCGTGGTCTTCGCGCTGATCGGTGCCACCGTACTGATCTTCTATGCGACGGTTTGGAGCTCCTACGGCGAAATTGCCGCCGCGTGGATCTATGGCGTCGGCCTGGTGCTGACGCTCGGAATGTCCTTCACCTATAATCTGTGGCCAGTATCCAGGACGAAATGGTTTCTGCGCCGCTTCGACCACTCTTTCATCTATGTCCTGATCGCTGCTACCTATACTCCGTTTCTGGAGCGCGGATCCGAGGACCCGCTGCTGCTTGGCGTGCTGATCGCCGTTTGGGTGTTTGCAGCGTTCGGTATCGTCCTGAAAGTCCTTTTTCCGGGACGCTTCGATCGGCTGGCGATTCTGCTCTACCTTGCAATGGGCTGGAGCGGCATCCTCGTCGCCAAGCCCGTTTCCATGCATATTCCATTCGCCTCGATGCTGCTCATCATCATCGGCGGCGTCATCTATTCGCTCGGCGTGATCTTTCACGTCTGGGAAAAGCTGCGCTTCCAGAATGCAATCTGGCATGGCTTCGTGGTCGCCGCCGCTGCCGTGCATTATTCGGCGGTACTGACCTGCTTCAGCCTGTCGCCGGAAAACTTTTGACGATCTCGGCCGTGGGCGCGCATTTCTTCGTCGAACGCAGGCTGCGCACGAGGCGCATGACGATGGCGTCGTAGCGCTGCATGTCCGCCTTCGAATAGTCCATTTGGAAGAAGGCGGCGCCACCGTTGCAGAGCGCAACTCCACGCACATAGACGATGCGCCCCTGCCTGGTGCCGGAAAAGCTGATGCCGCGCGAATTCGATTTCGAATAGGAAATCTTCCAGCCCTGGTCCCTGGCGAGCGCCACTCTCCCATTCGCTTCCGATGCAAAATCGCCATTGGCAACCATCGTGCCGAAGACCTGCAGCGAAGCGGAGCGATCTGCCGGCGACAGCGACAGCCGATCGGTATCCTCGGAAGAGGCGGCAAGATGGAATTCCGACGGCAGCTCGATCGCGTAGCCTAGACCCGCATTGTCATAGGACCACCAGTCCGCGGCAAAGGCCGAGACGGGGAAAAGAAGCAGGATGGCAATCAGGCGGGCGAGCATTGCGGTTTCCGGGAGGCAGGATCTGCAAACCGATCAAGAGTAGCGCTTTTTTGAGCGCAATTTCCATAGCAGTTCAGAAAATACCGGTAAATTAGCGCAAATTCATTACAACTTCATTGCGAGCCATGCAGGGATAGCAAGGAATTCTGCAATGCTGCGCCGTTCAAACCGGCATCGCAGGCTTCCGGACGATCATTGAATCCCGCAACCTCCACGGTTGTTGGCAGCAAAAATCGATTTCGGTGGTTTACGTCCGGTTTTCCCTTGGCAGGGCTTGAGGCGATGTGTCCTTTCGCCTATCCCTTCAAGACCGCTCCGGCTTTGCCGGATTCTGCATGAACGTTCAGTTAGGGGGGAGCATGGCCGCCGCCACCGCGGGCCTGACATTCCTGGCTCTATGCCTGCCCTTTCTCGGTGCGCTGATCGCGCCGGTTGTCGTTCGGCGTTTGGGCCACAATGCGGCGTGGCTCCTGGCGCTGCTTCCCGCTCTCGCCTTTCTGCATTTTTCGAGCTTCCTTCCCACCGTTGCAGCCGGCGGCATCCAAACTGGCGGTTTCGATTGGGTGCCGAGTCTCGATCTCCGGTTCTCCTGGCTGATTGACGGCCTGTCGCTGACCTTTGCGCTGCTCATCACTGGCATCGGCACGCTGATCGTCCTCTATGTCGGCGGCTATCTGAAGGGGCATATCGATCTCGGCCGCTTCTTCTCCTTCATCTTCCTCTTCATGGGCTCGATGCTCGGCCTCGTCGTCTCGGACAGCTTCCTGACGCTCTTCGTCTTCTGGGAGCTGACCTCGATCACCTCCTTCCTGCTGATCGGCTTCGATCATCACCGGGAGGTTTCGCGGCGGGCTGCACTGCAGGCGCTGGTCGTGACCGGCGGCGGCGGGCTGCTGTTGCTGGCCGGCCTGCTGCTGATCTGGCAGATCACCGGCATCGGCGCGATGTCCGATCTCCTGAAGGCCGGCGATGTCCTGCGTGCAAGCCCGCTCTATTTGGCGGCCCTGATCCTTGTTCTTGGCGGCGCCTTCACCAAATCGGCGCAGTTCCCGTTTCACTTCTGGCTGCCGAATGCCATGGAGGCGCCGACCCCGGTCTCGGCCTATCTGCACTCGGCAACCATGGTGAAGGCCGGCGTCTATCTGCTGATGCGGCTCAATCCGGCCATGGGCGGAACCATGGCCTGGCAGACGATCCTGCCGGTCTTCGGCGCGGCGACGCTGCTGGTCGGGACCCTGCTTGCGATCCGCCAGACCGACTTGAAGCTGAAGCTCGCCTATACGACGGTTTCCTCTCTCGGCCTGCTTGTGATGCTCACCGGCTTCGGCACCGATTATGCCATCGAGGCGGCCGTCCTCTATCTGGTGGCGCATTCGCTGTTCAAGGGAGCCCTGTTCATGGTCGCCGGCATCGTCGATCATGGAACGGGAACGCGTGATATCACCCGGCTGGGCGGCTTGCGCTCGGCCATGCCGCTGACTTTTGCGGCTGCGCTGGTCGCCGCCATGTCGATGGGTGGCCTGCCGCCGGCCTTCGGCTTCCTTGCCAAGGAAGAGATCTATGCCGCGCTGGCACAGGCATCGCCGGCTGCGATCATCCTCACCATCATCGCCGTGGCCGGCAATGCGCTGATGTTTGCCATCGCCTTTGCCGTAGCGCTGAAGCCCTTCATCGGCCCGCTGACCGAGACGCCTCATCAGCCGCATGAGGCGCCGCCATTGCTCTGGCTCGGACCGGTCACACTTGCTTTACTCGGCATCGCTTCGGCTTTGTTCTCGGGCCCTTGGCACGAGCATGTCTCTTCGCCGATGGCAAGCGCGGTCGGCGGCAAGGGATTGGAGATTTCGGTCACCTTGATCCCGCATGTTGGTCTGCCTCTGGCGCTTTCTCTGCTGACCGTGCTGATCGGCGTCATCGTCTACTGGCAGCTCGATCGCGCCCGTTTCCTGATGTCCGTCGTCCTGCGTGCCCTCGGGCCGGGGCCGGATCGCGGTTTCGATGGTTTCATCTTCGGCCTGGTGCGGCTATCGCACATCGTCTCGCGGCTGCTGCAGCCTGGCCGACTGGAAATCTACGTCACCGTCACTTTCCTTTGCCTGGCGGCGATGTTGCTGATCCCTCTCGCTGCTCATGGCGAGCTGCCCGCGATACCGGCATGGCCGAACCTCCAATGGCATGAGGCAACGATCTTTTTGATTGCCGTCATCGGCGTTGTTGCGGTCGTCTTTGCGCGGGACCGGCTGACGGCGATCGTTTCGCTCGGCATCCAGGGCTTTGCCGTCGCCGTCATTTTCCTGCTGTTCGGCGCACCGGATCTTTCCTTCACGCAGTTCATGGTCGAGACGCTTGCGGTCGTGATTCTGGCGCTTGTCATGACGCGGCTGCGGCTTTCGCCGTCCGATCGCCGACCGCCGCTTGCCCGGATCGCCCATGCCGTGCTCGCCATTGCCTGCGGCAGCGGCTTTGCACTCCTCCTGCTGAAGGCGGCCGAGGCGCCGTTCGATCTGACGCTGACCGCCTTCTTCAATCAATATTCGAAGCTGATCGCGCACGGCGACAATGTCGTCAACGTCATCATCGTCGATTTCCGCGGCACGGATACGCTCGGCGAGATTGCTGTCGTCGCCATGACCGGACTTGCCATCTTGGCGCTGATCCGTATCCGCGCCGGTGGTGAGCGCAAGCTTGCAGCCAACGATCCCGATCTTGAGGAGAAGCCCGGTTTCGAGGAAGGGATGGAGGCCAAGCGCTCATGAATACGCTGATCTTCCGCACCGCCGCACCGTTTTTGACGGCCCTAATGTTGCTCTTCTCCATTTTCGTGCTGCTGCGCGGTCATAACGAGCCCGGCGGCGGCTTTATCGGCGGCCTGATTGCGGCTTCGGCGCTCGCGATCTATGGTATCGCCTGTGGTGTGACCGCGGTCCGCCGCGCGATTGTCTTCCATCCGCTGTCGATTGCCGGCTTCGGCCTGCTTGCGGCGACCATCGCAGGCATCCTGTCCATATTGGCTGGCGTGCCGTTCATGACGGGGCTGTGGATCTATCCGCATCTCTTCGGCATCGAGGTGCCGCTTTCCACCGTCATGCTCTTCGACACCGGCGTCTATCTGGTCGTCGTCGGCGCCATCACCTCGATCGCGCTCGCGCTCGAAGAGCGGGAGGTGGATTGATGGAGGCCGTCTTCGCCGTCGTCGTCGGCATCTTCTTCACCGCTGCGATCTATCTGATGCTGTCGCGATACTCGATCCGCATCATGCTCGGCATCGCGATCCTCGGCAACGCTGTCAACCTTCTGCTGTTCACGGCCGGCCGGGTTACGCCCGAAGTGCCGCCGATCATTCAGAAAGGCAAGGCCACGCTCGATCTTGCCGCCGCCAATCCGCTGCCGCAGGCTTTGATCCTGACAGCAATTGTCATCTCCTTCTCGTTCCTGGCTTTTCTGCTCGTCCTGACCTATCGGGCCTATCAGACCTTGAAGACCGACAATACGGGCGAGATGCGGCTCGCTGAACCGGAGGAGCGGCCGCTGCCGCCCTTGGGGTACTGACGCAATGGCTGGACCCACGGATACCGCAGTTGATCTTTCCCAAGCGCTGGTTGCCTTGCCGATACCGATAGGACATTGGCTGGCCATTTTGCCGGTCGTTTTGTGTATTGGGCTCGGCGCGCTTCTTCTGATGCTGCGCAATCGCACCGAATGGCATGCCGCAATCGCCATTCCCGGCCTTGTGCTATTGGTGCTGATCGATGCCGTCTTGCTCTATCGGGTCGTCAGCGACGGCGCCGTGACCATGGTCATGGGGCGATGGCTGCCGCCCTTCGGCATCGCCTTCACCGTCGATATTTTCGGGGCGCTCATGGCTTTGACGGCGGCCGTCGTTGCGCTTGCAGCGGGTTTCTATTCTCTTGGCGAAATCACGGTGAGTGGTCGGCGGTATGGCTTCTTTCCATTCCTGATGCTGCTGCTCGCCGGCGTTAGCGGTGCCTTCCTGACGGGCGATGTCTTCAATCTCTACGTCTGGTTCGAGGTGCTGCTGATCTCGTCCTTCGGCCTGCTGATTCTTGGCTCGGAGCCGGAGCAGATCGACGGTGCGCTGAAATATGCTGTCCTCAACCTGATCGCCACCACGCTCTTTCTCGTCTCCGTCGGCTATCTCTACGCTGTCTTCGGCACGCTCAACATGGCCGATATCGCGATGAAGGCGAGGGCGGGGGACAGCAACGCACCGCTGATGACGCTGGCCGGCCTGTTCCTGCTGGCCTTCGGCATGAAGGCCGCCGCCTTTCCGGTCAATTTCTGGCTACCTGCCTCCTATCACACGCCACGCATCACCGTTTCGGCGATTTTTGCCGGTTTGCTGACCAAGGTGGGGGTCTATGCGCTGATCCGGGTTCTGGTCATGCTGCTGCCTGTCGAGGGGGCGGCGCTTGGTCCGCTCGTCGCGGTCGTTGCTATTGCCACCATGCTTGTCGGCGTCGTCGGCGCGCTCGGGGCAAACGACGTCAGGCGCATGCTCGGCTATATCGTCATCTCCGGCATCGGCACCATGCTTGCGGGTGTCGCTCTCGGCAGTGCCGAGGGCCTCAGCGGGGCGATCTTCTATGCACTGCATTCGATGGTGCTGATGACGGCACTTTACCTGCTCGCAGGGCAGGTGGCTCGGCTCGGCGGCAGCTTTTCCTTGAGCACTCTCGGTGGTCTCTATCGCCGCAACGGCTGGATTGCCGGCATCTCGCTGGTACTGTTCTTCGCCATCAGCGGCTTGCCGCCCTTTTCCGGCTTCTGGCCCAAGGTCGTGCTGGTCAAGGCGGCGCTTGCGACGGGTGCATGGTGGCTTGCGGCAACAATCCTTTTGGCCGGTTTCCTGACGACGATCGTCTTCGGGCGGGTATTTCTTCTGGCCTATTGGCGCCCGGCGGCGGCAGATGGGATTGCAGCGGAGCCGATTGCATGGCAGGCAGCGCTTCCGCTTCTTGCTCTTTCTCTGCTTGTCGTCGGCTTCGGCCTGTTTCCGGAATGGCTCCTGCACCTGACGCAGGCGGCCGCTGCCGGCCTCGAACAACCATCGGCCTATCTGCGCTCGGTCTTCCCCGCAGCAGGAGGCGTGCAATGATCCTCTTGGTCTTCAACCTGCTGCTCGCCATCGTCTGGGTCGCCATCACCGGCAGCGCTTCCTTCATCAATCTGGTCTTCGGATTCGTCCTTGCGGCAATTGCGCTGGCGATCGTCCGCTCGTCCTATGGCGGCGTGCTTTATCTCGGCCGTGTCCGCCGCATTTTGGCATTGCTGTTGCTGTTCATACGGGAGCTCGCCAAGTCGGTCTGGGCCGTCGCCGTCGCCGTCATGAGCCCCAGTATGGACGTAAAGCCCGGTATCTTCGCCTTTTCCTTGACGGTCGATCGCGATTTCGAAATCACGCTGCTTGCCAATCTCATCACTCTGACCCCGGGAACACTATCCGTCGACGTCTCCGATGATCGCAAGACACTCTATGTCCATGCGCTCGATTGCTCCGATCCGGAGGCTATCAGGCGCAGCATCGCCGACGGCTTCGAGCGCCGGATCATGGAGGCTTTCCGATGATGGCCGCATCCGTCGTTTCAGCCGCCGCGATGGTGGCGCTCGGCATTCTGAGCATTGCCTTCCTGTTGACCGTCTATCGCGTGGTGGCCGGCCCCACCTTGCCGGACCGGGTTCTCGCGCTCGACATGCTGGTGGCGATTGCCATCGGCTTCATCGCCGTCATGGCCACCAAGACAGGTTTCACGCTCTATATCGATATTGCCATCTCGCTCTGTCTCGTCGGCTTTCTCGCGACCGTCGCCTTTGCACGGTTCATCCTAACGCAGGGGCAATCGGATGCCGTGCAACAGGCTGGCACTGGACTGGATGAGAGTATTGCTGCTGAAGGCAAAAAGAGGCGTAAGCACCAAGGGCGGAAGAAGGGAGGGCGATAGTGGATTTGCTTTGGGCCGTCATAGTAACCGCGCTTCTACTTTCGGGCGCGCTGTTCTCGCTCATCGCCGCGATTGGCATCGTGCGTCTTCCCGATCTCTACAGTCGCATGCATGCGGCGTCGAAGGCGGGTACGGTCGGGTCCGGCCTGCTGCTACTTGCAGTCGGTATTCATTCGCAAGACATATCAGTCCTGGCAAGAGCATTGGCCGGCTTCGTCTTTTTCGTGCTGACCGCACCGATTGCAGCACATCTTCTCGCGCGTGCGGCACACAAGGCTGGACATCGGCTGACGCCACCTTCCGTGCGGGATGAACTGCTGACGAGGGAGCAGATCACCAGAGGCGCGTATAGAAAGAAGGGCTAACAAACGTGGAAATTGTTCAGGAAGGAATAGCTGTTCGCGTTATTAGTTATCTGTTTTTTAGTAGATGAATTTTTTGCGAAGAAATGTAGGGATTAAAAACTGGACATTTGGATAAAGAGTGCTAATTCAGATTCAAGTAGAGTTCTGATGTTGAGTTAGTCTCGGCCGGGTTTAAGCTCTCAATGCTTTTATCTTTCTTTGATGAAAAGCTGAGCAAAACTTTCTTCCGGTAACCGATTAAAGATCGCTATCGCGGTCGCTAATTCTGAGATCAGGCGGCAAGGGGCGGTTTTCTCTCGCATGAGGTCTAGGGGTGGATTTCATGCGGAAAGAAATTTGGTTTTATCCACCGTTTTCTTGCTGGTGACTGCTACGAATACGAGCAATGCGTTTGTGCGGATTGTTCGGCGCTGGGACATAGCGAAATCGACAGATTTCCGTAGCCGAGCGCAAAATATATAGCAACGTTGTGCCCTGCGTTCTCTCCGGAGGCGCGGACGCAGCAGGCAAGCCGATGAACAGGAGAACACAATGACAGATGCGGCCCTTGGCAACGGGCAGGAGTTACTGGTTGAACTGACTGCCGATATTGTAGCGGCCTATGTCAGCAACCATGTCGTACCGGTCAGCGACCTTCCGAATTTAATTTCCGACGTACATTCCGCCTTGAGCAGCACCTCGGCTCCGGCACCTGCCGTAACCGTGGTCGAAAAGCAGAAGCCGGCCGTATCCGTCCGCAAATCCGTGCAGGATGATCAGATCACCTGCCTCGAATGTGGCGGCAGCTTCAAGTCTTTGAAGCGCCATCTCATGACCCATCATGGTCTTTCGCCGGAAGAGTATCGCGAAAAGTGGGATCTCGCTGCCGATTATCCGATGGTGGCGCCAGCCTATGCGGAAGCCCGTTCGCGGCTGGCAAAGGAAATGGGCCTCGGCCAACGTCGCAAGCGCGGCCGCTGAGAGTTCCATAACGAACTTAAAGATAACCCGGCTTTTGGGCCGGGTTATCCCCATGTTGGCTGCATCCCCATGTTGGCTGCAGGAGCGGCCTATGCCGCGGCCCTGACACGAGCCTCTTCGCGAATGCGTTTGATCATCGAGCGCAATCCGTTGGCGCGCTGCGAGGAGAGATGCTCCACCAGCCCGATCTTCCCGAAGACATCGAGTGCGTCGAGAGCCGCGATTTCCGAAGCTGGCTTGCCGGAATAGGTGGCAAGCACGATCGCCACCAGCCCGCGCACGATATGAGCGTCTGAATCGCCTTCAAAGGTCAATATCGGATTGTCCGGATCGCCGGATGCATGCGTGACGAGCCAGACTTGGCTCGCGCAGCCCTGCACCTTATTTTCCAGCGTCCGCTTTTCCTCCGGCAGGTCGGGCAGCGCCTTGCCGAGCTCGATCACAAAGCGGTAGCGATCCTCCCATTCGTCCAGGAAGGAAAAGTCTTCGATGATCTTCTCAAGCGGTGTCATTGCAGCAGTCCAGATTGTCCATTGTCTTGGATATAGGCGAAACGGTGCCCGATTTGAACCCGGGACGACAAAGAACGCCACCGACCATAGGGCGGCGGCGCTGAAGTTGGGGCCAATGGAAGAATGTCAGATATGGGGGCGCGGCATCGGCAGTGGAATGGAGGACGGCAGCTTGACCGTGCCGGTAACGACGACGTCGGCCGTTTCTGCACCCGTGATGCGCTTGGCCGGCATCGGCTGCGCCATGGCGGCAACCTGATCGGTACCTGTGTGAGCCGTTGCGGCAGCCGCCTGCGGATTTGCGGCTTGATCCTTGAAGTGACGGCCGAGCATGTCATAGGCGACGCGAGCGCCGTCGCCGACCTGATAGCCGAGCGCCGTCAGCGTTTCGCCGCCCTTGGCACAGACATCCGGCTTCTCGTTGCACATAGCGCCGACATATTGAACGACGCCCGATGCCGCCGAAATCGCATCGGAAACCTGCAGCGTCGCTTCACCTGCCGGCCGCGGCGCACCCTCGGGCTTTGCAAAGATTGGCAGGAACATGAGAACCAGCGAAAACCAGAACCCTGCTCTAATCAGAAACCACATCGCCTAGCCCAACCTCTCTGTCGTTCGGCTCGATCGCCGATTCGGACTTGCCCGTCCGATCTGGTTCGAACCCTATCTGGCAGAGGACAACAGCGCTTTTCAAAACTTGGCAGCATTTTCTGCAATTTTGATTCAAATTTTAGCTTTCCGGCTTTGACCAGCATTTGGTTCAAATTGTAGCGATTGCTGTTAAGCATGTCTCGCCCTATCCGCCTGATATGCAGGGGTTTGCGGATGCAAGCTTTGCCGCAAAAGTTAACGTGGGGCGGAAATACGAATAAAATCCGTTGCTTACCCGCTGTTAACCACAAAAAACAAAGGTCCCTCATTCTGCGTCAAAACGGGATTTTGGCCCCTTTTCGGCCGTCCTCAGCGTTCCTTCTTTATTCTTTCCTTAAGTCGGCGGGGCCTATTGTGCAGTCCGATAAGTGACCGTTTTAACGGGTTCTAGTGTGCGCGTATTGAGTGACATTTCTGTCGGGACTGTAGCCCTCGTGGACCGGGTAGGCCGAAGCTGGCTCTCCCGGACGAGCGGGGATGGCGAAGTTCGTGGGCAGGAACTGGCGATCCTGCGCCGGCTTGCGCTTGCTTCTTCCGTCGCGCTCTTTGCCGTTCCGGCCGGTCTTTCCCTCGTCACCAGCCCGGCCGTGGCGCTGCCTGCCGGTGTGGCCACGGTCTGCGCTGCCTTCCTCTTTTCGGCCGTGGGCAGCATCGCGCTGTCGCGTCAGCGGCCTGCCCTCCGTCCGGCAGAGGCCGTCGTCGTCGAGCACCGCGATCTGATGCTGGAGTCGGCCTTCGGCCTCGTCCTGTTACTCGACCCTCAGGGCAATGTGACCACAGTCGGTGGCCGCGATCGTGCGGAATTTCTGTGCTGGATGCGCGACCCCACCGGGCGTGGCTTCGTCGAGCAGATCCACGTCTCAGACAGAATCGTCTTCCTGCAGGCGATCGATGTACTGCGCCAGGGAAGGGATGCCCATAGCGCCGACTTGCGACTGGAACGGTCGACAGTTGTCGGTGGGGATGACCAGTTCGTCCATGCGCGGATGGAACTGACCGCGCGTCGCGATGCCGAAGGGCGTCTGACGGCAATCGTCAGCCAGCTGCGCGATATCTCTCAGGACCAGCAGCTCCGCGAGGATGCGGCGCGCAAGGCGGCTGAGGCGGAATCGGCCAATGATGCCAAGTCGCGCTTCCTGGCTGCCGTCAGCCATGAGCTGCGTACCCCGCTCAATGCGATCCTCGGCTTTTCCGATATTCTGAGCGGCGAGTATTTCGGCAAGCTGGAAAACGATCGCCAGCGTGAATATGTCGGCTTGATCCGTCAGTCGGGTGCGCATCTTCTGTCGGTCGTCAATACCATGCTCGACATGAGCAAGATCGAGGCTGGCCGTTATGAGCTGATGCTAGAATCCTTCGCGATCGAGGACACCATTGCGACATGCGAAGCAATGCTCGGGCTGCAGGCGAAGGAAAAGGGACTGACGCTGACAAGCCGCATCCAGCGGGGCCTCGGCGAGATCGTCGCCGACCAGCGGGCGATCCAGCAGATCCTCATCAATCTCATCGGCAACGCCATCAAGTTTACCGATGCCGGCGGTGCGATCACCATCGATGCTGCTTTGGCTGATGGCATGTTGAAGCTGTCGATCGGCGATACGGGCATCGGCATTGCCAGCGAGCGCCTGGCATCGCTCGGCCAGCCCTTTGTGCAGATCCAGAACGACTATACCCGCCGTTACGCCGGTACCGGCCTCGGCCTCTCGCTGGTCAAGGGCCTCGTCGGCCTGCACGGCGGAAACTTCTCGATTGCCAGCGCGCCGGGCGAGGGCACGGTCATTACCATCCTCATTCCGTTCGATGGTTCCGGCGCCGTGACGATGCAGCAGCCTGTGGATGTTAATCGTCCTGTCGATTTTCCGCCGCGCCTGAAACATACTGTGGAGATAGATGAAGGGCGAAACAAGGAACTGATGAATGGCCCCGCAAAAGCGAAAATCGCCTAAGGGACGAGGAAGGGGCAAGCGCAAGCAGCCCGGCCTGGCCTCCCGTGGTGCGGTTGCCCTTGGCAGCCTGAGCCTGCGCGGCAGCACCGCGCTGGGCGGCCTTGGCCTTCGCGGTGCGGGCGCGCTCGCCGCTCTGATCGGCAGTGCAGTGGGCCGTCATCCCGCCATTGCCGGCGGCATGGCGCTTTTCTTCGGGGTTTTTGGCTTCGTCACCGCCAATGCGCTCTGGTATCAGACGGGCGCGCATCCATCGCCCATATTGCGCACCCGCGATCCCGCGTCTCCCTACCAGATCCCCGGCCGCAAATCCTTTCTGCACGCGCAGCAGGCCGACGCCGGCAACGTCACCACTTTTCGGATAGAAAGGCAGGATTCGGCTTCCGATTCCGCCACGGCACCCTCAACAGCACAGTCGTCCAGCGCGCCGTCGAAACTGATTGCCGATGTACAGGCCGAACTCATCCGTCACGGCCTCTATGATGGCGCAGCCGATGGAAAGCCGGGATCGCGCACGACATCGGCCATCCTCTTCTTCCAGGAGGCGTCTGGTCTTCCGCAAACCGGCACGCCGACACCGGAGCTTCTGGCCGCTCTCAGGGCCAGCAATGCCGCCGCTGCACAGCCGGCCGGTGGCAGAGCGAATGCGGCGGCGGCCGTCCCCGCCGAGCGCCCCGTCAAC
The DNA here is from genome assembly GCF_030182525.1 of Rhizobium pantanalense. Lineage (NCBI taxonomy): Bacteria > Pseudomonadati > Pseudomonadota > Alphaproteobacteria > Hyphomicrobiales > Rhizobiaceae > Rhizobium > Rhizobium pantanalense. The sequence continues at coordinate 227,542 of NZ_JAQJCH010000006.1, forward strand.
GTTTCCGCCACGGCGGATGCGATCGACCCGGTTGCCGCCGCCATTCAGAATGCTGAGAAGAACATCCGGACCGGTGCTGTCGTCGCCAAAGCAACGCCGAGCGATGCGGTCAACAAGGTCAATATGGTCATGCAGATCCAAAAGGGCCTGAGCAATATCGCCTACAGCAATGTCAGCATCGACGGCGTAGCCGGAGAGCAGACGAAGGCAGCGATCCGCCGCTTCCAGAAGCACTATCGCCTGCCGGAGACCGGGGAACCGAACATGGCGGTCCTCAAGAAGCTGCAGGATATCGGCGCGCTCTGAAGCCCGCGGTACAAGCCTCTGTCGTCAACCTGATACGACTACGCGCTGTAGGGCGGCTTCAATTGCCTTGGCGGGCATGCACCGTTATAGCTGCGACATGAGATTGCGCAGCGACATCTTTGTTTCCGCTCTTGTCCGCCGCTTGTTTGCCCGTGGCGATTTTGCCGCTGTCGAGCACAAGGGTGAAGAGCAGGCGGGCGCGATCTTCATCCGTCAACGCTTCCGCGACGGATCGGAGACCCTCTATGCGCCGGCACCGCAGAGCCTGTTCGATGAGGAGGAGAGCGGTACGCGGCTCTTCGAGATCCGCATCGAGCGGAAGGAGCCGCAGGAAATCCGCGAAACCCTTGATCGCGAGCTGAAATTCGATCCTGATTTATGGATCGTCGAACTGGAAACGGACGATATCGCCGATATCGTCCCATTAGCCGGTTTCCGCGCCAATCCGCTGGATTGAGCCGCTTTTACCGACGGTTTGCCACACGCAATTCGCGGAGAGGACCTGATTTTGCCCCGAACAACGGCGCTGCAGGACGCTGCGCCGGCTTTTCCTGCGGCAGATAGGTATAGCTGTCGGCGCGGCGCCATGCTTCGACGCGTGCCTGGCTCTCCTCCTGGTCGATATCATCGAGCACCAGCCATGCCCGACTGACGCTGCCATGCCGTTCGGCCAGATGCGGATAGAAGCGCTCCAGCGAGTAGACGGCATCGGCGATGCCCATGCCGAGGCTGACGAGCGTGACGGCGAGCTGTTGCCCCGAAGTGTCGAGCAGGATGCGTTCAGCAAGCCAGTAGCTGGAGGAGAGGGCATCGGCGAGCGTCGTTGCGAATTGCACCGCATCGCGCTCACGGGCAAAGCGGACGAGCAGAGCTTCCTGCGTCTCGCTAAGGCTACGCAGACCGAGCCGGTCGCTGTCATCGCGGTTGAGATGGCGCGCAGCCTGTTTGATCTGCTGGCGCAGGATTTCTTCGCGCGATTGCCGTTCGGTTTCTGTTGTCTCGGCTTGGGATGAAGCGACGGCGGCCGGCTGTTCCGGCACTGTCATGCCGCGTTCCGGTTCGGCCTGATGCAGGCCGACGAGCGCGTCGATGACCTTGGGAGAGAGCGAGGAGCGGCGGACGATCGCCCGCGCATGGGCGGCCCCTTGCGTGCGTGCGATGGTGATGAGTGTATCGTCGTCGATCGCCTGCGAACTCGTAAGGAACGGAGCGGCAATTGGGATCGGCTGACAGCCGATGAACAGTGCAACGGCTTGGGGCACGGTTTCACATTGGGAGAGGGCGGCAACCGCTTGCCGCTTCGCCTCGTCCGAAGATGCCTGGAAAACGGGGGTGAAAAGCTCGGCGAACTGGCGAAGTTCCGATTTGGATGGATGGCCCATGCCTTCGAAGCTGGTGATCGTCGCCATCAGAACCACGTCCTTTTTGCGGACAGTCGCAGGCTCTTCAAGGTCTCTAAACCGATCACGCACGCCAACACCCACACTGATACGCCGAACAAAAAAGCAGGGAGCCCGAAGGTCGACCATGGCTTCCGCTTTACTTCACTCCAGTCGAACGGGACGACTCTTTCGATAAAGAGGGCATCCTCGATGATGACTGTCGAAACGGGTCTGGACACGGTCGTCCTTATCTGGCTTTCGCGAAAGACTAAGGCCGGCAGGGTTAATGGTTCGTGAAAACTTTATTAAAATCCGAATAAAAATTGCGCGTTAAGCTTGCGCGAGGAGTGCAGCCGCATTTTGTCCGCATGGACGGCAGTTTGGGGCACAAGCGGGTCTGTGGAAAACCTTTCAGGGCATAGGTGCCCGCAGGCAAATTCAACCTATGAGTGCCTCGGTTGTGGAGATAGTCAAAAGCGAAGCCACCCACTGCAAAAGCGAAGGTCCGGCCTCTTGATGCAGATGGGATTCTTCAGATGCCCTTATGCTCGCGCAAGGCTGCGAGCAGCTTTTCCGAGGTGTTATAGCCGGATTGAAAAAGGCCGATTGCCGCCGTGGCCGCGAACTGGGCTTCCGTACTTTTAATATCGATCCGCTTTTCCAGGCACCACCCATCCAGCGCATCGCGCAGGACGGTGACATCCTCCGGTGAAAAGACGGAACTGCCCGCCGCAAACATTGATTGCCCTCGAATTACGACCTTACATTACGTTAATTTTTCGTGAGCGCAAATAATATTTGTGTGACGCTTTTCTGCAACGTGGCATTCGCGCTTTCCATTTGCCTGCCGGGTCATCTGTTTAATTAAGTACATGATATTGCGTGATTTAATGGCGAACACGCGTTCCGCAATTTTTCAACGGCGGATGAAACCAAAGCTGCCTTCACCGCGTTAATAGAGCATGACGAGTGATGCCGAGAGTGACGAGCGACGAGAATTAGCATTCTGTTAACTGCGATATGTCTGAATTCCGATTGAAAGCAGCCAGTGGCAGAATGTGGTCGAGTGTAAAGACAGCATGGGAGCCGAAAATCGGTGTGCTCATGCCACGGTGTAAGGGAAATGCCGTGAGAAGGCGCGAATGCCTCCATTGAAGGCCAAAGACAAAGGCTGGAATGGAGGGGAGCGCTAGCCCGCTTTAGTGGCGGGCAGGGTGAAATTAAGTCGCAGGTTCATCCGTCTCGAGACGTTAATGGAGACGAGAATGGCAAAGATCATATCTCTTTCGGACTGGCGATTGCGCCTGCCGCCGCGCGCCCAGAAAGAGCCGGTGGAGGCAAAGATACTGTTGTTCACCGGCGTACGTTACGAGCATCTTGATACCCCAACGCATCGCCCTGGGACGGGGCCGAAGCGGGCAAAGGGAAAGTAAAGCGCTTCAATATATGCGAGCACATGGCGTGTTCGCGCGCGCCCTGCCAGTTGCCGCCGCAATCCAGTCGGATAGCGCTTGCAGGCGCAGCTCGCCACGGTCCGCCAGATTCAGCCGCATAACTCTCGATCCAGGGTTTCAGCCCAAGATTTCAGCCTCCAAAGATATCAGCCCTAAAGATATCAGCCATTGTCGAATTCCTCGCAGCCGGCCTGGGAGAGAAATTCTTGCGCCGCATCGTCGAAACTTGCTTGCGGTGCCATGGTGCGCAGCACCGCATAGCCTTGAGCTCGCGGCACTTCCACCAGGATCGATTGGGCAAGGGCGGGCGGTAGCGCCTTGCGTATGCCAGTCAGCTGGACAGGCGATGCAAGCAGCAAATCGAGCGCTCCGCCGACCGATGTGCGGTCGCTCATGCTGAACACTTCGTTGGATGCCGCGTCATAGATGGCAAGCGACCAGAACGGCACCTTGCCCTTCGCGGTCAGATGAACGGGCGTATCCTCGATGTCGAAGGCGCAGACGGCCGTGCGGATATAGGGATCGGTATTGGAAAGCCCCGCATCGTCGTCCTTGTTGTCGAGCATGTAGAAATGGTTCTCGTCGCCCTCGTCCGACACGCGCGTATAGGCATCCCGGTCGGAGAAATGCGGCAGCGACAGAATGATGATGATATGCAGCAGCACCGCGCCGAATAGGCCGGTCAGGATCGCGAAGACGAATCTAAACATTGCCGCACCCGATCTTCTCGAGTTTCGGCATGCCAAGATCGATCAGGCCGGAATTGCTGGCCGCCGGCGAATCCAGAAGCGTCCATACCAGGCGGAAATTGCCGGACGGGGGCAAGGCGAGCCAGTTGCCCGCCTGGGCCGAGGATGAAACGGTGATGTTGAAGGTCGAATCCGGCTTGCGCAGCACCACCCAGGAATTGATGGTGGAAGGGCGGCCGGCAGCGTCTTCGATCGGCCGGCCGTCATTGCCGGCGATGAAGAGGGTCCAAAGCCTTGCCGGCGGCGTCTGGCCGCTGATGCGGTAGGTGCAATTTGCGGTCAGCCGCGCTTTGGTGTCATCGTCGGAGGCGGTAAACACCAGCCCTTCGGCTGTGCCGTACAGCAAACGCCCTGCGCGTGCTCGATGCGATTTCGCATAAGGGTCGGCATCCGCCGTCTGCATTTCAGGGAACGCCTGCCAGGCGCCAAGCTTGATCGCGCCGAAGCCGGAGGTGGCATCAAGCGCCAGAAGCGTGAACACGATACCGCCGCCAAAGGCGATGACAAGCGAAAGCGCAACAAGAAGGGGAACTCGGAACACCCTGGGATCGTCCTCGTGACAAATCAGTGTCGATTTATTCCTGATTCTGGCGGTAGGGGGAAGGGCAAGCCACTATTTACGGCTGTCGTGAGAACAATGACGAAGATTGGGAACGGCAGCGGCCATCCAAAATACCGGCTTCCGTCCTGAGGTTCGACGGCAGGTTCGCCGTCGTCATCTGCGGCGCGGTGCATTTTCAGGGGGAGTTGATCACTCCGGCGCCGTCGTGCTGCGATGCTCCGCCGTCGCCACCTTTTGTGCCCCGAGCGGTGTTGCCGCCTTCAGCCTTTCCCCGATATCGCGCAGGATATTCGTGGAGTCCACCGAAAGCGAGCGTGGACGCACCAGCGGCGGCAGGCCGCCACTGGCTGGGTCGGCGGGCTTCTTGGCGGCGACGGTTTGTGGCTTCTGTACAGGGAAGGGGTTGGTGATTCCCGGGATCGGCTTCAGTACGATGCCCTGATTGGCGTAATCCATGATCTTCTTGAAAGTCATGGCCGGCAGGGTGCCGCCCGTCATGTTGTTGGTGGAGGTATAGTCGTCATTCCCGAACCAGACGGCGCAGGTGTAGTTGCCGGTAAAGCCGATGAACCAGGCGTCGCGATAGGCCTGCGTGGTGCCGGTCTTGCCGCCCACCACGATGCCGTTGTCGAGGGCTGCCTTGCGGCCGGTACCGATCACCGGAACCTGCGTCAGCATTTGGTTCATGTAGGACGTGGCCTTTTCGCTGAGGACGCGCTTGGCCGGCTGTTCGTCGTGGCTGAAATCGTAGAGCACCTTGCCGTCATAGCCGGTGATCTGCTCGATACCGTGACGGCGCGACTGCATGCCGTTGGCCGGGAAGACCGCATAGGCCGTCGCCTGGTCGAGAACGGTCACTTCCGATGTGCCGATCGGAATCGTCTTGTCGTTGCGGATCGGCGTTTCCACGCCCATGGCCTTGGCCATGTTGCGGATCGGCTGAATGCCGAATTTCTCCTTGGCGAGCCGCACGGGGATGGTGTTGATCGATTGCGTCAGCGCCTGGGTGAGCGTCACCTTGCCTTCGTAGCGGTTCTCGTAATTATGCGGGCTCCAGTTGCCCCAGCTGATCGGCGCATCGACGATGGTGGACGTCGGCGTCATGCCGTTTTCCATCGCGACCGAGTAGGTATAGATCTTGAAGGATGAACCCGGCTGGCGCAGCGCCTTGGTCGCGCGGTTGAACTGGCTTTCGCCGTAGTCACTGCCGCCGACCATGGCGCGTACCGCGCCGCCGTTTTCGATAACGACGGAAGCGCCCTGTTTGGCCTTATAGCGCTCGCCGAACTCCATCAGACTGGATTGAACCGAATCCTCCGCCGCCTTCTGCAGCCCCATATCGATGGTGGTGCGCACGATCAGCGAGCGTTCGGGGAACCGCGTAGCAAGCCGCTGCACCTCATCGAAGGCCCAATCGAGGAAATAGTCCGGGGATTCGATCTGGGCGCGGTCGACCACCGAAGCCGGATTGCGCCGCGCGGCGACAACCTGTCCCTCGGTCATCAGCCCGCTCTGCACGAGGTTGGACAGCACGTCATTGGCCCGCGCACGCGCCGCTGGCAGATTGACATGCGGCGCATATTTCGCCGGTGCCTTGAAGAGGCCGGCGAGCATCGCGGCTTCCGCCAGATTGACGTCGGTGATGCTCTTGCCGAAATAGAATTGCGCCGCCGCCGCTGCGCCAAAGGTGCCGCCGCCCATATAGGTGCGGTCGAGATAGAGGCTCAGGATCTCCTTCTTGGAGAGATTGGCCTCGAGCCAGATCGCCAGGAAGGCTTCCTTGACCTTGCGTTCGATGGAGCGCTCGTTGCTGAGGAAGATGTTCTTGGCAAGCTGTTGCGTCAGCGTCGAGCCGCCCTGGACGACGCCGCCGGCCTGCGCATTGACGGTAACCGCGCGGAACAGGCCGATCACATCGATACCGAAATGGTCGAAGAAGCGGCGGTCCTCGGTTGCCAGTACCGCCTTGATGAAATAATCCGGCAGCTGGTCGACCGGCACCGAATTCTCGTGAATGATGCCGCGATGGCCGATGACATTGCCGTAGCGGTCGAGAAAGGTGACGGCGAAATTGCCGCGGTTGCGCCAGTCGCCCTGTGTGGCTTCGAAGGCCGGCATGGCAAGCATCAACATGACCACGGAGCCGGCCGTCCCCAGCGTCAAGCCTTCACCGAGCAGTTCGAAAAGAATGCGTTTCCAGCCGCGAACGCGGAAGCGGCGGAAGAAGATGGTGATCTCCTCCCATGCCTCGGCGAGACCGAAGCCGGCATTCCACAAAGTGGAGTCGATCCATGAATCGAGGCGCAAAAAGAAATAGCGCTTGCGACGCCGCGGCTTCTCGGCCCCGTTATCCCTAGGCGACTCGGGCTCCATCTTCGGCCCGTTTTCTGGATTGGATGGGTCTTCCACGCTCTACTTCCCGACCACATTACTGCCGCATGTCTCCTTGTGACACACGCAAAGCCCATTATCTCATAGAACGGCTAATTGAATAATTGGTTGATTTAGAGAAAAGAACAAGAGACATGCATGCCGCAGCCCGAATTCCTCTCGGGTGGCGAGGACGACGACGATGACAGACGAGATACCTTTCTGGAAAAGCAAGACCCTGACGGAGATGACTTCGTCGGAATGGGAAAGCCTTTGCGACGGCTGTGGCCTCTGTTGTCTCAACAAGCTCGAGGAGTGGGATAGCGGCGACGTCTATTTCACCTCGATCCGCTGCAAGCTGATGGATGGCGAAAGCTGTCGTTGCACCAGCTACCCCAATCGCTGGGATTTCGTGCCCGATTGCGTGCAGCTGACGCCGGAGAAAGTGCCGGAGCTGGAGTGGCTGCCGCCCACCTGCGCCTACCGCCTCGTCAATGACGGCCGCGATCTCTATTGGTGGCATCCGCTGATCTCGGGCGATCCGGAAACAGTGCATATCGCCGGTGTTTCCGCCCAAGGGCGCACCGTCAGCGAGAACGATGTCGATCTTGACGATTTCGAGGATTATGTCGTCGACTGGCCGCTGACCGTCGAGGATGACATGATGCCTAATCCTCCGGCAAAGCCATAGATTTCGGCGCCACGTTTCGCCAAGCCTGGCGCAAGAGCCTTTTGATCTCCTCGTTCCCGGCATCGCGATGGAAAAGTCGCGTCCACCCCTTCAGGCCCCAGCTGCCGGGCGCAGCGGCGACATGCCTTGGCGTGACGGCCGAAGCCATCTGTTGTTGGTCGGGCGTCAGCTTGACGACGCAAAAGTCTGGTCCCCGAAGTGTCATGAAGATTTTGCCCCGCACGCGAAAGTCACGGGTGCCGAAATGTGAGCCCTCCGCCGTTTCAGGCAAGCCGAGGGCGAGGTTTGCGAGTTCCTCGTCGGTCATGGCCGCGACACTATCATGTCCTTCCATGCAGTAAATGGAAGCTTGAAAAGGGTGCGACCAAACGGTTCCGCGACGAAATGGTGAGTTCATTGAATTGAGCCTGCCCACATGGTATCGCGCCCGTGCCCTCGCATATGCATAAGGAGCCGCCGCGTGATCCGTCATATCGTCTTCTTCACCGTTCCCGATCGCGTCAAGCTTGAGGAGGTCCGCTCCGGCCTCTCGATCCTCACGGCCATTCCGCACGCGCGGCTTTTGGAGATCGGCACGAACGCCAAGACCGATCAGCTCGGAACCGAAGTCGATCTCGTGGTTTATGGCGAATTCGACGACGAGGCGGCATTGGCGGCTTACAAGGCCCATCCGAACTATCAGCGCTCCATCGAGCGCGTTCGTCCGCTGCGCGAAATGCGCATTGCGGCAGACTACGAGACGGCGACGGCCGTCCGCGAGCCTTTCTGAACGTCTGGCCCGGGGCAGAACCGTTCCCGCCAGTCTTTCAATGGATTGAGCACGCCAGCGGAATCGGATTGTCGGCAACCGGATTGTCGGCTTGAGGTTCTTGAATCAACTTTTGAAGCTCCGGACTCAACTTGAGAGGAAATCGCGGCAAGCGATTCAAAGGACTCAAGGAAATCGCCACGCCTTATGTCGATCAGGCGTCTCCAGGCCAGTTGCATTGGCCACGAGAGGGCGCTGTCATCTCGCCCACATGAACCGATGATAAGCGAGAATGATTAAAAATGGCTAAGCCTGCGGCTCCGGGTGTGGTGCCCGCGAGCGCGGGCATGCATCGATTCACGCATATCGCCGATAGATTGTATCGGCGCCGCGCTGTGGAGCGACAAACGGTTGCCGTTGTCACGTTGCAGCGGATTCACTTTGAATAATTTCAAAGCCTTAGTGCATCAGTCCGAGGCCCCTTGCGCCCGGTGGACCGAAAATTACAGCCCATTCATTTGCCATTCAGACGTGTTTGGGTAAATAATCGGCCAAGTTCATATCCCTGTGGGAAGTCCGAAGCATGGCCTCATTTTCAAGCATGGCAGCAGCGGCCCTCGTCCTGGCCGGCTCGTCTGTTCTGCCGGCGCCAGCGCCGACGTCGACCCTGGTCGCGCGCGCCAACAGCGATTGCAGTGAGGCAGCCGAGGAGGTCGTCGCCAAGACCGGCGGCCAGCTTCTTTCGGCACAACCTTCCGGCGACAGCTGCATCATCACCGTTCTCGTGCAGGGCAACGGCCAGCGCCCGCGCAAGGTGACGATGAAGGTGCCGATGTGATGCCAAGGCATATCTGCATCAACCTAAAGCGTTGAATCTCACACAAAATCTTAGTGTTTCAGTGATTCCACTGCAGCGTGATTTACAGTACTGTTTCTCGAACCGGGGAAATTGGATTCAGAGATGCGCATTCTCATAGTCGAAGACGATATCAACTTGAACCGCCAGCTTGCCGAAGCCTTGAAGGAGGCGGGTTATGTGGTCGATACGGCCTTTGATGGCGAAGAGGGGCATTTCCTCGGCGATACCGAACCTTATGATGCGATCATCCTCGATATCGGCTTGCCTGAAATGGATGGTATCACCGTGCTTGAAAAATGGCGCGGTGCCGGACGCACGGTGCCGGTGCTCCTCTTGACCGCCCGTGATCGCTGGAGCGACAAGGTGGCGGGCATCGATGCCGGTGCGGACGATTACGTCGCCAAGCCTTTCCATGTCGAGGAAGTGCTTGCCCGCATCCGCGCGCTCATCCGCCGCGCCGCGGGTCACGCCTCTTCGGAAATCGTTTGCGGCCCGGTGCGGCTCGACACCAAGAGCTCGAAAGCGACCGTAGACGGCAAGCCGCTCAAGCTTACATCTCATGAATACCGGCTGCTTGCCTATCTCATGCATCATAAGGGCGAGGTCGTCTCCCGCACCGAGCTGGTCGAGCACATGTATGATCAGGATTTCGACCGGGATTCCAATACGATTGAAGTGTTTGTCGGACGCCTTCGGAAGAAGATGGGGGTCGACCTGATCGAAACGGTTCGCGGCCTTGGTTACAGAATCCAAGCTCCGACCAATGCGAATTAAGTCGCTCACCGCTCGCGTCCTGCTGCTGACCACGCTTTGGTCCGCTGTGGCGCTGGTGGTGATCGGCCTTGTCATCTCCGATATCTACCGCAAGAACGCCGAGCGCGGCTTTCAGGACCTATTGCGCGCCCAGCTCTATAACGTCATCAATTCTGTGACGATTGGTGATCAGGGTGCGCTGTCAGGCAGTCCGCAGCTTGGAGACCTCCGTTTCTCACAGCCGAAAACCGGCTGGTATTGGATAGTCGAGCCGCTCGGCACATATACATCAACCCCTTTGGTTTCGTCGTCGCTCGGCGCGTCGAACCTGCCGGTTCTATCCGTGCTGGAAGCGCCTTTCGATAAGAATTACGAGCGCTATTATATCGTCACCGACGCCTTCGGAAACCGCGTGCAGGTGGCGGAAACGGAAATCCAGTTCGATACGGACCATGCGGCTCGGTTTCGCGTCACCGGCAATGTCGCTGTGGTCGAGGATGATGTCCGCAATTTCTCGCACAGCCTCTACTTTGCACTCGTCGGCTTCGGCGTCGGCAGCCTGATCGTCAATGCGCTCGCCATTCTCTACGGTCTGAAACCGCTCGATAAGGCGCGCGCGGCGCTGGAGCGCATCCGCGCCGGCGAGAGCGAGCGTTTGCAAGGCGATTTCCCGCGCGAGATCCTGCCGCTTGCCAATGAGATCAATGCGCTGATCGACAGCAACCGGCGTATTGTCGAGCGCGCCCGCATGCAGGTCGGCAATCTCGCGCACTCGCTGAAAACGCCGATTGCGGTTCTTCTGAATGAATCCCGTGTCCTGGAGCGCTCGCATGGCGATCTGGTAAAGAACCAGGCCGAGGCGATGCAGGGTCAGGTGCAATCCTATCTCAATCGTGCCCGCATCGCGGCTCAGCGCGAATCCGTGCTGGCGCGCACCGAGGCCGAGCCGGCGCTGGAGCGGCTGGTCCGCGTCATGCGGCGGCTGAACGCCGACAAGGAGTTCGAACTCTCCGTCTCGCCCAATCTGGCGCTCGCCATGGAGCAGCAGGATCTGGAGGAGACGGTCGGCAATCTCCTCGAAAATGCCGCCCGCTTTGCCGAACACAAGGTGCGTCTGGTTGCAAACGAGGCGCCGGCGGAAGTCAAGGGCATCGATCCGGCGCGGCGCCATTGGGTGGAACTGGTGGTTGAGGACGACGGCCCCGGTCTCGAACCAGATCAGATCCGCGAAGCCATGAAACGCGGGCGCAGGCTGGACGAGAGCAAGCCCGGCACCGGTCTCGGCCTATCGATCGTCAGCGAGATCACCAACGAATATCAAGGCCGTTTCGAGCTCTCCCGGGGCAGCTGGGGCGGGCTTCGCGCGAGCCTAATTTTGCCGGGCTTGACGAAGGATGTTGCGTGAAGAACGGCATGATGCCAAAAAGGCGTTGTGGGTCATGATGATGCCGCAGCGCAGTACCTATGGTTTTGCTTTTTGATACTGGTTCGGTTGTATGAAGCTTCGTACCTTTTTTCTAATTGCCCCCTCTCTTTTCACAGCGGTTGCGCTTTCAGGTTGCTCCACGACGAGCGGTCTGGGAGGCGGCAAGAGCTTGTTTTCGTCTGCGAAGCCACCGGCCTCCGCAACCTTCATCAATGCCCTTGATGGTGGTATCGTCGAGCGCACTGGTATCAAGCTCAGCGACAACGACAAGCAGCGTGCGCTGGAAGCGGAATATCGCGCGCTCGAGACCTCGCCTCTTGGCCAGCCTGTGGCATGGAAGGGCAGGAATGCAAGTGGCGAGGTTGTCCCCGCGGCACCCTATCAGGTCGGCTCGCAGAATTGCCGGCAATATACGCATACCGTCACGGTCGACGGCAAGCCGACGACCGCGAGGGGCGCGGCCTGCCGCAATGACGACGGCACCTGGACGCCGCTTGAATAAGCGTCTGCACTGAAAGGCGCGGCCAAACGCCTCAAATCTTCGTCAGATGGCCTTTCCCGGTTGGAATAAGCGCCCCGTTAAAGTATTGGGCGTCTATGCTGTTCTGGATTCTCGTGGCCGTTCTTACGGCGGTTGTCGGCGCTGTGCTGCTTTATCCTCTTCTGCGTGGTGCAAAGGAGGCGGAGGACTGTCGTTCCGGAGAGGCCGAGGTCTATCGCGATCAGCTTCGTGAATTGGAGCGCGATCTTGCCGGCGGCCTCATCTCCGCGCAGGAGGCCGGCTATGCCCGCGCCGAAATCGGACGGCGCCTCATCGCTGCTGCCAAGGATGAGAAGACGATAGCTAAATCGCCTGCGCATGGCAGCTATCGTCTTGCCCAGGCCTTCATCATCGTCCTTCTTCCGGCCGTTGGTCTCTGTCTTTATCTCGTCAATGGCGATCCCGGCCTGCCGGCGCAGCCGCTGGAAGCGCGGCTGGAGAAGCCGGGAAACGATCTCGCCATTTCGATCGTCAAGATCGAGCAGCATCTGGCCAAGAATCCGGATGATGCCAAGGGCTGGGAGGTCCTGGCACCGATCTATTTTAAGACCAACCGTATCGGCGATGCTGAGCTTGCCTATCGCAACGTGATCCGCCTGCTGGGGCCGAACGCGACCCGGCTTGGCGATCTGGGCGAGGTGCTGGTCGTGAAGGCCAATGGCATCGTGACGGCGGAGGCGCGCGACGTGCTGCAGCAATCCCTAGCGCTCGATGCCGCCAATCCGCGCACGCTTTTCTATCTGGCGCTGGCACTGGAGCAGGAGGGCAAAGCTGAAGATGCAAAGACCGCCTTCGAGGCTCTCGCCAAGCAATCGCCGCCTGATGCGCCCTGGCTTGCTGTCGTTGACCAACACATCGTCAAGAATGGTGGCCAGCCGACGGCATCGGCGAACGACAAGGCACCCGGCAATCCGACCGCGGAGGATATCGCTGCGGCCAATGCGCTGAGCAGCGGCGATCGCCAGCAGATGATCCGCGGTATGGTCGACAGCCTCGATGCCAAGCTCAAGCAGGATCCGAAGAATTTCGAGGGCTGGATGCGGTTGATCCGCTCCTATGCGGTGCTGAATGATCGGGAACGCGCAGCGGATGCGTTGAAGCGCGGTCTCGCGGCCTTTCCGGCCAATGGAGGGGAGGGCCAGCAGCTTTTGGCGCTGGCGAAGGAATTGGGATTGCCGACGGAGGAGACGCAGCAATGACCCGCAAGCAGAAACGACTGGCTGTGATCGCCGGCGGTATGGGTTTCATCGCTGTTGCCGTGCTGCTCGTCCTCTTCGCCTTCAGCCAGTCGGTCGCCTATTTCTACATGCCGGCCGATCTCGCCAAGACGCCGGTCAATGCCGGCACGCTGATCCGCCTCGGCGGGCTTGTCGGGGAGGGCTCGATCGTGCGCGGTCAGGGAACTCAGGTTCAATTCTCGGTCACCGACGGCACCGATACGATCAAGGTCAAATATGACGGCATCCTGCCGGATCTGTTCCGCGAAGGACAGGGCGTCGTCACCGAAGGCAAGTTTGAGCCAGGCAGCGACGTTTTCGTTGCCGACAGCGTACTCGCCAAGCATGATGAGCGCTACATGCCGAAGCAGGTCGCCGACAAGCTGAAGGCTGATGGCGTGTGGAAAGGCGAGGAGGCCAGCCAATGATCATCGAGCTCGGACACTATGCCCTGGTGCTGGCGCTCGCGACCGCGCTGATCGTCTCCATCCTGCCTGTCGTCGGCGCCCGGCGCGGTGACGTGTCGATGATGAATATCGCCCCGGTCGGCTCCATCGTCATGTTTCTGCTGGTTGCCTTCTCCTTCGGCGTGCTGACCTATGCCTATGTCGCCTCCGATTTCTCCGTCCTCAACGTCTGGGCCAACTCCCATTCGCTGATGCCGCTGATCTTCAAGATCTCTGGCGTCTGGGGCAATCACGAGGGATCGATGATGCTCTGGCTCCTGATCCTGGCACTCTTCAGTGCGCTCGTCGCGCTCTTCGGCCGCAATCTGCCCGATGTGCTGCGCGCCAATGTGCTGGCTGTGCAGTCGTGGATCTCCTCGGCCTTCCTCGTCTTCATTCTGCTCACCTCCAATCCTTTTATTCGGCTCAACCCGGCGCCGGCGGAGGGCAAGGATCTCAATCCCGTCCTCCAGGATATCGGTTTGGCGATCCATCCCCCCTTGCTCTATCTCGGCTATGTCGGCTTCTCTGTCTGCTTCTCCTTTGCCGTAGCGGCCCTTCTGGAAGGTCGCATCGATGCCGCCTGGGCGCGCTGGGTCCGGCCCTGGACGCTCGCCGCCTGGAGTTTCCTGACGCTCGGCATCGCCATGGGTTCTTATTGGGCCTATTACGAGCTCGGCTGGGGCGGCTGGTGGTTCTGGGATCCGGTGGAAAATGCTTCCTTCATGCCCTGGCTTGCCGGCACGGCACTGCTGCATTCGGCACTGGTCATGGAAAAGCGCGACGCCCTGAAGATATGGACGGTGCTGCTGGCGATCCTCACCTTCTCGCTGTCGCTGCTCGGTACTTTCCTCGTCCGGTCCGGCGTGCTGACTTCGGTGCATTCCTTTGCCAGCGATCCGACGCGCGGCATTTTCATTCTCTGCATTCTTCTGATCTTCATCGGCGGAGCCTTGTCGCTTTTCGCGCTGCGTGCACCGAAGCTTGCTGCCGGCGGATTGTTCGCGCCAATCTCGCGCGAGGGCGCGTTGGTGCTGAACAACCTGATCCTCACGGTCGCCTGCGGTTCGGTGTTGACCGGCACGCTCTATCCGCTGGCGCTTGAAACGCTGACCGGCGACAAGATTTCCGTCGGCCCGCCCTTCTTCAACATGACGTTCGGGCTGTTGATGACGCCGATCCTCGTTGCCATGCCCTTCGGCCCGTTGTTCGCTTGGAAGCGCGGCGATCTGCTTGGTGCGCTGCAGAGGCTCTACGTCATCGCTGGTCTGGCGTTCCTGGCCGGCCTTGTCCTGTTCTATGTGGAGCACGGCGGCCCCGTACTGGCTGCTCTCGGCCTCGCAGCCGGCTTCTTCCTGGTCTTCGGCGCCTTGGCCGATCTCTGGTATCGTGCCGGCGTCGGTAAAGTGGCGGCTGGCGTCGCCTGGCGTCGCCTGAGCGGGCTGCCTCGGTCGGCTTTTGGCACCGCATTGGCCCATGCCGGCCTTGGTATCACCGTACTCGGCATCGTCGCTGTGACGACTTTCGAGGGAGAACACATCACCAGCATGAAGCCGGGCGAGATCGCCGAGCTTGGCGGCTACAGCTTGCGCTTCGATGGAGTGCAGCCGGGCGTCGGCCCCAATTTCACCGAGGATCGCGCCCACTTCACCGTCAGCCGTGGCGGGGTTGCTTTTGCCCAGATGTCTTCCTCGAAGCGCGTCTTCACCGCGAGCCGCACGGCGACCACCGAATCCGGCATTCTCACGCTCGGCCTCAACCAGCTCTATGTGTCGGTCGGCGATGCCAGCAAGGATGGCGGCATGGTCGTGCGCATTTGGTGGAAGCCGTTCATTCTTTGCATCTGGATGGGCGCGTTGGTCATGGCGATCGGCGGCTTCGTATCGCTCAGCGACCGCCGGCTGCGCGTCGGTGCACCGAGCCGCAAGGCGAAACCGGTTCGCCCGGCGATGGAGCCGGCAGAATGAACAGCTATCGGCCAATATTGCACGTTGCCGGCATTCGCAGTCTTCGCGGCGCCATGCGGCTACTTCTTCTCTGCCTTGTCGCGATTCTGGCGCCCATGAGCGCCTTTGCGGTCAACCCGGACGAAGTCCTTTCCGATCCAGCCTTGGAGGCACGGGCGCGCACGATCTCGGCCGAATTGCGATGCATGGTCTGCCAGAACCAATCCATCGATGATTCCAATGCCGATCTCGCGCGTGACCTGCGCTTGCTAGTGCGCAAGCGCCTCACCGACGGCGACACCGATCAGCAGGTGTTTGATTACATCGTCTCCCGCTATGGCGAGTTCGTGCTGCTCAAGCCGCGCCTGAGCGGGAAGACATACATCCTCTGGGGAGCGCCGATTGCGCTCTTCGTAGCAGGTGGACTGGCCCTTGCCGTCTATGCGCGTCGTCGTACCGGCAAGCCCACCGGTAGCCCATTAAGCGCCGATGAAGAAGCGCAGTTGAAAGACATCCTGGGAAAGTGACGCGACTGTCATCTTCCGTCGTCACATTGCAACGATTTCCTTACATTACGAATTTTTCATGGGCCGGACAGTTCGTTGTAAGGTGCCGTGCCCTATATCAGTATCACAATGAACCACAGCCGGTTCTGCCGGCCCAATCCGACGAGAAAAGAGAAGGTAACTCGCATATGTTCAGGAATATCAAGGACACCTTGTCCCGCAGCACTGCTATGAAGGCTTCCGTCGTCGCCGGCCTCGCTGTTGCTGCCCTGGCTACGGGTGTTCCGGCCGTCGTCACCGGCGCCTATGCCGATGCCGTCAACGTTCAGGCGCCGCAGGTTCCGAGCTTCGCCAATGTGGTAGACGCCGTATCGCCGGCCGTCGTTTCGGTTCGCGTCGAATCCCGTGTCAATCCGGTTGCCGATGACGACGATTCCTTCGGTCTCGGCCGCGGCTTCGATGATCTTCCGGACGATCACCCGCTGAAGAAGTTCTTCCGCCAGTTCGAGCAGCAGCAGGGTCGCGGTCAGCAGCATGGCCAGAACCAACAGAAGAATTCCGATGACAAGGGCCGCCTGCGTCCGGTCGCTCAAGGATCCGGCTTCTTCGTCTCCGAAGACGGATACATTGTCACCAACAATCACGTCGTTTCCGACGGTGCCGCTTTCGTCGTTGTCCTCAATGACGGCACCGAGCTCGACGCCAAGCTCGTCGGCAAGGATAGCCGCACCGACCTGGCAGTCCTTAAGGTCGATCCCAAGGGCAAGAAGTTCACCTATGTCGGCTGGGCCGATGATTCCAAGGTCCGCGTTGGCGATTGGGTCGTTGCTGTCGGTAATCCCTTCGGCCTCGGCGGCACGGTCACCGCCGGTATCGTCTCGGCTCGCGGCCGCGACATTCATTCTGGCCCCTATGACGATTACATCCAGATCGATGCGCCGGTGAACAAGGGCAACTCGGGTGGCCCGACCTTCAATCTCAACGGCCAGGTGGTAGGCATCAACACCGCGATCTTCTCGCAGTCGGGCGGCAGCGTCGGCATCGCCTTCGCAATCCCGGCGACGACCGCCAAGGACGTCGTGACCGACCTGATCAAGACCGGCACGGTTTCACGCGGCTGGCTCGGCGTTCAGATCCAGCCCGTCACCAAGGACATCGCCGAATCCCTTGGGTTGTCCGAAGCAAGCGGCGCTCTGGTCGTCTCCCCGCAGGATGGCTCGCCTGGCCAGAAGGCCGGCATCAAGAATGGCGATGTCGTCACGGCGGTCAATGGCGATCCGGTCAAGGACCCGCGCGATCTCGCTCGTCGCATCGGGGCCATGCAGCCGGGCTCCAAGGTTGAGGTTTCGCTGTGGCGCGGCGGCAAGTCGCAGTCGGTCACGGTCGAACTCGGCACATTGCCTGCCGATCAGAACCAGGCTTCCAATGACGACTCGCAGCCGGATCAGCAGCCGCAGCAGCCGTCCTCCGAGAAGGCGCTGGCTGACCTCGGCCTCACCGTCGGCCCTTCCGACGATGGCAAGGGTGTCGCGATCACTGCGGTCGATCCCGACTCCGATGCCGCCGACAAGGGCGTGAAGGAGGGCGAGAAGATCACCTCGGTCAACAACCAGCAGGTCTCGAACGCCGGCGACATCGCCAAGGTTATCGAGCAGGCGAAGAAGGATGGCCGCACGCGCGCCCTGTTCCAGATTCAGTCCGGCAATGGCAGCCGCTTCGTCGCTCTCCCGATCAATGCCGGTTGATCCTTTAAGCGAATGAAATGAATCAGGAAGCCGCGCAGGCCACGGCTTGCGCGGCTTCCTTTTTACAACATGTCAAAGATGACTGGCTCCAAGGCAGGTGAAAGATGACAACCGCTAGCCAACATGCCGTGAATTCTCCTGATTCTGGTTGTGCCGAGGCTGCGTCGGCAGGTAATGTCGCTCATATGAAGATTCTGATCATCGAAGACGATCTCGAAGCGGCGGCTTATCTCACCAAGGCGTTTCGCGAGGCCGGCATCATTGCCGATCACGCGAGCGACGGCGAGAGCGGGCTCTTCATGGCCACCGAAAACACCTACGATGTCGCCATCATCGACCGCATGCTGCCGCGCCGCGATGGCCTCTCCGTCATCAGCGAATTACGTCGCAAGGGCGTTCATACGCCTGTTCTGATTCTCTCCGCACTCGGCCAGGTCGATGACCGCGTCACCGGCCTGCGCGCCGGCGGCGACGATTACCTGCCCAAGCCCTATGCCTTCAGCGAGCTTCTGGCACGCGTCGAAGTGCTTGGCCGCCGCAAGGGAACGCCGGAACAGGATGTTCTTTATCGCGTCGGCGATCTGGAACTGGATCGCCTCTCGCACGAGGTGCGCCGCGGCGGCAAGGAAATCCTGCTGCAGCCGCGTGAATTCCGCCTGCTGGAATATCTGATGAAGAATGCCGGCCAGGTCGTCACGCGCACCATGCTGCTGGAAAATGTCTGGGATTATCATTTCGATCCCCAGACGAACGTCATCGACGTCCATGTCTCGCGCCTGCGCTCCAAGATCGAGAAGGATTTCAGCCAGCCGCTGCTGAAGACCATTCGTGGCGCCGGATACATGATCAAGGACGAGGGATGAGCCGCTTCCGCGTCCTCTTCAAGTCTACCGCAGTCCGACTTTCAGCCCTCTACATCCTTCTTTTCTCGCTTTGCGCCGCGACGCTGGTCTTCTATGTCACGGCCATGTCCGAACGGCTGCTGACGGGACAGATCCGCGATGCCGTTCAACAGGAGGTCAGCCAGGTCAAGCGCGCCTACGACATCGGCGGTCTGAACCTGCTTCTGCGCACCATGGAGCGCCGCGCCCGCCAGCCGGGTGCCAATCTCTATGTCATTGCCGGGCCATCGGGCGATATCCTGGCCGGCAACGTCGCCTCCGTACAGCCCGGTGTGCTCGGCGCCGCTGGTTGGACGGAGCTGCCCTTTTCCTACGAGCGCTACACCGACGCCTCCAACGATCCGGAGCGCCGGCATCTGGCGATTGCCAACATTTTCATTCTCGACAATGGCTTGCGCATCCTGATCGGCCGCGACCTCGGCGAGCCCGAGCGCTTCCGCGTGCTGGTGCGCCAGGCGCTGATGCTGGCGCTGGCGATCATGGGCCTCGGCGCACTGGTCATCTGGTTCGGTATCGGCCGCAACGCATTGAAACGCATCGACCGGATGACGGATGCAAGCCGCAAGATCATGGCGGGCGATCTCTCGCAACGACTGCCGGTCGGTGGTTCCGGCGATGAGTTCGACCGCATGTCCGCTTCGCTGAATGCGATGCTCGAGCGCATCGAGAAGCTGAACGAAGGGCTGCGGCAGGTCTCCGACAATATCGCTCATGACCTCAAGACGCCGCTGACGCGCTTACGCAACAAGGCGGCCGACGCGCTCGACAGTGCCGACAGCGAGGGTCGTCGTGTCGCCCTTGAGGGCATTATCGGCGAATCCGATCAGCTGATCCGCACCTTCAATGCCCTTCTGATGATTTCCCGCGTCGAGGCGGGGTCGGTGGCGGCGGAAATGACTGAAGTCGATCTCTCTTCCATCGTCGCCGATACCGCCGAACTCTATGAGCCGGTCGCAGAAGAGGCGGGTCTGACGCTGACGGCCGATATCGAGCCGAATGTCGAAATTCAGGGCAATCGCGAGCTGATCGGTCAGGCACTCTTCAATCTCATCGACAATGCCCTCAAATATGCGACGGGCTGCAATGGCGAGCAGACGATCACCTTCAAGCTGGCGCGCACCAACGACGCCGTGACGCTCGCGGTCGCAGATCATGGGCCAGGCATTCCCGCCCATCAACGTGCCGATGTGGTCAAGCGTTTCTTCCGTCTGGACGAAAGCCGCTCTAAGCCGGGAACAGGCCTCGGCCTTGCACTGGTGGAGGCTGTCATGGAGCTGCATGGTGGCCGGCTTGAGCTTTCCCATACGGTCCCCGACAGTCCCGACGCCAAGGGATTAACGGTCACCATGATCTTCCCCATGCAGAAACAATAGGTTAATCCTGCACTGGAGCCGGATGATTTTAGGTCGAAACGACCTAAAATCTGAATCCGCTCTGGCGTCAAAGAAGTAGAGCATGATGTTGCCCGAAAACCGCTCATTCTTTCGGCATCATGCTCTATCCGCTTGCTGTTGGGGAGAACTGCATGACGACGCAAAGCGATTTGCTACGGGATGTTCCGGCCGGGCGGTTGCGGCCGCTGAACCAGACGGAGACGAAATCTGCGCTTGCCGATCTCAAGCAGATCGCCGGAACGGAGCCGGTCGTTGCCGATCTCCTTGCGGGCGAGAGTGCGTTGCGGGATTTCATCGTCGCTGCTCTGACCCTGTCCCCTCATTTGCGCGAAATCGTCAATCTCGAACCGTCGCTCCTCGTCGCCGCGATCGAGAAGCCGCTGTCGCCACAGATCGAAGGACTGGTGGAAGAGGCTCGCCGTGCCTGGCTGCCTGCGGATGGGGAAGGTGCCTCTCCTCCTGAATCTGACGTAATGAGCCGTCTGCGCATTGCCAAACGCCGTGCAGCCTTCCTCGTTGCCCTTGCCGATCTCGCGCGCATCTATGACGGCAGGGTGACGACACGCTGGTTGAGCAGGCTTGCGGAAGCCTCCATCTCAGCAGCGATCGATCACCTGTTGCTGTCGTCGCACGACGCCGGCAAGATCGTGGTTCCAGATCCCGCCGCCCCGAGCCGGAAATCCGGGTTGATCGTCCTCGGCATGGGCAAGCTCGGCGCCGAAGAGCTGAACTATTCCTCCGATATCGATCTGGTCGTCTTCTTTGACGAGACGGCAGGCATCGTGCCCGATCCCGATGATGCCATCGACATCTTCCCGCGGCTGATGCGCCGGCTGGTGCGCATCCTGCAGGAGCGCACGGCAGATGGCTATGTCTTCCGCACCGATCTTCGCCTGCGTCCCGATCCAGGCTCGACGCCGCTCGCGATCCCTGTGGACGCTGCGATGATCTATTACGAGGGCAGGGGGCAGAACTGGGAGCGCGCCGCCTTCATCAAGGCGCGCCCCGTCGCCGGCGATATCGCTGCCGGTCAGGCTTTCATCCGCGATCTCGTGCCCTTCGTCTTCCGCAAATATCTGGATTACGCCGCGATATCAGATATCCACTCCATCAAGCGGCAGATCCACGCGCATAAGGGACACGGCGCCATCGCGGTTAAAGGCCATAACGTCAAGCTTGGCCGCGGCGGCATTCGCGAGATTGAGTTCTTCGTGCAGACGCAGCAGCTGATTGCTGGCGGTCGTATGCCGTCTCTGCGCAGCCGATCGACGGAGGAGACGCTTTTCGAACTGACCGAGGCGAAGTGGATCGATGCGGAAACGCGCGATGAACTGGTGACGGCCTATTGGTTCCTGCGCGACGTCGAGCATCGCATCCAGATGGTACGCGACGAGCAGACGCATCTGCTGCCGGAAACCGATGCCGAACTCCGGCGCATCGCCTACATGATGGGTTTTGCCGACGTGTCGGCTTTTTCCGAAGCGCTCGTGACGACGCTGAAAACCGTCGAGCGCCGCTATGCGCGCCTGTTCGAACAGGAAACCAAGCTGTCGAGCGAAACCGGCAATCTAGTCTTTACCGGCCAGGGCGATGATCCCGATACCCTGGAGACGCTACGCCGCCTCGGCTTCGATCGTCCGTCTGACATCGCCAACGTCATCCGCACCTGGCACTACGGCCGATATCGCGCGACGCAATCGGTAGAGGCGCGCGAACGGTTGACGGAACTGACGCCGGAGCTGTTGCGCGTCTTCGGCGAAAGCAAGCGTGCCGACAAGGCTTTGTTGCGCTTCGACAGCTTTATCTCCGGCCTGCCGGCAGGCATCCAGCTCTTCTCGCTGCTCGGGACCAATCCGGCGCTCCTTTCGCTCATCGTCAACATCATGTCGTCGGCGCCACGCCTTGCCGAGATCATCGCAGCCAAGCCGCATGTCTTTGACGGCATGCTGGATCCAAGGCTCATGGCGGAATTGCCGACGCGCGACTATCTCGCCGAGCGCCTCCAGAGCTTCCTTGCCCCGGCAAGGCATTATGAAGAGACGCTCGATCTCTTGCGCATCTTTGCCTCCGAACAGCGCTTCCTGATCGGCATTCGCCTGTTGACGGGCGCAATCGGTGGGGTCATGGCGGCCCGCGCCTTTACTTATCTGGCCGATCTCATCGTCGAGGCGGCATTGGACGCCGTCATGAAGGAAATCCGGGCGGCGCATGGGGAATATTCGGGCGGCCGCGTTGCCATCGTCGGAATGGGTAAGCTCGGCAGTTTCGAACTCTCGGCCGGTTCCGACATCGATATCATCCTGCTTTACGATTACGACGACGCAGCCGGTGAATCCGATGGTCCGAAGCCGCTCGATGCCACGCGCTATTTCACACGTATCACGCAGCGCCTGATCGCGGCCCTCTCTGCACCGACGGCCGAGGGCGTGCTCTATGAGGTGGACATGCGCTTGCGTCCCTCCGGCAACAAGGGGCCGGTCGCCACGCGCATCAATTCCTTCGAGAAGTACCAGCGCGAGGAAGCCTGGACTTGGGAGCATATGGCGCTGTCCCGGTCTCGCCTGATCTGTGGCGACGAGGAATTGGTGAACGATGCGGAGCGCATCATCGGCGAGGTTCTTTCGACGAAGAGAGATGTCGCCAAGATCGCTAGGGATGTGCGCGAGATGCGCGCCCTGATCGAACAGGAAAAGCCGCCGGAAAGCATCTGGGATCTGAAGCTGATCCCGGGCGGCCTAATCGATATCGAATTCATCGCGCAATATTTGCGGCTGACCGCGTCGGTCCGCGGCGTCGGCATCGATGCAAACGGCCTCAGCACGGCCGAAGCGTTGAAACTGCTCGGTGGCAGTCTGATGGATCGCAACGATCTCGACGTTTGCCTGGAGGCCCTGCAGCTCTATACGGAAGTGTCACAGCTGATCCGCCTTTGCATCGACGGCACGTTCGATCCGAAAAATACGCCTTCCGGCTTGATCGAGCTGGTCTGCCGCGCCGGTGATTGCCCGGATATCCGCACGCTGGAAGCGGAGCTGAAACGCTTGTCGAAGGCGGTGCGAAAGGTATTTCAGGCGACGGTCGCAAGCTGATCAGTTCTGATCCGGGATGCGGATTGCGATCACCGTGCCGATGCCTTCGCGCGAGCGGATGCGCATGCGGCCGTGATGCAACGCAGTCAGCGATCTGGAAATAGCAAGCCCCAGGCCCGAGCCTCCCTTGCTCTTCGCATATTGGCTTTGCACCTGTTCGAAGGGCTGGCCGATCTTGCTGAGCGCCGATTTCGGAATGCCGATGCCGGTATCGGCGATGACGAGCATGACGGCATCGTCGACCCTGCGTGTACGGACCGCGATGCGGCCGCCGTCATTGGTGAATTTCACCGCGTTGGAGAGCAGGTTGAGTACGATCTGCTTCATCGCCCGCCGGTCGACATTGAGCTTGATCTCGGAGGAAATATCCTGCTCAACGAGAATATTCTTCTGTGCGGCCGGAATGCGGGTGAAGCGCAGGCATTCCTCGATGAGCGGTGCGAGATTGATCCGCTCGCAGGAGAGCTTCATGTGCCCGGCTTCGATCTTGGACATGTCGAGAATGTCGTTGATGACGTTGAGCAGATGCTTGCCGCTGTCGTGAATGTCCTTGGCATATTCGTTGTAGCGCGTGGAGCCGAGCGGGCCGAACATCTGATCCTGCAGGATTTCCGAGAAGCCGAGAATGGCGTTGAGCGGCGTGCGCAGCTCATGCGACATGTTGGCGAGGAATTCCGATTTGGCCCTGTTGGCGGCTTCAGCGCGCTCCTTCTCGGCGAGATAGTTGGCGTTGGCGGTTGAAAGCTCCGCCTTCTGCTTCTCCAGGATCTGCCGCGATGCGGAGAGATCATTGATCGTCGCCATCAGCCGGCGCTCGGAGTCGCGAAGGCGCTCCTGATTGCGCTTGAGCTGTGTGATGTCGGTGCCGACGGAGACAAGGCCGCCGTCGCGGGTGCGCCGTTCGTTGATCTGCAGCCATCGCTCGTCGGCGAGCTGCACCTCCGTCGTCTGCGAATGATTGGAGCGGCCGGGATCGACGATGCGGCGCTCGATGACCGGTCGTGCTGCAGCGGCATTGACGACGGCGCGCTCGGTGCCGGGAACGAGTACATTGTCGGGCAGGCCATAGGCCTGCTGGAAATGAGCATTGCACATGACCAAGCGATCGTTCTTGTCCCACAGCACGAAGGCTTCAGAGGTGCATTCGATGGCATCGGCCAGCCGCTGGTCGGCCTCGGCATAGCGCTGCGCCAGCCGGTGCTGTTCGGTCACGTCCATCGCGATGCCGATCATGTGGACGCGGCCGGAATTGGTGCGGATCACCTGGGCGCGGGCGCGCATCCAGACGTAATGTCCCTTGGCGTGGCGGATGCGCAGGATTTGGTCCACCTGGCCGGCATTGCCGCGGGTGACGGTGCGGGCAAGCATATGCAGGCTGTTGTCGTCCGGATGCATCAGCCGCGCCGCATCCGTAAAGGCGAGTGGCTTGTCGGCGACCGGCAGCCCGAGCATGTCGTACATCGACCGCGACCAGAAAAACTGGCGGCTGGTGAAATCGAAATCCCAGAGGCCGCAGCGTCCGCGCGACAGTGCGGTCTCGACCCGCAGGTTGGATTCGAGGAAGATCTCGTCGGCGTCCCGGGCGCGTTTCACCTGCGTATAATAGGCGTAGAGGATGACGAGCAGGATGGAGGATATACCGGCAAACAGCGTGACATTGAGCGTCAGCTCGTCGCGCCAGAGCTTGTCGATTTGATCCATAGAGGCGGCCGACAGAATGAAATCACCCTTGTCGCCGATCAGGGAAATGGCTGCGTAGTAGGGCTCGCCGCCGATCATGGTTTCGATCACATCGGCATGGTCGCCAAAACTGCGGATGGCCGTCACTTCCGGAAAGAAATCGGAGACAAGCATGCCGATATAGCCAGAGCCGGCGGCCGACGAGCCGAACACCCGGCCGCTCGCCTGCACCAACAGGACGAAGGCGCCGGCGTCCAGTCGATCCTGCGGCAGATAAGAGGCCAGCCTCCGTTCTGCGCCGCTGCGGTCCCCGGCCTGGAACAGGCTGGCGTCATTCGAAAAGGCGGCAGATGCGGCGGCGATAGAAAGAGAGGTGGTGCGGCGGGCGGAGGCCGCCATGCGGCTATGTTCCGTGATCATGCCAAAAAAATGCGAGGCGGCAACGACCATCAGGAAGGAAACGATGAGGACGGGAATGATGCGCTTGAGAATATGCTCCGTCTGCGGAAAACGACGCGAAATCGTCTCCATTCGCACTCCGGTTCGATCGGTAACGCCGCTATGCCAGGATTTCAGACCGTCGAAATTCACACGCAGCCGTCCATCGGCCGCGGTTGCCCGCCGCACGTCCACCATCGCTTTAGCCTTGTCCCTCGTGTGATTCGCTGCGCCGCTCGCCCGAATCTGCCCTAATGAATCATTCGTGATTCGGCTTGTCCAGAGGGTGCGGTAAAACTTTCTTAACCATCTGCGATTTCAGCATATTTTACACACGCAGCGGTAAGTTGCACCCATTCGGGACTCGTTGAAGCTGAAAAGGGCAATGCAAATCAGCCTTTGAAATCGGCGCACCCGGCGATCGAAATCACTCCTTGAGGATACGCTCGACAATATCGCGCACGTCGGTCGAAAGACCGCCTGCGCGCTCGATCCGCATCAGCGCCGAGCGGGCATGGTCGGCCCGCACTGGCTCCAGCAGGCGCCAGGAACGCATCGAAGTCAGGATGCGGGCCGCAAGCTGCGGGTTGCGCTGATCGATCTCGAGGATTTCGTCGGCCAGGAAATTGTATCCGGCGCCGTCGGCTCGGCCGAAACCCGTGGGATTTGCAAAGGCAAAAGTGCCGATAAGCGAGCGGACGCGATTGGGATTGGTGCGCTTGAAGAGCGGCGTTTCCATGAGCAGTCGGATGCGCTCCAGCGCCCTAGTGCCGGGAATTGCAGCCTGAATGGCGAACCATTTGTCGATGACGAGCGCATTGTCCGCGAAGCGGTTACGGAAATGCGCAAGCGCTGCCGCCGTCTCCGGCGTGTCGGGGAACCGCTGGGCGAGAATGGTCAGTGCCGCGCTGAGATCGGTCATATTGTTGGCGTCATCATAGGCGGCCTTCGCTCTCGCGGGCGTCTCGTCCAGCTGTGACAGGTAGCCTAGTGCCGCGTTGCGCAGGGCACGGCGCCCGGCGCTTGCCGCGTCGGGGCTGAACGCTCCCGGCGTCTGCATGGCATCATATAGCGCGGTAAAGACGTCCTTTCCGGCCTCGGCGACCCGCTTGATGATCGTCTGGCGCGCCACATGGATAGCATCGGGATCATTGTTGCCGCCAAGCTCGCGGGCGATGTCGGATTCACTCGGGAGGGCGAGCGCCTGAGCGCGGAAAGCCGGCTCCAGGCTTTCGTCGGCCGCGGCCGCCAGCAGGGCGTCGGTGAAGGCCGGATCACAGGTGATCTCGACGCCCTGGCGTGCATCGCGGGCGGCTTGCAGGAGGTTCGGCAGGCCGAGGTCGATCAGCGCCTGCCAACGGGCGAAATGATCAGTCTCGTGACGGGCGATCAGAGCGAGATCGCCGGCACTCTGGCTGAACTGCAGGTTGATCGGCGTCGAGAAGCTGCGATTGAGTGACAGAACCGGCCGCCGGGGAATGCCGTGGAATGTCACCGTTTGCGTCTGCTTCTTCAGGTGCAATACGTCGCCGGTCAGCTCGGCTCCTGTGACGGATGCCGGCGTAATGATGGCACCGTCTTCGGCGAGCAAGCCCATGCGCAACGGAATATGCATCGGCTTCTTCACGGTTTGGCCCGGCGTTGCCGGCACCATCTGCTCGAGCGAGAGGGTGAATGTCTTGGCATCGGCGTCATAAGCGCCAGATGCGGTGACGAGGGGCGTACCGGCCTGATGGTACCACAGCGAGAACTGCGTGAGATCGCGGCCGCTGACATCTTCGAAGCATTTGACGAAATCTTCGATCGTCACCGCCTGTCCGTCATGCCGATCAAAATAGAGGTCCATGCCTTTCTTGAAGAGATCGCGGCCGAGCAGTGTCGCGATCATGCGTGTGACCTCGCTGCCCTTCTCATAGACAGTCGTCGTATAGAAGTTGTTGATTTCCCGGTATGTCGTCGGCCGCACCGGATGGGCAAGCGGGCCGCTGTCCTCAGGAAATTGTTCCGATTTCAGGTGACGAACTTCGGCAATGCGCTTGACAGGACGCGAGCGCTGGTCGGCGGAGAATTCGTGATCGCGATAGACGGTCAGGCCTTCCTTGAGGCAGAGCTGAAACCAGTCACGGCAGGTGATGCGGTTGCCAGTCCAGTTGTGGAAATATTCGTGCGCGATGATGGCTTCGATATTGGCATAGTCGGCATCGGTCGCCGTCTCGGGATCGGCTAGAACATATTTGTCGTTGAAGACGTTGAGACCCTTGTTCTCCATCGCCCCCATATTGAAGTCCGATACGGCGACGATCATGAAGATGTCGAGATCGTATTCGCGGCCGAACCGCTCTTCGTCCCACTTCATCGAGCGCTTCAGCGCATCCATGGCGTAGGTCGCACGCGGCTCCTTGCCGTGCTCGACATAGATCTTCAGAGC
Source organism: Rhizobium pantanalense (assembly GCF_030182525.1). Taxonomy (NCBI): domain Bacteria; kingdom Pseudomonadati; phylum Pseudomonadota; class Alphaproteobacteria; order Hyphomicrobiales; family Rhizobiaceae; genus Rhizobium; species Rhizobium pantanalense. The sequence goes on from NZ_JAQJCH010000006.1 coordinate 255,174, forward strand.
GACCTCACGGCCGGACATTGTGGTGAACGTGTCCTCGACGACACCAAGATCGCCGGCAACGAGCGCGAATAGATAGCTCGGCTTCGGATGCGGATCGAACCAGGCGGCGAAATGCCTGCCTTCGCCATAGCCGGCGCCGCCGAGGAAATTGCCGTTCGACAGCAGCAGCGGATTGGCGGCCTTGTCGGCGATGATGTTGACCGTATAGGGGGCGAGAACATCCGGCCGGTCGGGGAAATAGGTGATGCGGCGGAAGCCTTCGGCCTCGCACTGCGTGCAATAAATGCCGCCGGTGCGGTAGAGGCCCATCAGCTGGGTGTTGGCTTCCGGGTTGATGACGGTCGTGATCGTCAGCTCGAAAGGCGTGCTTTCCGGCAGATCGCGAACCGTGAGGCTCTCGGGCGTGGTGTCATATTGCGCGGCAGGCAGCTCCGCCTGATCGAGCAGCAGGCCGGAGAGGACCAGCTCATCGCCATCCAGCACCAGCGGTGCCTTGGGATCGATACCTTCGCGGCGATGGAAGATGAGCCGCGCCTCCACCTTGGTCTCGGTCGGATGCAGATCGAAGGTGAGGTCCACGCGTTCCAGAACGAAGTCGGTGGGACGATAATCTGCCAGATTGACGATCTGGCCGGTGTCTGTGCGCATGGTCTATCCTGATCAGGCTATGCTGTGGCGGGCACAGTCCGAAGCCCTCCTCCGGACTGAAGTGCCGCATCATTACACCGAAATCTGAACCAAAGTTAAAGTCATATCGCAATGCCGATATGTTTTGTTATGGCACAATAAGTATTCGCTCGCCGGGCCGCTCTCGATTCAGCTATTCGAATAAAAAGTGGCAGCTCTACGCCTGCATTTGCAGACCGGCAGTACAATTGCTACCATAACGTTCAGGTGGATCATCATGACTGCATTGCTGTTAGATGCGCGCCGTTACGGTCGGGAAACAATAATTTAAAGTAAATTATTTGTTTAACCCCTTGCGATATAAGAGCACTTGCATAACTATAGCATGCTATTAGATGTCGGAATTATGATCGATTCCGATGATTTCGTTCACAAAAATGAAACATCCACTTTCTGTTGCTTTTTAAGAAGGGCACCCAGGAGGCCCGATTGAGTTTTCCCATCGAGCAACTTGCTCGTCATCCCAAGTTCGTAGCATCCTTGAGCTTTCTCTCCGAGACATTGCGTAACCGTTATGACAACGCCCCGAGGGTTGCGCGCATGCTTGCGTCACATCAGCGCTGGCTTCTGACCCAGGCCGCTTATGCGCTTCATCTCGAATATGATCCGGGGATTCCGGGCTCGGGACTGACCGTCGTTGCCCTGCGCAATCTCATCACGCATTACCGCATCGCCAGCCGCAACACGGTCCTGAGTTTTGTCGAGGAATTACTGACCTACCGCTTCCTGGAGTTGGCTCCCGGACCCGCCCGCCGTCCCCGCCGCTACGTGCCGACGGAAATCAGCTACACGGGCATGTTCGGCTGGTATCTCGCCAATCTGGCCGCGCTCGATCTCCTTGACGAGGGTAGCCGCGCAGCTGCGCTGGTCGCTTCGCCGATGCTGATGGATTTGGCACAGCCGCGTATGACCCGCAGTTGTCTGGCGGCCGACACCTGGCGCGAACCGCCGGAAAGCGTTGGCCTATTTCTCTGGACGGAATCCGGCGGTCTTGTCGTCGATCATATCGTGTCCAGGCTGGATCTCAATGGACAAGTCGGCGATCGAATCGATATCGGCCATGTCGACGCCCGCGCTCTGGCGGCACATTTCATGATATCGCGCACCCATTTGCAGCGTATCCTGCGCAAATCTGCCGACCGGGGAGACATCGGCTGGCATGACGAACCCAAGAAGACGCGTATGTGGATATCGCGCAATTTTCTCGATCAGTATTGCGGATGGCAGGCCGTAAAATTGGCGGCGGTCGATGAGGCTTTCGCCTGGGCGCGGTCCGCCTAGAGTGCAAGGACTCTCGGCTCCGCCCGCAAAAGCTCAAAGCGGAATGCTGGTCGCGACGATCCGGGCAGCGCTTGTGCTGCGGCACTCGTCCTTGTGAAAATTGCGTGCGCGCTCGAATTCCTCGGCGGCCCGCACCGCAGAGCCGATATGGCCGACGGAATCGAGCAGAGCGACGAATGAACGCAAACCTGAAGACATGATGGAAATCCTGATATTTGAACGTTACGCTGGACCGCCCGGCAATTCGCGCCCGCAGGTCAGCAGGCGCGGAAATCGGCGAAAATGGCCGTCGGGCGGCTGATGCGGGCGGAGATGCCGGTGCCTCGTGCGGTCATCTGCTCATTGGCAGCAATGCCGAGATTGCGATGGCCGTTTATGGCGCGCACAGGCTCAATGGCGCGGCGCAGGGTGTCAAACCCGCAGTGAATAGGGCGAAAACGTGCAGTCATTGCCTTGGTTCCTTTCGAATTCCTCCCAAGACAAGCTTTATATTGCAGTGCAACATAGATTCTGCAACGCACAGCAAAAGAAGACTGACATGCAAAAAATGCATAACTTGTGTCATTCTTCGTTAATGGCTGTCGAAATTAGCCTAATATTTCAGCGGCGACATAATTCTTGAAGGCTAGAAGATCGCTCCAGGCCAGACGTTTATTGATCGGCGCGGTCAGCAGTTCCTGCGGATGCAGGCTGGCGATAGCGGGGACGGTTCGGCCGAGAATGCTGATTTCCCGCCACTGTCCGCGCAATCCATGGATGGTTTCGCCGCCGCCGAAAAAGTGGCGGGCGGTGAAATTACCGAGCAGCAGCAGAGCCTTCGGTTCGGCAAGCGCAATCTGCCGTTCTATGAACGGACGACATATCTCGATTTCCGCCGGAGAAGGGGCGCGATTGCCCGGCGGCCGCCACGGAATGACGTTGGTGAGCAGGATCTCATCGCGCTGCAGGCCGATGGCGGCGAGCATCCTGTCGAGTAACTGTCCCGCGCGGCCGGCAAACGGCGCCCCCTCGCGATCATCGTCGGCGCTCGGCATTGGCCCGATCACCATGATCCGGCCCTCCGGCGTGCCGCTCGCGAAGATCGTCGAACGAGCGCTGTTCTTGAGATTGCAGCCATTGAAGGCTTCGATCGCAGTCTTCAACTCACCGAGAGAACGCGCACTTTCGGCCGCGAATCGGGCCTGCTCCACGGCTTGCTCGTCGGGAATGGCCGGCGTGGCGCGCGGCGCTGTTACCGTAGCAGGAGGTGTCGCCCGCTTTGCGGCGGGGCGACGCTCGGGCTGTGACCGTGTGGCAGGTGCGGGTGCTGGTGCTTCGGCCCGTGGCTGCGTTGCGCGCGAGCCCTGCCGCGCGGCGCGCATCGCCTCGAATTCGGCAAACCGATCCACCGACTCGTCTTCCAGTAGCCAATCAACGCCGGCATCCGCATGGAAATGCAGAAGGGCGGCAAGCTCGGCCGGTGTGAGGTCGTTGGCGGAAATCATGCGCGAACTCTATCCAAAGCGGCGCAGGAACGAAAGGGCAGGGAACGGCGCGATCTCACGCCGTCCACTGGGCGATATCGTCGCGCTCGCCGATCAGGGCCAGACCATGGGCGATGGACAGCAATTCGCCGCCCGTCTCGATCCGCTCCTGGCCGAAGCGTTCCGTAAAGATTCGCCGCACAGCCGGCACGAAGGAGGTGCCGCCCGTCAGGAACACCTTGTCGATCGCATCGGGCGAGGTGTTCGTCGTTGTCAGCACGTCATCCAGCGCTCCTTCGATACGGGCAAGGTCTTCCGCAATCCACGTCTCGAAATCGGCGCGGCGAACACGCTTGCGGCCGGCCTTGCCGAGCGGCGGGAAGTTGAATTCGGCCTCTTCCTCGCTCGAAAGCGCCATCTTCGTCGCCGATACGGCCTGATAGAGCGGATAGCCTTCGTCATGCTCGACGAGCTCGATGAAGGTCTCCAGCTTCTCCGGCTCCAGGCTGCTGCGCACCAGCGTCTTCAGGTCGGCATATTCGCGCGAGGTCTTGAAGATCGAAAGCTGGTTCCAGCGGCCGAAATTGGCGTAGTAGGAGGTCGGCACTTCCAAAAGCTTGTCGAAGCTCTTGAAGAAGCTGCCCTTGCCGATGGCCGGCGAGACGATGTTGTCGATCATCCGGAAATCGAAATGATCGCCGGCGATGCCGACGCCGGAATGGCCGATAGGCGTCGCCGTCAACTTTCCGCCGTGGGTCTCAAAGCGGATGAGCGAATAGTCGGTCGTGCCGCCGCCGAAGTCGGCCACCAGCACGGTCGCATCCTTCTTCAGGTGTTGGGCGAAATAGAAGGCCGCCGCCACAGGTTCGTAAACGTAATGGATTTCCGGAAAGCCGAACCGGGCGAGCGCGGCATTGTAGCGCTCGGTGGCAAGGGCAGGGTTCGGATTGGCGCCGGCAAAATGCACCGGTCGGCCGGTGACGATGCGTGAAACATTCTCCGGCCATCCCTCTCCGGCGTAGGCGCGCAGGCGACGCACGAAGATCTCCATCAGATCCTCGAAGCTGTGGCGCTTGGCGAAGATCAGCGTGCCCTGGAAAAGCGCGCTCGCCGCAAAAGTCTTGATCGACTGCAGGAAGCGACAGTCGCCGGGATTGTCGATGAACTGCCGGATCGCCGCATGGCCGGCCTCGACCTTGAGCGCGGCCGCACCCAGCCCCGGATCCTTCATGAAGGAGAGCGCAGTACGCATGCTGTCGGCCGTGCCGGCCGTGCTGTTGAAGGCGACCGATTGTGTCGCAGGTCCATCGGCCATCGCCAGAACCGTGTTCGTCGTGCCGAAGTCGAAACCAAGCGCCCGAGCCATGCCCGCACTCCTTTCCGTCGAAATTGTCTGGATTGGGGCCAAGCCCCTGATGGGACGCATGACGCGCCCTGCCGCAAAGAGGGCGCGTCATGACATGGCTGGACGTCAAGTTCAAGACGGAGAGGTGCTTTTATTTTTGCTCGCCATGGCATTCGCCGACAGTATTTCACCAGCGATGCGTTTCGGTTGCTTGAAAAGGAATGGGCGCCTTTCGGCGCCCGTTTTCGTCATTCCGCGGCAATCGCCGACGGCGGTTCCTTCTGGTGCGGGTCGTCGTCCTTGCGCCGGCCGAAACGACCGAGGAAGTCGCTCAGGCGGTTCATCTCAAGGAAGATGACCGGCGTGATGAACAGGGTCAGAAGCTGCGAAACCACCAAGCCGCCAACCACAGCGATGCCGAGCGGCTGGCGCAGCTCGGAGCTTGCGCCGCTGCCGACCGCGATCGGCAGCGCGCCGAGCAGGGCGCAGAAGGTGGTCATCATGATCGGGCGGAAACGGCGTACGCAGGCTTCGTGGATCGCTTCCGCCGGCGACATGCCGGTACTCGAGCGCAGCGTTTCCAGCGCCACGTCGATCATCATGATCGCGTTTTTCTTGACGATACCGATCAGCATCAGCAAGCCGATGAGCGCGATGACCGACAGGTCGAAGCCGAAGAGCTTCAGGGCGAGCAGGGCGCCGAGAGCGGCGGCCGGCAAACCGGAGAGAATGGTCAGCGGGTGGATGAAGCTCTCATAGAGAACGCCGAGAACCACATAGATCGTCAACACCGCAGCGAGGATCAGATAGGGCGTGCTGCCCTGCGATTGCTGGAATATCTGCGCCGTGCCGCCGTAGGACGTGAAGATATCCGCCGGCATGTTGATGTCCTTCTTGATCTGTTCGATCTGTGCCGTGGCGTCGCCAAGCGCTTCGCCGGCCGGCAGGTTGAAGGATACCGTGGTCGAGACGAGCTGACCGGTCTGGTTGATGGTCACCGGACCGGTATTGCGCTCGATGTGCGCGAAGGCCGACAATGGAACCTGCTGGCCGCTCGAGGATGTCACATGGATACGCGACAGTTTCTGGTCGTCCCAAGGCTGATTTGCATCATATTCGATGATCACGTCGTAGCTGTCGCCGGTGGACTGGATCTGTGCGGCGGCGTAGTCGCTGAAGGCCTCTTCAAGCGTGGTGCGCAGCAGGTTGTTGTTGATGCCATAGGCGGCGGCTTTCTCGGTATCGACCACGATATTGGCCTGCAGCGCATTGTATTGCGCGTCGGTGGTCACGTCGGTGAAGCGTGGATCCTTTCGCATCTCCTGCAGCATCTTGTTGGCCCACTGGTTCGTCAGATCAGCGTTGAGCGCCTGGATGACGAGCTGATACTGGCTAGCGGTCTGGCGGCCGCCGAAACGAAGGCTTTGCTGAGGGTTGATGAAGACCTGAATGCCTGGGATTTTGGCGACGGCGGCGCGCAATTCGCGCAGCGTCTGGTCAAGCGGTTCGCGATCCTTCTTGTCCTTCAACTGGGCATAGATCGTACCGTTGTTGAGTGTCTGACGCGCGCTTGCGCCGACAACCGACATCACGTGCTCGACGGCAGGATTCGCCTTGATTGCGGCAGCGGCCTGGTTCTGCAGGTCACGCATCGCCGGATAGGAAATATCCTGGCGGGCGCGCGTTGAAATTTGCAGCCGCCCGATGTCTTCCTGCGGGAAGAAGCTGGCTGGCAGTGTCAGGAAGAGGTAGGCCGAGAGCGCGACCGAAGCAAGGAAGCTTCCAAGCACGATATAGCGATGGCGAATACACCATTCCACGCCCTTGCCGTAGTTGACCTCGGTCCAGTTGAAGCTCTTGTTGAAGAGGCGCACCGGCAGGGGAGGGTGGCTGTGAGCGCTGGAGAGACGCGAACCGAGCATCGGCGTGACGGTCAGCGAGACGACCGCGGACGATACGATGGCGATTGCCACGACCATCCCGAATTCGTTGAAGATACGGCCAACGACGCCGCCCATCAGCAGGATAGGGATGAACACGGCGATGAGCGAGACCGACATCGAGATAATCGTATAGCTGACTTCGGCCGCGCCCTGGATAGCCGCCTGCCGCACAGGCATGCCTTCTTCCATATGCCGTAGAATGTTCTCCAGCATGACAATGGCGTCGTCCACCACGAGGCCCACCGCGATCGTCAATCCGAGCAGCGAGATATTGTCGACGCTATAGCCGAGCACGTACATCATCCCGAAAGTTGATATCAGCGAAAGAGGCACGGCGAGGCCGGGGATAATCGTTGCTGTCACGTGGCCCGTGAACAGGTAGATGACGAGAACGACGAGACCGATGGTCAGCAGCAACGTAAACTTGACGTCCGAGATGGCCTCGCGGATTGGCTGGGCCGAGTCGTTCATAACGGTCATTTTGACGGAAGCCGGCATTTCGGCCTGCAGCTTCGGCAGCGTCTTGTTGACGGCATCGACGACGTCAACCGTGTTGGCATCGGGCTGGCGTTGAATAGCCAGAATGATCGCTCGCTGGCCATCATACCAGCTACCGATATTCTGGTTTTCCACGCTGTCCTGCACGTCGGCGACGTCGCCGAGGTGAATTGGCTTGCCGTTGGGATTGGCAATCACAAGCGTGCGAAACTCGTCGGCGTTGACGCGCTGCGTATCCGCATTGATCGTCATGCTCTGCGCCGCGTCTTGCAACGTGCCGACCGGGACCTGGTTGTTGGCGTTGACAACGGCTGTGTTGACCGTGTCGATACCGATGCCGCGATCCAGAAGCTTGTTCGGATCGACGTCGATACGCACCGCGTAGGTCTGCGCCCCGTTTACGGTCACTTCAGCGACGCCAGGCAGTGTCGAGATCGATGGAGAGATGATGTTCTCGGCGATATCGTCGAGCTTGCTGCGCTGCAAGGTGTCGCTTTGTACGGCGATCAGCATGACGGGCGCGTCGGCTGGATTGGTCTTCCTGTAGCTTGGCGGGGTGGTCAGGTTGTTGGGAAGTTTTCTTTGTGCGGTCGAAATCGCCGCCTGCACGTCACCGGCGGCCGCGTCGATGTTGCGGTCGAGATTGAACTGCAGCACGATGCTGGTATTGCCAAGCGAGTTTGTAGAAGAAATTTCGCTGATGCCGGGGATCGTCTCGAACTGCTTGATTAGCGGCGTGGCGACCGATGTCGCCATTGTCTGTGGTGAGGCGCCTGTCAGCTGGGCCGAGACGTTGATCGTCGGGAAATCCACCTGCGGCACTGCTGCGACGGGGATCAGCTGATAGCCGGCGAGACCGGCAAGCACCACGCCGATCGCGAGAAGCGTGGTCGCGACCGGACGCTGGATACAGAAGGTCGGGATCATTGTTGCGCTCCAACTGCGATGGTTTCGGTTTTTCCATCATCGGCCGAAGCCACCTTCTCGTTTGGATTGTCGCTGAACTGTTCCTTGACCTCGGTGCCGTTGTTCAGTTGCGACTGGCCCTCGACAACGACATGATCGCCGACCGAAAGGCCTGTGGCGACGGCTGTGCGACCGCCATTGGCGCGAGCAATTGTCACCGGCGTGATCTTGACCTTGTTGTCCTTCACCACAAAGGCGATATAGCCGTCCGGCCCGGGGCTGACGGCAACGGTCGGCACGACGATAAGCTGCTCGTTGTCGGCGAAGTGAACCATAACATTCGCGGAGCGTCCCGGCCACAAGGCACCGTTGGCGTTTTCGAAGGTTGCCTTCACGGCGATCGTTCCGGAAGCCTGGTCGACTGTGTTGTCGTAAAAGGTGATCGTTCCGGTGCGAGGCTTGCCCTGTGCGGAACGGGGAACGGTGGTGACGTGGACGGGACCCGCGGCCAGCTGTTCCTGCAGTTCCCGCAGATTGTTTTCCTGCATAGTAAACTTGATATATGCCGGATCATATTTGCTGATCGTCACGATTGGCGTGCCGGCGCTGACATAAGCACCCAGGCTCAATTGAACATCGCCAAGCCGGCCATCATAGGGTGCCCGTATGTCGGTATTTCCGAGCAGGACCTGATCGGAGGCAAGCTGTGCCTGGTCCGCGCTGAGCGTCGCAATGGCGGAGTCGCGGGTCGCACGCGCTTCATCGGCAGTCGCCTGAGTGCCGGCGCTGCTCGTAAGCAAGCTATTGGCACGGGTCAGCGCGGTTTCCGCCTGGGCAAGGTTTGCCTGGTCTTTCGCAATGTTCGCCTGGTCCTTGTTGACGGCAGCCTGCGCCGTGCGCGGATCAAGCTTTGCGATCAGGTCGCCGGCTTTGACCGTCGCACCGTCTTTTACCGCGATCTGGGTGATCAGCCCGGCTTCCTGTGCGGCAATCGTCGTTGAATCGATCGGCACGACCCAGCCGGTCGCGGGAACGTCCATGGGGAGCGAAGTTTTGACGGCAGCAACGGTCTTTACCGCGATTGGGCCGGCCTGACGCTTGCCGCCGGCCTGCGCCGCCTTGCCGGCATCTTTGGTTTCTGCAGAGGCTTGATCGACAAATGCGGAAAGGAAAGGAATACGGTCGCGATAGCCCCATACGGCAAGGGCTGCGACGACAAGAAGGCCGAGGGGAAGCCAGAATTTTTTCATACTTAAAGAACCGGTCGGGGCTTGTTGCAGGAGGCGCAGTGACGTTGAAGTGTATTTATTGCGTCGCACAACAAAGACGAGCTTGGCCGCAATCCATACATCGCTGTTACCGCTAACGTTCGGTAATTCTGTCCCTTTAACGCGAATTCATGAACGCTGATGCTGTGGAATCTACCACAATTCCGGACGACGAAAAATTAAAGCTTGGAAAGCTTTGGAATTGTTTCTGTTTGTGCGGTGCAGCAAACGGTCAAATGACTATTTTTTGATTGCCGTTATGTAATAATCGGTCGGCAAAACAGCTTCAGGCGGTATTTATAGTGTAAAGATGTGCTGCAGCGTGCATAGGAGCGTTGCTGCAGCTCACGGAATTGTGTTGTCAGGCCCTGTTGCAAGGGCCTGCACTCTGTTTGCCGGTAGCGACCTCAAAGGGAGCGAGCAGCTCCCCCATCGCAGCGGACCATGGTGCCCGTGACGTAGCTCGCCGGTTGGCTGCAAAGGAAGGCGGCGGTGGCGGCGAATTCCTCGACACGGCCGTAGCGGCCGGCGGGGATGCGCTGTTGGCGCTCGGCGCTGACCTCGTCGAGGCTTCTGCCGCCGCGTTTCGCCGTGGCCGAATCGAGCTCCGCCAGCCGGTCGGTCGCGATGCTGCCTGGCAGAAGCATGTTCACGGTAATGCCGTGGGTCGCCACTTCGCTGGCCAGCGTCTTGCTCCAGCCCACAAGCGCCGGGCGCAGCGTGTTGGAAAGCGCAAGATTAGGAATGGGCTCGATGACGCCGGAGGAGGCGACGGTGAGGATGCGTCCCCATCCCTGTACCTTCATCTCAGGCAAGAGCGCATTGGTGAGGGTAATGATCCGCGACACCATGGAGATGAAATAGGTCTCCAGCCGGTCGGCCGTCATATCTTCCGTCGTCCCCAGAGTCGGGCCCCCGCTATTGTTGACGAGGATGTCGATGCCGCCGAGCTTCTCGGTCGTAGCCTTGGTGACGACCTCAACGAAGCTCTCGTCGTTGAGGTCGGCCCAGATCCAGTCGGCGCGGCCGTTGCCCTCGGCATTGATGGCCTTGCAATTGTTTTCGAGCCTGTCACCGCTACGACCGCAGAGCAGAACGTTCACGCCCTCGCGGGCGAGCGCCACGGCGATGCCATGGCCCAGCCCCTTCGATGAGGCGAGCACCAGTGCGCGCTTCCCGCCAATACGAAGATCCATCTTGATCACCCTTCATGCTATTTGGATTGTCTGACTGGCATTTATAGAGGGCCATCGGGCGACTATGGAAGGTGCGCTTCACAACTGACGGCAAATACCATCAGAATATTGACGTTAACGTAAGGGTCATTTAACTTGTTTTACGTGTTGGGCAAATTGGGGGATTGCCTGTCGCTTCCCGGCTCGACAATCCCCTCCCATTTTGACAAGAGATAACCGAAACGGGGAAGACGCCCAAGGGGACAAGGCTGCGATCCGATGATCGGACGCTGGCCAAGCGGAGAAGATGAATGACTGACGCGCACGAGCTGCCGGAACGCGAGAGCATGGAATTCGACGTTGTGATTGTCGGCGCAGGTCCAGCGGGCCTGTCGGCTGCGATCCGGCTGAAGCAGATCAATCCTGATCTGACCGTCGTCGTGCTCGAGAAGGGGGCCGAGGTTGGCGCGCATATCCTGTCGGGCGCCGTCGTCGATCCGATCGGCATCGACCGCCTGCTGCCGGGCTGGCGTGACGAGGAAGGGCATCCCTTCAAGACCAAAGTCACGAGCGACCACTTCCTGTTCTTAGGGCCTGCCGGCTCCGTCCGCCTGCCGAATTTCCTGATGCCGCCGCTGATGAACAATCACGGCAACTATATCGTCTCGCTCGGCAATGTCTGTCGCTGGCTGGCCGAGAAGGCCGAAGCCCTCGGCGTCGAGATCTATCCCGGCTTTGCCGCGACTGAAGTGCTCTATAATGACGAGGGCGCCGTCATCGGCGTCGCGACCGGCGACATGGGCATCGAGAAGAACGGCGAACCCGGCCCGAATTATACCCGCGGCATGGCGCTGCTCGGCAAATATGTGCTTATCGGCGAGGGCGTGCGCGGCTCGCTCGCAAAGCAGCTCATTGCCAAGTTCGATCTGTCGCGCGATAGCGACGTTCCGAAGTTCGGCATCGGCATCAAGGAGCTCTGGGAGGTCAAGCGCGAAAACCATAAGAAAGGCCTCGTGCAGCACTCTTTCGGCTGGCCTCTCGGCATGAAGACGGGCGGCGGTTCCTTCCTCTATCATTTGGAAGACAATCTGGTCGCCGTCGGCTTCGTCGTGCACCTGAACTACAAGAACCCCTATCTCTATCCGTTCGAGGAATTCCAGCGCTTCAAGACGCATCCGGCGATCCGCGGCACTTTCGAAGGCGGCAAGCGCATTTCCTATGGCGCCCGTGCCATCACCGAGGGCGGCTGGCAGTCTGTGCCGAAGCTCACCTTCCCGGGCGGCGCGCTGATCGGCTGCTCCGCCGGCTTCGTCAACGTGCCGCGCATCAAGGGCAGCCACAATGCGGTGCTGTCGGGCATGCTGGCGGCAGACAAGATCGCCGCGGCGATCGCTGCCGGCCGCGGCAATGACGAAGTGATCGAGATCGAGAATGAATGGCGCTCTTCGGATATCGGCAAGGATCTGAAGCGCGTCCGGAACGTCAAGCCGCTGTGGTCGAAGTTCGGCACGGCGATTGGCGTGGCGCTCGGCGGCCTCGACATGTGGACGAACCAGCTATTCGGCTTCTCGTTCTTTGGCACGCTGAAGCATGGCAAGACGGATGCCGCCTCGCTGGAGCCGGCCGCCCAGCATCAGAAGATCGACTATCCGAAGCCGGATGGCGTCCTGACCTTCGACCGTCTTTCCTCAGTGTTCCTGTCGAACACCAACCACGAGGAAGATCAACCGGTGCATCTGCAGGTCAGGGATATGGCACTGCAGGTGTCGTCGGAACATGATGTCTTTGCTGGTCCATCGACACGCTACTGTCCGGCCGGCGTCTATGAATGGGTCGAGAAGGATGGCAAGGATACCTTCGTCATCAACGCCCAGAACTGCGTCCACTGCAAGACCTGCGACATCAAGGACCCCAACCAGAACATCAACTGGGTGCCGCCGCAGGGGGGCGAAGGACCGGTCTATCCGAATATGTGAGATGCGATGACGGAGATCGAACAAGGCGCATGGACGATCCGTTCGGCCAGGGCCGACGAACTGCATCTGCTCGCCGCCATCGAGATCGATGCCTTCTGGGCTCTGCATGAGGCCGGCGCGGTCGCTTGCGAGCCGACGTCGCTGCCGCTTGACGTGTTGGAGCAATCCCTTGCGAAAGGCTTGCTGTTCGTTGCCGTCGACGGCATGGATCAGCCATTCGGTTTCGTGGCCGGCCTTCTCAAAGATGGCTCGGTCCATATCGCCGAACTCGATGTGGTCAGGCGTTGGCAGAAGCGAGGCGTCGGGCGCCGGCTGATGAAGACTGCGATTGAAGCGGCCAGACTTCAAGGTGCTGAGGGTGTAACGCTCACGACAGACCGGCAGGTGGCTTTCAACGCGCCATTCTATACCTCAGTGGGGTTTCAAATCCTCGATGACGAAGAAAGGCCAGCCGTTCTCACGCAGATCCTGGAGAATGAATTGGCCCACGGCGCCGATCCGGCCAGACGTGTAGCCATGGCGCTGCGCTTCTGAATTATAGCGGCGCGGCAATTCCGAGGTTTTCGGCGACACGTTGCAGCCGCTTGTCTCGCGTCCAGAGATAGGTTCCAGGCGCCAGTATTGTCGCGGCCGCGAGATGAGCATCGATATAGCCGATTCCCGTACCCTGCAGTTTGTTGCTTCGGATGAAATAAAGAACGTCCTCATCCGAGGTTCTCGCAATCGGGGGCAGTCGGCGGAGGCTTCCCATTATGAGATCATATTGCCGCAGATTTCCAAGGCCGATCTCACCGACGACGAAAGGATGAACGACGACCTGCTTTTGCTCCAGCAGAGATTGGAGCCGCGCCTCCGGCTTATGAAAGTGATCGATCCAGATCGACGTATCGACCAGGATCATTCGACGCCAAACTGGCGACGAGGGGGAGCTGTGATATTCGGTTCGGTGCCGCCGAGACGTATCAGGGTTTTGGCGGCTTCCCGTTCCACAAGCGCTTTCAACGCTTCACGCAGGATCGCCGAGGTCTCGGCGAGACCGGTAACCTCGCGTGCATCCGCAAGCAACTTATCGTCGATGGCTACGGTGGTGCGCATTGATATCTCCGTTGTCATCAAAACTAGCATCAGATGATGTCGCTTTCAATGCCGAAGGCTGCACATGGCAGCCCTCGATCCATTGTCTTGCAGATGATGCGTTTATCTCCGGGCGAGCACCCCGGTCGAAAGTGCCACCCCAAGTCCAGTGACGATTGCGGCTGCAATGCCCGCCATTCCGATTTCCTCGCCGAGCAGAAAGCCGCCGCCGATCGTGGCAAGAACAGGGGTGATGGCGGTGAAGGCTGCGGCCTGCGTGCCACCGAGAGCCTGGACAGCAAGACCATAGGCAAGCGTGGCGGCAAGACCTGATAACAGCCCTTGGCTGACGATCTGCAGGCCGATTTCCGGCAGCGGCACCGAGGCGAGTGAGCTGCCGAAGACAGCGGCCAGGCCGAGATGGATCAGGAACGACCAGACGGCGATGATGGCGCTCGACTGCACGGCACTCAGGCCGGAGCGGCGGAAAGCATGGGTGTAGCTTGCCCAGAGCACGGCTGATAGGGGCAGCAGGGTAAAGCCTTCCCAGGAGATCTGCACGCCATAGAGGCTGCGTGCCAGGAGGATCGCGACGCCGGCGACGATGCCGGCAAGGCCTAGCCAGCGGGTGATATCAAGCCGCTCGCGGAACAACAGTACGCCGATCAGCGCGGTTGCCAGTGGCATGGAACCGCCGAGCAGGATGCCGGCCGACGAGGCGGGTGTGAACTGAATGGCAAGAGTGGTGAGCTGGAAGAAGAGGGCACCGGAGCCGCAGACCATCAGCGCCAGCAGCTTCAGTGGCACGCCCTTCGGCAGCAGGCCAGTCTTCCACCAGACGGGAGCCAGCACCAGGGCAGGAACGCCATAGCGGATGAGGCCGAGATCGATCGTGCCCATCTGCGTTTCGGCCGTATGACGGGTGGCAAGAATCCAGTTTGCCCAGATCAAGACGGTCACGATGGCACCGGCATAGCCGACCATGGTGGGGGTTGCCTTGCGGGTGGAGAGAGACAAAGCGGTCATCGACATATCCTTTCCCAACGATCCGGTTCTCTTTCGAATGAAGAGAAGATAGCGCCGAAGGCCGAGGCATGTCCTTGCTAGTTATGGCTCTAAAATCGTGCTATGAGCAATGATCTGCCAAAATCAATAATTGAGTTCCCCGAAAATGCTAAAACTGGATAAATTCGATATTGCGATCCTCAATTGCCTGCAGGAGGATGCGCGCGCCACCAATGTCGAGATTGCCGAGCGCGTAAATCTCTCGCCGTCGCCCTGCCTCAGGCGCATCCGAAATCTGGAAAAATCCGGGCTCTTGCGCGGCTACCGCGCGGATATCGACCGCAAGCAGGCCGGGTTGGGTCTGACGGTCTTCGTGGAACTCAAGGTCGGTCATCATTCAAAGGAGAATTCCGAGACGCAGCAGGCAGCATTGCTCGCCATTCCGGAGGTCGTCGCCTGCCATCTGATCTCGGGCACGGCCGATTTCCTGGCGGAAGTCGTCGTGGAGGATTTGGCCGCCTATGAGAAGGTGATGTCGGAAAAGCTTCTGGTGCTTCCCGGCGTGGTCGATCTGCGCTCGAACTTCGCGATCCGGACCATCAAGACCAATGGTGCGCTGAAACTGCCTATGCCGGATTAAAAAGGGGCCGTTTCTGGCCCCTTTTTGACGTGAGAGATTTGTTATTCTCAGAGCATCGTTCCGCTGAGGATCAGCAGCGCGACCGAGAAATAGATCACCAGACCGGTAACATCCACCAGCGTCGCGACGAAGGGCGCCGATGCGCTGGCCGGGTCGAGCCGCAGCTTCTGCAAAACGAATGGCAGCATGGAGCCGGCGAGCGAACCGAAAGTGACAATGCCGATCAGGGCCGCGAAGACGGTGAAGGCGACCAGCTGCCAATGCGGGCCGTAGTCGAAGAGGCCGATGGTCTGCCAGAGGATGATGCGGGCAAAGCCAACGAGGCCGAGGATGGCGCCGAGCACGATGCCTGTCGGCAGTTCGCGGAAGGCCACACGCCACCAGTCCGAAAGCTTGAGTTCGCCGAGCGCCAGCGCCCGGATGATCAGCGAGGTCGCCTGCGAGCCGGAATTACCGCCCGAGCTCATGATGAGCGGGATGAAGAGCGTCAGCACGACGGCCTTCTCCAGCTCGCCTTCGAAGTGCTGCATGGCGCTTGCCGTCAGCATTTCGCCGAGGAAGAGGGCTGCGAGCCAGCCAGCGCGCTTGCGGATCATGCCGGCAAAGCTGATCTTCATATAGGGTTGGCCGAGGGCTTCCATACCGCCGAACTTCTGGGCGTCCTCGGTCGTATCGGCGATCATCGTATCGATGACGTCGTCGACCGTGACAATGCCGAGCATCATGCCCTTGTCGTCCACGACCGGGAGCGCCAGCAGATCGTGGCGACGGATCAGGCGGGCGACATCCTCTTGCTTCATCAGCGGCGGTGCCGTCACCGGCGTGCCCTTTTGGGCAACCGTCAGGATACAGGCATCGGGCTCGCCGGTGATGAGACGGCGCAGCGTCACGACGTGCAGCAGCACATTCGTCTCGTCATCGAGCACATAGATGGCATAGACCGTTTCTCGGGAGCGCTCGACCTGGCGAACGTGATCGAGCGTCTGGGCGACCGTCCAGCTCGCGAAAACGCTGACGAATTCCGTCGTCATGATGCCGCCGGCCGTGCGCGGCGGATAGCCCATCAGGCCCTGGATCGCCTGCCTTGCATGCTCGTCAAAGGTCGCGAACAACCGGGCGCGTGCGTCGACATCCATTTCGAGCAGCACGTCGGCGACGCGGTCGTTGGACATGCCATGCAGCAGACGCGCGGCATCTGCATTGCCCATGACTTCGAGAATGGCGGGTGCGTTGCGCAGCTCCGGCCGGTCGAGAATGCGCACGGCGCGCTCTTCCGGCATTTTGGCGAGAATGCGGGCAGCCTCTGCCACGTCTGTTGCGTTTAGAGCCTCGACGCGCTCCGCAATGGTGACGGCGCGATTGTTATTGATAAATGCGCGAGCGGCATTGCCGGCCCGCACGGGAAAGCTGTTGATATTCATTATAGCTCGCCTTTCCGGTCGATCCGCCGTCGTAGCGGATCGTGGCGAGCCGACAGGAGTCGGTTAGTGCACGAATGCTACTGACGGCAAAGGCAATCGACTACTACTGTCGCTAGGCATCGAAAGATGGCTCCGGTTAATCGGCATGGAAAACGCTGTTTCCCACGTGCGGAGAAGTCGCGCCGAAGGCATGAAAAGTCAAGAGGCTGAGGAGCCTAAATGCTCGATCCCGCGATAAAAATTTGTTTAGGCGGCTGCAAATTTTTGCGACGCAACAAAACCCGATGCAAATGCGTTAAAACAAAGCGGCCGGACGATATTCGCCCGGCCCTATTTGTCGCGAATATTGGCCGCTCAGAAGCCCGCCAGAACGACCTTGCCCTTCATCTTGCCGGTCTCGACGAGAGCATGTGCCTTCTTGAGATTGGCGGCGTTGATCGTGCCCGCGGTCTCCGTCAGGGTGGAGCGAATCTTGCCGGAATCGACGAGTCCGGCGATCTTCGTCAGCAGCTTGTGCTGCTCGATCATGTCGGCGGTGTTGTAGAGCGGGCGGGTAAACATCATCTCCCAATGGATCGATATCGCCTTCCACTTGAAGGGCACGACATCGAGCGTCTTCGGATCATCGATCAGGGCGAACCGACCTTGGGGCGCGATGGCCTCGACGATCGAGCCGGTATGATCCGATGTATTGGTCGTGGAGAAGACGAAGGCCGGAGCGCCGATGCCGAGCGCCTCGATCTGCGGCGCAAGTGGTTTCGAGTGGTCGATGACATGGTGCGCGCCCAATTCCTTCACCCAAGCTTGTGTTTCCGGCCGGGATGCCGTGGCGATGATGGTGAGATCGGTCAGCGCGCGTGCAATCTGGATGGCGATCGATCCGACGCCGCCGGCCCCGCCGATGATGAGAATGGCATTGGCCGCGCCGGGAACCGGATCCTGCACTTTCAGGCGGTCAAATAGCGCCTCATAGGCGGTGATCGAGGTCAACGGCAGAGCGGCCGCCGCCGGAAAATCGAGGCTCTTCGGCTTGGCGCCGACAATGCGCTCATCGACCAGATGGAATTCGGCATTGGAGCCGCTGCGATTAATGGCACCCGCATAGAAGACTTCGTCTCCGGGCTTGAACATGGTGACATCAGGTCCAACCGCCTTGACGATGCCGGCAGCATCCCAGCCGATGACCTTGTATTCACCCTCGGGCGGGGCGACGTTGGCGCGGACTTTGACATCGACCGGATTGACGGAAATGGCCTTCACTTCGACGAGCACATCATGACCTTTTGCCTCGGGCATCGGCAGTTCGATGTCGATCAGGGATGTTTCTGCGGAAATGGGTTGTGGCTGCTTGTAGGCGACTGCGCGCATGGGAGAAGCTCCTGGGTTGGTTGCACAGAGGCTAGATGCGCATTATCCTCAAAGGGCGCAAGAATGCACATTTTCTGTACGTAGATACAAAAAGGATACTGTCAAATGTCGGTTCCCCGCTCCAAGCTTGTCGGAAATTTTCCAGGTTGCCCGGTCGAGGCGACGCTGAGCGTGCTCGACGGCAAATGGAAGGGCGTGATCCTGTTTCACCTGATGGAAGGAACGCTGCGCTTCAACGAAATCCGGCGTAAGCTGCCGTCGGTAACGCAACGCATGCTGACCAAGCAATTACGGGAATTGGAAGAATCCGGGCTGCTATCACGCACCGTCTTTCCGGTCGTGCCGCCGCGCGTCGATTATGCGCTGACGCCACTTGGCGCCAGCCTGGGGCCGATCATCAAAGCGATGGCCGTGTGGGGCGAGGAGAATGTATTTTGCCGCGACGGGCGCCAGCAACTGGGCGCCCCCGGCATGTCATGCGCGCCCGGTGCGGCGCTCCAGGCCAACTGAAACGGCGAAGACGGCGAGGCCTCCAACGGAAAGCACCGCGCCGACATAGCCGGTCGCAGCCGCCGTAAAGCCCCAGGAGATCACCAGCCCGCCAAGCCAGGCGCCGAGCGCATTGGCGATGTTGAAGGCGGAGTGATTGGAGGCGGCGGCCAGCGTCTGTGCATCGGCAGCCACATCCATCAGGCGCGTCTGTACGGCCGGGCAGGCGGCAAAGCCGCAGCCGATCAGGAAGACGCAGATGCAGAGCATGATCGGGTTGGCCGCCGTCAGCGAGAAGAGCGTCATGATGACGATGTTGAAAATCATCATGCCGCCGATCGTTCCCTTGATGGAGATATCGCCAAGGCGCGAGCCGACGATGTTACCGACATTCATGCCGATGCCGAAGAGTGCCAACACGACCGGCACCATGGCGGAGCCGAGGCCGGCGACTTCGGTCGTGGTCGTGGCTACGTAGCTGAAGATCGAAAACATACCGCCGAAGCCGACGGCGGCGATGCCCAGCGTCAGCCAGACCTGAATGCGCTTCAACGCGCCGAGCTCGCGCGTGATGCTGGCGCCTTCCTCAACCTTGTCCTTGGGGAGGAAGAGGGCGATCAGCAGCATGGTGGCAAGGCCGATAGCGCCGACCATCATGAAGGCTGCGCGCCAATTCAGAAGCTGCCCGAGGAAAGTCGCGATCGGCGTACCGATCAGCGTCGCGATCGTGAGGCCGAGCATGACCTGGCCGACGGCGCGCACGCGGCGGTGTACCGGCACCATCGAGGCAGCAACGAGGGCGGCAACCCCAAAATAGGCGCCGTGCGGCAGGCCGGTGATGAAACGCAGCGCCGTGAAGCTTTCGAAAGTCGGTGCGAAAGCGCTGGAAATATTGCCCGCGGCAAAGATCGCCATCATCAGCAGGAGCAGCGTGCGACGCGCCATCTTGGCGGCGAGCACGGCGATGATCGGTGCACCGACGACGACGCCGAGCGCATAGGCGCTGATCACATGACCTGCTTCCGGAGTGGTGACGCCGAAGGTGTCGGCAACATTGGGCAGAAGTCCCATGATGACGAATTCACCCGTGCCGATACCGAAGCTGCCGACGGCCAGCGCCAAAGTCACCAGCGCTATGGCGGTGCGAGACGGCGCTTCGACGATGGTCTGGCTATCGAGGGCCTCGACGGAAATATCGCTCACGAAAACTCCTTGGGCGGCGCACGAAATTCAAGCGCCGCGAATGATGCGGCAAATCCCGGCATTCGGCGCTCAGTGCATCAAAATGGAATAAGGGACACGCGGGCATGGACACACCCTTGTTGATACTATCAATGAGGGCAATGTTTCTGTCGCGTGCATTTTTTGCAGTGCAGCATGGCGGATCATGCATAAGTGCGCTGCAGCCGATCTCGGCGAAGCGGCTACAGCGCTTGAAATCGTTCTCTCCAAAACCATCTGAGAAGAAGCGCACGGGCCTTAGCCCCTGATACAATTTGCGGAAAGACCGAGAACCCCCGATGAAGTTGATCGGCTTTTTCAATCGCGATGGCGGAACGTTCCGCACGACTGACATGGCTGCCTATGAAAAGAGAGCGGAGCAGGTCTTCCGTGACGCCGGTCACGATTTCGAAGCTGTTGTCGTGGAGGGGCGCAACGTCGTCTCGGCGATGGAGCGTGCTGCGCGTCGTGATGATATTGACGGGATTGTCGCGGGTGGCGGCGATGGCACCATTTCGGCGGCTGCCGCCATTGCCTGGAAAAACGGCGTCGCTCTCGGCGTCATTCCGGCTGGCACCATGAACCTCTTTGCTCGTTCTCTGCGCCTGCCACTCGATATATGGCAGACGCTGAATGTTCTTGCGACGGGTGAGGTCGACAATGTCGATATCGGCAGCGCCAACGGTCGTGCTTTCATTCATCAGTTTTCAGCGGGCTTGCATGCGCGCATGGTCCGCTACCGCAATGGCTATACCTATCGCTCCCGCATCGGAAAGATGTCAGCCAGTACCCGCGCGGCCTTCGGCGTCATCGCCAATCCTCCGGAATTCGACGTCGACTTCGAGGCCGGTGACATTCGCGAGCGCCGGCACGTCTCGGCGATCTCCGTCTCCAACAATCCCTTCGGCGCCAATGCGCTGCTGTATGCCGACAGCTTGCGCAGCGGCGAGCTGGGTTTCTACACGGCAAAGCCCCTGCGGCCGCTCGGCGTCGCCCGGCTTGCTATCGACATGCTGCGTGGCCGGGTTCGCGAAAATGCCGATGTCATGGTCATGCACGCGCCCGAGGTGCATCTGCATTTCCCGAAACTGCGCCAGCTCGCCAACTGCGTCATGGATGGCGAATTATTGCCGCTCGAGCGCGATGTGACGCTCAAGGTGCATCCGGGTGAGCTCAAGGTGATGGTGCGAGAGGGGACGGCCGCCAGCGTTGCGCGCGAAGGCGCCGTCGACAGCGTCGCTATTTGACGGATTCAGAGACGGGGCAGGTAGGTCCTGTAATCGAAATCGGAAACCGTGCGCAGGTGGCCGAGCGCTTCCTTATGCTTCGTCTCGCCGTAGAGCTTCTGATACCGCTCGCCGAAAATGTCGGCAACGAAGGCTGACCCTCGGAAGCGCTCCACCGCCGTCAGAAAATCATGCGTCAGCTTGGGCGCATCGGCCGGCGCATGAGCCGGTGTCGTCTCTTCACCGGGATCGAGGTCGTTCTCCAGGCCGAGCAACATGCCGCCTAGGATTGCCGCCAGCATGAGATAGGGATTGGCATCCGCACCGGCGACGCGGTGTTCGATGCGTGCGCCTGGCCCATCCTTCTCTGGAATGCGCACGGCCGTGCCGCGATGACCGAAGCCCCAGGTCAGATCGACAGGGGCAAAGGAGCCTGGTTGGAACCGTCGATAGGAATTGGCATAGGGTGCAAAGACCAGCTGCGCGTCCTGCAACGTCTGTAGCAGCCCCGCGCAGATCGACTTCAGTCTCTTCGGCTCACCGCCCGCAGCATCGAGGACATTGCGCCCTTGAGCGTCGATGATACTCGCATGCACATGCAGCCCCGAGCCGGCATGGTCGGTATAGGGTTTTGCCATGCAGGTCGATTTCAGGCCATGCTTGCGCGCCGCCTGCTCGGCCACGCGCTTCAGCATGATGCAATCATCCGCTGCCGCCAGCGCATCCGGGCGATGCAGCAGGTTGACCTCGAACTGGCCGGGGCCGAACTCCGCCGTCGTCGCATCCGCCGGCAACCCCTGCGCCCGGGCGTAGCCGCGCAGCGTTTCGATGTAATCGTCAAGAAGATCGACGGCATCCATGTCATAGAGCTGAAAGCCGTTCGGTTCGCCCTGATAGGTCAGGGCCGGGGGCGGCGAGGGGATGCCTCTTTCGCGCCAGTCTCCGGCCAGAAGATAGAATTCCAGCTCGGTCGCGATGACGGGCGTCAATCCGAGCGCCTTGTAGCGCTCTACCACGGCAGAAAGAATAGCACGTGGATCCTGAAAGCTCGGGCTGCCATCGAGCTCATGCATAGTGGCCAGCACCTGCTTCGATCCCGCCGGCGCCCAGGGCATGTCAGCCAGCGTGCGCTCGTCTGCAACGCAGGTTCCGTCCGGATCTCCGATCGTCAGCGACAATCCGGTTATATTGTCGTTGTCGTCGCCCCAGATATCGAGCGATTGCGTCGAGGTCGGCAGCCGCACGGCGCCGGACCAGACCTTCTTTTCGGCTGAAATCGGGATCTGCTTGCCGCGCAGCCGGCCGTTCATGTCCGAGATCAGCACCTCGATGCGCGCGTTACCTTCGGTTGCGTTGTCGGCCGCCATTCTCTTGTAAATCCCCGATGCTCACGGCATGGTCGTAAACCAAGATAGCTTGCAGTCAAGTCCAGCTGCGTTGCGGCGTCGGTGGACTTGCCTGACAAATGCCAATTCAAAGAGGGTTCGAATAAGCCATGTCCGATACGTCCAGCCGCTCCAATCTCGCTGCCCTCGATGCCGCCCATCACCTCCATCCCTTTGCCGATATGCGCAAGCTCAACGCCGATGGCGCGCGCGTCATCCAGCGCGGCGAGGGGGTCTATATTTTCGATGCGGAGGGGCGGAAGTATCTGGATGGATTTGCCGGCCTCTGGTGCGTGAATATCGGTTATGGGCGCACCGAAATCGCCGACGCTGTCGCAAGGCAGATGAACGAGCTGCCCTATTACAACACCTTCTTCGGCACGACGACTACGCCGGCGACGCTTCTCGCCGAGAAGGTCTGCGCCCATGCCGGGCCGCAGTTCAACCATGTCTTCTTCACCAATTCCGGTTCCGAGGCCAACGATACCTGGTTCCGCATGGCGAGGGTCTATTGGGCTGCCGTAGGCAAGCCGACGAAGAAGACCATCATTGCCCGCAGGAATGGCTATCACGGCTCGACGGTTGCAGGTGCCAGCATGGGCGGCATGAAATACATGCACGAGCAGGGCGACCTGCCGATCCCTGGCGTCGTCCATATCGGTCAGCCCTATTGGTATGCCGAGGGCGGCGATCTCTCGCCGGAGGAATTCGGCCTGAAGATGGCTCGTGAGCTTGAAGCCAAGATCGATGAATTGGGTGAGGAGAATGTCGCAGCTTTCATCGCCGAGCCTGTGCAAGGTGCCGGCGGCGTCATCGTTCCACCGTCCACCTATTGGCCGGAGATCGCACGCATCTGCAAGGTAAGGAACATCCTGCTGGTCTGCGATGAGGTGATCTGCGGCTTCGGCCGCCTCGGCGCATGGTTCGGCCATCAGCATTTCGGCGTCGAGCCGGATCTGGCCCCGATCGCCAAGGGGCTGTCGTCAGGCTATCTGCCGATCGGTGGCGTGCTCGTCAGCGATCGTATTGCCGATGTGCTCATCAATGAAGTCGGCGAATTCAACCACGGCTTCACCTATTCCGGCCACCCTGTCTGCGCCGCCGCCGCCCTCGAAAATCTGCGGATCATCGAGGAGGAAAGACTAGTCGAGCGCGTGCGCGACGATATCGGCCCTTACTTTGCCAAGGCTTGGGGCAGCCTTGCCGATCACGACATGGTCGGCGAAGCCGTCAGCATCGGCTTGATGGGCGGCCTGCAGCTCGCCGCCGATAAATCGACACGCCGCCGTTTCGAAAAGCCTGACACTATAGGTTCCGCCGTCCGCAACCATGCCCTGGCGAACGGCTTGGTCTTGCGCGCCACCGGCGACCGCATGCTGGCCTCGCCGCCGCTCGTCATCAGCCATGAGGAGGTGGATACCATGGTGCGGATCGCGCGTGGCGCGCTCGATGCCGTATGGGCGGAGGTGAGATCATAGCTTTGCCAGCGCCCGGTCGATCGACCGGAGTCTAGGCGTCCTGATGATCGCGATCGAAGATCTTGCGCACGATGTAGTTTGGCGAGAGATCGTCGCGATAATAGATGCGGGCGATCATTTCGGCGAGGATGCCTGTCGTGATCATCTGCACCGACGACAGGAGCAGCACGACGCCGACCATCAGCAGCGGACGACTGCCGATATCGTCGCCGAAGATGAACTTGTCGATGAAGAGCCAAAGCAGGACCAGGGCGGCAAGCGCGCCGAGGCCAAGGCCGAGCGAGCCGAAGAAGTGCCCCGGCCGCGCCTTGTAGCGCATGAAGAACATCACGGACAGCAGATCGAGGATGACGCGGAAGGTGCGCGAGATCCCGTATTTCGAGGTACCGTGCTGCCGGGCATGGTGGGTGACCGGGACTTCGCCGATCCGCGAGCTCGGCACGACGCCGGCAACCCAGGCGGGGATGAAGCGGTGCATCTCGCCCATCAGCTTGACCTGCTTGATGATGGAGGAGCGATAGATCTTCAGGCTGCAGCCATAGTCGTGCAGTTTGACGCCGGTGATGCGGCCGATCAGGTAGTTGGCGCACCAGGAGGGAATCTTGCGCAGCAGGAGGCCGTCCTGCCGGTTCTTGCGCCAGCCGACCAGCAGATCGAGCTGGCGCCGCTCCAGCTCCTCGACCATGGAAGGAATGTCCTTCGGGTCATTCTGCAGATCGCCGTCCATGGTGGCGATGAGACGGCCGCTCGCCGCATCGATACCGGCCTGCATGGCTGCCGTCTGGCCGAAATTGCGCTGAAGCTCGACGATGCGCAGCGTCAGCCCTTCCTGCGAAAGCGACCGGCGGGCATTGACGAGCGTCGCGTCCGTGCTGCCGTCATCGACCAGGATCAGTTCCCAGGACTTGGCATAGCCAGCCATGGCGGAACAGATGCGCTCGATCAGCGGTCCGACGCTTTCTTCCTCGTTGAAGACGGGCACGACCAGCGAAAGCTCGAGAGGGCTTGCCGGATCGGCCTGGGGGAGGGTCGACTCTGCCGTTGTCTGCAACACTTCTTTCTCCTAAAAGACCGGCAGTACTTGCCGGACGAAACGAGCGAAAAGTCCGGTTTCAGCCTTCCGCTCGTATTTGGGTGCCCTAACTACATGAAGACTCCGACGGTTGCCAGCCGACAGAATTGGTTTATTCGCAACCGAATGACGCTCTTGACGCTCGCCGTAGTCGTGGCCTACGCCGCCTTCATCGAATGGTTTTGGGGCTGGAGCTCGATCCTGGCACAATGGGGCAAGGTCGGCGCACTGCCGATCCTCCTGGCTCTGGCGCTTCTGACAAGCACCTATTTCCTGCGCACATGGCGCATCTACGATTATTTCCCGAAGGAAACCTCGGGTCATTTTGCGGCGCTGTTTCGCGTGACGCAGGTTCATAACCTGCTGAATATCATGATGCCCTTCCGCACCGGAGAGACCAGCTTCCCGGTGCTGATGCGCTCCGAATTCGGCATTCCGCTGGCCCGCGGCACCTCGGCGCTGTTGGTCATGCGGCTGCTCGACCTGCATGCGCTGCTGGCTGCCGCCGGTGTCGGCCTTGCACTTGCCTCGCCCCATCACGTTCTTGCCTGGATCGTATGGGCGGCCTTCCTGCTGCTGCCGGTCGCGGGTTTCGCTTCCCGCCAACCGCTAATCCGCCTTGCCGCCCGCACCCTGCCGAAGAAGGTGCAAGGACTGGTGCACGAGCTGGAGCGCGGCCTGCCGGTCGATAGCAGCGCCTTTGCGCGCGCCTGGCTGACGACCATCGTCAACTGGCTCGTCAAGGTCGTGGTGCTTGCCTGGGCACTTGGCCTCATGAATGTGACGCCGCTTTCGGCAAGTTTTGGTGGCGCGCTCGGCGGCGAACTATCCTCAGTTCTGCCCGTGCATGCGCCCGGAGGCGTGGGCACCTATCCGGCCGGCATCACGGCCGGAGCCATGGCCTTCGGTGCATCGGGCGAGAAAGCGGCGATTGAAAATCTCGCCCAGGCCAGCATTAATGCCCATCTGCTGATCGTGGTCTCAGCGCTGACGGGAACCGCGATCGGATTGCTTGTTTCGCGCAAACGGGTGACCGCGCTCTGAAAGCTTGTGATGCGCTTCAATGTCGGGTCGTCTTATCGTAAAGCTCAGCCAATCGCTTGCGCAGGAAAGTCTGCTCCGGCGCCTGCTGGCATAGCGAAAGCGCCGTTTGATAGGATTGCCGCGCCTCGTCCGTCCGGCCAAGCTGGCGCAGGAAATCCGCCTTCGCCGCATGGGTGAGATGATATCGTGCCATACGCTCCTCCCGCAACAGCCCGTCGACGATGGACAATGCTGCAGCAGGCCCGTCGCGCATGGAGATGGCCACCGCCCGATTGAGCTCGATCACCGGGGATGGGCTTGCGATCAGCAGCAGGTCGTAAAGTGTCACCAACTGCCGCCAGTCGGTGTCGTCCGCGGTTGCGGCGCGCGCATGTTCCGCCGCGATCGCCGCCTGCAGGGCATAGCTGCCGACGCTCTCCGCGGACATGGCCCGCGCCGACAGTTGCAGGCCCTCGCGTATCTGGCCATGATCCCACAGCGCACGATCCTGATCGACGAGCAGAACGAGATCGCCGGAGGTATCGGTACGCGCATGCCGCCGCGAATCCTGCAGCAGCATGATTGCAAGCAGCCCTTCAACTTCCGAATCCCGCAATAGCTGCAGCAAAAGCCTGCCGAGCCGTATGGCCTCCGCAGCCAGATCGGCGCGCACGATCGCAGAGCCGGAGGAGGCCGAATAGCCCTCGTTGAAAACGAGGTAGATGACATGCAGCACCTGTGCCAGCCGCTCCGGCAGCTGGGTCTTGTCAGGCACCTCATAGGGAATGTTGGCGGTGCGTATGCGGTTCTTGGCGCGGACGATGCGCTGAGCGACTGTCGGAGCCGGAATCAGAAAGGCATGAGCGATCTCTTCCGTAGTCAGCCCGCACACCTCCCGCAACGCCATCGCCATCCGCGCTTCGGCGGGAATAAGCGGGTGGCAGCAGGTGAAGATCAGCCGCAGCATGTCGTCCTCGATCTCTTCATGTTCGGCGATCTCCATTGCCTCTCCCTCCGGATAAAGGCTCTCGGCAATATCGGAGCGGGCGGTGTCAAAGCGCGCTCGCCGCCTGATATGATCGATGGCGCGAAAGCGTCCGGCGGAGACGAGCCATGCATAGGGATTGGCCGGGATCGTCTCCTCCGTCCATTGCTGCGCCGCCGCCGCGAAAGCATCATGGAGCGCTTCCTCGGCCCGGTCGAAATCACCGAGCAGACGGATCAGCGTTGCCAGCACGCGGCGCGAGTGGCTGCGGTAGATGCTTTCGAGGGTTTGGTTCAGCGACATGGATGTCAGGATGTCTCCGCCAGGTCTCCCCGCAGAGTGAGGATACGAACCGGGCGGATTTCGACGGCGCCATAGCGCGCCGAGGGAATGCGCTTGGCGATCCCGGCTGCTTCCTCAAGATCGGGAGCTTCGATGAGGTAGAAGCCGGCCAGATGCTCCTTCGTCTCCACGAACGGCCCGTCCGTTACCGAAAATTTGTCGCCGTCTGGACGGATGACGATCGATTTGTCCCGAAGCGCCAGCGCATCGGAAACGATCATGGTACCGTCCTGCCGTAAGCCCTCATCAAAGATGAAGTGCTCGGCGATCAGATGGTTCATCTCGTTCGGCGTCAATCGTCCGTCGACATCGACTGTCGTGTAGATCAGGCACAGAAACCGCATATATTTTCCCTCACGGCTATTCGTTCGGAAAGCGGATGTCGTAAGCCGCGCGAACCTCGATCATGCCGTAGCGGGCGACAGGGAAGGTGGCGGCGATCGCCGTCGCTTCCTCCATGTCCCGGGCCTCGATCAGAACGAAGCCGCCGAGATGCTCTTTCATCTCAGTGAAAGGGCCATCCGTCACGGCGGCTTCGCCCCTGCGCACGCGAACTGTTTTCGCAGTCTCCGGTTCGCGCAAGGCATTGGCGACGATGAGGTGGCCGCTCTCGCGTAGCCGGTTGTCGTTGTCGACGGAATCCTGGGTCAGCTTTCGCCCTTCCTCTTCGGAAATCTTGGCGATTTCTGCGCTTTCGAACCAGACCTGACAAAGAAACTTCATCTGAACATCCTCAAGCATCCGGGTTGAAGTTATGGATCGGCCGCACCTCGATCGCACCGAGCTTGGCGAGCGGAATGCCGGCGGCAATCCGGATCGCATCGTTCAGGTCCTTCGCCTCGATCAGGATGAAGCCGCCGAGATGTTCCTTGGTTTCGATGAAGGGGCCGTCCGTCACCGCCGTCTCGCCGTTACGGACCCGTACAGTCACCGCCGATTTTGGTGACTGTAGCGCTTCGGCTTGGATCATGTTGCCGCTCGCCATCAGGGCACGGTCATAGCCGAGCGAATCCGCGTCGAGCTTATGCTTTTCCTCCTTGGTCATGAGGTCGAGCGTCGTGCCATCGAACCAGACCTGGCAGAGATATTTCATCACAGCGTCTCCTCTCTCAATTTGCTGACAGCCATAGACGAGCGGCCGCCAGGCAAATCGACATCCCGATCCGCAGCATGACAAAAATTTTCGATGCTGTCGAAAAAGCTCGAGCCCGGTCGACCAGTTCCGTCAACACGACAAGGAGAGACGGAAATGTACAGTCTGGAAGCCGCAATCGTTCATTACTGGCAAAGGAAGACATTGTCGGAAGAAGAACTGCTCGACGCAGCGGATGTCGGAAGGGTCGTTTTCCGCACCTGGCTCGGCTTGGCAGGCTTTGCCCTGCTGATCCTGTGCCTGAGCTGGGGTGCGCAGCCAAACGACGAGCGGCCGCAAGTTGCGGCCGCTGCTAATGTATATTCGGTGCCCGTGGATGGGCAGTAGGAAGCAAGCGCAGTCGTTTACTGGAAAGCCGTTTCGAAGAAGCTGCGCAGCTTGCGCGAATGCAGCGCTTCCGGTGGCATGGCAGCCAGTTTCTGGATGGCACGGATGCCGATCTGCAGATGCTGGTTGACCTGCGTGCGATAGAAGGCCGTCGCCATGCCCGGCAGCTTCAGTTCGCCATGCAATGGCTTGTCCGAAACGCAGAGCAGCGTGCCGTAGGGAACGCGGAAGCGGAAGCCGTTGGCAGCGATGGTCGCTGATTCCATATCGAGCGCGACCGCGCGGGCCTGCGATAGCCGCTTCACCGGGCCTGCCTGATCGCGCAGTTCCCAGTTGCGGTTGTCGATGGTGCCGACCGTGCCCGTGCGCATGATCCGCTTCAGCTCGAAGCCCTCATAGCCGGTGATTTCGGCAACGGCCGCTTCAAGCGCCACCTGCACTTCGGCGAGCGCCGGGATCGGCACCCAGACCGGCAGGTCGTCGTCGAGAACGTGGTCCTCGCGCATATAGGCATGGGCGAGCACATAGTCGCCGAGCCGCTGGCTGTTGCGCAGGCCGGCGCAATGGCCGAGCATCAGCCAGGCATGTGGGCGCAGCACCGCCACGTGGTCGGTGATCGTCTTGGCGTTGGATGGGCCGACGCCGATATTGATCATGGTGATGCCGGCATGGCCCTTCTTCTTCAGATGGTAGGCCGGCATTTGTGGCAGCCGTGGCGCGGCCACATCGCCCTCGGGCTGGCTGGAACCAGCCTTGGTGATGATGTTGCCCGGTTCGACGAACTCGGTATAGCCATCGCCGCCGCTCGCCATCAGGTCGCGTGCCCATTTGCAGAACTCGTCGATATAGAACTGGTAGTTCGTGAACAGCACGAAATTCTGGAAATGCGCCGCACTGGTCGCCGTATAGTGGACGAGGCGGGCCAGCGAATAGTCGATGCGCTGTGCAGTAAACGGCGCAAGCGGCGAGGGCTCGCCGGGCGGCGGGATATATTCGCCGTTGGCGATTTCGTCGTCCGTGGTGTTCAAGTCCGGTGTGTCGAAGAGGTCACGCAGTGGAATATCTTCGAAAATACTGGCGGTTGCTTCCACATGAGCGCCTTCACCGAAGGCGAAATGGATCGGAATAGGTGTTGTCGATTCCGACACGACCACTGGAACATTATGGCTGCGCATCAGAAGCGTCAGCTGCTCCTTGAGATAATGCTTGAAGAGCTGCGGGCGGGTGATCGTCGTCGTGTAGACGCCGGGCGCCGTGACATGGCCGTAGGAGAGGCGCGAATCGACATGGCCGAAGCTTGTGGTCTCGATGCTGACCTGCGGATAGAAGGCGCGGTAGCGCGCGGTGATCGGCGCGCCCTTGGCAAGCTTGGTGAAATTGTCGATCAGGAACGCGGTGTTGCGATCGTAAAGCTCCGTCAGCACTTCCACGGCCTTGCCCGGATCATCGAAGGTCCGCGGCTGGTACGGGCTGGGGGAGGAGATGTCGAGGGGTGAAAAGGGAGAGATTCTGTTGCTCATGCGTCATTATAGAGTGTCGTTGGTTACAAGCAAACGACGTTGCAACAGGCGGCTCGGATTCTCGCAGCTATTTTTAGAGCCGCCCACGAGCCTGCGCGGGGATCACGCGCAGGCGTTCGTTATTGCACTGTCGTGCAGTAAGGCGCACCAGTTTGCACGCAGGTGAAGCTTGCGCCGAAGTGCGATTGTGCGCCGCTGCGGCCGCCATGCTCGACCGCAACCGAAAAGCCGAATGCGAAGACGGCTGCAAACAGCATGATAACAACGAAGCGCCGCGCGATGATGATCGAGTCCATATTCCTGGCCTACCCGTGCCCTATACTGGACACTGTTTTGCCATGGTCAGGCTGAACAGGTGCTGAGATACCGGTTCATCCGGCGTTCATAAATATTACCAGCTTCGAAAGAGCGCCTGCATCTTCCGCAGCAAATAAAAAGAGCCTGCCAGCCGAGGGCGGGCAGGCACGTCAAGTGCTTTCCGGAACAGGCAGGTGCTGCTTTAGAGC
Organism: Rhizobium pantanalense; assembly: GCF_030182525.1. NCBI lineage: Bacteria > Pseudomonadati > Pseudomonadota > Alphaproteobacteria > Hyphomicrobiales > Rhizobiaceae > Rhizobium > Rhizobium pantanalense. The sequence continues at coordinate 285,951 of NZ_JAQJCH010000006.1, forward strand.
TTCGTCCAGGTCTGCGACTTGCAGAATACCTTCAGCACGCAGCCCTGCATCTTGATCTTGTTGCCGCTGACCGTGCCGGAGCCGCTATAGGTCTTGTCTTCGGAGGGGTCGGTCAGCTCGCCTGTATAGCTGTTGCCCTTGCCCTGCATCTTGCCGATCTGCTTGCCGGCATATTTGCCGGTCTTCAGGGTCACGCAATAGCTGTCGCCGCAGGGTGCGATGGCGGCGGTATCGCCCGCGACCGTTTTCCAGTTGCCGACGATCGGCTCTTCTGCAAAGGCCGCACTCGCGCTCAACAGCATTGCAGCAGCAAGAATGGTGGCACGGATCATAATCTTATTCCTCCCCAGACGCCATCCGGCTCCATGGCCGGGAACGTCGCGAGATTATCTAACGCGAACGTAAAGGTAAATATGGTTTTCGGAGCTCGGATACCCGTTTCAGCGGGTATCCGCGCGCCGTCGAAACACGACATCGAATTCAACTGCGCTCTTTTTGTGGTGAAGAAAGAGTTTAAATCCAAATCCTAACGAAAGGTAAAGCCTGCCCGAAAATCCTTAATTTGCAAGGGAAGCCATGTTTAACAAAATCCCAAGTTTACCAAGCATTTGCACTTTGTTTGCATCGAATTAATCATGCATTTTAGGCGTTTTTTGAAGGCCGTCTGCGATAGTGAAGCCATCAAACGAGCGGGGCAAACCCGCCGGCCGGAAGAACCGGAAAGCCGCGAACGACGGCAAGGTTCGGACGGAAAACAGGGCAGATACGAACAGAAGTCAAACAGGGATAATAGCAATGGCACGCTTCGAAACGCCGATGTCTGGAAATGCCATGATGGGTGGTAACAGCGCCGATGCCCTTTGCGAACTGGGCGTGAACTACGCGACCGGCAGGGGCTGCAATGCAGACCTCGTTGCTGCCCACAAATGGTTGAATATCGCCGCCATCCGCGGCAGCGAGCGCGCCGCCGAGCTTCGCGCCGACGTCGCCGCGACCTTGACCAAAATGCAGCTCGCAGCAGCGCTGCGCGCCGCCCGCGAGTGGATGACCACGCACTGAGGCTGCCGCAAACAAGGCGGACTTACTGACCGATCTCGAAGGAGGGGTGTCGGCGGTCGATGGAGAGGCGAGCGCCGAAATGATGAAACCGTGACCGGCCGGGACAAGGCAGGCGCGGTTTCGTCGTTTTAGGCTTAACCGATCGCCTTCAGGACCTTCGGCAACGCCTCGGCCAGGAGATCGAGATCTTGGCTGGGCCCGACGCTGACGCGGATGCAGCGGTTGAGCGGCGCCACGCCCGGCATGCGGATGAAGACGCCGTGCTGGATCAAGCCGTCGACGATCGCCCGGGCATAGGTGCCGTCGCGCCCGCAATCAATGGCGACGAAGTTGGTGGCCGAGGCGAGAGGCAGCAGCCCATTGTCGCGGGCGATGGTGCCGATCTCCTCGCGCGCGGCCCGGATATTACCGATCACCTCGGCGAGATAGGCCTGATCCTTCAGCGCTGCGAGCGCCGCCACGGTCGCAAGCCTGTTCATGCCGAAATGGTTGCGGATCTTGTCGAAGGTCAGCACCGTCGCGGGCGCGCCGATGACATAGCCGACGCGGGCGCCGGCCAGCCCATAAGCTTTGGAGAATGTACGGGTGCGCAAGACATTCGGCAGGTCGATCAGCATGGAGATATCGGGCAGCGAACTGGCAGGTCCGGTTTCGCTATAGGCTTCGTCGAGGATCAGCAGACAGTTTTCCGGCAGCGCACGGGCAAAGGCAACGATCTTGTCGGCATCCCACCAGCTGCCCATCGGATTGTCGGGATTGGCGAAATAGACCAGCGGTGCGTTTTCGCGCTTCACTGCTTCGAGCAGCCCATTGAGATCTTCGCGATCATCGACATAGGGCACGGTAACGAGCCGACCGCCGAAACCTGCGACATGGAAATTGAAGGTGGGGTAGCCGCCGAGCGAGGTGACGACGGGCGTACCCGGTTCGATCACCATACGCGCGATCAGGCCAAGCAGGCTGTCGATCCCTTCGCCGACGGCGATATTGGCCGGCCGGATACCGAGATGGGCCGCGAGCGCTTGCTTCAATTCGTAATTTTCCGGATCGTTATACATCCAGATATCGCCGGCTCGCTCGCGCATGGCTGCGATGACGGAGGGCGCTGGCCCAAAGCCGCTTTCATTGGCGCCGATACGGGCTTTGACCGTCAGTCCGCGCTGACGCTCCAGCGCCTCAGGGCCGACGAAAGGAACGGTGGAGGGAAGGGCGCTGATCAGCGGCGTGAAGCGCGAGAAGGCGGACATGCTGGCTTTGTTTCCCGAATTCGGTTGCAGGGTGCGGCAGAATAGGCGCTTGGCGGGTGGTTGCAAGGGCGGAAAGACGCGGCCTTCGGCTCGCGTCGTCGCAATCATTGAAAATCCTTGTCTGTTGCCATTAAAAGGAGTCTCGGTCATTGCGAGAGCATCGATCAACGAGGCCCTGATGGATAAGCTCGCAATAGCGTTTCTTGCATCAAACAATGGAACTTCGTTTGGGGCGGTCAACGAGGCCATCCGAGCGAACACGCTGAACGCAGCCGCCGTCGTGCTAGTTAGCAACAGGGCTTCGTCCGCAGCACTAGCCTATGCTGAGGCCAATGGTATTCCCTCGTTTCACATTCCGACGAAGGGCAGGGAAGCTGATGCGGACAAACAGCTTCGCGATACGCTTGTCGCCTGTGGAGCCGAACTCGTTGTCCTATCCGGCTATCTCAAGAAGCTTGGCCCGCTTACGCTAGCCGCGTTTGGTGGGCGAATATTGAATGTTCATCCGGGGCTGCTACCCAAATACGGCGGATCGGGGATGTATGGGCGAAGAGTTCACCAAGCCGTGCTCGACAATCGAGAGACGGAAACAGGCGCAACAATCCACCTTGTGGACGGTGAGTATGACCACGGAAGAACTGTGGCCACAACGACCGTTCAAATCCATCCCGACGATAGCGTACTTTCCCTGGAGCAACGGGTCATGGCCGCGGAATGCGACCTTTTCATCGATCTCATACGCCGCATATCAAGAGGCAGGCTGCGCCTGCCGTTATAGAACGAGAGTCCATAAAAGGCCGAACGCAGCCGTTGGCCGGGCTCCCGGGGCCGACGGCTGCGTGTTCCCTCTAATGCACGGTCGAGTCGGAACGGCAGCAGCTTTTTGGCTGTCGTCGATTCCGGTTACAAACTTGCCTCAGCCATCCAGAGTTCAGCATCCGCACCGCCCGGAATTCGCAGCGGGGCGGATGGATCGGTGGCTGCCCGCCACACTGCCTCCGCTACGTCGGGAGCATAGGTCACGGGGCCGGTGTCATCCTGCACATTCTTTATGAATTGCTGGATCAAGGGCGCATAATCCGGATCGTCCAGACCACGCAAATGTGGACGCGCATTCTCCCCAAAGCGAGTTTCCGGCGACCGGCCTGGCAGGACAATATGCACCCGCACGCCAAATGGCTCCATCTCCACCGATAGCGACTCGGTGAAGGCGTTCACCGCTGCCTTGCTCGCCCGGTAGATCCCAATCACCGGCAGGGTCTTGACCGTCACCGTAGAGGTGACGTTGACGATGACTCCGGCCCGACGTTGACGCATCTGGGGTAATACGGCCTGGACCATCGCCAATGTGCCGATCGTATTTGTCTGGAACAGCGACTGCACCGTCTCCGGCGCAGTCAGTTCGATTGGTGAGGGCACTCCGAAACCGGCATTGTTGACCAATACGTCTATCGGGCCGGCAGCCTTCACGGCGTCCGCGATGCTTGCCGGATTGGTGACGTCGAGCGCGAGAATACGCAAGCGTTCGGAAACCGGTAGCAGCTCGGGTTTGGGCGTGCGCATTGTCGCGATGACATCCCACCCTCGTTCAAAAAACAGTTTCGCAGTCTCCAGGCCGAAGCCAGACGAGCAACCGGTAATCAATATCGTGGACATGAGCCTCTCCAAACAAAAGGAATGAGGCCATGGTAGTGACCGGGCGAGAGACTTTATATATGCTATAGTCTCCATTTCTTTAGCGTTAGTCCTGATTATGGCCGTCGATCCCCTTGCCGAAATCGTCACGCTGCTGCAGCCGGCCGCCCGCTTTTCGAAGCTGGTGGAATGCGCCGGCGCCTGGCGAATTCATCGCGAGGCCACAGGCGAGCCATTCTACTGCGCAATCCTTGAGGGGCATTGCCGCGTAACGTTTGGAGGACATCAGCCTTTCATCCTCCGAGCCGGCGATTTCGTGCTCGTTCCGGCTATGCGCGACCTTGTCAACGAGAGTGTCGACGCACCGGCCGGTCTGTCCCCCATGGTTCCAACGCAATTGAGTGGCGGCCATTTCCGTGTCGGCCGCCTCGAAGGGCCGGCGGATCTGCGCATGCGTATAGGGCATTGCAGCTTCGGTGCTCCGGATGCGGCCTTGCTCACTTCCCTCTTGCCTGAGGTGGTTATCGTTCGTGACGAGCCCCGACTTGCGACGTTGATGCAATTGGTCGGTGAGGAAACGCGCGAGCGCCGGCCGGCACGCGAACTCGTGCTGGAACGGCTGCTGGAGGTGTTGTTGATCGAGGCATTGCGATCCGGCACGGAAACAACCTTCACGTCGAGCTTGAGTCGCGGCCTTGCCGATGAGCGCCTGGCCGCAGCACTTCACGCGATTCATGCGCGTCCTGCCCATCCTTGGACCGTTGCGGATCTTGCGACCGAAGCGGCTCTGTCCCGATCGGCTTTCTTTGCGCGTTTCAGCCGCGTCGTTGGCCTGCCGCCAATGGAATATCTATTGGCTTGGCGCATGGCTCTTGCAAAGCAGCTATTGCGCAGCCGCGAATTGGGCATGGATCAGGTAGCTGAACGCGTTGGCTACGGATCGGCAAGCACTTTCAGTGTTGCCTTTGCGCGATACGCAGGTATGCCGCCTGCACGATATGCCCGCGGGGAGGTGCGAAGCGATTGAGGATGTGAAGCCGAATTTATACCGGCCGCCTCTTGCCGCGTGCAGCCAGGGCTTCGACATTGCCGATCATGAAGTCGGCACGCACGACGCGGCGAAGCGTTTCCGGCTCGATCAGGTTGATGAAGCGGACGTGGACGCGGTTGCCATTGCGGCTCGTTTCAGCGCAGGCGATGCGGTAAGCGAGGCCGAGGATGTTCAGATAGTAATGAGTCGGCAGGCCGACGGTCGTGGCCACGGTGAAGCTCGCGCCGCCGCGCGAAATGTCGGTAATCTCGGCGCTGCGTACGGAAATACCCGTCAGACAGGGACGAACCGCCACGAGACGCGCCGGCCTCTGGACGTAGAACCGTTCCCAGCTGCGTTCGTAGACTTCGGATTTGACTTTCGCCAGATGGGTTGCGCGAAGCATTGTCATTCCCTGTTGAAGAACAGACCGAATTCATCTCGGTTACTCCATGAACCTTGCACGGAGATTTTGCGGAAGCGTCAATTGCATTGGTAGAATTTTAACGGGCTCGTCTTTTGTGCCGATTTGGCCGCATCTTGACAGGCGCATCGGCTTCGATCATACGAGGGTTCGGTTCGAGGCGCCTGCTGCTCGCGGATGAAAATCCAAGGTGAAGTCCTCGCTGTTTTGGGTCACGGCCATTCAGGGCATGCTGACTGACGGTAATGCGAGCTCCGTTTCACGGTCGTAAGTGCGTGCCTTAGCAAAGGCTGATCCTATGACGACGTATCCGTCCATAGATGAATTGAAGGCTCAGGCCCGGCGTCTGCGTCAGGCGATGGCTGAGCGCGGCAATGATATGAGCCACTCGACGGCGCTGGAGCTCATCGCCAAGCAACACGGGCTGCGTGACTGGAACACGCTGTCGGCGCTTGCCGCGAAACCCAACGATGGGCCGGATGCGCCCTTCGATGTCGGCTCCGCCGTGCGCGGACGCTATCTGAACAAGCCGTTCACGGGCAAGGTTCTGGCGATGTCGGCGAAGTCGGGCGGGCTCTATAAGATAACGATCCATTTTGACGAGCCGGTCGATGTGGTGGAGTTCGAGAGCTTCTCGGCATTCCGCCAGCGCATCAACGCCCAGGTCGATGCCGACGGCATTTCGCCGCGCCGGACATCGAACGGCCTGCCGCACCTGGTTCTCGACCTTTAATCTTCATCCCAGCTTGTTACGCCGCTATCTTCGCCGCTCGCGAGCGATTCCGTCCGGGTACCATCATGACGCACACACTCGAAAACAACATGTTCCTCACCGGCTGGCTGCCTGGCGTCTTTGCCAAGACAGCCGCGCCGATCATCGTCATCACCACGGTTAGCGGCCTCTTTGCCGTCGTCGACGCCTATTTTCTCGGCGTCTACGTCGGCGCCGAAGCGTTGTCAGCCGTCAGCCTCATCTTTCCCGCGCTGATGCTGCTGATCGCGCTGCAGACGCTGGTCTCGAACGGCATGGCGAGCATTCTTGCCCGGCGCCTCGGAGCTGGAAATCGAGAAGGGGCGAGGTCGGTATTCACCGGCGCCCATACGCTGGCACTCGCCGTCGTGGTGGCGATCAACCTTATCTACTGGCTCGCAGGCCGGCAGTTCATTACCGTGGCCGCGGCAGGGAACGTCGATGTTGTCCGCAGCGCCGAAGCGTTTATGGGTGTCATGGTCGCTTTCGCGCCGATCAGCTTCTTTCTTTCGATCCATCTCGACGGGCTGCGTTGCGAAGGGAAGCTTGGCTTCATGACGCTGGTGACGCTTGCCTCGACGCTGCTCAACATTCTGGCAAACTGGCTGCTGATGGCCGTCGCCCAATGGGGTGTGGTCGGCTCCGCAGGCGGCTCGGTCCTGGCGCAATTCATCTGCCTGGCAATCGTCGTCATCTATCGCCTGCGTCGGCCGAATGGGCTTTGGGTCGACATGACGCTGCATGTTCGCGAGTGGCGCGGCATCTTTGCCTTCGGCGCGCCGATGAGCCTTGGCTTCATCGGCATTTCGCTAAGCTCGGCGGCCATCCTCTTCAACGTGTCGATCTGGCACCAAGGGGATTATGTCGCGACCGTCGGCGCCTACGGGATCGTGACCCGCGTTATGACCTTCGCCTATCTGCCGCTTCTCGGCTTGAGCATCGCGCTGCAGACGATATCGGGTCACAATCACGGCGCGGCCCTTCCGGCGCGCGTCGGTCATAGCGTCCTGATCGCCCTGATCTCGGCTTTGGTCTATTGCGCCGCGGTCGAGTTGATCGTTGAGCTGCTGGCGGGACATCTGGGATCGATCTTCGTGGCCGATCCTGTGATCGTCGCGGAAGTGGGCCGTATTCTGCCCTGGACGATCGGCGCCTACTTCCTCTTCGGCCAGGCGATCATCCTGTCGTCCTATTTCCAGTCGATCGGTGATGCGAAGCGAGGCGCGATCTTCGGTCTGTCACGGTCCTATCTGTTCACCCTGCCGCTGACATTCCTATTGCCGCTCGTCTTCGGCGAACGGGGGATCTGGATGACACCGATCTTCGCGGAGATGGGGATGATCCTGCTGACCTGGCTGGTGTTGTCGCGCAATGCCAGGGATCGGAAATGGCGCTACGGCCTGTTGCCGGCGTAAGAATGGAAAAGGCCGCACTTTCGGGCGCGGCCTTTTCAACTATGAATCGATGTCAGGCGTTATTCAGGACTTCAGCAGCCACTCGTGCTCCGTGGCATTGTGGAATTTCCAGATGCGCTTCGGGCCGGCCATGACGTTGAGATAATATAGATCGTAGCCGTGGCAGGCGGCGCAAGGGTGATACCCCTTCGGCACCAGCGTCACGTCGCCATCCTCCAGAACCATGACTTCATCGAGCGACCGATCGTCTGTATAGACGCGCTGGAAGCCGAAGCCCTGCGGCGGGTTGAGGCGATGGTAATAGGTTTCCTCCAGGAAGCTCTCGTTCGGGAGATTGTCCCGATCGTGCTTGTGCGGCGGATAGGACGAGGTGTGCCCGCCCGGCGTGATCACTTCGACGACGAGCAGCGAATGCGCCGCGCCATCGTCTTCCGGCATGATGTTGTTGACGTAGCGGACATTGGTGCCCTTGCCGCGCGTCAGCGCCGGATGCGTGCCCGGCGGAATGGCGCGGGCTTCATAGGAGCCGCCGCCCGGTGCCGAGCAGACGGCCAGTTCCAGATCGGTCTCGGCGGTCACCGACCAGATCGAGCCTGCCGGAATATAGAGCGCGTGAGGCGCGCCCTCGAAGGGGCTCATGCGCCCTCCGAGCGAGCCGAAATCCTTTGCACCCGCCTTGGCGCTTCCCTTGCCACTGACCCAGACGAGGCAGACTTCGCGGTCGCCCGTCTCGGCCGAAGCGGTTTCGCCCGGCTTCAGGCGGTGGAGATCGAAGCCGACATAGGTCCAGCCGGCGCTTTCGGGCGTGACATGGGTGACGCGGCCATGAGAGCCGTCAGGTTTGACCTTGAGATTGGGCATGGGTTCTTCCTCCATTGCTTGGGAGTGTGCCCCTCGCCAACTTGTGACGCAGGAGAGAGGGGCTCATCTTCCGTTATCCCTTGGGAAAGCCTTCTGTTTCCACCGTGTAGCCTGCGGCCGTCATGACGCGCATCAGCTCGGCATGGCCGATCTCGGCCATCTTCTGCGGCGGCGCCTTGCGCGGATCCTGTTCAGCTTCGACCACGAACCAGCCCTCATAGCCGTAATGCGCAAAACGCTTGACGATGGCGCCGAAGTCGAGCGAACCGTCGCCCGGTACCGTGAACGCGCCGAGCGCGACGGCATCGAGGAAGGACTGCCGGCTGCGATCCAGCCCGTCGACGACCGACTTGCGGATATCCTTGACGTGGACATGGTTGATGCGGGCGTGGTGGTTGTCGATGGCGCGCAGCACGTCGCCGCCGGCAAAGGCGAGGTGACCGGCATCGAGCAGCAGCGGAATGCCTTCGCCGGAATTGCGCATGAAGGCATCGAGTTCCGGCTCGGTTTCGACCACGGCTGCCATATGATGGTGATAGGAGAGCGGCATGCCTTGGTCGGCACACCATTCGCCGAACTCGGTGACACGGCGGGCATAGGCCTTCATCTCGTCGTCCGAAAGACGCGGCTTGGTGGCGAGCGGCTTGGAGCGATCGCCCTGGATGGAGCGGCCGACTTCGCCGTAGACGATGCAAGGCGCGCTGACGGCCTTGAACAGCTCGATCATCGGCGCGATGCGATCCTTGTTGGCGGCAAGCTCCTCGTTGACCAGCGTGCCGGAGAACCAGCCGCCGCAGAGCGTCACGTCGGCGGCGCGCAGGATCGGCAGCATCTCATCAGGGTTGCTCGGGAAGCGCCGGCCCTGTTCCATGCCGGTGAAACCCGCGCCGCGCGACTGGCGTAGGCATTCTTCCAGAGATACGTCGTCGCTGAGCTCCGGAAGATCGTCGTTCCACCAGGCGATGGGCGACATGCCGAGTTTGGCCTTCATCGATAGTCTCCTTGAAAACACGATTGGAGGAGCCGAAAGCTCCTCCAGAAGTAGGACGGAAATGGATCAGCCGATGCGCTGGGCGGCGCGGGCTTGTTCGTAAGCCGCGCGGGCCCTGTTGACCTCGGCGCGCGGACTGACCTCGGGAACGGCGACATCCCACCAATGGCCGCCTTCATTCGTCGTGATCAGCGGATCAGTGTCGATGACGATGACCGAGCTGCGGTCGTTCTTCTTCGAGGCTTCGATGGCCCGTTCGAGCTCGGTGATAGACGAGACCTTTACGGCTATCGCGCCCATGCTGGCTGCATGCGCTCGGAAATCGATTTCCGGCATGACCTCGTAGCGGGCATCCTTCAAGAGATTGTTGAAGTTCGCGCCGCCGGTCGCCATCTGCAGGCGATTGATGCAGCCATAGCCGCGGTTGTCGAGGAGAACGACCGTGATCTTCAGGCCGAGCATGACTGATGTCGCCAGTTCGGAATTCAGCATCATATAGGAGCCGTCGCCGACCATGACGACGACATCCTTCTCCGGCCGCGCCATCTTGACGCCAAGGCCGCCGGCGATCTCGTAACCCATGCAGGAGAAGCCATATTCCATGTGGTAGCTGCCAGGTGCGGTCGCCGGCCAGAGCTTGTGCAATTCGCCGGGCAGGCCGCCAGCTGCGCAGACCAGAATGCTGTCCTTGCCGCCGAGCGTGCGCGTTACCGCGCCGATGACCTGGGCGTCGGAGGGCAGCGCAGCGTTCGTGGTCGCCATTGCCTTGGCGGCGGCTTCCATCCAGACCTTCTTTTCCCGTGTCGCCTTTTCAGCAAGCGATGCCGGCGCGCGCCAGCCGGTCAGGCCGGCGGAAAGCGCCTTCAGCCCTTCGCGCGCATCTGTCACCAGTGGGTGACTGTTGTGTTTCAGCGCGTCATAGGCCGCAATATTGAGGCCGATCATGGCCAGCTTCTCGTTCTTGAACAGCGCCCAGGAGCCGGTGGTGAAATCCTGGCAGCGTGTGCCGACGGCGATCACCAGATCGGTATCCTCGGCGATGGCATTGGCGGCCGAAGTGCCTGTCACGCCGACCGAGCCGAGTGCTAGGGGATGCGTCTCGTCGATGGCCGATTTGCCGGCCTGCGTGACAACGACGGGAATATCATGGGCTTCGGCGAAAGCGGCGAGTTCCTTCGTCGCCTGCGAATAGAGCACGCCGCCGCCGGCGAGAATGACGGGCTTTTCCGAACGACGGATCAGCGAGATGGCGCTGGCGAGTTCGTCGGCATCCGGCTGCGGTCGGCGCTGGGTCCAGACATGCTCTTCGAAAAAGCTTTCGGGATAATCATAGGCTTCGGCCTGTACGTCCTGGCACAGCGAGAGGGTCACCGGGCCGCAATCGAGGGGATCGGTCAGCACCTGCATGGCACGCTTCAGCGCTGTCATGATCTGTTCCGGCCGCGTGATGCGGTCGAAATAGCGGGAGACCGGGCGGAAGGCGTCATTGGCGGAAACAGTGCCGTCGCCGAAATCCTCGATCTGCTGCAGCACCGGATCGGGCGCGCGGTTGGCAAAGACGTCGCCTGGCAGGAAGAGAACCGGAATACGGTTGACATGCGCAACGCCGGCGGCAGTCACCATATTCAGCGCGCCGGGGCCGATAGAGGTCGTGCAGGCCATGAAGCGCTGACGGAAGCTCGCCTTGGCATAGGCGATGGCGGCATGGGCCATGCCCTGCTCATTGTGGGCGCGGAAGGTCGGCAGCTCCTCGCGCACCTGATAGAGCGCCTCGCCGATGCCCGCGACATTGCCGTGACCGAAGATCGCCCAGACGCCGCCGAAAATCGGCTGCTTCTGCCCGTCGATGATGGTCATCTGTTTCTTGAGGAAATGCGCGACGGCCTGCGCCATCGTCAATCGGATCGTCTTGCCCATCGGGCGCCTCCCAAATGCTAAAGCAATTCCAGGAAAAATGCATAGCGATTTTCCATCCGGAATTGCCGGAACCAAAGTGATAGAGCGGTGCAAGGTTTTGTGAAAAACTGAACCGCTCTGGAATTTCACCGGCCGCGCGTTTTGAGCCACGCCGCCGTCAGTTGCTGGAAGCGGCCGGCCATGTCGGCAACCGCTTCCTCGTCGTTCATGCCGCCCGAGAGCCAAGCGCGGGCCGCATCGGAGAAGATGGTCCGCCCAACGGCGAAGCCCTTAACTGAGGGCGCCGCCAGCGTCGCCTCGAAGCTGCGGATCAATTCCTCCGCCGGCGCCTCCAGGCCGAGCAGTACGATACCGCGGCACCATGGATCATTTTTGGCGATCACGGCATCGATTTTTTTCCATGCAGCCGCCGATTCCTGCGGCTCCAGCTTCCACCAGTCCGGCTTGATTCCGAGCGCATAGAGCTCTTCCATCGCAGTCGGGATCGTGTCGTCGGTCAGCGGTCCGTTCTTGCTGGCGATGATTTCCACCAGCAGTTCGCGGCCAACCTTGCGCGCAGCCTCGAACAGTGTCCGCAGCTTCTCCTGCTGCTCTGCCTTCAAATCTTGCGGATCGTCTGGGTGATAGAAGCACAGGCATTTGATGCAATGGTTGAGCGGCCATTCGACGAGCTGGGAGCCGATGTCCTGGCTGAACTCGAATTTCAGCGGCTTCGATCCCGGCAATTCTACAGGGCGGCCGATCCAGGAGAAGTTCTTGGTGGCGGCATCGAAGAAGGCGTCCCGCCCGAAGCGTTCATCGATCAGCATGCCGTAGCCGGGGCGGCCATCGGCCACCCGCGCCGCCGCCTCGACGGCAAGCCGTTTGAAAGCGACGATCTTGTCATGGCCGATGCCCAGTTCATCGCAGACACTGACGAGTTGCGAACGATGGTCGATCGCAAGCGCCATCAGCAGTGGGATTTCGTCGCTGCGGCGCGTCGTCGCCCAATGGATGTGGTTGATCGCCTCGTCCTTGCGCAGTGCCCTATGCTTGCTGCCCGTCTTCAGGAAGAAATCGAGCTCCGTCCAGGTCGGATATTCCGGCGAGCAGAGCAGGCGGGAAACGGCGAAGGCGCCGCAGGCATTCGCCCAGGTGGCACAGGTCTTCAAGGGTTCGCCGCGCAGATAGCCACGCAGGAAGCCGGACATGAAGGCATCGCCAGCGCCGAGAACGTTGAAGACTTCGATCGGGAAGCCCTGGCCGACGATGCCGGCTTCCAGATCGTCGGAAATCGGGCCTTCATAGACGATGCAGCCCATGGCGCCGCGCTTCAGCACGATGACGGCGGACGAAAGACGGCGGATTTCCTTGAGCGCGCCGAGTACGTCGTCGGCACCGGAGGCGATCATGATCTCTTCTTCCGTGCCGACGATCAGGTCGCAATCCGGCAGCGTCTCCTTCATTTTGGAGGACACGCGTTCCGACTTCACATAGCGCTCGAAACCTTCGGCGTGGCCGGCGAGGCCCCAGAGGTTCGGCCGGTAATCGATATCGAAGATCACCTTGCGGCCGTTCGCCTTGGCGATGCGGATCGCCTTGCGCTGTGCCGCCTCGGTATTGGGCTTGGAGAAATGCGTGCCGGAGACCAGAACGGCGCCCGAGGACTTGATAAAGCCTTCGTCGATATCGTCTTCGTTCAGCGCCATGTCGGCGCAATCGGACCGATAGAAGATCATCGGCGAGACGCCTTCGGCCTCGACCGCCAGCAGCACCAGCGCCGTCAGGCGCTCCTTGTCCGTCGCGATCCCGTCGATAGCCACATCTTCGCGGGCTGTCTGCTCGCGGATGAAGCGGCCCATCTGCTCGTCGCCGACGCGAGTGATAAGGCCGGATTTCAGGCCGAGCCGCGCGGTGCCGATGGCGATATTGGCCGGGCAGCCGCCGACCGACTTGGCGAAAGAGGCGATATCTTCGAGCTTCGAGCCGATCTGCTGACCATAAAGGTCGACGGAGGAGCGGCCGATGGTGATCACATCGAGTTTTGCTTCCGGCTCCGCGCCAGGATTGTCGTGTGCCATGATGTCCTCCCGTCGAGGCATGACCTCTTTTGCTCTTCAGCCTGCGCCGAGATCATGCGTTATTGAAAGTGCCGGTGTTCGTTTCGTCCCGGTTGCTATGGATCTGGCGGCCATCTCCCGCAGCCGTGATCTGGTTGTAGTGAAACATTGGTTCCGAGATTTTGTCAATTCGGAATGTTTATTCCATTTTCGTTTTATCGGCTTTTGTCGCAGCTTTTCGCCGGCGCTCGGCAATGGCAACCGGAAAGGCCATGATCAGCGCCATCGATGCCGACAGCGAGCGGAAACCGGCAAAATCGGCTTCCGCCACTTCAAACCAGTAGCCCGCGCAAGCGGTAAGCGGCGAAAAAGCCGAATCGGTAATGGCAATGACCGGGACGTTGCGCGAGGCGAGATCCTGCGCCTGCGCCAGGCTATCGGCGGCATAGGGCGAAAAGCTTGCGGCGATGGCGGCGTCCTTCTCCGTGGCGAAGCGGGTGATCTCGCCGTCGATGCCGTTCGGCGAGGCGACGATCTGGTGACGTATGTTCAGCTTGGAAAAGGCATAGGTCATATGTGCCGTCAGCGGATAGGAGCGGCGCTTGGCGATCAGATAGATCGTCTCGGCCGCTGCAAGCACGTCGACGGCTTTGGCGAAGGTGTCGGTCTCGATGGTTGCGGCGAGCTTGTTGACGGATTGGCTCGCCGCAGAGAGGAAGCCGGAGAGGATGCTGGCCTCCTCGTTCTCTACCCCGGAGCGTTCGAGCGTCACCAGCCGCTCCTCATAACTCAGCGTCCGGTCGCGCAGCCGTTCGCGAAAGATACTCTGAAGATCGGAAAAGCCCTCATAGCCGAGGTGATGGGCAAGGCGCACCAGCGTGGAGGGTTGAACTTCGGCGGCTGCGGCAATGCTGGCTGTCGTGCCGAAGGCGATCTCATCGGGATTGCCGAGCGCAAAGGCGGCAACCTGGGCCAATCGCTTCGGCATGGCATTCTTGCGCTCTATGATGGTGCTGCGCAGGCTTTCGAAGTCGCGTGGTACCTTGGTCTGCGTCTCGATATTGTTGTCCATGCACCGTCCTTCAGCTCCCCCAATGCCCGTAATGAAACAAACGTTCCATATTTCTAACGATACCGGATTTTGAATTGTTCGGCACGAATAATTTTAAGTTTATGATTCTACATAAATAAATATGAATTCTTGCCGGCGGAAAAGATGCCGATGCCATGAGTGCGCTTGTCAAAACGGTCTAAATATTCCAAAAATCGCGCGACTTCGGGAGCGGATTTGAGGAGGAAGGGCAAATGAAGCCGTTGGGCGTTGGATTGATCGGCACCGGTTATATGGGCAAATGCCATGCGCTGGCATGGAATGCGGTCAAAACAGTATTCGGTGATGTCGCGCGGCCCCGCCTGGTGCATCTCGCCGAAGCCAATGCCGATCTGGCAAAGGCACGCGGGGACGAGTTCGGCTTCGAAAAGGCAACGGCCGACTGGCGGGAGCTGATCGCAGACCCGGATGTCGACGTCGTCTCGGTCACTACCCCCAACCAGTTCCACTCGGAAATGGCGATCGCAGCCCTTGAAGCTGGCAAGCACGTCTGGTGCGAGAAGCCGATGGCGCCCGCTTATGGCGATGCCGAACGCATGCTGGCTGCAGCCAAGGTTTCGGGCAAAGTCGCTATCCTCGGCTACAATTATATCCAGAACCCGGTGATGCGGCACATCAAGGCGCTGATTGCAGAAGGCGCGATCGGTACGGTCAATCACGTCCGCGTCGAGATGGACGAGGACTTCATGGCCGATCCGAACGGTCTATTCTATTGGAAGAGCGAGCTTGCCTCCGGCTATGGCGCTCTCGATGATTTCGCCGTGCATCCGCTTTCGCTGCTCTGGTTCCTCTTCGGCCATGTCGAGGCCGTGATCACCGACATGGTGAAGCCCTATGCCGAACGGCCGTTGAAGGATGGCGGCAGCCGTGCTGTCGAAAACCATGATCTTGCCAATGTGCTGATGCGCCTTGGCGGCGGCATTTCCGCTGTTCTCATGGCCAACCGCTCGGCTTGGGGCCGCAAGGGCCGGATTGCCCTACAAATCTTCGGTTCCAAGGGTTCGATCTCCTATGACCAGGAGCGTATGAATGAATTCGAGCTCTATCAGGCCGAGGGCAGGGACAGCGAACAAGGCTTCCGCAAGGTGCTGGCCGCGCCCGCGCACAAGCCCTATGACCGCTTCATCCCGGCGCCCGGCCACGGCCTTGGCTTCAACGATCTGAAGATCATCGAATGTCGAGAGCTGATCCGCGCCATAGCGGGCGAAGCTGCGTCGGTCGTGGCTTTCGCAGACGGCCTGCGCATCGAAAAAGCGGTGCACGCCATGGCCCAATCCTTCCACGAACGCCGCTGGGTCGAAATATCAAGCTGAGCGTTCGGCCTAATTTTCTCCCGATCCGGTGCGCAGGGTCAGCCGTGATTGACGCTTGCGGATGCAGGCGTTACCCCTGAAGTCCATAGGCAACCTTCCGCGTGCACGGAAGGCGGCCATAATAACAATGGAGTACGGATCGTGACGGGCAGATTGGTCATTATCGGGGCCGGGCAGGCGGGTTTCGCGCTCGCTGCCAAATTGCGCGGGTTGGGTGATTCGCGGCCGATCACCATCGTCGGTGCCGAAGAGAACCTTCCCTATCAGCGACCGCCACTGACCAAGAAGTATCTGCTGGGCGAGATGACTTTCGATCGTCTGCTATTCCGGCCTGAACATTGGTATGCCGATAATAATGTCGATATCCGTGTGTCGACGTGGGTGGAGCAGATCGATCGGGCCGCAAAGCAGATCGTCATGCAGGACGGCTCCAGATTGGATTACGAGACGCTGGCGCTTGCGACGGGCTCGACGCCCCGCCGCCTGCCGCCCTCCGTCGGCGGCGCGCTCGAAGGCGTCTATCTCGCCCGCGACAAGCGCGATGCCGATCTTCTTGCCGGCGAGATGCGTCCCGGACGCCGGGTGCTCATCATCGGCGGCGGCTATATCGGGCTCGAGGCTGCTGCTGTCGCGCGTCATCGCGGCCTCGAGGTCACGCTCATCGAGATGGGCGACCGGATATTGCAGCGGGTGGCGGCCAAGGAAACGGCCGATATTTTCAGGGCCATCCATCAGAAGCACGATGTGATCATTCGCGAAAAGACCGGGCTGAAGCAGCTCATCGGCCGCAACGGTCATGTCGCCGCCGCCGAATTGTCCGACGGGTCTACTATCGATGTCGATTTCGTCGTCGTCGGCATCGGCGTTGCGCCCAACGACAGGCTGGCCAAGGAGGCCGGCCTCGAGGTCGGCAACGGCATTGTCGTCGATTCGTTTGCCCGCACCTCCGATCCCGCAATCTTCGCCATAGGCGATTGCGTGGAATTGCCCTGGGAGGGCGGTCGCATCCGTCTCGAATCCGTGCAGAACGCCGTCGATCAGGCGGAAGCCGCTGCTGGAATCATAGCCGGCAACGAAAAGGCCTATGATCCGAAGCCGTGGTTCTGGTCGGATCAATATGACGTCAAGCTGCAGATCGCCGGCTTCAATCTGGGCTATGACGAGACGCTGCTGCGTCCAGGCGCCCGCGAAGGCGCGGCTTCCGTCTGGTATTTCAAGCAGGGCCGCTTCATCGCGGTCGACGCCATAAACGATGCAAAGGCCTATGTTACCGGAAAGAAGCTGCTGGAGACCGGCGCGAGTCCGTCCAGAGAGGTTCTTGCCGACCCGGCCGCGGATTTGAAGCAGCTGCTGGCTTGATGTAAATTCAGATCGGCCGGAGCATGCTTCGGCCGACAATCGCCTGTTGCTGAATCACAGAAAGAACGTACACAAGCGCGAAAAAGCGCTTGCGTCCATAAATGAATGGCCCTATCAGGGCCGCACCGGAGAGGTGGCCGAGTGGTCGAAGGCGCTCCCCTGCTAAGGGAGTATACCAGAAATGGTATCGTGGGTTCGAATCCCATCTTCTCCGCCATTTTGACTCAATTGTCATCATCAGCAGACGGCCCGCGATGCCGGTTCCGCCAAATCCAGCAAAACCAGATATTATAGAGAATTGCGGCCTGCAAAGCCTTCGTAGCGCTTCAGATATGCTATGAGCGCGCGCAGCTTGGGAGCCATGTTCCGTCGGTTGGGATAGTAGAGGTAGAAGCCCGGAAAATAGGGGCAATATTCCTCAAGGATCGGCATCAGCTCGTTTCTGCCGATGAAGGTGCGGAAGCTTTCTTCCATCCCGAAGGTGATTCCCGCTCCGGCGATAGCCAGCTTGATCATCACGCCCATATCATTCGTCGTCACCTCCGGTGCGACCTCCACCCGGAATTCCTTGCCTTCCTCGGCAAACTCCCAGCGGTAGGGGACAGCCTTTGGTGAGGATCGCCAGCCTATGCATCGATGCATCGAGAGTTCTTTCGGATGCCGGGGGATGCCGAATCGGTCGCGATAGGCCGGGGAACAGACGGCCAATTGCCGCTCGTTGCCGGCGACCGGTACGGCAATCATGTCCTGCTCGATGACTTCGCCAAGCCGGACGCCTGCGTCGTAGCCTTCCGATACGATGTCGAATTCCTCGTCGGTCACGGTAATGTCGAGCTGGATCTCGGGATTGGCGTCCACAAAGCCTGCGAGAAAGTCGCCGGCGAGAAAACGCTCCGCGATCGACGAGACGGCAAGCCGTAATTGACCGCGAGGTCGGGTGCGCAAAGTCTCCGTCTTTTCCATAGCGGTGCGTATGTCCGAGACTGCCGGCTCCACGTCCGCATAAAGCCGTTCGCCAGCCTCGGTCAGGCTGACGCTGCGGGTTGTGCGCTGCAGCAGCGCGATGCCCAGGCTCTCCTCCAATCGCCGGATCGTCTGGCTGACTGCCGAGCGGGTGACGCCGAGCCTATCGGCAGCAGCGCGAAAATTGCGCTCCTGAGCGACGAGGATGAAGACGGAGAGAGCGTTAAGATCGGGCCACATTGGTAACTACTGCTTTCCAAGCTGTCACTGAATGGATGGCTTATCACGACAATGAAGCTTTGTATCCTCCTCACGTTCGGTTCTGGAAGAGAGCCGTTCACACAAGAAGGAGTGATCGCATGCCTATCGATAAAATCATTCTCATCACGGGCGCCTCCAGCGGCATTGGTGCTGGCATCGCCCGCGAACTCGCTTCTGCCGGCGCAAGGGTCATGCTCGGCGCCAGGCGCATCGACAGATTGGAAGCATTGGCGGCCGAGATTCGCGAAAAGGGCGGCACGGTCATGACCCGCCGGCTCGATGTCACCGACAGGGCTGACGTAGCTGCCTTTGCACAGGCCGCACGCCTGGCCTGGGGAGGCGTCGATGTAATCGTTAACAACGCCGGCATCATGCCGCTTTCCTTGATGGCTTCGATGAAGGTCGAGGAATGGGACAGAATGGTCGACGTCAACATCAAGGGGGTGCTTCACGGCATTGCGGCGGTGCTGCCGGAAATGGCGGCACGCGGCGCCGGCCACATCATCAATATCGCTTCGATCGGCGCGCTGGCGGTTTCTCCGACCGCCGCCGTCTATTGCGCGACCAAGTATGCCGTTCGGGCAATCTCCGACGGGCTGCGCCAGGAATGCCGCGATATCCGGGTCACCTGCATCCATCCGGGCGTCGTCGAGAGCGAGCTGGCCGACATGATCACGGACCCGGCGGCGGCCGAAGCGATGAAGTCCTATCGGGCCGTTGCGCTGACCCCCGACGCCATCGGTCGGGCGGTACGCTTCGCCGTCGAGCAGCCCGATGATGTCGATGTCAATGAGATCGTCGTTCGCCCGACGCGGGCGGCACATTGATTCGTGGTCTCTTTGCTCTCGCCCTGGCCGGCGTCGTATTCGCGCCGCCCGCACTTTCCGAGGATCGAATCGAAATGAAGACACCGATACATGCTTACGTCGGCATGTGGACGACGGCCGACAATCATATCCGTCATGAACTCCTGCCAAACGGCCGATATATCGAAGCGCGGGGAAGCCGTGAGCGTGCCTATCAGGGGCGCTACGTGGTGACGCGCGATCATATCGACTATTGGGACGATACCGGTTTCACCGCCGATGGCGATTTCATCGATGGCGTGCTCCATCACGCCGGAATGATTCTCTATCGAAGGAAATGACGGTGTAGGGCGATATCTGGTCATTGGCGGCTTGGCCTTGCTCGATGCCTACACGTCGCAGTCGAATCGGCCATTTCAAGGAATCACCCACGTCCTTGCGTCGTTTTGGGACGAGGGCCGGGCCCGCCAGTGGCTGTCGATCCTGGGTGGGTCGGCGAGGCAAGCGTCATACAGAGCTTACCAAACCCAGCAAAATCCGCCGGTTAGCCATGGAAAGGCCATTCGAATGCCTTTTTCCAATCAGCGGGGACCATTTTCACCGCGCGCGTAAGTGCCGGTAGATTAAGGAGTTTCTTAATGAAGTCTAAATAATTGCGGCCGCCGTGTTGCTGACTTGTGTCCTTTCGGCAACAGGCCTTGCGGAAGGCTTACGCAAATCCCCTGTTCCGCGAAAATGTCGATTGCGTGACAGTGCACGTCTTGTATTTTCACTCTCGGAAGCGAGGGCGATTGATCGTCCACTTCTTGAAACACGAGGATGGGACAGGGAATACCTTCGGGTAGTTCTCATTCTCGAGATAAAACTTTGACTGGAGGTCAATATGAACATCAAGAGCCTTCTTCTCGGCTCCGCTGCTGCACTCGTAGCAGTATCCGGTGCTCATGCGGCTGACGCTATCGTCGCTGCTGAGCCGGAGCCGCTCGAATACGTCCGTATCTGCGATGCATTCGGTGCTGGTTACTTCTTCATTCCGGGCACGGAAACCTGCCTCAAGATTGGCGGTAAGGTTCGTACCGAAGGTCAGTGGTACGACGCCTACAATCCGAACTCTCGTCTGGGCACGCTCTGGCATACCCGCGCTGAGTTGAACGTCAACACCGCGACCGACACCGAATACGGTCCGCTGAAGACCGAAACCATCATCCGTTGGGACTGGAACGACGGCAACACCACCAAGACCAACCTGCTGTGGGCTTACATCAGCCTCGGCGGCTTCACGGTTGGTAAGACGGACTCGCAGTTCAACGTCTTCACCGGCTACGCCGGCGACGTCATCAACGACGACGTGGTCTACGACGGCCCGTACGAACTGAACCAGATCACCTACAACTACGACGCCGGCAACGGCTTCACGGCTGTGATCTCGCTCGAAGACAGCAACTCTGGCGTTGGTGCTACTGGTTCCAACGGCGAAGACAGCTCCGACCACTACGCTCCTGACGTTGTCGCAGGTGTTGGCTACAAGGCCGGCGCATGGGGCTTCAAGGTCGTCGGCGGTTACGACTCGATCGTTGAAGAAGGCGCTGTCAAGGCTCGTGTTGACGCCGACTTCGGCGCATTCTCGGCCTTCTTGATGGGCGGCTGGAACACCGATGGCGACAAGCTCAACAAGTATGCTGGTTCGAACGGCGCTGGCGATGCTGCCGGTATCGGCTGGGGTGACTGGGCTGTCTGGGGCGGCGTTGGCGTTCCGATCAACGAAAAGCTGAAGTGGAACCTCCAGCTCGCCTATACCGACTCCAAGATCTTTGCCGCAACCACCAACGTCAAGTGGAACCAGCTTCTAATCTGATCTGACCTCGGTCATTTAAGATTGTTCACTACGATGAGGGAAAGCCCGGCAAATAGCTGGGCTTTCTTTATTTGAGAATATCGACAATTAGAATTCAGTCTTGAGAGCGCTCTATGCTCTTTTTCGGCGCGATCGACCCGTGCTTGCGCATTTATTTCAAGTAATCTGAAGTAGTTTTCGGCTGCTAACGTGTCGGTAGTATGACAGTTTTGCGACGTGATTTTTGTGCAACGCACTCGTTTGAAACTACCGTCACAATTGTTCATAGTTTATCTCTGATATTGCTCTGAAAAAAACGATCTGTAGGTTCCAAATCGGAAGCGAGACTTAGCGTCTTGGTTCTCCCAGATCAGGGGTCAACTTTAAAACCAGGTGGGGTAGGGCGCGTCGATTTTCTCGGCGTGATTTGTCATACCTAATCGATATTGGAACTGGAGTTACTATGAACATCAAGAGCCTTCTTCTCGGCTCCGCTGCTGCGCTGGCAGCAGTATCCGGTGCTCATGCTGCTGACGCGATCGTCGCTGCTGAGCCCGAGCCGCTCAAGATCGGCGGCCGCGTCCGTACCGAAGGCGGTTGGTACAACGCCTACAAGGCTGGCCAAGACGCAGGTGCCCGCGGTACCTATTGGCATACCCGCGCTGAACTCTCTCTCGACACTGCCACCGACACCGAATACGGCCCGCTGAAGACCAATACCGTTGTTCGTTGGGACTGGAATGACGGCAATGCGACCACGACCAAGCTGCTTTGGGCCAACATCAGCCTGGGCGGTTTCCTCGTCGGTAAGGCCGATTCCGTCTACTCGACCTTCCTCGGCTACGCCGGCGACGTCATCAACGACGACGTGATCGAATACGGCATCAACGGCACCGACGAACTCAACCAGTTGACCTACAAGTATGACGCCGGCAATGGCTTCACGGCTGTGATCTCGCTGGAAGATTCCAATTCCGGCACGGGTGCGACCGGTGCAAACGGCGAAGACAGCTCCGACCACTACGCTCCGGACGTCGTTGCCGGTGCTGGCTACAAGGCTGGCGCATGGCAGTTCCGCGTCGTTGGCGGCTATGACTCCATCGTCGAAGAAGGCGCCGTTAAGGCTCGCGTCGATGCGGACTTCGGCGTTCTCACCGCGTTCGTTATGGGCGGCTGGAACACCGATGGTGACAAGCTCAACAAGTATGCCGGCGCCGGCGGTGCAGGCCTCGGTTGGGGTGACTGGGCTGTCTGGGGCGGCGTTGGCGTTCCGATCAACGAAAAGCTGAAGTGGAACCTGCAGCTTTCCTACGACGACCTGAAGACTTTCGCCGCGACGACGAACGTCAAGTTCAACCCCGTCAAGGACCTGCTGATCGAGCCGGAAGTGACCTACGTCAACTACGACGCCGTCAACAAGGATACCTGGGCTGGTATCCTCCGCTTCCAGCGTGTGTTCTAATTCGGTTCGCCGAGCAAGTTTGACAAATCTTCTGATCAGACCTCCGATCAGAAGAGGAAAGGCCCGGTTTCCCAACCGGGCCTTTTGCCTTGGGCGGACGTCCAATCGTGCGCAGGTGCCTGTTGTCAGAACCCCGAGATGAAATGCCGGATCGCATCCGGAACATCGCCCAAATGTAAAATCGGGGCATGTCCTTGCCCTCTCGCGATCTTGATGGCCATTCCCGGATGGCGGCTTGCCATCTCGTCCGTTGTGGTCTGTGTCAGAAGCTTCGAATTCTCCCCGCGAATCACCATCAACGGAATATCTTGAAATGCTTGGAACTGCGGCCAGAGGTCTGGAATCGGCGCTTCAAGGTCGAGTGCCTGCATCTGCGCTGCAATGGCGGGATCGTAATCGGCAATCGGCTTGCCGTCGCGAGAGGCATAGATTGCTCGTGCCATGTCCTGCCAATCCTCCTCGTCAAGTGCGCCAAAGGCGCTGCCATGGTTCTCCCGAAGGATCTCGATCGCCTCGTCCCAATTGGCGGGTTTCTTGTCCCGGTTGAGATAATCGCGGATATCTGCCAATCCGATCTTCTCAAGGAATGGACCGATATCGTTGAGAATGACCGCCTTGAGGACATCCGGCCGGCAGGCCGCGAGCATATGAAGGACCAAACCGCCGCGCGAGGTGCCGATGAAGATGGCCTGATGAATTCCGAGCGCAGCGCAAACCGTGAGGACATCTTGCCCTTCCACGATGAGATTGTAGTGGGATTTGTCCTCATCCCATTCGGATGCCCCGCGCCCGCGGGCATCGAGCGTGATCACCCTGCGCGGGGCTACCGGATCCTGTGACAGAAGCAGCGCCAGTTGATGAAAGTCCCGCGAGTTGCGCGTCAGGCCGGGTAGACAGAAGACGGGTGTTCTGGCCTTCGTGGCCGTCTCGTCGCCGGCGTAGTCCCGCACATGGAGCTTCAGGCCATCTTCCGCTGCGATCGTTCTGGCAAGAAAACCGCTTTCGTCGTCGCTGCGCATGCGTCATCCCTCGTGCTTTGGCTATCACGAGGGATGTAACGTCATTTCCGTAGCCTTCACAACTGCGGTTGTTGGCTGAAGCATATCGCGCAAGGCCGGACGGCGGATTTGCGATGGTGATGGGGCTTAGCCGCGGCCGTCAACCAGATCGTGTACGATATCGGTCTTCTGTCCCAGCCGGGCCTTGTAGACCTGATAGTTTTCCATCACGCGCTGCACGTAGTTGCGGGTCTCGGGGAAGGGGATGCGCTCGATCCAGTCGATCACATCGTCGAGCGATTTGCCGCGCGGATCGCCATAGCGGCTGATCCATTCCGGCACCTTGTTCGGCCCAGCATTGTAAGCGATGAAGGTCAGGATGTAGGAGCCGCCGAAGGTGTCGATCTGCTCGCCGAGATAATGGGCGCCGAGCGTGGCATTATAGCCGGCATCCTGCGTCAGCTTGTCGGCGGAATAGGTCATGCCGTGCCGGCCGGCAACCGCCTTTGCCGTCTTCGGCAGCAGCTGCAGCAGGCCTCGGGCATTGGCAGAGGAAACGGCGGCAGGATTGAAGGCGCTCTCCTGCCGCGCAATGGCATAGGCTAGCGCTTTGCCGGAGCCGGAAATATTCGCATTGTCCGGAATGACGCCGATGGGGAAGGCGAGTGCAGCAACATCGATACCGCGCCCATAGGCGATCTTGCCGATCTGCAGCGAAAGCTGGTGATTGCCGGAACGTTCGGCGCGGGCAGCCAGCATGGCGACCTCGCCGGGACTATCCAGCTGTTTCGCGAGCGCGCGATAGAGCGCATCGGCACGCCATCCATGCCCTGCGGCCTCAAGCCGCGAAATCGCCTGTACCGCCTCGCGTCCCTGGAAGCGCTGACGATCCGTTGCCGAGGGCGAGGGATAGGTGACGTTGAGGGTGCGGCGGCCAAGCTTCTCGGCAGCAAGCTGGCCGTAGAAGGTGCTCGGATAGGAGGCGGCCTTCGCGTAGAAATCGGCAGCCTTGCCCGGTCCGCCCGCTTCGGCGGCGCGGCCGAGCCAATACCAGCCACGCGATTGCGAGATCGGGCCGTTCGAGACCTGCAGGATCCTGCGGAA
The DNA here is from genome assembly GCF_030182525.1 of Rhizobium pantanalense. Classification (NCBI taxonomy): domain Bacteria; kingdom Pseudomonadati; phylum Pseudomonadota; class Alphaproteobacteria; order Hyphomicrobiales; family Rhizobiaceae; genus Rhizobium; species Rhizobium pantanalense. The sequence continues at coordinate 310,531 of NZ_JAQJCH010000006.1, forward strand.
ATGGGCTGACGCGTTTGCGCCATCCTGCAGGCCGCGCAGAGCGTACCAACCGGCATGGAATTCAGCCTCGCCGACATCTTGCGGGCTTTCCGCAACGCTGGCGTCGACGACGCGGTAGGCGGCCTTGAACTCACCCTGATCCACCAGGCCTCGGCTGACGATGCGCTGCTCGGCCCACCATGCGCCGGGGCTGACAAGCACGCTGCGGTCTTTGGGCATTTGCGCCAGAAGATTGGCGGCATCGTCATATTTGTTCTGACGACGCAGGTTTTCGATCCGCATGAAGAGATAGGCGGGGTCCTTGCGCCATTGCGCGTCGATGGCTGCGATCAGCGCATCGGCCTTCGGCGAGCGATCATTGACCGCCGCCCACGCCTTGTAGAGGGATTGTGCCTTGCCGAGATCGCCGAAGCGTTTGGCCTGCGCGGTCCGGTCGCGGTAAAGCAGATAATCCATGCGCGCCTTGTGATCGGCAGGCGAAAGCAGGCTTGGGAATTCCGCAAGGATCTTGTCTTCGAGAGACTTGTCCAGCGGCTCATCGCGCCAGATCTTGCGGATCAGCTTACCCGCTTGTGCGGTTGCGCCGCGCGCCATAAGAGCACGCGAGAGGATGATCGTGCCCTCCGCGGTTTCTGGCTGCGAGCTGCCGAAAGCAGCAAGGACCTGATCCGTCGCCGGATTCTCCGTGTAGAGCGCCCGCTCGGAATTGGCGCGCAGACTGCCAAGTCCCGGCCAGCCGACAAGCTCGCGGGCGGCGGCGGCAATCTCGCCGGAGGGGATGCCCGGTTGCCCCGAAGTGGCGATCGCCCAGGTCAGGATATGGCGATCGAGCGTGCCTTCACCCATGCCGTTGCGGATGGCGAGCGCCTGCGTCGGGTTCTTGTTGGAAAGGGCGTCGAGGCCTGCTTTCAGGTCGCCGCTGACGGGCGCGATAGCGCCGCCGCTGCGCGGGATCGCGGCCGTGCTCATGGGGTCCGGCGCCATGGCGACATAGGCATTGGCGCTCGTCGGTATCTGCTGGCCGGGAAGTTGCGAGGCAACCGCGCCCCAGGCGACCGCCAAGCCCACGGCGGTCCAGATCATGACAGGTCTCTTCATCCGGCTACTCACAAAACAAACAGGCCCCTTCCATTTGCCAAATGCTATATTAACGAAACCTTACCGATGGCCCGAATTTCAATCAATTATGATATCGGAAACTGCCCTTTACCATTCAAAGCGTGCTTGTCGCCGTCAAGCCGGCGCTTTATGGTGCGCGGATTCATAACCATGGATTGCGGCTGAAGCATGAATGCCGCGCCGCTAGGAGACTTGCATGTTCCAGGGATCCATTCCCGCTCTCGTTACGCCCTTTACTGACGCCGGCAAGGTGGACGAGGCATCCTTCGCCTCGCATGTCGATTGGCAGATAAAAGAGGGCAGCAAGGGATTGGTGCCTGTTGGAACGACGGGTGAATCTCCCACCCTCTCGCATGACGAGCACAAGCGCGTCGTCGAGCTCTGCATCGAGATCGCCAACAAGCGCGTCCCGGTGATGGCAGGCGCTGGCTCGAACAACACGCGCGAGGCGATCGAATTGGCGCAGCACGCCGAAAAGGTCGGCGCCGATGCGGTGCTGGTTGTGACACCCTATTACAACAAGCCGACGCAGAAGGGCCTCTACGCGCATTTCGCTGCGATCGCGGAAGCGGTGAAGTTGCCGATCTATATCTACAACATTCCCGGCCGCTCGGTTGTCGATATGACGCCGGAGACGATGGGCGCGCTTGCCAAGGCCTACGCCAATATCGTCGGTGTAAAGGATGCGACCGGCAAGATCGAACGCGTCTCCGAACAGCGCATCAGCTGCGGCCGCGATTTCCGCCAGCTTTCCGGCGAGGATGCCACGGCGCTCGGCTTCAACGCCCATGGCGGTGTCGGCTGCATCTCGGTCACGGCCAACGTCGCGCCGCGTCTATGCGCCGAATTCCAGGCGGCCACACTTGCCGGTGACTATGCCAAGGCTCTCGAATATCAGGATCGATTGATGCCGCTACACAAGGCGATCTTCCTCGAACCCGGTCTCTGCGGCGCCAAGTACGGTCTTTCGCGTCTTGGCCGCATGAGCCGCAACGTCCGCTCGCCGCTCCTGTCGACCTTGGAGCCGGGCACCGAGGCAGCGATCGACGCGGCCATGCGCCATGCTGGCCTCCTGAACTAACGGCGTCACAGGCGCGTTGCCGAAACTCTGCCGGACCGCTCTCTTCACAAGGAGGGCGGTCTCGCTTATTTAGGGGACAGGCGCGCGTTCGGCCGCTGCCGGAATGACGCAAGAAAAGAAGAAGAATCATGGCACCCAAAGGCAGCCAGCGTGTGGTGAAGAAGATTGTGGCGGAGAACCGCAAGGCACGCTTCAACTACGAGATCATCGACACTTACGAAGCAGGGCTCGTGCTGAAGGGCACTGAGGTCAAGTCGCTGCGCGAAGGCAAGGCGAATATTGCGGAGTCCTACGCTTCGGACGAGGATGGCGAGATCTGGCTGATCAATTCCTATCTACCGGAATACCTGCAGGCGAACCGCTTCAATCACGAGCCGCGTCGCCGCCGCAAGCTGCTGCTTTCCAGCCGCGAAATCGGCCGGCTGCGCTCGGCCATCAATCGCGAAGGCATGACGCTCGTGCCGCTGAAGATCTACTTCAACGACAGCGGCCGCGCCAAGCTGGAACTGGCCCTTGCCAAGGGCAAGAAGCTGCATGACAAGCGTGAGTCCGAGAAGGAGCGCGATTGGAACAGGCAGAAGAGCCGCCTGCTCAAGGACAATGGATGAGGGTGAGGAGCGGTCGGGCAAAGCCCGAGCAATCGATCCAGTGAATCGATTGCAGCGACGAACGCCCTGAGCCCTAGCGAAGGGCCGGCTGTCGCGGCAAACACGAAACGCTTGCCGGCGTCCACAACCATCCCTGCGCAACCACGGCTGCGCGTCAATCGATTGCAGCGACGAACGCCCTGAGCCCTAGCGAAGGGCCGGCTGTCGCGGCAAACACGAAACGCTTGCCGGCGTCCACAGCTATCCTCGGCAGACAACGAACCTAGCTGACGCAGTCTCAATTACTCTTCGACATCCGAAGCGGCTGACGTCGGTTCGGCCGGACGTTGTGGACGCTCCGAAGCCTCGCGGCCAATTTCCGCCTTCAGCGATACGAGATCGATGAAATGATCGGCCTGGCGGCGCAGATCATCGGCGATCATCGGCGGCTGGGTCGCCATGGTCGAGATGACCGATACCTTGCGTCCGCGACGCTGGAGAGCCTCAACGAGGGTCGTGAAATCGCCGTCGCCGGAAAAGATCACCAGGTGATCGACGGTTTCGGACTGCTCCATGGCGTCGATCGCCAGCTCGATGTCCATATTGCCCTTGATCTTTCGGCGTCCCATGGAATCGGTGAATTCCTTGGCCGGCTTGGTAATAACCTTGTAGCCGTTGTAATCGAGCCAATCGATCAGCGGCCGGATGGAGGAATATTCCTGGTCTTCGATGAGGGCGGTGTAATAATAGGCGCGCAGCAGATAGCCCCGTTTCTGAAATGCTTTCAGGAGCTTCCGGTAGTCGATATCGAAGCCGAGGCTCTTGGATGCAGCGTAGAGATTGGCGCCGTCTATAAAGAGTGCAATTTTTTCGCGTGGGTCAAACATCTCTTACATATCCACTGTTATAAAAACGTAATCACGTCATTCAAACACAAGCTAAAACAATGCCTTGTAGGGCGTTGCAGAATAATTCGTATTACTTTATGAATTATTCATATAACCAAGATTTAGGGCACGCAATGCGATATTCCAAGCAACTCAAGGTGGAAATCGTTGTTTGTCTGGGGGAATTTTAGCACTTTCCGGAAGGGTGCAAAGGCGCTGAAACAGGAAAAACTTGAATTTGCCATCGTTTGCTTGTATCGGCGTGCTACTCCGAGACATGATGACGACATCACGACCGCAAAGGACAGGCAATGGCCCGTGTCACAGTAGAAGATTGCATTGATAAAGTAGAGAACCGGTTCGAGCTCGTGCTGCTCGCCAGCCATCGCGCCCGCCTGATTTCACAGGGCTCGTCGATCACCATCGATCGCGACAACGACAAGAACCCGGTCGTTGCTCTGCGCGAAATCGCCGACGAGACGCTGTCGCCGGACGATCTCAAGGAAGATCTCATCCATTCGCTGCAGAAGCATGTCGAAGTGGATGAGCCGGAGCCAGATCCCGCAAGCCTGCTCGCCGCCGGCGCTTCCGCCTCCAGCGACGAGGAAGAAGATTTGCCGGAGACCGTTACGTTCGATCAGATGTCGGAAGAAGAGCTTCTGGCCGGTATCGAAGGTCTGGTTCCGCCCGAAAAAAGCGACGATTACTGATCGTCGATCTTGATGCTCCGGGCAGGAGCGATATGATGGGGAAATGTGTGCGCCGGTCATATGACTGGCGCGCTTTTGTTTTTGCTGGAGTAGCTTTGGAATGATGCGGCAATACGAGCTTGTTGAGCGCGTGCAGAAATACAAGCCCGATGCCAACGAAGCTCTCCTCAACAAAGCCTATGTTTATGCGATGCAGAAGCATGGCCAGCAGAAACGTGCCAGCGGCGACCCCTATATTTCCCATCCTCTCGAAGTTGCTGCGATCCTGACGGATATGCGCCTGGATGAATCGACCATCGCGGTCGCTCTTCTCCACGACACGATCGAGGATACGACGGCGACGCGCGCCGAAATCGATGAGATGTTCGGCGAAGACATCGGTCGCCTAGTCGAGGGCCTGACGAAGATCAAGAAGCTGGATCTCGTCACCAAGAAGGCCAAGCAGGCCGAAAACCTGCGCAAGCTGCTGCTCGCCATTTCCGACGACGTGCGCGTGCTTCTGGTGAAGCTTGCCGACCGCCTGCACAATATGCGCACGCTCGATCACATGTCGCCGGAAAAGCGCGCCCGCATCTCCGAGGAGACGATGGAAATCTATGCGCCGCTTGCCGGCCGCATGGGTATGCAGGACATGCGTGAGGAGCTGGAGGAGCTTTCCTTCCGCCATATCAATCCCGAAGCGCATGATACCGTCACCAAGCGCCTTGAGGAATTGTCGCGCCGTAACGAGGGTCTGGTTAAGAAGATCGAGACCGAGCTGCGCGATCTGCTTGTCGCCAATGGCCTTGCCAACGCCATGGTCAAGGGCCGGCTGAAAAAGCCCTATTCGGTTTTCCGCAAGATGCAGTCCAAGTCACTCTCCTTCGAGCAGCTCTCCGATGTCTACGGCTTCCGCCTTCTGGTCGACGATATTCCCTCCTGCTACCGGGCGCTCGGCATCGTTCATACCCGCTGGCGTGTCGTTCCCGGCCGCTTCAAGGATTATATCTCGACGCCCAAGCAGAACGACTATCGCTCGCTGCATACGACGATCGTCGGCCCTTCCAGCCAGCGCATCGAGCTGCAGATCCGCACGAAGCGCATGCATGAGATCGCCGAATTCGGTATTGCCGCCCACACGCTCTATAAGGATGGCGCTAACGGCAACGGCGACAACGAGCTCCTGTCAAGGGAAAGCAACGCCTATTCCTGGCTGCGCCATACGATCGAGGCGTTGGCCGAGGGCGACAGTCCGGAAGAATTCCTCGAGCACACGAAGCTTGAACTGTTCCAGGACCAGGTCTTCTGCTTCACGCCCAAGGGCAAGCTGATCGCCCTGCCGCGCGGCGCAACGCCGATCGACTTTGCCTATGCCGTCCACACCAATATCGGTGACACCACGGTCGGCGCCAAGATCAACGGCCGCATCATGCCGCTCGTCACGCGGCTGAACAACGGCGATGAGGTCGAGATCATCCGCTCAGGCGTGCAGGTGCCGCCGGCCGCCTGGGAGGAGATCGTCGTTACTGGCAAGGCGCGCGCCGCTATTCGCCGCGCCACCCGCCTTGCCATCCGCAAGCAATATGCCGGCCTCGGCCATCGCATTCTGGAGCGCACCTTCGAGCGCGCCGGCAAGGTCTTCTCGCGCGATGCCCTAAAGCCGGCTCTGCATCGCCTCGGCCAGAAGGACGTTGAGGACGCGATCGCCGCCGTCGGGCGAGGGGAGATGTCGTCGCTTGATGTCTTGCGCGCCGTCTATCCCGATCATCAGGACGAACGCGTGACTGTGAAGCCCGCCGGCGACGAGGGCTGGTTCAACGTTCGCAGCGCCTCGGGCATGATCTTCAAGATCCCCGGCAAGAACAAGGCCGACGTTTCCGACGGCGCCGATCTCGATGCGCCGCCGATCCGCGGCATCTCCTCGAATGTCGAGGTGCATTTCGCGCCAACCGGCGCCGTCCCCGGCGACCGCATCGTCGGCATCATGGAAAAGGGCAAGGGCATCACCATATATCCGATCCAGTCGCCGGTCCTGCAGCGGTTCGATGACGAGCCGGAGCGCTGGATCGATGTGCGCTGGGATCTGGACGAGGCCAACAAGTCCCGCTTTGCCGCCCGCATCCTGATCAATGCCCTCAATGAGCCGGGCACCCTGGCGAAGGTGGCGCAGACCGTGGCGGATGTGGACGTCAATATTCGCGTGCTCAACACCGTTCGGGTTGCAGCCGATTTCACCGAAATGGCCCTCGATGTCGAAGTCTGGGATCTGCGCCAGCTCAACCAGCTTCTGGTGCAGCTCAAGGAACTGGACTGCATCGCCACCGTAAAGCGCCTCTACGAATGAGATCCGCCGGGATTGCTGTCGATCCGAGGCAGGCTGCATATTTTGTGATCATTTTATGACCAAATTCGAGCGTCTTTCTGGATAGATATGCATTGAGCGCATGGCTGTGTATATTTTAGAGCGGTGGTAATTAACCTTTGTCAGGCCTATCTTCTGATCATCGAAGAAACGAAACTGAGATGAGAGAAGACAATGTTTAGCCCGATCAAGAAAATCGCCCGTGCCCTGCGTGTTCCGAGTGTTGAAGAGCGCGAAATGGCTTACCTGAATGGTTCGCATGACCGTTTTGACCTTGAGTATCGTCAGCGCCAGGTCGACCGCGGTCTGTTCCGCACGCGTTAATCGCTGTTAATACTTGAAAGACCAGAAGGGGCGCGTCGTTGTTGCGCCCTTGGAGCATCCTGATCTTGCGGGATTGCTTCTTGCAAATGAAGAGAGCGTCCATTTTCTGCGCGCTGCGCAGTTGACGTTCCAAAAAAGAGCCGCACTTTCGGTTCTTAATCAGTGCATGATACGTTCGGCCGCTCTTGTCACGACCGCCCCCATTGCACTAGATAAGCCGCATGCTGTTTCGTCGCCGAAAACCACTGACATTCAAGGAAAAACTGCGGGAACATCTTTGGCCCCGCAAGGGTTTCGTTCGTTCATTCCAATATTTTGGTAAGCGCCTCGTTCGCCTCGCCGCCTCGCCGCATTCGGTTGCGGCCGGCTTTGCGGCGGGTATCGTCGTGTCCTGGACGCCGTTCATCGGTGTGCATTTCGTCATGGCGATCATCATCGCCTATCTCGTCGGCGGCAATGTCATTGCCTCCGCGCTCGGCTGTCTGGCTGCCGGCAATCCGATTACCTACCCCTTCATCTGGGCTTTGACCTGGGAAATCGGTCATCTGATCCTGGCGCGCGACAGCGGCGGCCAGGGCGGCAGCATTGATCTGCCGGCGCTGTGGCACAAGGGCGATCTCACGCAAATCTGGGACCCGGTTTTGAAGCCGATGCTGATCGGCGGCATTCCGCCCGCCATCGTGACGGGTGTGATCGTCTATGCGCTGACCTATTATGGTGTAAAGACCTTCAAGACGCGCCGCAAGGAGCGCCTGATGGAACGTGCCCGCGAGCGGCTCGCGCTCGCCGAAAACGCATCGAGCGTCTGACGTGCCTGACCTCGTCCGGGCCGCCAGGAGGGCCTTCCCATGATTATCGGCATAGGCAGCGACCTTATCGACATCCGCCGGGTCGAGAAGACGATCGAACGTTTCGGCGCCCGGTTCACCGAGCGCTGCTTTACCGATATCGAGCGCGCCAAGTCCGAGCGCCGCAAGAACAAGGCCGCCTCCTATGCCAAGCGTTTTGCTGCCAAGGAAGCCTGCTCCAAGGCTTTGGGCACGGGGTTGGCGCAGGGTGTTTTCTGGCGCGACATGGGGGTCGTCAATCTACCAAGCGGCAAGCCGACGATGCAATTGACCGGCGGTGCTGCCGAAAGAGTGGCGGCCATGCTGCCTCCAAATCATCGCGCCGCCATTCATTTGACGATAACGGATGATTTTCCTCTTGCTCAGGCCTTTGTGATCATCGAAGCGCTGCCGATGGATGCCTGAATCACGACTGCATGTCGCTTTTGGCAACCACGCCATTGCCGCGATGATGTGAAGCGAGTAGACAGTGCCTGAATGCAAGTGCGCCGGTGGGGTGCGAAAAAGGAATAAGACTGCGTGTCCGAGAAAGCCGTAAAACAGCAGAACGCCCTGTGGGAGAACATTAAGGTCATCGTACAGGCGCTCGTCCTGGCCATGATCATCCGCACGTTTCTCTTTCAGCCATTCACCATCCCGTCAGGCTCGATGATGCCGACGCTTCTCGTCGGCGATTACATCTTCGTCAACAAGTTCGCCTACGGCTATTCCAAGTATTCAATGCCGTTCTCGCCGGATCTGTTCAGCGGCCGCATCCTGGGCAGCGAGCCGAAGCGTGGCGACGTCGTGGTCTTCCGCTTCCCGCCGAATCCGGATGTCGACTACATCAAGCGTGTGATCGGTCTGCCGGGCGACCGCATCCAGGTCAAGAACGATATCCTCTACATCAATGGTCAGGCCGTTCCGCGCGAGCCGCATGGCACCTTCTCCTCGGACTACAGCCAGGAGCCGGGCGACAACATCGCCGTCTACAGCGAGCGCCTGCCGGATACGGGCAAGGTCTATGACACGCTGGATCTTTCGCCGAATTCGCGTGGCGACAATACCCAGGAATATGTCGTTCCGCCGGGCCATTACTTCATGATGGGCGACAATCGCGACAATTCCGACGATAGCCGTTTCGATGTCGGCTACGTCCCTGCCGAGAACCTGATCGGCCGCGCCAGCATCATCTTCTTCTCGCTGGGTCACGACACCTCGTTCCGTGAAGTCTGGAAATGGCCGACCAACATGCGTTGGGACCGTATTTTCAAGGTTGTCGAATGACGAAGGCGCAGACGCTCTCCCAGGCGGATCGTGCCAGGCTTGAGGTCGTTATAGGCCACGAATTCGCCGAAAAGGAGCGTCTCGACCGCGCGCTGACCCATGCCAGCGCGCGCACGCACAAGACGGGCAACTATGAACGGCTGGAATTTCTCGGCGATCGTGTTCTTGGCCTCTGTATCGCAGAATTGCTTTTCAAGACCTTCGGTGCGGCGACGGAAGGCGAACTTTCGGTGCGTCTCAACCAGCTGGTGAGTGCAGAGACCTGCGCCGAAGTCGCCGATGAGATGGAGCTGCATCTTTACATCCGCACTGGCGCCGACGTGAAGAAACTGACGGGCAAGCGCATGCTGAACGTGCGCGCCGATGTCGTCGAAAGCCTGATTGCCGCGCTCTATCTGGATGGCGGGCTCGAAGTCGCCCGCGCGTTCATCCTGCGTTTCTGGGAGCGCCGCGCTATTCGGCCGGAAGGCGCAAGGCGCGACGCGAAGACGGAATTGCAGGAATGGGCGCATGCGAAATTCGGCGTCACCCCGGTCTACAGGGTTGATGATCGCAGCGGACCGGATCATGATCCGCGCTTCACGGTGACCGTGGAAGTCAAGGGTACAGCGCCCGAAACGGGAATAGAGCGCTCCAAGCGTGCCGCCGAGCAGATGGCGGCGACGCGGATTCTGGAGCGCGAAGGTATATGGCAGCCTCAGTTGACTGAGAAGTGACTGCCGGGGAATAGTGTAAAATGAGCAATCAGCAGGATACGCCCGCCGAAGACGGCGCGGTTGAACATATCGGTCCGACGCATTCGGGCTTCGTCGCTCTTATCGGCCCAACCAATGCCGGCAAGTCGACGCTCGTCAACCGGCTTGTCGGCGCCAAGGTATCGATCGTCAGCCACAAGGTGCAGACGACGCGCGCGATCGTGCGCGGCATCGCCATTCACAACAACGCGCAGATCGTTTTCATGGACACGCCCGGCATCTTCAAGCCTCGCCGCCGGCTTGATCGCGCCATGGTGACGTCTGCCTGGGGAGGCGCCAAGGATGCCGATCTCATCATGCTGCTGATCGATAGCGAGCGTGGTTTGCGTGGCGATGCCGAGGCCATTCTGGAAGGCTTGAAGGACGTTTCCCAGCCGAAGATCCTGGTTTTGAACAAGATCGACCGCGTCCGCCGCGAGGATCTGCTGGCGCTTGCCGCCGCCGCCAACGAGAAGATCGCTTTCGAGCAGACCTTCATGATCTCGGCGGAGAACGGCTCCGGCTGTGACGACGTGATGGATTATCTGGCAAAGACCTTGCCGGAAGGTCCCTGGTACTATCCCGAGGACCAGATTTCCGACCTGCCGATGCGCCAGCTCGCCGCCGAAATTACCCGGGAAAAGCTGTTTCTGCGCCTGCACCAGGAGCTTCCCTATTCCTCGCATGTCGAGACCGAAAAATGGGAAGAGCGCAAGGATGGCTCGGTGCGCATCGAACAGGTGATCTATGTCGAGCGCGAGAGCCAGAAAAAGATCGCGCTAGGCAAGGGCGGCGAGACGATCAAGGCGATCTCGACCGCGTCGCGCAAGGAGCTCTCCGAAATTCTGGAACAGCCCGTACACCTTTTCCTCTTCATCAAGGTCCGCGAAAACTGGGGAGACGATCCCGAGCGTTTCCGGGAGATGGGGCTCGATTTCCCGCATTGATGGAACTTTGCTTCCCTGAGCGCTTTATATTGCAGCGGTTTATCGGGCATGTCGTTTTGCCGCTGCGACTGAGGGGAGCGTTTCATGATGAAGGCAGCCGCGACTGTGCATGGACAACGCACGCCCTGCCAGCAATGTCCGCTAAGATCCTTGCCGCATTTCCGGGAATTCGAGCGCGACGAGCTGAATTTCATCAGCGGTTTCAAGAAGGGCGAACTTCTTGTCGACGCCGGGGCTACTATTTTCCTCGAAGGTGCGCATAGCGCGCATCTTTTCACCATCCTCTCCGGCTGGGGCTTCCGCTACAAGACGCTGGAGGATGGGCGCCGCCAGATCCTGAATTATGTGATGCCCGGCGACCTTATTGGATTGCAAGGTTCGATCATGGGCGAGATGCAGCACTCGACGGAGGCGCTTTCGCCGATATCGCTTTGCGTCTTCGAGCGCACGGAATTGATGACGCTCTACAATTCCCATGCTTCGCTGGCCTACGATCTGACCTGGATCGCATCGCGTGAGGAGCGGATACTGGATGAACATCTTCTAAGCATAGGTCGCCGCTCTGCACTCGAGCGTGCAGCCTATCTGATCGCGTATCTGCATCAGCGCGCGAGCGCACTCCGCTTGTTCAACGGCAGTAAGATCATCCCCATCCGGCAGCAGCACGTCGCCGACACGCTTGGTCTTTCAGTGGTTCATACCAACAAGACATTGAAAAAGTTGGCGGCGCGGAAGCTGCTGCTCTGGAACGAGCGAGGCTGCGAGGTTTTGGACGGCGAAGGGCTTGCTGAGCTTGCCGGTTGGGACGGCCTTGATTCGGTCAGGCGCCCCTTCATTTGAGGGTAGCCTTTTGCACAAAGGACATGTCTTTTTTAAATGCTGACGACAACTGTATCAGCATAGATTATTATTATCGTCACTTTTCGACCAGTTTCACCTTTTACTAACCGCGGCGGCAAAAGCGATTGGAGCATGGTGACGAGCCCATAGTCCCGCAGTGCAAAAAGTGCGAAGCGGATTGGAGGCGAAGTCATGTCACAAGAGACTGAGCCAAAACGGATGGGCAAAGCCATCCATTCAAGACGGGCCGATGATTGGCGCCGGAGGGATAGATGCGGGACTTTTTACGGGGTGCGCCAATTGGCGCGTACGTGCAAGGATGGCGCTGATATGACGTTTCAGCGCGTCCTTATACTGGAAGATAATCTTATCATTGCCATGGAGGCGGAGGAAATTCTTCACCTCGTCGGAATTCGAGAAATTGAGATTGCTTCGAATCTGGAGCAGGCGGTCAACGCCATTCATTCTGAACATTATGATTTTGCAATGCTCGATGTGAATCTTGGGGAGTCGACCAGTTTCGGCTTTGCCCGATTGTTGATGGAACGCGGCATTTCCTTCGGCTTCGTCAGCGGCTATTCCGATACACTCGATTTTCCGGCAGATCTGCGGCATGTGCCGCTTTTGAATAAGCCTTTCGATGAGCAATCCATGCGCCTCTTCGTCGAGACGCTGGCCGGCAGTTCCCCGCTCGCCATGTGACAGCGGCAGTCATTTGTCCTAAACTCGAATCGCGGAAATCTTTCGGGGCAACCGGCCGATGCAATGGCAGGACCATGCGATCATTCTGGGCGTCAAACGTCTCGGCGAGACCAGCGTCGTCGCCGAGGTGATGACGCGTACCCGCGGTCGCCATATGGGATTGGTGCGATCCGGCCGCTCGCGGGCCATGCAGCCGGTACTGCAGGCCGGCAATCTCGTCGAAGTCACCTGGCGGGCAAGACTGCATGAGCATCTCGGCGAATTTCGCATGGAGCCGGTGACACTGCGGGCTGCGCGGCTGATGGAGACAGCGACCGCTGTCTATGGCGTGCAGGCGATGGCCGCTTTGCTGCGGCTGCTGCCGGAGCGCGATCCGCACCCGCACCTCTACGATGCGCTCGATGTCATCCTTGAAAACCTGCAGAATCCCGCCGATGCCGGCGAACTCTTCGTGCGTTTCGAACTTGCCGTGCTGAACGATCTCGGTTTCGGCCTCGATTTGACGGAATGCGCGGCAACGGGCGTGCGTGAGGATCTGGCTTTCGTTTCGCCGAAGTCCGGGCGTGCCGTTTGCCGGGCGGCCGGTATGCCCTGGGCGGACAAGATGCTGGCATTGCCGCCGTTTCTGACGACAGGGGCCATGATCGCCGCAGATAGGGAAAGCCTTTCAGCCGCCTTCCGCCTGACCGGCTTTTTCCTGCATCGCCATGTCTACGAGCCGCGCGGCATAGAGATCGCCGCGGCGCGCGACGGCTTTATGCAAGCCGCGCTGAAGGCGGTTGCCGTCGCTTCACTGAACGAGGGCATGGCATCTCCAACCCTTGTCGCCAAAGGCTAAGCAGTAAACAGCCTGCGCAGAGGATCAGTTTTAGAGCAATTCCAGGAAAAGTGCGTAGCGATTTTCCGTCCGGAATTGCGAGAGAACAAAAGGATAGAGCATTTCGCGATTCGAAGAAAAGCGAAACGGCTCTAGCGCCGCTTGAGTGCCCAACCTTCCGGCCGCTCCTCAAGCACCGTCACCATGTCGCCAATCTTCACCGAGCCTTCGCCGCGCGGCACGGCGTTCCAGCCGAAGAGCGGGCCGGGGACGCGGCGGTCGGCCGACATGCGGATGCGGCCCATGGCGGGCATCGGGTTCGGCACGTCGCGCGAGCCTGTCTGCTGATCCTGCGTCGTCATGATGCAGCGCGAACAGGGCTTGACGAGATCGAGACGGATACTACCGATTTCGATGGCGGCCCAGCGATCCTCCGGCCATTCCTCGTCGATATCGATGACGATGTTGGGGCGGAAGCGCTCCATGCCGACTGCGCCCTCGCCGTGAGCGGCGAGATCGGTGTTGAGCGCCTTCAGCGAGCCGGTGGTGGTGACCAGAATCTGGTAGCCATCCGAAAACGTAACAGGCGTATCCTCGCCCGCCCATTCCGGGTTGGCGATGCGCTTCGCGAGCCTGTCGAAGAACACCATTTTGACTTCGCGGCCCATCCATGTCGACAGCGCCTTGTTGGTGTCCTCATCCGCGACGGATGCATTGACGGCCGATTTCCAGACGATGATGTCCATGCGGTTGTCGGGGTGTGGCGGCGGAACGATGATGTCTGGTTTGCCCTCCATCTTCAGGCGCAGATAGGAAGGCGCTGGCTGGATATCGATCCGCGCCAGTGCCTGCAATTCGCGCTGGGTGATGAAGTTACCCGAAGGATCGACCAGCATGGCGCGGCGATCACCGGCAAGACCGAAAGCATCGACAGCTGCCGACGGAATGGCGATGCCGCGGGCGCTCTTGAGGGGATAGATGAAAAGATCGCTGACGCGCATGGGTGGCCTCAGATTTCGTCAATGAACATTGCCAGCACGGTCTTCAGCCGGTCATGCCGTGCACCGGCAAACCTAGCTCCGGTCTCGGTCTGGAATCCGTCCGCCAGTTTGAACAGCTTTGTCTCGAAATGGTCAATGGCGAAGCGCTTGTCGTCAAGCGGCCGCTCTGTCGCAAGCGGATCGAACGGGTCGTAAAGGCCAGAGCCGAGGCGGCCTGCAATGTAGAAGCAACGTGCCGCACCGACCATGCCGATGGCATCCAGCCGATCGGCATCCTGCAGGATCTTCGCTTCCAGTGTTTCCGGCTGTAGGTTGGCGGAGAAACTATGCGTGGTGATCGCATGCGCGGCAGCCGCGATATCCTCTTCCGCCCAGCCGAGCTGCCGCAGGATGCCCGAAGCTTTCTCGGCTGCAAGCCGCGAGGCTTGCGCGCGATGCGGCGAATTCTTTTCCACGGCAACGCAATCATGCAGCAGCACGGCAGCGGCGAGAATGCGGGCATTGCCGCCTTCTTCGGCCTGGATGGCCATGGCATTGCGGAAGACGCGCAGGATATGGGCAATATCGTGCGAACCGTCATCGCCATCCGCGGCGTGCGGAATGAGATCCGCAGCCAGTGCTTCGAACGGGGCGAAAGCCCGCGCCATCTTGTCGGTGTCCATGGTCGCACTTGCTCCGGGATGGTCAGTCGGCAGGTTCTTTCTTCCTACCGGGCGAAAGGATTCGCCGCAATCATTCCGTCGCTTTCTTGCGCGTCAGGATCCTCTGGTAGAACAGGCCGATCCCAATCAGCACGGCACCGAGGCCGATGAAGGACAGCGCCCGCAGGAAGCCTTCCAGGTTCGCCATGTCGATGAGGAAGGCCTTGACGACGGCGATGAAGACCAGCACCGCCGAGGCGATGCGCAGGCTCCGGGCCTCGAGGCGGGTCCCGAGCCCGAGAAGCGCGATGCCGATCAGCAGCCAGACGACGGAATAGGAATAGAGCTCCCCCTGGATGAAACCGTTCCAGAAGGGAATGTACTCGCCCTGCCAGAAGCGCCGCACCGACAGGGTTGCCCATGCGAAGGCCATCACGGCCGCAGCGACCGCCAGCATGCCGACATAGGGCAGGGGACGACGATTGCGGGCAAAGAGCGCCAGGCCGCCATAGGCGATGGCTGGCAGGAGATAGGCGAGCAGCAGCAGGTTGAAAAGCAGGATGCCACCTGTGCTCTCACCCGTCATGAACGGGTTCAGCCCCAGCAGATGCAGGGTCAGGATCATGAAGACCGAAATGACGCCGAGCGCCATGCCGCCATAACGGAAGACAGGGCTCGCCGCGCTGAGATCGAGCGCCATCAGCGTCGCCGAGGCACCGATTGCCAGCAGCGTATAGATCGACTGTTCCCCGAGCGTTGGAGCCGCATCGTTCAGAATGCCGCCGTTCATGGCGTGGCGCACGAGGATGGCGATCGTCAACAACACGAGGAAGCAGGCGAGCGCCTGTAAAGCGTTGCGCAGCCGCAGGCTCGGCGAATCACGCGTGATGAACGCCGCAAGGACGGCAAGGGCGGCCGGAATGCCGTAACCGGCAAGCAGCATGTTGAAGACCGGCGTCGTCCCAAGTTCAGAGGGATCGACGATCGTCGGCTGCCAGGCGATGCGCCCCATGGCGATGACGAGCGCGGCAACCATGGTCCAGGGCAGAACGAGCCAATTGCGCAAGCGCCCCGCCAAAAGATAGGCGATACCGAGAATCGGCAGCAGGATCGTCGCGGTGGCATGATGCGCAAGCGTATGCAGGGCGAAGACGGCCGCGGCGAAGGAGCCGGCAGCGAGAATGTTCGCCGGCAGGCTCAGCACTTCGTCGTCTCGGCGATCCTGCCATTCGGCAAGCCCGATGAGAACTAGTGCCAGTCCGATGCCGTAGAGCCCATGTAGCCAGTCGAGCGTCCAATTGCCGAAGTTGACGAAGCTGATCGTTGCGATCGCCAGCGGCGTGGCGGCCATGACAAGGCTCCAAAGCGCGGCATAGGGTTTCTCCGCCTGGGCGAAGCGCCGGAGGAAGAAGGCACCGATCAGCACGAAGAGGACGCCGAGGCCAAGCACTTCATAGAGCACTGTGCTTTGCAGGCTGGCGGTTCCGTCCGTACCTGTGGATTCGATCCCGCCAATCCAGTTGGTCAGAATGCCGGACGTGCCAATAATGGCGACAAGCGCTGACAGGATCGTTGCCCAGGCTGCATGCAGGCGGCCGGCACCGAAGGCCGCTACCGCCGCAACGATCGCCGCAAACATGAATGCGGCGTCAACAATGGGATATCCATATCGAAGGCTGTAGCCGACGATACAGAGCGATACCGCAAGCGCGCCAATCGCTGCCGTCAGCGTCATTCCGAGCGGCTGCCGGGCGAGAAACGCCGCCCATTCCATGCCGGCGCTGGATTGCTGGGGCATATCTTCGGACGGTGCTGTTGCGTTGCCTTCTTTTGCCACCTCGGAGATCGGATAGCGCCCCGGCCAGAGGAAGATGGTGCCGCCGATCATCGCAAGCACAGCAAGCGTAACCGGCGTCAGATCGACCGCGGGGCTGAAGGTAATGTAGAGCAGAGGCCAGAGGCTCAGCAGCCCATTTGCGAGTGATGGCACGATCAGCCAGCGACGCAGGCGCGACGCCAGCAGGGTCGCAAACCAGGTCAAAACGAGATAGCCGAAGAGTGTCCAAGGGCGTGGCGCAGTCGATGCGATCAGCGCAGGGGTTGCCATTGATGCCAGCAGACCGAGGCCGGCAAGCGCTTGTCCGTGCAACAGCGATAGTCCGAGCGTGGCGAGCGAGATCAGTGCGAGAAGAATGAAGGCGGTCGTGGGGCCGATGAATTCGTAGATGGCATGCGCGGCATAGGTCGCGCCGAACAGTGCAACGACGCCAGCCGCCGTCAAGACGCCAGGGATCATTGCATTCTGGAAGGCATTGTTCAGAACCGGCGCGGCGCGGCGGCGGATCACTTCACCGGCGGCGATCAGGACGAGACCGAAGAGCGCGGCAAGAACAAGCCGGATGCCGGGGCTGAGAAGACCGCTCTCGATCGAATATTTGACCATGAAGATGCCGCCGAGCGCCAGCGCCATGCCGCCGACCCAGACGGCCCAGCGTGCACCGATCGTGCTCTCCAGGCTTTCCTTGGCCTGCGCGGATGTCTGGCCGGCAAGAAGAGTGGGCTCTTCCGCGGCCGCATCCGCGACATTGTTTGCGGCGAGGGCCGGCTGCTCGGTATCGGGCGCGGAGATCTCTTCGATCACCGCTTTCGGCTCCTCTTCGACAGGCTGTTGAGCAGTAAGAGCCGTCGAATCCGTCGCAGGAATCGATTTGCCCGTTTCCGCCGTCAGCATCTTACCCGCGAGAGCATTTTGCAGCTCCTGAACGCGCGCTTCCAGCTGCTTTATCCTTAGGTTGTGGCCCCGCAGTACCAGGATACCGACGACCAGGATGACGAGCGGTAACAATTCCATCATGTCTTCTCCATGGGCGATCCGCCGTAGCATATACGAAACCGCTCGCCGGGTAAGACTAGATAGTCAGATTCCCCTATGATTCCAGTGGATTATGCCGGATTTCCTCATAGCGGATTGCAAAGGGAACATTAGGAAATTCAGATTTACCGCTTGAGAACTATGGTTAATACTCATTAATAATTTGTCTTTACCGGCAGCGCGAAGCAGCTTAATAACGTCTCATAGTCTAACTCTGAATGTATTGCGTACAAACGACGTCGCATGAGGCGGCTCCTACCTTAGGAGGTTTGTATGTCCCATGTTTCTTCCGTATCCAACAGCTCCTACCCGTATCGTGGCACGCTTTCGCGTCTCGATTCGAATGGCGATGGTCTTTTGAGCCAAGAGGAACGCGCGGTGGACGAGCGCCCCGGCATTCTCGAGGCCAGCGGTACCGACGCTGCTGCCAATGGTTCGAATGGTGCACTGAGCGGCTTCATTGCCAAGCTCAT
Organism: Rhizobium pantanalense; assembly: GCF_030182525.1. Lineage (NCBI taxonomy): Bacteria > Pseudomonadati > Pseudomonadota > Alphaproteobacteria > Hyphomicrobiales > Rhizobiaceae > Rhizobium > Rhizobium pantanalense. The sequence continues at coordinate 328,721 of NZ_JAQJCH010000006.1, forward strand.
GCAATTGCCGAGCGCCGATATCGCTTCCACGGCCAAGTCACCGGAATCCAATGTCGATTTCGACCTGGATCTGCTGTCGCCGATGGATGCCTATAACAGCACATACGGCCAGTATGACGTCGACAGCATAGCGGCCTGACAAGCACTTTCATCCGATGTAAGGCGGCCCGCCGGAATGCCGGTAAGTCGCCTTATCATTTTGATTAAGGTCATTTTTTCCATTCGCCGGAACCCTCATGCCTGCCACGCGTTGGGCAATTGCCACGCAGAACAGGGAGGGTGTTCCATGAAGCGGATGACGATCGTTGCAATTCTTGCCCTTGCCGCAGCCGCGCCCGCGGCAGCGCAAACCCAAAGTCAAAACACCGCCACTGCTGATTTCGTCGGTCTCGACGGTAAACAAGCCGGCCGGGCGACCTTGACCGAGGGCAAAAAGGGCGTGCTGATCGAGATGGAAGTGTCAGGCATGCCGGCCAATCGCTGGGTCGCCTTCCATATCCATGAAAATAGCCGTTGCGACCATGCACACGGCTTCGAGTCCGCCGGTGGCCATTTCAATCCCACCAAGGCCGAACACGGCTTTCTGGCCGCGAACGGTCCGCATGCCGGCGATATGCCCAACCAGTATGTCGATCAGGATGGCAAGCTGCGTGCCCAGGTCTTCAATGGCATGGTATCGCTGAACGGGAAGAACGGCATCCGCGGCCGCACGCTGATGATCCATGCCGACTCGGATGATTATCGCAGTCAGCCCGTCGGCGGCGCCGGCAAGCGCCTGGCATGTGCCGTCATCCAATGAAGCCGGTCCTTAAGCAAGCAAAGATGATTCGCGCCAATGAAGCGGCGGTGCCAAGCAGCGGTTGTTTCTGCTGCCTAGGCGCCCACCGGCGATATGATTCGGTGTCTGTCAATTATGGTTAATGGTGAATTAACACCGATCTTCAACCGGCAGGGCAAACAGATCTATCCTATCTGCAGATGACTAAGCGTGCCGGGGTCTATCAAACACGCGATGGCATTTGCCGTAGGAGATTTGGATGAGCGGGGTTTCTTCAATTGGAAGCAGCATGACGGCTGCCTCGTACAGTCCCCTGGATAAGAATCAGGACGGCGTCGTGGATGCGCAGGAGCTGGAGGAGGCGGCGCAGTCCGGTCTTCTGTCGGCGAGCATTCTCAACGATGAGGACAGTAACGGCAGCAGTGATCCCAGCGCGACGGATGTCTTTTCCGGCAATCTGGCCTCGATGCTGTTACAGATGCAGCAGAACAGCCAGTTAAGCGGTTCCACGTCGGCCGCTGGCTCTTCCGGCGAATCGCCCATGGACCAGCTGTTTGCCAGCCTGGACATCGACAAGGACGGCAAAGTCTCGCAGGACGAGTTCGTTGCTGGGCGTCCGAAGGATATGAGCGAGAGCGATGCGGAAAACCTGTTCAAGAGCCTTGATATGCAAAACGCCGGCTCCCTGACCAAGGATCAGCTCGCCGAGGGTCTCGATGCCCTGAAATCGTCGGATGCCTCAGCCGCCGATATGTTGTCGCTGGAGCCCGATACGAGCGACAGCAGTCCAACGGATGCCGCGACACTTGCTAAAGATCAGGCGCTGGACGTCTTGCTGAACGACATGCAGGATCCGCCGTCGCTTTATCAGAATACTTACGGTCAGTATGACCCGGATCAAACGGATGTCGTCGCCGCGTGATCGCGGTGGTTCATTGCTGTGAAGCGAGCGGAGATTGCGCAACGCTGTCTCCGTTTTTTAAAGCGCCAGTGCTCGAGTCGGCCAAGGGCAGCATGAAAGGCGCATTGCCGTCAGCATCCGCGCCACGGCCGATCTCTTTGACTGCAGCAACCAGCCGCCCCCGGCGTCCAAGCATGTCGTCGCCGATGGCAACGAGTCGGGCATTCGGCGTGGCGAATGGCGAGCTCGCGCGCAGGCGGCGCACCAGCACAAGGTCGTCCTCCTCCGGGTGAACGGCTAAGGCCGCGATCAGTGCTGCCGCCGGCGAGCGTGAGACGCCCATCCAGCAATGGATGAGCAAGGGCGCGCTGCGATCCCAGCCAGTCGCGAAATCGATGATGGCGCGAACATGTGTCTCCTGGGGAGCGACGAGATCGCCGGTTCCGGCAAAGCTGATGTCGTTCATATTGAGCAGCAGATGCCGATCCGCCTGAATGACCGCGGGACGGTGGAAGCTGTGTTCCTTGGCCATCAGGCTGATCATTTCGCGCGCGCCATGGTGAACGGCCATTTCGGCGATGCGCGCAAGCGGCGATATGACGATCGCGGTCACGCTCCAACCCTCATGGTAACGCGCTCTGCCTCGATCGCCTCGAAGCGCTTGAGGAACAGCCGTTGTGCTTCGATTGCCGGCATGGGGTCGATCGGTAGCATCTCGCGTGTGATGTCGCGCGGCTGGCCGAAGAATTTGCGGGCTTCATCGGGCGTGAAGCCGGCAAGCAGCGTCGCCTCGAAATAGGCCGAGATCGTATCGGCCTTCTTGATCTTTTCCTTGAGCTTTGGCGCGCAATGCGGGGGCAGGGCGAAGCGCCGGTAGATTGCCGCCTCGAGTCGCTTCTCCACGACCTTGTAATCGCCGCCCACGACGGACTTGAACGGAGAGATCATGTCGCCAATCACATACTCCGGTGCGTCATGCAGCAAGGCGGCAAGCAGTTCGTCGGGCGTTGCCGGATTGAGATGGCGAAAGATCGCCTCGACGACAAGGCTGTGTTGCGCCACCGAAAAGGCATGGTCGCCGGCGGTCTGTCCATTCCAGCGCGCGACACGGGCAAGCCCATGCGCAATGTCGCTGATCTCGACGTCGAGCGGCGAGGGATCGAGAAGGTCGAGCCTGCGCCCGGATAACATGCGCTGCCAGGCGCGCGCGGTCGTCACCGATGTCATGCCGACGCCTCATCGGCGCGGGTGGGGAAGGAGAGGCCGGACCAGGTCGGAAGAGACACGGTGACGTCGACCTCACCAGCCTTTATCGGAACCTCTTCGGCAATGGCTTCACCGGCCCGGTCTATGCGGATGATGGCTAGGCCCATATTGCCGACGGTCGAGCCGAGCGTTCCAATCGGCTTGCTGCCGACAGTCAATTCCGTGCCGGAGGGCGGCAACTCGGCGCTGCCGTTGACGATGACGACACGCCTGCGCGCCGTTCCGCGATGATGCATGCGGGAAACCACTTCCTGGCCGATATAGCAGCCCTTGCGGAAGCCCAGCCCGCCATTCAGATCCATCAGCACATCATGCGGGAAAGCTTCCTGCAATGCGAAATCGCGGCCGGAAACGGCGATGCCGTTGTCGATACGCAGCGCGTCATAAAGTATCTCGGGATCGCTGCCGTGCTCGCCGGGCGTCCGGGTCAGCACAATTCCCGCCCTTGCGAAGCGGCTGTCCTTGGGACTGTCGCCCGTGGCATCTCCCCATACGACCGTGACGCCCTGCATCTCCTCCGCGACGAAATCGACCTTGGCGCGCAGGCGATACATGGTGAGCCGTTTGAGCAGGCTCTCCCGCTGCGCCGTGTCCGTTTCGAGCAGAAAGTCAGGGCCATCCCGCCAGATCATGAAGTCGAACAGGATCTTGCCCTGCGGCGTGAGCAGCGCGCCTGGGCACGCCTCGTCGGTGCCGAGCGAGGCAAGGTCGGTGGTGATGAGATTATGCAGGAACGTCTCCGCCTCCGCGCCGGCAATGCGGATGAAGGAGCGCTCTCTAAGGAATACGGCTGGCATGATGGTTCCGCTGATTTGGCCTAAAGCACGTCGCGATCTTTCAGATCGCTTCCTGCGCTTCAGGTCTTTGATCTTGCGCATGTCGTTGCCGCAAAACCGCTGCGCACTTTTGCGCGACATGCTTCATCACGCAGAGGTAGGGCCTTCGGCGGGGAACCGCAAGTTCCCCGGCCGGATCATTCGCCCGAGGTAAAGAATTTCCAGCGGCCGTCCGGCGTGATGCCAACGCGATAGAAATTATAGCCGCCGAATTCCAGCATGTCGGCATAGTCACCAGCCGTCACAATGCGCATCAGATCGACCTTCTCCGGCGTGGAGAGCGTCTTGATGTCCTTCTCGGCGAAATAGGGCCAGACATAGACCTCGTCAGGGGTTCCCTGGCCGACATGAGCAAAGCCGGTCGACATGATGTCGAGGAGGATGGAAAGGATCTCGATGCCGTCGGGATCACCTGAAAGATCATGCAGGGTCTTGATCGGATCTTCGCCGGGGTCGTCGGCGGTGACCTGCGTCTGCTTGAGCCCGCCGCCGACATTCATCAGCGGGCGCAGGCGTTCGAGATCACCGGAAGCGGCAGCCTCGACGATTGCCGCACGGAGCTTCTTTACCGGCTCCGGCGCCTTGTCGATATCGTAGAGGAATTCGACTGACTTGTTCGTGTTTGAAGCATCGCCGCTGCTCTGGCTTGCCTGCTTGTTGATCAGCGGATCGGGCATTGGCAGCGCGTTATTGGCAGGCGCTTCCAGCGCCTGCTCGATCGGCTTCTCGTTCTTTTTGGGAGTGGACTGTACTGCGTCTTTCGCCTGGGGAGCCGGCGGGTTGAGCTGGGAAAAGGCATTGGCCGGTAGCGGCAAGGCAGTGCTGCCCAAAAGCAGGGTTACGGCAGCGAACGAGGCAATGGAACAGGTGAGCGCATTGCCTGGAAAGATACGCATTAGCAATCTCTGAGTGTTATTGCAGGGTACGGTTCGGAGAGAACTCGCCAGCGAGCATGCGTTCACGCAGCGATTCGAGCAAGGCTTCGGCGCCCTGTTCCCCTTGATTCCGGATCGTCTCGCGAATCGCGTGGGCGATGGCGGCGTCGGCGATGATTTCGGGCTCGATGCCATCTGCCATGCCGTCGGCCCAAGCCTCATTCTGGTATTCCAGCGCTGCCTGCATCTTTTCATGAACGATCATGTCGTCGATTTCGTTCAGGCTGGTTTCCATTGTTTCTTTCCTCGAGACGTTCATGTCCTTACCACTTGCTTAATAACTCTATCAGCCTTTTCCCAAAACGACACGGCTCGCTATGAAAAGAGGTTAATAAATCGTCAATTTCCAAAGCGTGCGGTGATTTCTGTCGCCAGTGTTGCACCTTCGTTACGGTATCGCTCTTCCGCGGTGCGGGCCTGCGGCGTGCAATTCGTGTAAACCGATGCGAAGGACCGATATCCACGGTTGAAAGCCGCAGTGAGCCTTTCCTTTCGTTTCGGCTCGCTCTTGGTCTCCGTGTCGAGCAAGTGCTGCATGTCGCCGCGCCATCCGTCTTCCTGCGTCGGGCTGCATAGATTGCGCAGATAGTCGATCGAACCGAGAATTTCGGAAAGTCGGGAAAGCTGCTCGTCATAGGGTGCCGGCTGCTCGGCATTCGCATTATCGGCAGCCTGTGCCGGCGGCGCGCTTGCTGCTGGCTGTGCGGCAGCGGGAAAGGCTGCGGCAAGCGCGATGCAGATCAGAAGCGGTCGGCCAAGGCTGTTATGAATCATGTAACCATGTTGACCGGACAAGCATGACGGGAACAAGGCGTGGCAGGCGGTTTCCACGCCGATATTGCTCAGCATCGTTAATTTCGGCGCCGAGCTATGCGTTTTCTGCAGCAAGCCGTTCCACGCACTCGAGCACACTGGCGGGAACGGGCAAGGTGCGCACCTCCTCCAGCGTGTACCAACCAATGGCAGCCGCATCGTCGGCAGCTTCGGCGACCGCATCCTCATCGGCATCCACAAGAAAGACCGAGAGCAGGAAGTGGCTCGTCAGTGTTCCGTCCGCCGCGTGGGAGCGCAGGTCGTACGTCTCGAACAGTCGGGGATTGCGCGCAGATATGCCCGTCTCTTCTTTGAACTCACGCAGTGCCGCGTCGGCCGGTGTCTCTCCTTCTTCGGCCCGTCCTCCCGGAAAGGCGTACATATCGGCAGACGGGGGATTGCTGCGCAACACCAGCAGGAAGCGGCCGTTGCGTTGGAGAATGGCCGAGGAGGCAGGGCGAGGATTGGAGGTCATGGATCGCTTTGCATTCGGATAGGAAGATCGATGCGCGATGGCAACGAGCCATCTGCGGCCAATTTCTACAGGAAACGGCGCTTGCTGTCCCACAGGAAAGCCCCTTAACTCGCTTCCGGCTAAGGCGACGATTCTGAATGCACCGAATATAGGAACGATCGGGATGATCTTCGGGCTATATGCTTTGGCGGCTCTTGCCGAAATTGCAGGCTGCTTTGCCTTCTGGGCCTGGTTGCGTCTGTCGAAGCCCGTCTGGTGGCTCGCACCCGGCCTCGTCTCGCTGGCGCTCTTTGCCTGGCTGCTGGCGCTGGTGCCGAGCGAGGCGGCCGGCCGCACTTTTGCTGCCTATGGCGGTGTCTATATCATTGCCTCCATTCTCTGGCTCTGGCTCGCCGAAGGACGGCTGCCGGACCGATGGGATATTTCTGGGGCCGCCATCTGCCTTGCCGGCGCGGGGATCATTCTCTTCGGGCCGCGCGGCTGATCTTAGGCTTGACCCGCCGCTTTTCGGGTGCAACACAGGCCTCATGTGCGGACGTTTCGCTTTGACATCAACGGCAGATCACGTGGGGGAAGCGCTCGGCGTCCTGCTGAACGAGGCTTTTCCCGCGCGCTACAATATCGCGCCGACGCAGCCGATCCTTGTCGTGATATCGGGCGATCGGCAGCGACCGGGAAGCAACCTGCCGGATCGTCGCGCCCTGCTCGTGCGCTGGGGCTTCATGCCCGACTGGGTGAAGGACCCCAAGGATTTCCCGCTTCTGATCAATGCGAGGGCGGAAACGGCGATCGGCAAGGCTTCCTTCCGCGCGGCCATGCGCCATCGCCGCATCCTCATCCCAGCATCCGGCTTCTACGAATGGCACCGGCCGCCGAAGGAAAGCGGTGAGAAGCCGCAAGCCTACTGGATTCGGCCCCGCAGTGGCGGCGTCATCGCTTTTGCCGGGCTGATGGAAACCTGGTCGTCGGCCGACGGTTCGGAAGTCGATACGGGTGCGATCCTGACCACGGCGGCAAACAGCGCCATCCGATCCATCCATGACCGCATGCCCGTCGTCATCAAGCCGGAGGATTTTGCCCGCTGGCTCGATTGCAAGACGCAGGAGCCTTGCGATGTCCTTGGTCTGATGAAGCCGGTCCAGGAGGATTTTTTCGAGGCGATCCCGGTTTCGGATCGCGTCAACAAGGTTGCCAATATGGGGCCGGATGTGCAGACACCCGTGGTACTCGATCCGGTCAGGAAACCGCCGAAGAAGGCGGATCCGGACGATGGCCAGCTAAGTCTTCTCTAAGCGGCCGCCATTTAGCGGCCAGTGACCGGAAATGCTGCCTGCCGGTATTTGTCGGCGGCGGGCAGAGCTATATTCTCAGGCGATCTTCTTCTTGAGAGGCTTCGTCTTCAGCATCAGATGGGCTGCAAGAACGGCTTTCAGCCCCAGCGGACGATAATGCTTGCTGGGATCGATCTTTGCCTGCGGTTGTGCCGGCTGGTCTTTCTTCTGCGTCATGTTTCACTCCTCACCATGCTCCCCCGGAGCATTTTTCGATTCACAGTCGAGTAGTGCTTTTTGTCGTAAATCATGACAAATCGAAGGCGTTTTCCAATCAGCTTTTGTAAACAACGACCATATTTCGAGAGATTAGCGCCGAAACCTCGTGTAGAATCCGCGCTGCCGCAATGTTTGAATCTGCGGAAATATCGCGCCGATCTGGCTTCCCGTTGCGCCGATGAGCGACCGTCATGCCTCTGATTGATAAGGGAGGCTTACAGACTAGCGGTTGCAGCCCGGCGATGCCACCAGAGGACTGTTGTGCAACGGTTTGATATGCCGGCGCTAGATATGCCGGCCGATGTCGTCGTTGGAATCGTCGACATTGGGATCGGCGGGTCCATTGATGGTGTAGGTGCCGTATTTCTTTGCCCAGGAGCGTGCGCCGAAGGGCAGGGACAGCAAATAGATGACGACGGTCACGACCATGACATGCCACGTATAGCTCATCAGCAGCGCGACATAGACGACGAGGCCGAGCATGATCGGCAGCACCAGATCGCGCCTTACGCCATTGCCTTCCGATTTGCCGGACCATACCGGCAGGCGGCTGACCAGCAGGAAGCCGATGAGGACGGTGTAGGCTGCACCCCATAAGGCGAAGGTGTGGTCCGGCGTCAAGCCGAGAAAGCCCAGATAAACAGGCAGCAGCACCAGCATGGCGCCGGCAGGCGCGGGTACGCCGACGAAATATTCCGACTGCCAGGAGGCCTTGTGCTCGCGCTCGGCCATGACGTTGAAGCGGGCGAGCCGCAGCCCGGCAGCGATCGTGTAGATCAGCGCCGCGATCCAGCCAAGCGAGCGGGCCTGGTCGAGCAGGAAAACGTAGACGACGAGTGCCGGGGCAACGCCGAAATTGACGATGTCGGCGAGCGAATCCATCTGCGCGCCGAACTTCGAGGTGGCCTTCATCAGCCGCGCGACGCGCCCGTCGATACCGTCGAGGAAGGCGGCGACCAGCACGGCCACGACGGCAAGTTCGTAGCGGTTTTCGAAAGCGAGGCGAATGCCGGTCAGCCCCGAGCAGATCGCCAGCACGGTGATCATGTTCGGCACGATCAGCCGCAACGGAATTTCCCGGAGACGCGGTCCGCGTGCTTCGTCGTTAGGCCCGTGTGGCTCGAAAGGCGGAAAAGGCGTCTTCATCTCGCTCGTATTCCTACACTTCAGCTACGGCGGCTAAGGGTTGCGCCCTTGGCCGAGCCGAATTCGGCAATGACGGTTTCGCCGGCGATCGCCCGCTGGCCGACGGCAACACGCGACGAAGCACCTTCCGGCAGGAAGACATCGAGGCGCGAGCCGAAGCGGATGAGGCCGATGCGCTCGCCGGCATCCAGCGGCTCGTTCGGATGGACGAAGCAAAGAATGCGCCGGGCAACAAGGCCGGCAATCTGCACGACGCCGATTTCGCCATGTTTCGTTTCGATCACGAGGCCGTTGCGCTCGTTCTGTTCGCTGGCCTTGTCGAGTTCGGCATTGAGGAAGCTGCCCTGGCGATAGGCGATGTTGGTGATGCGGCCGCGCATCGGCGAACGGTTCACATGGCAATCGAAGACGTTCATGAAGATCGAGATACGCAGCATCGGCTGGCTGCCGAGGTTGAGCTCAGCCGGCGGTGTCACCATCTGCACGCTCGAAACCTTGCCGTCTGCCGGCGATATCGCCAGATCATCGTCCTGGGGCGTCAGGCGTTCGGGGTCGCGGAAGAAATAGGCGCACCAAAGCGTCAGGATCAGGCCGATCCAGAAGAGCGGCTTGAAGATCCAACCGAGCACCAGCGACGCGACGAAGAAGCCTGCAACGAAGGGATAGCCCTCCTTGTGTACGGGAACGATGACATTGCGTACGCTGTTCATCAAGCTCATCTATGGCCTACTCCGTTAGGGCATTCCCGTTAGGAACCGACTTTCGGTCCTCGACAAGATCATGCCAGTCAAAAGAATGAGAACAAGATAAGCGGTCTTGCTCTGAATACCAGTCGAGCGTGACTACAGGCAAACTCTGTCATGGGCAATGGTTTCGCGCGCTCGTCCTCAACGCAATCCGCGTCGAGCAAGATGCCAACGTTCCCCTGACTTGAAAAGTGTCGCCCTTGGAAACCCTGCAGGACGCAACGAAAAGGCCGCCGATGGCGGCGGCCTCCTGTGTACTGCGTCGGCCGATAGGAAGTCAGAGGCCGAGAGCGGCGCGCAGTTCAGCCTTGGCGCCTTCGTACTCGGTCTTGTAGTCCTCATGCGTCATGATGGTTTCGGCGATGACGGTGCCTGCGATGCGGCCTGCTTCGATATCGGAAGCATAGTGGATGCCGCCGACAATACGATTATGGCCATATTCCCAGGCGCGGGCCATGATGACGGCACGCTTTTCCGGCATCATGTTGGCAAGCACGATGCCCATCAGCGTGCCGACCGTGGTGTGGCCGGACGGATAGGAGCCGGACTTGGAGAGCGGCACAATCGGCTTGACCAGATCGCTGTAGAGATGCGGGCGCGGACGCTTCCAGACATCCTTGGCGGGATCGACGACGGCGCCTTCGGTCTCGACGACGCGATCGAAGAAGGCCGAAAACTTCGGCAGGTTTTCCTTGGTGAATTTCGGATTGTCGATGACGTCGGAGAAGCGCCAGACGTTCTCTTCGGCGTCGGCCACTGCGCGAGCCGCCATTTCCGGCGTGCGAGTCACCTGGATCGTTAGGATTTCGCCGAGCTCGGCCTTCATCTGCGCGGAATCATTGGCCGGCGGAGGCGGCAGCAGATCGAGGAGGTTGATCTCCTTTGCATCGGTGAAAGGCTTGGCATCTTCGGCGAAAACCGGCGAGGCCAGGCCGACAACGAGCAACAGGCTTAAAGCTTTGGCAAAAGTACGCATTTGGGGGCTCCGTTGAAAAAGACCCTCGTACCTAGCAAGCTGTCATCTCAGTCTCGTGACAACAATCGGTGCATAATCACTGCGTCCCCCTGCTTGCCATCGGGGCGCAGAATGCAACGTCTCTCGGGCTTTCTCACTTTGCCGGTGCCAGCCGGTCGATAACACCCAGATCGTCGCTCTCACGCACTTGCTTCAGATGCTCCTCGGCCTGCGTCGCCTCGCGCTGGCGGTTCCACATGGAGGCGTAGAGGCCGTTTCGCGCCAGAAGATCGGCATGTGTGCCACGCTCGGCGATGACGCCGCTTTTCAGCACGATGATCTCATCCGCGCCGATGACGGTCGACAGCCGATGCGCGATGACAAGCGTCGTGCGGTTCTTGGAGACGACGTCGACGGCGGCCTGTATTTCGCGCTCGGTCGTCGTATCGAGCGCCGAGGTCGCCTCGTCGAGGATCAGAACCGGCGGCGATTTGAGAACGGTGCGCGCGATCGCCACGCGCTGTTTCTCGCCGCCAGACAATTTGAGGCCGCGTTCGCCGACCTTGGTCTCGAAACCTTCGGGCAGCTGACGGATGAAATCGCCGATCTGGGCGATCTCCGCTGCTCCAGTCACTTCCGCTTCGCTCGCGCCCGGCCGGCCATAGCGGATGTTGTAGGCGATGGTGTCGTTGAAGAGCACGGTATCCTGCGGCACCATACCGATGACTTTTCGCAGGCTCTTCTGCGTGACGGTTCGCAGGTCCTGGCCGTCGATGGTGATCGTGCCGTCCTGCACATCGTAGAAACGATAGAGGAGCCGCGACAGTGTCGATTTTCCGGCGCCCGAAGGCCCGACCACGGCGACCGTCTTGCCTGCCGGCACCTCGAAGGAGATGCCCTTCAGGATCGGCCGTGCCGGATCATAGGCGAAATGCACGTCCTTGAACGCGATCGCGCCATTGCCGATGACGAGCTCCTTGGCGTCAGGCGCATCGACCACCTCGGGCTTGACCTCGAGCAGGTCGAACATTTCCTCGATATCGGTCAGGCCCTGGCGTATTTCGCGATAGACGAAGCCGATGAAGTTGAGCGGCACGGAGAGCTGCAGCAGCATCGCGTTGATGAAGACGAAGTCGCCAACCGTGTGATGGCCGTTCAGGACCGACCAGCCGGACATGACCAGCATCACCGTCGTACCAAGGCCGAAGATCAAGCCTTGGCCGAAGTTAAGCCAGCCAAGCGACGTCCAGACACTGGTGGCTGCCTTTTCATACCGCTCCATCGATTGATCGAAGCGTCTGGCTTCCATCTCCTCGTTGCCGAAATATTTGACCGTCTCGAAGTTCAGCAGCGAATCGATCGCTTTGGTGTTGGCATCGGTGTCGCTGTTGTTCATCGTCCGGCGGATGGAGATGCGCCAGTCGCTCGCCTTGACGGTGAACCAGATGTAGAGCCAGACCGTGACAGCCGTGACCGCGAGATAGGAAAAGCCATAGCCGCGCCAGAAGATGATGGCGGTCAGCAGGAATTCGATGAAGGTCGGAAACGTGTTGAGGATCGTGAAGCGGACAATCGTCTCGATGCCCTTGGTGCCGCGCTCGATGATGCGCGAGAGGCCGCCGGTCTTGCGCTCCAGATGGAAACGCAGCGAGAGCTCGTGCATGTGCACGAAGGTCCTGTAGGCGAGCTGGCGCACCGCATATTGGCCGACACTCGCAAACAGCGCGTCGCGCAACTGATTGAGGCCGAGCTGGATCAGGCGTGTCGCGTTCGTGGCGATGATCAAGGCGATGGCGCCGACCAGGAAGGCCGGCAGTATGCCTTGCATGTCGAGCTTGCCGTTCAGCGCATCGACGGACCATTTGAAGAAGTAGGGGACCAGCAGCAGGAAGAATTTCGAGACCAGTAGGAAGACGGTCGCCCAGACCACCCGCATCTTCAGATCCATGCGCCCGCTTGGCCACATGTAAGGCCAGAGATTGACGATCGTGTTCAACGGATTGCTGGAATCCGCCGATATGGTTTTCTTCTGGCCTGCCATGTCCGTCTCCGGCGAATGATTGGGCAGCCGGGCGTGACAGTGTTTGCACAGCCGACTGGCAAGCCTTCATAGCCAAGACATGGCCGTTGTGGGAAGGCTATGGGGTCGGGCGACGCTTATACTATTTTCATGCCGTGTAAAAGCAGCGGCCAGGCGTGGATGCGCCTGGTCGCTGCTAATGTCCTCAATGCACTACAGTTGCTACTAGAGATGCTCGCCCGAAAGCCGCTTACGATGAAGCTCCTCGGCGTTCGGCAATGCATCCTTCGGCAGGCCGAAGACCTGACCCGGCAGAATACGGTCCGGATCGTTGATCTTGTCTTCGTTGGCCAGATAGATCGTCGTATAGCGCACGCCCGCACCGTAGATGCGGCGTGAGATCTGCCACAGCGTATCGCCGCGACGGATGATGACGGCATTGGTGTCCTGCGACAGCGGTGCCTGCTCGAGCGTCTTCGGGCCGCTGTCGTTGGATGAGACCTCTGTGTTCGGCTGTGCCGGTGCCGTCTGAACAGGCTCGGTGATAACAGCGATCATCTGTTCGAGCCCAGGCAGCGCCGCGCCGACCGATTTCGGATCTTTCGGCAAAGCAAGCAAGGTGGCAAGCGCCCTGGAGGCCGTGCTGGAAGCGTCGGCCGCAGCTTTCTTCAGCGCAGCACTGGCGTTGATGGTCGGCCGGAATTCCGACAGTGACTTGAGCGCGATTTCCGTGCCTGAGCGGGCGGCTGCGAGCTGTTCCGTATTCGGCTGCTTGCCGTCGGTAAAGAGGCCCTTGAGCAGCGCAAAAGCCTTTCCAGCGCCTTCCTTGAGCTTGGCAAGCTCGCCCTCGTCGAGCGGTACCATGTTTGCTGTGGTCGCCTGTGCCTGACCATTGGCGGCGGGGGTCTGCGCCGCGACCGTCACCTGATTGCCCTCGGGACGCGTGAAGTTGACGCTGGTCCGCACCACGACCTTGCCGGCTCCGTCGAGCACGTCGACGCGGATCTTGTGATCGCCGACGGCAAGCGGCATGGGTCCGTCTACCACGAAGTGACCGTCCGCACCCACGACGTTCTCACCGATGAGCTTCTCGTCGGCATAGGCGCGGACCTTGGCGTTCGGCTTTGTGGTGCCGGCAACGAAGATATGGTTGTTTTCGATCTCCACCGCATTGACCATGACGTCTTGATCCGCCTCCGCCTTTGCTGCCGGTGGCGTTGCCGCGCCTGCCGCAGGATTGGCGGATGCGATTGCCGTACCATTCTGTTGCGGTTTGGCATCTGCCGTTGCCGCCGGCTTATCCGTCGCTTTGGCCTGGGCGTCGGCTGCTGACGTGTCCTGTTCGCCCGCGGCCACGCGGCCCTGCTTGGCGGAAGGCGCGGTGATGATGCGGCTTGCAGCGCCTGGCTTCGACACCATCGCGAGGACCTGGGAGGAGTTGTCCTTCGGCACGGAGACGGTGGCGACTTCCTCGGAATTGACGGCCTTGCCGTCCTTGCCGGTGGCGCGCAGCACCAGTTCGTGGTCTCCAGGCGGCAGCGGATTGTCGAGTACGGCGGCAAAGTCGCCGCTCGGGCCGACATTGATCGTCGTGACGACCTTTTCGCCGTCGACGATCTCCAGCTTGGCATTCGGCTCGGCCGAACCAGCAATAACCGTCGAGCCATCCGGCTCGACGCGCAACACGTCGAATGACGGTACGCGAGGGTTGGCAGCCGCGTCGGTCTGGGGCGCCTGTTGGCCTGTCAACGCTGCGAAAGCCTTGTCGATCGCCGCACTCGCTTCGGCGGCATTGTCGGGAAGGGACTGGATGATGGTGAGCGCCTTGCCAGCGCCGTCCTGAACCTTCTTCACAAGTCCCGTCACTGTTGCGTCGACCCCTGCGGGGAGCGCGAAGCCGACGATCGATTGCAGCGCGGTAATCGCTTTCGTCTTCGCAGCCGTGAAGGCATCCTCGGTCGGTGCATTGCCGTCCTTGAAGAGCGCCTTCAAATCGGCCAGCGAGGTGGTTGCCGCGCCCGTCAGGTCGGTCAGCTTCTTCGCGAGGTCTGCAGTGTTGACGGCGGTCGATACGGCATTCTGCGTGGCCTTGGTCGCGTTCTCGGCGGTCTCGCCGGCCTTCTGCGCATTTTGGTCGATCGTATTCTTCACCGCGTCGTTGGCCTGATTGACCACATTGCCGATCGGGGTCTTGTCGCCGTTGATGCGTGGCATCACGAAAAAGACCATCAACAGGGTCGCCACTGCCAACACCAACAGAGCCAGCCAACCGGCACGGTTCTTCATCATCATTCATCTCCACGCGGCGAAGTCGTCGCAACTCCTGAAATTGCTAGCGATTTCGCCTGCTTTTACAAGCTTTCTCAGCCATTTTCGCATGTTCCGACACAAGTTTTCCTTTGAAAAATCTTGACTGAGCATCTGCAGCATAGTTGTTTGCATTCATGACCGACGATTCCACGCCAATTCGAACCATTTGCGTCTATTGCGGCTCGCGGCCGGGGCGCGATCCCTCCCACATGGCTGCCGGCCGCGAACTGGGTAAAAGCATTGCCGAAAACGGCCTGCGCTTGATCTATGGCGGCGGAACGAAGGGCATCATGGGCGCTGTCGCGAGCGGCGTGCTATCGCACGGCGGTCAGGTCACCGGCATCATTCCGGAATTTCTGGTCGATATGGAAGCGACGCGCCATTCGCTCGGTCAACTCGACGAACTCATCATAACGCCTGACATGCATGCGCGCAAACACGGCATGTTCGAGCGCGCCGACGCTTTCGTTGCGCTGCCCGGCGGCATCGGCACGTTGGAAGAGATCGTCGAGATCATGACCTGGGGTCAGCTCGGCCGGCACGAAAAGCCGATGGTCTTCGCCAATATCAATGGTTTCTGGGACCCGATGATGGAGCTTATCCGCCATATGACGGAAGAGGGCTTCGTCCATACCGCCCATCGCGTCCAGCCTCTCGTCATCGACAAGATCGCCGATATCATTCCGGCCATCCGCAAACACGCCGCCGAGACGCATGGCGACCGAGGCGGCGAAGAGGCCGTGATTTCCAAGCTTTAATTGGGGATCTGCTAACCAGGCCCGCTGGTTAGCCTCCTTTTGCTCTGACGCAGCATCGACCAGCTGTAGAGCACGAGACCGGCCCAGATCAGCGAAAATGCAACGAGCTGGATCGTGCCGAAGGGTTCCTTGAACAGGAAGACGGCGATCAGGAACACCATGGTCGGCACGATATACTGCATGATACCGATGGTCGACATCCTCAGAAGCTTCGCGCCATTGGCGAAGATCATCAGCGGCAGCGCCGTCACGAGCCCGCAGCCGAGCAGAAGCGCCGTATCCGAAATGCCGGTCTGGTAAAAGTGGCCTTCGCCGCGCGCTTCCAGATAGAGGATGTAAAGCGCTGCCGGGATGCAGAGCAGCAGCACCTCGATGAAGAAGCCCTGATTCGCTCCCACAGGCAGGGTCTTGCGGAAAAAGGCATAGAAGCCCCAGGAGAAGGTCAGCGACAATGCGACCCAGGGCAGGGTGCCGGCTTTCACCGTCAGGATGATGACCGCAATAGCTGCAAGGCAGATGGCGACGATCTGTATCGGCGCCAACCTTTCTTTGAGCACGATGGCGCCGAGCGCAATGCTGAATAGCGGATTGATGAAGTAACCAAGCGCGGCATCGAGCGAATGGCCGGCGCCGATCGCCCAGACATAGGTTCCCCAGTTGATGGTGACGAGCGCTGCCGTCAGCGATGCCATAGCGATCGTACGCGGGTTGCGAAATGCCGCCTTCACGTCACCCAGATGCCCAAAGGCCAGCAGCACGATGCCGGCGACAGGCACCGACCAGACGATGCGATGGGCGATGACCTCGAAAGCTGGGATATGCGCCAGCGCCTTCATATAGAGCGGCAGGACGCCCCAGAAGAGGTAGGCCGTCATCGCGAAGCCGAAGCCGCGGATAGCGTCGTTGTTCTTGATTTCAGGTTTGACCGCGTCGGTGGCCATGAATTTTCCCGTCTTTCACAATTATTTGAGACGGGATTACTCCAATGCATGCGGCATGGCTAATTCATTTCCTTGACTGCATCGTCAAGCTTTTTGATGGGCGGCGGATCACTCCGCCGCTATTCTGCCTGCCATATGGCGGTTTTTCATCAGCTTGTAGATGACGGAATCCATCAGCGCCTGGAACGATGCATCGATGATGTTCTCGGACACGCCGACCGTCCACCAGCGTACGCCGTCGCTATCGGTAGATTCGATCAGGACTCGGGTGATGGCCTCCGTGCCGCCATTGAGGATACGCACCTTGAAGTCGGCCAGCTCCAGATCATCGATCTCGTGCTGGTACTTGCCGAAATTCTTGCGCAGCGCCAGGTCGAGCGCATTGACCGGTCCGTCGCCTTCGGCAACCGACATGATGGTCTCGCCATCGATGATGATCTTCACCACCGCTTCCGAGACGATTTTCACCCGGCCGTGGGAATCGAAGCGGCGCTCGACCATGACGCGGAAACCGTCGATCGCGAAGAATTCCGGGATGGTGCCGAGCGTGCGCCGTGCCAAAAGCTCGAAGCTCGCATCCGCGCCTTCGTAAGCATAGCCTGTCGCTTCCCGCTCCTTAACGATCTGGATCAACTGGTCGAGCTTGGGGTCGTCCTTGCCGACCTCGATGCCGCGCCGCTTCAGCGCATTGATGAAGTTCGACTTGCCGCCCTGGTCGGAGACCATGACCTTGCGGAAGTTGCCCACGCTCTCCGGCGGCACGTGCTCATAGGTGCGCGGGTCCTTCAGCAGCGCCGAGGCGTGGATGCCGGCCTTGGTGGCAAAGGCAGAGGCGCCGACATAGGGAGCCTGATGGTCCGGAGAGCGGTTCAGCAGCTCGTCGAAGGCGTGCGAAAGGCCAGTCAGGCCCACGAGCCGCTCGGCATCGATCGTCGTTTCGAAACGTTCGCTATAGGCTCTTTTCAGCGCCAGCGTCGGGATCAACGTGATCAGGTTGGCGTTGCCGCAGCGCTCACCGATGCCGTTCAGCGTGCCCTGGATTTGCCGAACGCCGGCCTCGACCGCAGCAAGCGAATTGGCAACGGCCTGGCCGGTGTCGTTATGGGCATGGATGCCAAGACAGTGCCCGGGAACGCCGCAGGCGATGACGGCTTCGACGATGGCGCGCACCTCAGGCGGCTGCGTACCGCCATTGGTGTCGCAGAGTACGACCCAGCGGGCCCCGGCGTCATAGGCCGTCTTGGCGCAGGCGAGCGCATAGGTCGGATTGGCCTTGTAGCCGTCGAAGAAGTGTTCGCAATCGACGAGAGCCTCCTTGCCGGCGCCAATGGCCGCCTTGACGCTTTCGGCGATGCTTTCGAGGTTTTCCTCGTTGGTACAGCCTAGCGCCACCTTGACGTGATAGTCCCAGCTCTTGGCGACGAAACAGATCGCGTCGGACTTCGCCTGCAGCAGGCTCGCAAGGCCGGGATCGTTGGAAGCGGAGATGCCGGCGCGCTTCGTCATGCCGAAGGCGACGAAGGAGGCCGATGTCGTGCGCTTCTCGTTGAAGAAAGCCGTATCCGTCGGATTGGCGCCGGGATAGCCGCCTTCGATGTAGTCCAGGCCGAACTCATCCAGCATGGTGGCGATGGCAATCTTGTCCTCGACCGAAAAATCGACGCCGGGCGTCTGCTGGCCATCGCGGAGCGTCGTGTCGAAGAGATAGATTTTTTCGCGTGTCATACTGTTTCCTCCGGCGAACCGGTTTCTTCTTGCTCAGTCGCTCCCTCTCCCCGTTAACGAGGAGAGGGCTGGGGTGAGGGGCGTTCCGAGATCAGATCTTCCCTGCAAACTTATCCGTCGCGCGGATCAGCTGATCGAGAATGCTAGGCTCGGACGAGGCATGGCCCGCGCCTTCGATCAGGTGAAATTCCGCCTTCGGCCATGCTTTGTGCAGCGCCCAGGCATATCTCGCCGGGCAGGGCATGTCGTAGCGTCCATGGACGATGACGCCGGGAATGTCCTTCAGCTTGTAGGCATCGCGCAGCAGCTGGCCTTCTTCCAGCCAGCCGGCATTGACGAAGAAATGGTTTTCGATGCGGGCGAAGGCATGCGCATATTCCGCATCCTCGAACTGGGCGCTGACGGCGGGCTCCGGCAGAAGCGTGATCGTCTCGCCTTCCCAGATCGACCATGCCTTGGCGGCTTCCAGGCGGGCAGCCTTGTCTGGATGCGTCAGCAGCCGATGGTAGGCGGCCATCATCTCATGCCGCTCTTCCGGCGGGATAGGCGCAATGAAGCGCTCCCATTTATCGGGGAACATCTCGGAGACGCCGAACTGATAATACCAGTCGAGTTCGGCTCTCGTCAGCGTATAGATGCCGCGCACGACCAGCTCGGAAACCCGCTCCGGATGCGTTTCGGAGTAGGCGAGCGCCAGCGTCGAGCCCCAGGAGCCGCCGAAAACCAGCCACTTTTCCACACCGGCCATTTTGCGCAGTCGTTCGATATCGTCGACCAGATGCCAGGTGGTGTTGGCTTCCAGGCCGGCATGCGGCGTCGAGCGCCCGCAGCCGCGCTGGTCGAACAGGGTCACGTCGTAAAGCGCCGGATCGAATACGCGACGATGGCTGGGCGAAATGCCGCCGCCCGGGCCGCCATGGAGGAAGACGGCGGGCTTGGCGCCGGGCGTTCCCACGCGTTCCCAATAGATCACATGACCGTCGCCGACATCGAGGTGACCGGAGGCATAGGGTTCGATTTCCGGATAAAATGTGCGCAGGACTTCGGTCATATTTTTAGCCCCTCCGCCGGCCAGACATCGGTATCGTGGTCGGGATGCTGGAAGGAAATGATGTGCTCCTGCCGCGAATAGAAATCCGGATCCTGATAGACGGGCTTTTCGAAGATCGTCTCCACCCATGGCAAGCGATAGGCGTGGTTGACCTGGATCTGCGGCGCGAGATCGTCGCGCTCGTCGAAGGCGCCGATGGCGATTTCGAGGCCGCCGGGATGACGGTAGGTCAGCGGCGTGCCGCAGTTCTTGCAGAAGCCGCGGTCGATATTGACGGAGGACTGGAAATAGGTCGGCTCGCCGCGCGTCCATTCCACGCCGTCCTCAGGGGCTGTAACGAGCGCGGAGAAGAAATTGCCAAACTGCTTCTGGCACATGCGGCAATGGCAGATCGAGGGGCGGCCGAGCTCACCGCGAATGCGAAACCGCACAGCACCGCATTGGCATCCTCCGCTTCTGGTAGCTTCACTCATGGCTCTTCTCCTCTGGCCAGCTTGAGGTATCGTAATCGGGATGTTGATGATTGGAGAGCCTGATCGATATCGCACGGTCTGAGCTGTCCTCATCCGGTTCCATCGGCAGCGCATCGAGTGCATGGAACCAAGGCATTTTTCCTGCGCGGTTCGATTGTGCGACGGGTTGGACCAGCGCAGGCTCATCCAACGAACCAAGTGTCACATTGATGGAATCCGTGCCGGGTACGTCGTAAAACAATGGTGTACCGCAGGTGCCGCAAAAGCCGCGGCGCACGAGATCGGACGAATGAAACCAGGAGGGCTCGCCACGCGTCAGCTCGAAATCGACACGCTTGGCGCTGCCCAATGGCAGGGCGTAATTGCCAGATGCTTTCTGGCACATGCGGCAATGACAAAGGTGCGGATAGCCGAGCGCACTGGCTGTGCGATAACGAACCGCGCCACATTGGCATCCGCCGCTATGTCCTGCAACCATTGTCATTTGCCGCTCTCCGGTGGCCATGCTGCCGTATCGTGGTCAGGATGCTGGTTGGACACGATGTTCAGCACGAAGGGCGCTTGCGCAGCGTCTTCCTCCGTCGAGTGTCCGGGCAGCAGATGCAGCCGATCGACGAAGCCGATCTTGGCTTCCGTACCATACTGCACAACGGGCGGCAGTTGCGAGGGATCGTCAAAGGCACCAGCCGCGACTGCAATGCCATCGGGCGCCTCGTAGGTCAGCGGCGTGCCGCAATCCCCGCAGAAGCCGCGCTTCACATAGTTGGATGATTGAAACACCTTCCGCTCGCCACGTGTCCATGTAAGCTCGGTGCCGCGCACCGAAACCAGCGGCGCATAATAGGCGCCGAAGGCCTTCTGGCACATGCGGCAGTGACAGATGGAGGCGTCCTTCAGCTCACCCCGCACCCGGAAGCGAACCGCGCCGCACTGACAGCCGCCGGTGTAGGTCGAGGCGGTCATGATCTATCCTTTCCGGCGACGATGAGAATATGCATGCAGACGTTATCGATATCCTTCAGAACATCGTCATTCCAGAAGCGCAGGACAGTCCAGCCGCCGGCTTCGAGACGGCGGGTGCGAACCTTGTCATAGGTCTGATCGTGGTCATTGCCATGCTGGGAGCCATCGACTTCGACGATGAGTTTTTCAGCAGGGCAGGCGAAATCGACGATATAACCGGCGATGGGCAGTTGGCGGCGAAAGCCGAGACCCATGAGGCGGTGCGCGCGCAATTCATTCCAGAGCCGAAGTTCCGCGTCCGTCATGACCTTGCGCATGCGGCGGGCGTTACTGCGGATCTTCGGCGGGACTGGAGTATGCGGCAAGGTAACGAAGTTCACCGCTTGATCTCCCAAGTCGTAATGCGCTCGCCCGTCGCCGCGTCCTTGCCGTCCTTGAGCTGAACACCTCTTGCCGTCAGCTCCTCACGAAGCTTGTCGGCTTCGGCGAAGTTCTTCGCCTTCAGCAGCTCCAGACGCTGGCGCACCTTGGCATCAATCTCGGCGACCACAGCTTCGTCGATCTCTGCCTTCTTCGGCAGCAGGCCGAGAAGATCGGCGCTGGCCGCGAAGACGGGCAGGAGGCTGGCATCGGCATTGGCGGCTTGCGCCAGGGCATGTAATGCCTGGATGGCGGCAACGGTGTTGAGGTCGTCGGCGAGAGCGACAAGAACCGTCGGATCTGGCAAGACGTCGCTAATGTCGGCAGCCGGCCATTTGGCGATCAGCCGTTCGGCTTCTTCGAGCCGCTTGACGGAGAAGTCGATCGGCTCGCGATAATGCGTCATCAGCATGGCAAGCCTCAGCACCTCGCCCGGCCAGGTCCGCCCGCCGAGCTTGTCCGTCTGCAGCAGCTCGTGGATAGTGACGAAATTGCCTTCCGACTTCGACATCTTGCGGCCTTCGACCTGCACGAAGCCGTTATGCATCCAGACATTCGCCATGGCATGCGTACCATGCGCGCAGCGCGATTGGGCAATTTCGTTTTCATGGTGCGGGAAGATCAGGTCCAGGCCGCCGCCGTGAATGTCGAAGACATCGCCGAGATAGCGTCCGCTCATGGCCGAGCATTCGATATGCCAGCCCGGACGACCGCGGCCCCAGGGGCTTTCCCAGCCGGGTTCGTTCTCGTCCGAAAGTTTCCACAGAACGAAATCGCCAGGGCTCTTCTTGTGCTCGTCGACGGCGACGCGAGCGCCTGCCTGCTGCTCATCGAGATTGCGCTTCGAAAGCTGGCCGTAATCGGCCATCGACTTGGTGTCGAACAGCACCTCGCCGGCCGCCCGATAGGCATGGCCCTTGTCGATCAGCGTTTCGATGATGGCGATCATCTGCGCGATATTGTCGGTGGCACGCGGCTGTACCGATGGCTCCAGGCAGCCAAGCGCCGTCGTGTCTTCGCGGTACTGCCGTTCGGTCTTTTCCGTCACCAGACGGATCGCGTCGTTCAGCGGCAAGCCGGGATGGTCGCGCAACGCGCGCAAGTTGATCTTGTCGTCGACGTCGGTGATGTTGCGGACATAGGTGACACGGCTCTCACCGTAGACATGCCGCAGCAGCCGGAACAGCACGTCGAAAACGATCGCCGGGCGGGCGTTGCCGATATGGGCGAAGTCATAGACCGTCGGGCCGCAGACATACATGCGGACATTGTCGCGATCGATCGGCTGAAAATCGGCCTTTTCGCGCGTCAGCGTGTTGTAGAACTTTAATTGCGGCTCGGCGGCCATGTCACTCTCCCAAGGCATAAATCCGAAAAAATACCGTCACCGGCAGGCCGGACGTTTGTCATCTTGGATTTTGGGAGACGAAAACGGCCAGGCCAGCGAAACGCTAGCGAATAATCTTCCGGCAGATAATGCAGATAACCGTTTTCATGGGCGGCTTTATCGCGCGCCGGATGAATTTGGTCAAGTAGGGATAAGGCGTCCCGCGTAAAGGCCCGGGATGTTTTTATTCCGGCATCCGATAGTCGACGAGCCTGTTTTCGCGCACGACGAAAAGCTTGCCGGTTTCGGTGACGTCAGGGCCGACCAGAGGCAGGATCGCCTGGGCGACCTCTCGCGGATGCGGCAGCGTATCCGGGTCTTCGCCGGGCATGGCCTGAGCACGCATGGCAGTGCGGGTAGCGCCTGGATCGACGCTGGTGATGCGCAGCGGCGTGCTCTGCGTTTCCCCGGCCCAGGTCCGCGCTAGCGCCTCGACGGCAGCTTTAGAGGCGGAATAGGGACCCCAGAAGGGCCGGCAGCGATGGGCGGCGGCCGAGGAGAGGATGGCGGCGCGGCCGGCATCGGAGCGCATCAGCAGCGGTTCCACGGAACGGATCAGCCGCCAAGTGGCGGTGACATTGATCGTCATCACCTTTTCGAACACCTTGGCCTCGACATGGCCGATCGGCGAGATCACGCCGAGAACGCCGGCATTGGCAACGAGAATATCGAGTTTGCCCCAGCGCTCATAGATGGAGGCGCCGAGCGCATCGATGGCATTCATGTCGGCAAGATCGAAGGGCACAAGCGTCGCTGAGCCGCCGGCAGCCTTGATGGCATCGTCAAGCTCCTCAAGCCCGCCGACGGTACGGGCGCAGGCGATCACATGCGCGCCGGCCTTGGCCAGTTCCAGTGCCGTGAAATAGCCGATACCGCGCGATGCGCCGGTAACGAGTGCGATCTTGTCCTTGAGATTGACGCTCATGCTGCTTTGATCCGGATATGTTGCAAAGGAATAGGGGCAGAACGCCCCTAACCTTTCTGGGGTCAACCGTTTATAAGGTCAACCATTGCTCGCGAGAACGGAAAGCTTGCGCACGTTGCTGGTGCTTTCCTTGTCGAGCAGACGCGTCGGATAGTCCCCGGTAAAGTAATGATCGGTGAACTGCGGCTGCGCATTGTTGCGCGGCTCGCCGCCTACGGCTCGGTAGAGCCCGTCGATCGACAGGAATTCCAACGAATCCGCGCCGATGTAATCGCACATGGCCTTCAGGCTGCTGTACTGGTTGGCAAGCAGCTTGTCGGCGTCCGGTGTGTCGATGCCGTAGAAATCCGGATGGAAGATCATCGGGCTGGCGACGCGGATATGCACCTCGCTGGCGCCGGCTTCGCGGATCATCTGCACGATCTTCACGGACGTGGTCCCGCGCACGATGGAATCGTCGATCAGCACGACACGCTTGCCCTCGATGATGGCGCGGTTGGCGGAATGCTTGAGCTTGACGCCGAAGGCGCGAATCTGCTGCGTAGGCTCGATGAAGGTACGGCCGACATAATGGTTGCGGATGATGCCGAGCTCGAAGGGAATGCCGCTTGCCTGCGCGTAGCCGATCGCGGCGGGCGTGCCGCCATCCGGAACTGGCACGACCACATCGGCCGCGACAGGCGCTTCTTTGGCGAGGTTGATCCCCATGTTCTTGCGGGCGACATAGACGTTGCGGCCGCCGACGACGGAATCAGGACGGGCGAAATAGACATATTCGAACAGGCAGAGACGCTCGGGCTGTGAAACTTCCGGCTTGCGGGCATCGATAGTGATCGAACCATCAGGCTGGATCTCACAGATAATGACTTCGCCGTTTTCGACGTCGCGGACATATTTCGCGCCGATGATGTCGAGAGCACAGGTTTCCGAGCAGAAGATCGGCTTGCCGTCGAGTTCGCCCATGACCAGCGGCCGGATGCCGATCGGATCGCGGGCGGCGATCAGCTTCGTGCGCGTCATGGCGAGCATCGAATAGCCGCCTTCCATCTGGCGGATGGCATCGATGAAACGATCTGAGGAGGAGGGATGCTTGGAGCGGGCGATGAGATGGAGGACGACTTCGGTATCCGAGGTCGACTGACAGATGGCACCATCGGCGATCAGCTGGCGGCGCATGGTCAGGCCGTTGGTGAAATTACCGTTATGGGCAATGGCGATGCCGCCGACTTCCAGCTCGGCAAACAGCGGCTGGACATTGCGAAGGATGGTTTCGCCGGTGGTGGAGTAGCGTACATGACCGATCGAGCGGTCACCGGGGAGGCGGGCGAGGGTGGCGGGGTCGGTATAGTGGTCGCCGACAAGACCCATCCGCCGCTCCGAGTGGAAGCGCTGGCCATCGAAGGAGACGATGCCGGCTGCTTCCTGGCCGCGATGCTGCAGGGCGTGCAGGCCGAGCGCCGTCAGCGTTGCCGCATCCGGGTGCCCCAAGATGCCGAAGACGCCACATTCTTCATGCAGCGTGTCGCCGTCGATATCGTCCTCGAAGGAAACGGAATGGTTCATGGCTGCGGGCCTTTGCTCTCAACGTGGGCGGATCGGGGCGGCGTCACGAGTGACCATTAAAATAGCTCAAAATCCGGCCGGAAAAAATATCGGGCCGGATCTTCTATTGTCACGCCGCTCAAATGGCGATTCTCGGGCGGCAGGTCAAGCCTGTAAACGCACCGTCAATTGTTTGTCTGCGGCGCGGGTGCATCATCCGACGGCGCGGTATCGTTCGGCGTGGCGTTGTCGCCGCTTCCTTGCTGCTGCTGTTGCTGCTGATTTGGCGCGATCTTGTTGAGGATTTCAGCCGGCAGCCTTGCCTGAATGTCTTGCGGCAGCGCCGCCGTCAGCTTCTCGACCATCGAATCGAGGAAAGGCTTCGACTTGGCGTTGTTGACCCAGTCCGGACGTGCGGCCGGTGCCACCAGCCAGTTCCAGAAGGCAACGACGACGACCATCAGCAGCAGGCCGCGTGCCGCGCCGAAAAGGAAGCCGAGCGTGCGGTCGAGCGCGCCGATGCGGCTGTCGATGATGAAATCGGCAATCCGGATGGTGATGAAAGAAATGATGATGAGCGCCAGCAGGAAGATGACGGCGGCAGACGCGATCGTGGCGATCTTGGTGTCGGCCTTGTATTGCAGGGCATAGGGAACGAGCAGCGGATAAAGATAGTAGGCGGCGACTGCGGAGCCGCCCCAGCTGACGATCGAGAGAATTTCGCGCGAAAAGCCCCGAACCATGGCCAGAATGGCGGAGAAGAGAAGAACGCCGATAACAATACCGTCGAAAATCGTAATGGGCATCTATAATCCACTTCAAGACTTGCCGGACCTCATGGTCGGCATCGGCCTCAATCATGAGCCTCTTCTTTGCCAAGAACGGCTGAAGTAAGGCTCAGTCTTCGTCTTCCGCGCGCTTGAGCGCACCTCTCGATCCGGCAATGCGCGCCACCAGATCCGGCAGGCTGTCGATCTCGCTCCAGCGTCCGCCATTGACCTTTGGCAGATCGGCGGAAGCGGCAGGCAGAACGGCCGCGGAAAATCCCAGCTTCTCGGCTTCCTTGAGGCGCTGGGCGGTGTGCGCAACCGGCCGGACGGCGCCCGACAGGCTGACTTCGCCGAAATAGACGCAATCGGCGGGCAGAGCAAGACCGGCCAGGGAGGAAACCAGTGCAGAAGCGACCGCAAGGTCCGCAGCAGGCTCGGAAATGCGGTAGCCGCCGGCAATATTGAGGTAAACATCGTGCTGGCCGAGCCGTACGCCGCAATGTGCCTCCAGAACGGCGAGAATCATCGACAGCCGCGCCGAATCCCAGCCGACGATGGCGCGGCGCGGCGTGCCGAGCGATGTCGGCGCGACCAGCGCCTGCACTTCCACCAGCACCGGCCGCGTACCCTCGATGCCGGCAAAGACGGCCGCTCCGGGCGATTTTTCGTTGCGCTCGCCGAGGAAGAGCTCGGACGGGTTGGGCACGTCGCGAAGCCCGGCGTCGGACATTTCGAACACGCCGATCTCGTCGGTCGGGCCGAAGCGGTTCTTCACGGTGCGCAGGATGCGGTAGTGATGGCCGCGGTCGCCCTCGAAATAGAGGACGGCATCGACCATATGCTCGACGACGCGCGGCCCGGCGATCTGGCCGTCCTTGGTGACGTGGCCGACCAGCACCATCGCCGTGCCGGTCTGCTTGGCGAAACGGATCATCGCCTGAACGCCGGTACGCACCTGCGTCACCGTGCCGGGCGCGGACTCGGCAAGCTCGCTCCACAGCGTCTGGATGGAATCGATGATGACGAGATCCGGCCGCTTGCCTTCCGCCAGCGTCGCGAGAATGTCCTCGACATTGGTTTCGGCCGCCAGCAGCACTTCGGTGTCAGCCGCTTTCAGACGTTGGGCGCGGAGGCGGACCTGCGCCACAGCCTCTTCACCGGAGACATAGACGATCTTGTGCCCCTGACGGGCGAGTGCGGCCGCCGCCTGCATCAGCAGCGTCGATTTGCCGATGCCAGGATCGCCGCCCACGAGAACGGCCGATCCCCGCACGAAACCGCCGCCGGTGGCGCGGTCGAGTTCGGATATGCCGGTATGGATGCGCGGCGCCTCTTCGATTTCACCCGAAAGCGTGGTCAGCGTGACGGGCTTGCCCTTGCGCGGCGTCTTCGTCGGTCCGCCGCCGATCCCGCCCATCGGATCTTCCTCGACGATGGTGTTCCACGCGCCGCAACTGTCGCACTTGCCGGCCCAGCGATTGTGGACCGTGCCGCAGTTCTGGCAGATGAATTGTGTGCGGGCTTTAGCCATAGGATGCTATTCTCAAGTTCAAATACTTCGCTTTTTCGAGACGAATCGCGCTCGGCTGACAGATAATGTCTTTCCCGGCCTATCAAAACTAATGATTTCCGTATCAATGGCGATCGTGTCAGCTTTTATGCCGGGTTTTATGGACGATAATCGATGTTTGACTATTCGCTTGCGCACTGGATGGGCTTTCTGACCGCGGCAATCCTTCTCAATCTGTCGCCGGGACCGGATATCGCCTTCATTCTCGGTCACACGATCAGAAGCGGCATGCGCTCCGGCTTTGCAGCGCTGTTCGGCATCTGGAGCGGCGCGTGCCTGCATGTGCTGATGGCGGCCGCCGGCCTCTCGGCGATTCTTGCCGCTTCCGCGCTGGCCTTTTCGACGGTCAAATGGATCGGCGCGGCCTATCTGATCTGGCTCGGCATTCAGGCGCTGCGCTCGAAGGGCGAGGGGGCATGGATCAAGGAGGCCGGTAGGGCCTTGTCCCTCAGCCGCATTTATCGGCAAGGCATCATGGTCTCGCTGCTCAACCCGAAGGTCGCGATCTTCTTCCTGGCTTTCCTACCGCAATTCGTCGTCGAAGGCGCCGGCCCGGTCTGGGCGCAGCTTCTGCTGCATGGAAGCCTGATCATCGTAGTCGCCGCCTTCATCGAACCGCCGTTGATCCTCCTCGGCGGCCGATTGAGTGACGCGCTTCGGCGCAATCGCAGCCTCGGCCTGTGGCTCGATCGCGGGCTCGGCACGCTCTTTGTCGCCCTTGGCGTTCGGCTGGCGATCAGCGCCCGCTAAGTATTTTGAGGAGTAGCTGGGCTATTCCTCGGTCTCTTCCGAGATATACCGACGCTCGTGCCGCAGCCCCATGCTGGTCAGCATCTCGTAACCGATAGTGCCTGCAGCCTTTGCGGCTTCATCCACCAGGATATTTTTGCCGAAGAGTTCAACGTAGTCGCCGGCGCGGGCCAGATTTTCCGGCAGATCGGTGACATCGAAGATGGTGAGGTCCATGGTGATGCGGCCGGCAACGGGCACTTTATGCCCGGCAATGAAGCCATGGCCGCCCGCAATGCCGGTCTGGCGCAATGGCACGCCGGCGCTCGACTGACTGCGCATGTAGCCGTCGGCGTAACCTGCCGAGACGATCGCCAGCCGGCTGTCGCGGGTCAATTGAAGCGCGCGGCCATATCCCACCGTTTCGCCCGCCTTGACCGATCGGGTCTGGATGATCCGCGCCTCCGCCGTTGCTACCGGGCGCATCGGATTGGCCATGCCGGGGACCGCCTCGCCGCCATAGGTGGCGATGCCGGGGCGGGTGAGGTCGAAATGATAGTCGGCCCCAAGAAAGATGCCGGCTGAATTGGCAAGGCTCGCCTCGATGTCTTCGAAGGCGGCGCTGACTTTGCGGAAGGCCTCGAGCTGCTGCCCGTTCATCGCATTGGAAGGATCGTCGCCGCAGGCGAGATGGCTCATGACGAGAACCGGCGCAAAGCTTGCCGGACGGGAAACGTCATCCGCAAGTGCGATCGCATCATCCATTGGCAGGCCGAGCCGGTTGAAGCCGGTGTCGACCTGCAGCGCGCAGGGATAGTCGCCATAATCCGATAGAACCGACATCCAGAAGGTCAACTGTTCTTCCGAAGCAACGACCGGTACGAGGTCGTTTTCGAAGAACCGCCGCTCCATGCCCGGCCAGATACCGCTCAAGACGAAGATGCGCGCTTCCGGAGCGTAGAGCCGCAATGTCGCGCCTTCATCGGCGGTGGCGACGAAGAAATCGCGCGCACCTGCAGCATAAAGCGTTTCGCCGACATCCTCGATCCCCAGCCCGTAGGCATCGGCCTTGACGACGGCTGAGGTGCGGGCCTTCCCCGAGCGGCGCGCGAGGTCGCGCCAGTTTTCGACGAGCGCGCCGAGATCCACCGTCAGTCGCAGGCCGGCGGAAGCGAAAGCATCATCGTCATTGAAATTATCTGTCATGGGGCGCCCTGAATAAGGAAGTGGCCGGAGGTGATTTGGCTTGGATCAGGATACTGGCCGTCGATGAAAAGAAAAAGTGCTGCGAGGCATGTATGCGGAATTAGGCAGAAACTGCCGCCACACCAAGAGGCTGCTTCGAGGCACGAATGAGCTGAAGGGCTGCCCTTCAGATACGCTGCGCGCATCATCCTGGAAGTAGGCTGTTGCGGCCTTTAGTTTCCGGGATGGTGGTTATTTCGGAATAGCGGCGACGGACAGTGCCCCGCGGGCGATCGCCGGATAGGACTCAGTCGTCACGCCTTCTCACCGCCCATGAGGCGGTATCGCGATCAGGGTGCTGGTTGTTGCTCGTCTTGATCGCCGCAGCCCATTCGGCACCGTTATTTTCAGTCACACCGGTATTTTCTAGGCCCATTATCGTATCGAACCATGCCACCATGTTCTCGGTGCAGGTATTGGCATGCGGCGGGAAGGCGTGCGGATTGTCCAGCGAACCTATCATCAGGTTGGTGCGGCCGTTTTCGAGGTGATGAAAGAACAATGGCGTGCCGCAATTGGCGCAGAAGCCGCGCTCGACAAGCTCAGAACTCTTCCAGACGCTCGGCTTGCCGCGTGTCCAAGTGAGCGCATCATCAGGCGCGGCGACGAGCGCAGCAAAGATGTTGCCGGAGGCTTTCTGGCACATGCGGCAATGGCAGAGATGCGAATTATCATGCATGGAAGTTGCTTGATAGCGCACGGCACCGCACTGGCAGCCGCCACTCACCTTCATCTCGATGCGTTTCAATTTTGCTTCTCCTCCAAAGAGCGGGTTTGGGCCTAAATGCCTTTTAGGTTTTCATCTTTGGATCGTCCAGCAGAACGACGGATCCCATCACGCCTTCTCAAGAAAGCGCGCACAGGCAGGTACCAGCCTTTTCCACATGCGATCACTTTTGTTCAAGACGCGCGGGAGCCGGCGCGCTAATCTTCGGGGATGCAGAACGTTTCGCAGAAAGAGGCGGCTGACGCCATGCCGCTTGCCAAGGTGGAATCGACCCGCTTCTGGCGAGACGGTCGCTTTCGTGACATGGAATGCCTGAGCGCAAGCTTCGTGACGCATGAATATGCGCCGCATGCGCACGACACCTTCAGCATCGGGACGATTGAAAGAGGCAGCCAGATCACCACGCTGCTCGGCAGTCGGGAAGAAGCCGGACCGGGCGATCTCTATATGATCAATCCCGGAGTAGTGCATGACGGCGCTCCGGGCGGCGAAGGCTATCGCTAC
Organism: Rhizobium pantanalense; assembly: GCF_030182525.1. Taxonomy (NCBI): domain Bacteria; kingdom Pseudomonadati; phylum Pseudomonadota; class Alphaproteobacteria; order Hyphomicrobiales; family Rhizobiaceae; genus Rhizobium; species Rhizobium pantanalense. Next base: position 359,182 of record NZ_JAQJCH010000006.1, read on the forward strand.
CGCATGATCTACCCGGACGCGAAGCTCTTCGTCGATATTCTGGAAGACGTCACCGGCAAAGCCTTCAACGCGACGCCATCTTTCGCCCGTTCGTTGTTGCGCGATCCGCAGCTTGCGAGCGCTTTCCACAAGGCGCACCGTACACTCGAGAGCGGTGCTGGCGCTCTGGAATCCGATGAGGGCATGTTCTCGGTGCTGGCGGCGCTTTTTGCGCGCTACGGCAGCACGATCGTCCTTCCCGTCGATACCAAGGAGCGCAGCGCGGTCGCGCGTGCTCGCGATTATCTCACTGAGAATTTCGACAGCGATGTCGGATTGGAGGAGTTGGCCAAGGTCGCGGGGCTGAGCCGCGCGCACCTGATCCGCGCCTTCCGCAGGGAGTATCATATCACGCCCCATGCCTTTCTGACCGACCGGCGTGTTATCGTTGCCCGCCGATTGCTCAGGGAAGGCCGCATGCCGGCCGATGTCGCCATGGAATGCGGTTTCGCCGATCAGGCGCATTTTACGCGCCACTTCAAATCGCGCACCGGCGTCACCCCGGGTCAGTTCCGCGTCGGCTAGCGCATTTCAGGAAAAGTGCGCAGCGGTTTTCCGCCCGGAATGCGTAAAGAAACAAAACATAGCATTTCCGCTTTTCTGCGAATGTTGAAAACGCTTTGCCGATTCTGGGTGGAACTCCAGTCACTTTCGTTCAATACAGCGCCGGCTGCCGTCGGCTACCTCTCTGTCATTGTTGAAGTGGAGGTTGCCAATGTTGCAGCAAAGCCGGCCGGCCGGCGAATTCAAAGCCGGGATGCGTGCCATTTTTCCCTTGATCGTTGCCGTCCTGCCGATCGGCCTCGTGTTCGGCGCGGTTTCGGCGACCAAGGGGCTTTCGCCGCTGGAGACCACACTGATGAGCGCGCTCGTCTTCGCTGGCGGCTCGCAATTCGTGGCGATGGATATCTGGACACATCCCGCAAGCTGGATTGGCGCCGGCTTTGCGGCCCTGCTCGTCAACGTCAGACACTTGCTGATGAGCGCTTCGATCGGCACGAAGATGCAGTCTTTTTCCGGCATCAAACGCTATATCGCCATGCTGTTTCTCGCCGATGAGATTTGGGCCATGGCGGAATTCCGCGCGGGCACGATGCGGCTCACGCCCGCCTGGTATGCGGGCATCGTCACGCCCTTCTACTTGGCCTGGGTCGGCTCGTCGCTTGCGGGTGCTCTGCTTGGCGCCTTTCTCGGCGATCCCGCCGTCATCGGTCTCGACTTCGCCTTTCCGGCCGTCTTCATCGTGCTGGTCATGGGCTTCTGGAAAGGGCCGGAAACCGGCGCGGTGCTTGCTGCAAGCGGAATCGCAGCCGTTGCAGTCCACCAGTTCGTGCCCGGTGTCTGGCATATTGCAGCCGGTGCGCTGGCGGGGCTGGCAATGGCTTTCTGGAAAGGCAGGGTGCCGGAGCAGGCGGCATGACGCTCGATCTCAGCACTCTGCTTGCCATCCTTGCCATGGCTGCCGCAACGATCTTCACCCGTGTTGGTGGTCTTGTCTTGATTCGCTACGTTAGGATTGACGAGCGCCGGCGAACCGCAATCGAAGCCATTCCACCGGCCGTGCTGATGGCTGTCATTGCGCCGACGGCTTTTGCCACCGGCTGGGCGGAGACGCTGGCCTGCGCCGCCACCGCAATCGCCTCACGCCGCTTGCCCATGCTGGTAACCGTTGTTGTCGGCGTTGCGACGGTGGCTTTGCTACGGGCTGCGGGACTCTGAAGCCCTTTCCGGGAAAAATGCGAAGGGGTTCTCGTACCAGCGGAACATTGACGCGGCAAGCGTCAATGTTCCTCATACTGCGTGAAAGACGGGTCGGCGAGGTCGGCAAATCGGGTGAATTCCGACTGGAAGGCGAGCTTCACCGTGCCTGTCGGTCCGTGACGCTGCTTGGCGATGATGACATCGGCCGTGCCCTTCACGCGGTCGAACAGCGCTTCCCATTCCGCATATTTCGGATCGTTCGGATCGCGCGGCTCCTGGTTCTTCACATAATATTCCTCGCGGAACACGAAGAGCACCACGTCGGCGTCCTGCTCGATCGAGCCGGATTCACGCAGGTCCGAAAGCTGCGGCCGCTTGTCGTCACGGCTTTCGACCGCACGCGAGAGCTGGGAGAGTGCCACGATCGGAACGTTGAGCTCCTTGCCGAGCGCCTTCAGGCCGGTGGTGATTTCGGTGATTTCCTGAACGCGGTTTTCGCCCGATTTCTTCGAACCGGTCATGAGCTGTACGTAGTCGACGACCAGAACGTCGAGGCCGCGCTGGCGTTTCAGGCGACGCGCGCGGGCCGCAAGCTGGGCGATGGAGATACCACCCGTCTGGTCGATATAGAGCGGCACCTTCTGCATCATCATCGAGCAGGCCACCAGCTTTTCGAAATCCGCATCGTTGATGTCGCCGCGGCGGATCTTCGAGGAGGAGACTTCCGTCTGCTCGGAGATGATACGGGTGGCGAGCTGTTCTGACGACATTTCCAGCGAGTAGAAGCCGACGACGCCGCCGTTCTTCGCCTTCATTGAGCCATCAGGCTGCACTTCGCCCTCATAGGCGGCGGCGATATTATAGGCGATGTTGGTGGCAAGCGAGGTCTTGCCCATGCCAGGACGGCCGGCGAGGATGATCAAGTCGGAGCGCTGAAGGCCGCCCATCTTGCTGTCGAGCGAGTGGATGCCCGTGGAGATGCCGGAGAGGCCGCCGTCACGCTCCTTGGCAACGGCCGCCATGTCGATCGCCAGTGCGACAGCATCATTGAACGACTGAAAGCCGCCGTCGTAGCGGCCATTCTCCGCAAGCTCGAACAGCCGGCGCTCCGTATCCTCGATCTGCGTCTGCGGCGGCATGTCGAGCGGCGCGTCATAGGCGATGTTGACCATGTCTTCGCCGATGGTGATCAGCGCGCGGCGCAGCGCCAGATCGTAAATGGCGCGGCCGTAATCCTCCGCATTGATGATCGACACGGCTTCGACGGCGAGGCGCGCGAGATACTGCGCGACCGTCATGTCGCCGACCTTCTCGTCAGCCGGCACGAAGCTTTTGATGGTCACAGGGTTGGCGGTCTTGCCCATGCGGATGATATCGCCGGCGACCTCGAAGATCTTGCGGTGCAGCGGTTCGTAGAGATGGATCGGCTTCAGGAAGTCGGAGACGCGGTAATAAGCATCGTTGTTGACGAGGATGGCGCCGAGCAGAGCCTGTTCCGCCTCAATGTTATTGGGCGCTTCGCGATAATGCTGGTCGGCGGGAGCAATGGCGGCGAGCTTGCGCGCAGCTTCGTTCATTTTCCATCTCTTCATGCTTTAGGGTGTCGTCTGGTTTGCGATGTTCCGATGTCATGGTCAACCGTGCAAACGGATGGCCACACCGACCTATCAACGTTGTTCCACTCGTCCACAGGGACAAGTTTCCGCCACGTAAAAAATCCCTTGTGGCCACTTTGCAACGCAAAGATCGACACACGAATCACTTATGCAAACTATCCGTGGGGAACATTTTAGCCGGGTCTTTCTCTGCACGCATCAACTGTTGCGGCTATCCTGCTTGAAAAGCTGGGAAAATCCGGGTATTCCCCTTAAATTAGGGTAGGATGCTTATAGTATAAAGTTGCAATAATGCCAGGTGCGCCATCAAGACAAGAGCTCTTCGACGACCTCTCCGCGTTCAATCGCAAGCTGAGGGCGGCTTTCGACGCTCTCGTTCGAGAGCACGGCATGACCCTTTCCCGCGCGAGGGTTTTTCGCAAGCTCTCCCGCCGGGACGGAATAAACCAGAGGGAGCTTGCCGACGAACTGGAGCTGGAAACGCCGACGCTCGTGCGCATCCTTGACGCAATGGAAGCGCAGAATTTCATTGAGCGCCGTGCCGCGGTGTCCGATCGCCGCGCCAAGCAGATCTTCATGACGGAATCCGGAAAAGTCGTTGCCGCCGAGGTCGAGGCTCTTGCCACCGGTGTGCGTGCGGATATCTTGGAGGGGATTTCGGACGAGGATGTCGGCATGGCGCTGAAGGTTATCCGTGCCATGACTGCCAATCTTCAGAATATCGGTAAATCATGAGGTAGTGCATGAGCGGGGATCCGGGCCCGGTCGCCAATGCGGAAGCCAACGCCGTCCCACCCGCTCCACCGCCTATGCCGGGCTGGAAAGTGCCGCTCTATATTGCGGCATCTGTCATGTTCTTTCTGACGCAGGGCCTGGGTCTCAATCTCGCCTTCGCCAACCTTACGCAAATTCAGGGAACCATTGCGGCGACCACCACAGAATCGGCCTGGCTCTCTGCCGCTTATATGGCGCCGAATGTCAGCCTCGCCATCGCGCTGGTGAAGATCCGCCTTCAATATGGCGTGCGCAATTTCGCCGAGGTCAGCATTCTCGGCTTCGTGCTCGCTTCGCTGCTCAATCTCTTCGTCTCCGACCTGCATTCTGCGATCGTCGTCCGCTTCCTGAGCGGAATTGCCGGCGCGCCGCTATCGACGCTCGGCTTCCTTTATATGCTGGAGGCCTTCGAGCCGGCCAAGAAGATGACGATCGGCGTCAGTCTGGCAATGATGAACACGCTGCTTGCCGCCCCCATCACTCGCCTCGTGTCGCCCTCGCTACTCGACTATGGCGAATGGCGTGGCCTCTACACGCTTGAAATGGCATTGGCGCTGCTCGTCATGCCGATCATCTATCTGCTGCCGCTGACACCACCGCCGCGCGTCAAGGTCATCGTGCTGGGCGATATCTTCAGCTATCTTCTTGTCGCGATCGGTTTCGGCTGCCTTGCCGTCGCCTTGTCGGTCGGGCGCCTCTATTGGTGGCTGGAGGTACCATGGCTCGGGGTTGTGCTGGCGATTGCCGTCGCGTCCCTGACCGTTGCCATCGTCGTCGAACTGAGGCGGTCGACGCCTTTGATCGACGTTCGCTGGCTGCTTCGGCCGGAAATTCTGCATCTGACGGCGATCCTGCTGGTCTTCCGCATCATTGCCGCCGAGCAGACCTCCGTCATCATGACCTTCTATCAGAATGCCGTCGGCCTGCTCTATGATCAGCTTGCCTTGCTCTATTGGATCATCCTCGCCTTCTCTATCATCGGCGGCCTCATCTGCACCGCGTTCATGAGCTATGGCTACACGTGGCAGATCCAGTTCGTCGCGCTTATCCTGATGGGGGTGGGCTCGCTGATGGATTCGCAGGTGACGAACCTGACCCGTCCCGAGCAGATGTATCTCAGCCAGGCCCTGGTGGCGGCCGGCGCGGCGCTCTTCCTGCCGCCATCCATGTCGGCAGGCTTCAAGGAGGCTATATCCAAGGGGCCGCCCTATCTGGTAACCTTCTTCGTCGTCTTCACCTTCACGCAAAGCATCGGCGGCCTCGTCGGCTCGGCCTTCTACGGCACGCTGATCACCATTCGCGAGAAGTTCCATTCGGCCGTCCTGACCGAGCGCGTGCTGCTGACGGATCCGCATGTGGCCACACGCGTCAGTCAGCTTTCATCCTCCTATGGCAAGGTGATTGGGGATAGCGCGCTGCTGAAGGGGGAGGGGCTGGCGCTGCTCGGCGCACAGGTGAGCCGTGAGGCCAACATGCTTGCCTATGGAGATGCGTTTTTTGTCGCCGCCGTAATCGCCTTCCTTTCGCTTGCCGGCCTAACCATCCATGTTCTCTTCCAGTTCGTCAGGGCTCGCGTGGCCGACTATCGGGTAGAGGTCGCGACATCCAACCCATGAGGATATGAAATAGCTCCATGTCGAGGCTCGTTCGCTCCCCCATCGAAGTCATTGCGGTTCTTGCCGGCATCGGCGGCGTCATGTTGGTGCTCTATGCCTGGCATCTGCCGCCGTTCAAAACCGCGGTGGAGACCACGGACGACGCCTATGTCAAAGGCTATGTCACGACTATCAGCCCGCAGGTCAGCGGCTATATCACCGACGTGCCGATCAAGGACTACAAGCTCGTCAAGGAGGGCGATGTGCTCGCCCAGATCGATAACCGTATCTACAAACAGAAGGTGGCGCAGGCCCACGCGACGCTGGACGGGCAGAAGGCGGCACTTGCCAATTCGCAGCAGCAGGAGCAGGCCGCCAAGGCCGGCATCGTCTCGAGTCAGGCGCAGATCGACAGCGCCAATGCTGCCTTGAAGCGTGCCCAGCTCGCCTTCGATCGCGTCACGACGCTGGTTTCCAGAGGTGTCTCGACCACGAGCGATTCCGAACAGGCGCAGGCGACGCTGCAGCAGGCCCAGGCATCGGTCAATCAGGCAAAGGCCGCTCTCGATGTCTCCCAGCAGAACCTGACGACGATCATCGTCAACCGCGCTTCGCTGGAAGCCGGTGTCAGCGGCGCGGAAGCGGCCGTGCAGCTTGCCGATATCGATCTCGACAATACGACCATTAGGGCGCCGCAGGACGGCCGTGTCGGGGAGGTTAGCGTCCGCCTTGGCCAGTATGTGACATCAGGCACGCAGCTGATGAACCTCGTTCCGAAGGACGTCTGGGTCATCGCCAATTTCAAGGAAACGCAGCTTGATGGCATGAAGCTCGATCAGCCCGCCACGATCTCCGTGGATGCGCTCGGGCATCGCGAGATCAAGGGCCGCATCCAGCGCTTCTCCCCGGCGGCAGGTTCGGAATTTGCTGTTATCAAACCCGATAATGCCACGGGCAATTTCACCAAGGTCGCCCAGCGTATCGGGGTCAGGATCAAGATAGAAGATGGACAGCCTCTGGCGGATCAGCTGGCGCCCGGCATGTCCGTCGTCGTTTCGATCGATAAGGATTCGGCTCCGTTGCCAGAGCCGAGGACCGGTGACTGAAAATCGGGCTTTGTCCTGTGCAAGGCAGGATATTGCGTCGAGCTTTATACTATAACGCACTCCATCCTTACCCCTGCGGCGCGGAACCTCGAAGGGCGAGGATGGCTCGTCATTCCAACTAACAAAAAAAGCCTGGGCCGCAAGACCCAGGCTTCTTCATTCGCAATCCTGCGGAGGCTTGAAGATCAAGCTTCTTCGTCGCCGTCGCGGTCAGCTTCCGGATCGAAGAAGTCTTCCGGACGCAGGGCATCTTCGTCAACGCCGTAGATGGCGTCGGCGGAGGTGAGGGTTTCGCCCTTGGCCTGACGCTCGGCTTCTTCAGCGGAGCGTGCAACGTTGAGTTCGATCGTGATTTCGACTTCGGCGTGAAGGCCGATCGTGACGTTGTGCAGGCCGATGGCCTTGATCGGCGTATTCATGTGAACCTGGCTGCGGCCGACGTTGAAGCCTTCGGCGGCGAGGATTTCGACGACATCACGGGCAGCGACCGAACCGTAGAGCTGGCCGGTTTCGCCAGCCGAGCGAACGACGATGAAGGACTTGCCGGCGAGAACGTCGGCAACCTTCTGGGCTTCGCTCTTGCGCTCGAGGTTGCGGGCTTCGAGCGTTGCGCGTTCGGCTTCGAAACGAGCCTTGTTGGCGGCGTTGGCGCGCAGCGCCTTGCCGAGCGGCAGCAGGTAGTTACGGGCAAAGCCGTCGCGAACCTTGACGGTTTCGCCCATCTGGCCGAGCTTGGAGATGCGTTCGAGGAGAATGACTTCCATTTTCGTTGTTCCTTTCGATGTCAGATTTTCGTGTCTTGTTTGGATGTGTCGACATTCTTGTTCGGGGTCAGCGATATCGCCTTGCGAGTATCGTAGAGGCCGAGAACGAGAACGATAAAGAGCGGCAGCGTCACGAAGAAGCATACCAGGTAGCAGAGTATCAGAACCGGCAGACGCCAGTCCTTGCCCCGCGTCCGGTAGTGCAGCGAAGCAAAGCCGGAAACGATGAAGCCAGCGCCGAAGGCGCCAAGCACGGCGGCGGCGATGAGGCCGAGGACGCCACCGAAGAAGATCGCGACGATCGCCACGAGAAAGACGAAGATCGCATTACGGTTCATACGCAGCGCCGAGGGAATATCCTCGCGCGGGCGTAAATTGTGGCTCGAAGCCGCGACGATGCGGGTCGCCACATAATAGGCAGCCAGAAGCATCATGACCCAGATCATGCCCCAGGCGATCGGGATCATGTAGAGCATCAGCGACTTCATCTTCGCGATCGCAGCCGGATTGAGCTGAAGATCGGGAGATTGCTGGCTCACCGCGGCGATGTAGGCGTCCACGACCTGGCCCACCAGATCGGCGCCATAGCCCATGACCGCGCCGGCGACGACGATGACGACGGCTGCGAGACCGCACAGGTGCAACATGATGTCGGAGAGCGGATACCAGGCCATCAGATTGTCCGGGCCTCCGAGTTCGGAGGCGGGACGGGCCAGATTGGCGAGATGGCTGAGCCATGCGGGGATCAGCGTCAGGAGAACGACGAATAGCCCGAAATAGACCGACTGCGCAACGGTTCCGACGATGCCGGCGACCACGACGGCAACGATGACGGCCATATTGCCCCAGCCGAGGCCGACGATCAGGATCGGGAGAGCTGAAAGTGCACCGAACAGGATGAACAACAATGGCTGCACCGTCGCGCCATACACGAGTAGGGCGGCGGTCAGACCGGCGAGCGCGCCGATGCCAAGCTCTTTTGCGTTCAACTTTTTCACGTCGCTGTCCTGCTTCGTATCGAGCAGTTAGAGGATGCCTTCGCCACGCAGGCCTGAAAGCTTATCCCCAACATGGGGTTTCAAGGTTCCGATCCGCGCCCATCGCGAAAGGGGGAAGGGAAGGCATCGCTGCCTTCCCTCTAATTCGTTCGGCGTCAGCTTATATTAGGCGACGACGTAGGGCAGCAGGCCGAGGAAACGGGCGCGCTTGATCGCCTGGGCGAGTTCGCGCTGCTTCTTCTGGGAAACGGCCGTGATGCGGGAAGGAACGATCTTGCCGCGCTCGGAAATGTAGCGCTGCAGGAGACGAACGTCCTTGTAGTCGATGCGCGGCGCATTGGCGCCCGAGAACGGGCAGGTCTTGCGGCGGCGATGGAACGGACGGCGGACCGGTGCGGAAGAAACTTCAGACATCTCTCAAATCTCCTTATACGCGGTCTTCGCGCGGGCGGCGCGGACGGTCTTCGCGGTCACCACGATCCGGGCGCGGACCACGATCGCCGAAGCTGCGCTCCGGGCGGTCGCCATCGCGGCGCGGACGGTCGTCACGGTCGCGCTTCTGCATCATGGCCGACGGGCCGTCTTCGTGCTGCTCGACAGCGATCGTCATGTAACGCAGGACGTCTTCGCTGATGCGCATCTGGCGTTCCATTTCCTGGATCGCAGCGGCCGGAGCATCGATGTCCATCAGGGCGTAGTGAGCCTTGCGGTTCTTCTTGATGCGGTAGGTGAGGGACTTGAGGCCCCAGTTCTCGATACGCCCGACTTTACCGCCGTGAGCTTCGATGACACCCTTGTACTGTTCTACGAGGGCGTCGACCTGCTGAGCGGAAATATCCTGCCGGGCAAGGAATACATGTTCGTAAAGAGCCATGGATAGCTTTGCCTTTCTTGCGTTGGTCTGAACCCGATATTCGGCGGCTAAGCCTCAACGACTGCTCCTGAGAGGGTAAACCCAAGCAAGAAAAGCGTTTCCGAGACGGTCGAGAGCGGAGACACGGGAGGCTGGAACGCTTCCGTTCCGAACGATTCCCTTATCGGAAACCGGCCCTCCGTTCAGCCACCAGCCAGAAGACCGGGTTGCGAACAGGGCGGCTTATACGGATTTTTCTCCGAAAGGCAAGGGTACGAGCGAAATTATGCCGTTTTGCCCGAGAGCGGCCTTGATGCTCGGGCCAAATCGCGAACTCCCGTCCGCCGCAGCGTTGCACCCGCCGCACTCTCCCATATGATGGGATGCGAATTGCAGCAACAGGGATGGTTCATGCGCATCTTTCTCGTTCGGCACGGCGAATCCCTCGGCAATATCGATGACCGGGCCTATCGGCAGTTTGGCGATCATAACGTCCCCTTGACCGAATGGGGCTACCGGCAGGTGCTGGAGGCAGGGGAGGCGATATCCGCCTATCTGAAAGGGCTGCCATCAGCCGAATTACGCAAGCTGAGCGTCTGGTACTCGCCTTTCCTGAGGACGCGGCAGAGCAAGGATGCCCTGCTGGAGGTTCTGTCGGCCGATCTGATCAGGGATGTGAGAGAGGATTATCTGCTCCGCGAACAGGATTTCGGCCTCTTCACCGAAATCTACGATCACGCCGAACAGAAGCGGAAATTCCCTGATGAGTTCGAGAAATGGGCCAGGCTGCGCAACAATAACGGCAAATTCTACGCGCGTCCGCCTGACGGCGAAAGCCGCGCCGATGTCGCCCAGCGCGTCCGCCTGTTCCTGCAGACCGTCATGCACGACGCCGAAAACGGCAGAAACAATGTCATCATCGTCGGCCACGGCGTCACCAACAGGGCTTTCGAGATGAACTTCCTGCACCACCCGGTCGATTGGTTCGAGCGCTCCGACAATCCGGGAAATGCCGATGTCACCTTGATCGAAGGGCGCAGTTCGGACGGCTATCGCTCGATCCTGCTTCACAAGTCCACGGACCGGGTAAAGGGGCAGGACGAGTTGCGCGGGGCCCATGGCTCCGAATTGGCGATTGCGCCGAGGACGGAGTAATAGAGTATCTGTCGTGCAGGTTCGGCCCGGTACACCTTATGATGTTGAGGCGCCCTGAAATAGGGCGCTTTTCCAGCCTCACATCGGCATCGGATACTTGCGATGTACCTGCTCGATCTCGGCAAGTGCCTCTTCCGGCAGCGTTACATAAGCGGCGGCCACATCGGTCTCGAGCTGCGCCATCGTCGTCGCGCCGATGATAACCGAGGTCATGAAGGGCTTGGTGAGGCAGTAGGCGAGCGCCAGCTTCGAAGGATCGATGCCGTATTTGGCGGCGATTTCGAGATAGGCTTTTACCGGCGGCTCCTGCAGCGGCTGCAGGCGGCCGCCGATATCGAGATTGATCGAGCCGCGCGAACCGGCCGGACGGGCACCACCGACATATTTGCCGGTGAGGATGCCGCCGGCGAGCGGCGAATAGGCGAGCAGGCCTACATCTTCGTGATGCGACAGTTCAGCCAGATCGAGGTCGAAATGGCGGTAGAGGAGGTTGTATTCGTTCTGCGTGGTGGCGACGCGCGGCAGGCCCTTCTGCTCTGCAATCGTGAGATATTTTTGGATGCCCCAGGTCGTCTCGTTCGAGAGGCCGACGGCGCGGATCTTGCCGGCCTTCACCAGCTCGCCCATTGTCTCCAGGATCTCGGTGATCTCGGCGATGACTTTCTCGCGATCCTGGTTGAAGGGATTATAACGCCAGTTCTGGCGGAAATGGAAATGACCGCGGTTCGGCCAGTGAACCTGATAGAGGTCGATATAGTCGGTCTTTAGCCGCTTCAGGCTGGCGTCGACCGCTGCGTTGATATTCGCGGCATCCGGACCCTGGCCGCCGCGCAGATATTCGCGGCCCGGGCCGGCGACCTTGGTGGCGAGCACGACATCCTTACGCTTGCCGGTTTTCTCGAACCAGGTGCCGATATATTCCTCGGTGCGGCCTTGTGTTTCCGGTCCGACGGGCGTCGTCGGATACATTTCGGCGGTATCGAAGAAATTAATACCCTTCTGGACCGCATAATCCATCTGTTCATGGGCTTCGGCTTCGCTGTTCTGCGTGCCCCAGGTCATCGTGCCCAGGCAAATCTGCGAAACGGAAATATCGGTGCGGCCTAAATTCTTATATTTCATGGGAAAACCTTGGGAGATGGGAGAAAGCCAAAATGAATGAGGTCGCGAGAATTTAGGCCCGATCTGAGCGAGCGCAAGAAAAAAATCATTGCGCTTCGCGGGTGCAAAAGCCTGTGGCTGCGGGGCTTGCACTATTGACTCCGCCGCAAACAATGTCATTGGGAAGCGAAACGACCCCCAAAAGGACGCTTTATAATGACTGTTGCTTTCACATTTCCCGGCCAGGGCAGCCAAGCTGTCGGCATGGGCAAGGACCTTGCCGACAATTTCGCCGAGGCGCGCGCCGTCTTTGAGGAAGTCGATGAAGCGCTCGGTGAAAAGCTTTCCGACGTCATCTTCAACGGCCCGGAAGACAAGCTGACGCTGACGGCCAATGCGCAGCCGGCGCTGATGTCCGTCTCGCTCGCCGTCATCCGCGTGCTGCAGGCTCGCGGCCTCGATCTGAAGAGCAAGGTCTCTTATGTTGCCGGTCACTCGCTCGGCGAATACTCCGCGCTCTGTGCCGCCGGCACCTTCTCGCTTGCCGATACGGCGCGCCTGCTGCGCATCCGCGGCAATGCCATGCAGGCGGCAGTGCCCGTCGGCGTTGGCGCCATGGCCGCAATCATTGGCCTTGAACATGCTGATGTCGTTGCTGTGTGCGAAGAAGCCTCCGCGCTCGGCGCCTGCCAGATCGCCAATGACAATGGCGGTGGCCAGATCGTTATCTCCGGCGAGAAAGCCCCGGTCGAAAAGGCTGCTGAGCTTGCGACCGGTAAGGGCGCCAAACGCGCCATCCTGCTGCCGGTCTCCGCGCCGTTCCATTCTGCTTTGATGGCACCTGCCGCAGACGCGATGCGCGAAGCGCTTGCCGGCGTCGCCAAGGCCAACCCGGTCGTGCCTGTCATCGCTAATGTGAAGGCGGCTCCGGTTACCGATGCTGATGAGATTGCGCGGTTGCTGGTCGAGCAGGTTACCGGCCAGGTACGCTGGCGTGAGACGGTGGAATGGTTTGCCGCCTACAATGTGACAACATTGTATGAAATTGGCGCCGGCAAGGTGCTGACGGGTCTTGCCCGCCGCATTGACAAGTCGGTCAACGGCATCGCCGTCAACAATGCTGCAGATATAGACACGGCGCTTGCCGCATTGCTCGGCTGATATATTCAAGGAACGAGGGACGCACATGCTTGATTTGACCGGCCGCAAGGCCTTGGTAACCGGCGCATCCGGCGGCATCGGTGAAGAAATTGCCCGGCTCCTGCACAAGCAGGGCGCCATCGTCGGCCTGCACGGCACGCGCGTCGAAAAGCTGGAGGCGCTGGCCTCCGAGCTCGGCGATGGCGTCAAGATCTTCCCGGCCAACCTGTCGGACCGCGATGAAGTCAAGGCGCTCGGCGCCAAGGCGGAAGAGGAGCTCGGCGGCGTCGATATCCTCGTCAACAATGCCGGCATCACCAAGGACGGCCTCTTCGTACGCATGAGCGACGAGGACTGGGACGCCGTGCTGGAAGTCAATCTGACCGCCGTCTTCCGCCTGACGCGGGAGTTGACCCATCCGATGATGCGCCGCCGCTACGGCCGCATCATCAACATCACTTCCGTCGTCGGCGTGACGGGTAATCCGGGTCAGGCGAACTATTGCGCCTCCAAGGCCGGCATGATCGGCTTCACCAAGTCGCTGGCGCAGGAAATCGCCACCCGCAACGTCACGGTCAACTGCGTTGCGCCGGGCTTCATCGAAAGCGCGATGACGGGCAAGCTGAACGACAAGCAGAAGGAAGCCATCATGGGGGCGATCCCCATGAAGCGTATGGGCACGGGTCAGGAAGTCGCTTCCGCCGTCGCTTATCTCGCTTCCTCGGAGGCGAGCTATGTCACGGGGCAGACGATCCATGTCAACGGCGGCATGGCGATGATCTAAAGGAATTGCTGTTGGGGGGAACTTTCCCGCCAATAGCATGTTGAGCAACCCGGAGCCGGCTATTTTCTGGCTTTGCGACGGACTTAAACCGTGTTAAGCGGGCCATGACTGTGAACAGTCGTCCGGAAAATTCAGGCGGACTGGGCCACATTCAAGGCGCTGGACCGGATCTCAATGCCGGGTTGAACGGGTTTGCCAGCGGCGTCGGAACAGATGCTGCAGGTTTGAATTAGGGTAGGGATGTCACAAGGCATTCTCATCAGGATATAAGGTCGAGGAAACCGACATGAGCGATATCGCAGAACGCGTAAAGAAAATTGTTGTTGATCATCTTGGCGTTGACGCCGACAAGGTTGTTGAAAGCGCAAGCTTTATCGACGATCTGGGTGCGGACTCGCTCGACACCGTCGAACTGGTCATGGCCTTCGAAGAAGAATTCGGCGTTGAAATTCCGGACGACGCTGCTGACTCGATCCTGACGGTCGGCGACGCGGTAAAGTTCATTGAGAAGGCTCAGGCCTAATCTTTCGCGCTTTTTGACGGGGCGGGCTGAAGAGTCCGCCCTATTTCGTCCGGCGACGCCGGGCGAAGCAAGTTTATACGCATATCATCATAAAAAGACGGGGGTCTGCGGGCGATGAGACGTGTCGTTATCACGGGTACCGGCATGGTATCACCTTTGGGCTGTGGCACTGAGGTGTCCTGGACGCGTTTGCTCGCTGGGCACAATGGTGCACGCCTCGTGACTGAATTCGAGGTCGAAGACCTCGCGGCAAAGATTGCCTGCCGCATTCCTGTCGGCGACGGCACCGACGGCACGTTCAATGCTGACGATTGGATGGAGCCGAAGGAACAGCGCAAGGTCGATCCCTTCATCATCTATGGCATGGCGGCCGCCGACATGGCGCTGGCCGATGCCCGCTGGCACCCGGAAACGGATGAAGACCAGATTGCCACGGGCGTCATGATCGGCTCGGGCATTGGCGGCCTCGAAGGCATCGTCGAAGCCGGCTATACGCTGCGCGACAAGGGGCCGCGCCGCATCTCGCCCTTCTTCATCCCCGGTCGTCTCATCAATCTCGTCTCCGGTCAGGTTTCCATCCGTCACAAGCTGCGCGGCCCGAACCACGCGGTCGTCACAGCATGCTCGACCGGCGCGCACGCGATCGGCGACGCTGCTCGTTTGATCATGCTCGGCGATGCCGATGTTATGGTGGCAGGCGGTGCCGAAGCTCCGGTCTGCCGCATTTCGCTTGCGGGCTTTGCTGCCTGCAAGGCGCTGTCGACGGACTTCAACGATACGCCGCAAAAGGCCTCGCGCCCCTACGACCGCGACCGTGACGGCTTCGTCATGGGCGAGGGCGCCGGCATCGTTGTTCTTGAAGAACTGGAGCACGCCAAGGCGCGGGGCGCCAAGATCTATGCAGAAGTCGTCGGCTACGGCCTCTCGGGCGACGCGCATCATATCACCGCTCCGTCCGAAGACGGCGAAGGCGCTTTCCGCTGCATGACATCAGCGCTGAAGCGCGCCGGCCTGACGCCGGCCGATATCGACTACATCAATGCCCATGGCACATCGACCATGGCCGATACGATCGAACTCGGCGCTGTCGAGCGGCTGGTCGGCAATGCCGCGTCGAGGATTTCCATGTCGTCCACCAAGTCGGCAACGGGTCATCTTCTTGGCGCTGCCGGTGCCATCGAAGCGATCTTTGCGACGCTCGCCATTCGTGACAACGTCGCCCCGCCCACGCTCAATCTGGATAATCCGGAGCGCGAGACCGCCATCGATCTCGTTCCGCACAAGGCCCGCAAGCGCGAAATCAACGTTGCGCTGTCGAACTCCTTCGGCTTCGGCGGCACGAATGCGTCGCTTGTCCTGCGCCGTTATGAGGCTTAATAACAACGCGTAACTGTTGGGGTGAGGGTGCCTTGCGGCAATCTCGCCCGCATCCTTGATTGTTGCTGCGCCTTCGTCTTTCTCGGGAATGTGGTGCGGGAACGCCTGATCGGTCGAAGTCGGAGCCTGGAGCTCCGCCTTATCTTCTGAACCTGCTTTTTGCCGCATTGCTTGGCCAAAGAGCAGGCAATGACAAAAAGGAAGGGATTGCCGGTGAGCGATACGAACCAGAGCAACGGAACTCCGAACGGGCAGAAAGGACCGATTATCCCGAAATCGGCGAATGAAGCCCTGCGTCCGGAGCGTGTTCCGGATCCGCCGAAGCGTTCGCGCAAAGCCCGCAGCCAGATGGTCATCTTCCTGAACTTTCTGATGACGCTTGCGGTTTTCGTCGCCGTTGCCGCCATCGGCGGCGCCTATTACGCGTTTTCGATCTATCAGGGTCCCGGTCCTCTGACGACCAACACCAATTTCATCGTGCGCAATGGTGCTGGCCTCAGCGAGATTGCCAACCGCCTGGAATCCAATAACATCATCACCGATCAGCGCATCTTCCGCTGGTTGACGGCCACCTATCTGCATGATGGTGAAACGCTTCGCGCCGGCGAATACGAAATCAAGGCCGGCGCTTCCATGAAGGACATCATGGAGCTGCTGAAGTCCGGCAAGTCGATCCTCTATTCGGTTACTTTGCCGGAAGGGCTTACGGTGCGGCAGATGTTCAACAAGCTGCAGGCGGATGTCGTGCTGGAGGGCGATCTGCCGTCAGCCCTGCCGCCGGAAGGCAGCCTGAGGCCGGACACCTATAAGTTCACGCGCGGCACGAAGCGCACCGAAATCGTTCAGCAGATGGTGGCGGCACAGACCAAACTGGTCGATCAGATCTGGGAGAAGCGCGATTCAAGCGTCCAGCTGGCGAGCAAGCAGGATTTCATCACGCTGGCTTCCATGGTGGAGAAGGAAACCGGCGTGGCGGACGAACGCGCCCATGTCGCTTCCGTCTTCCTGAACCGGTTGGGCAAGGGTATGCGCCTGCAGTCCGACCCGACGGTCATCTATGGCCTCTTCGGTGGTGAAGGAAAGCCGTCCGATCGCCCGATCTACCAGTCCGACCTGAAGAAGGACACGCCTTATAATACCTACCTCATCAAGGGCTTGCCGCCGACGCCGATCGCAAATCCGGGCAAGGATGCTCTGGAGGCGGTCGCCAACCCTTGGAAGACGCAGGACCTCTATTTCGTGGCGGATGGCACCGGCGGACATGTCTTCGCCGCGACGCTGGACGAGCACAATGCCAATGTCAGGCGCTGGCGCAAGCTGGTTGCCGAGAAGGGCGAAGATCCCAGCGCCATTGCCGTTGATGGTCAACCCGACGATGCTGCCATAGCCCCCGGTTCGGGCGCGCAGCAGAAGAAGAAGACCAACTAATCCTCACCGCATCGTGGTCTGCACAGAGAGCCCGGCGCGGATTCACTTTACATTGGCCCGTAATCCGAAGATTTTCGATGGATTGGGGATAGGCACTATCGGAGGCTTGCATGGCGTTGCAGTCCATGACCGGCTTTGCCCGGCGTGAGGGAACGAGTGGTCGTGGCCGCTGGGCATGGGAACTGCGCTCGGTAAACGGCAAGGGGTTGGATATCCGCCTGCGCTTGCCGCCGGGCCTGGAGCGCCTCGAAACCGATGTCCGCAAGTCGATCGCGGATCGGCTCTCGCGCGGCAATCTTCAGGTCAGCCTGTCGCTCTCGGTGGAAGAAAGCCGTGTCGAGGTCGTCGTGAACCAGGATGCGCTGACGGCGGTCCTGGCGCTACGCGATCAGCTGGCCGGCATCGTCGATCCCGCTCCGCTGCGCCTGGAAAGTCTGATGGCTGTGCGCGGCTTGGTGGAATTCAAGGAAGCCGAGGAAGACGAGGACGTTGTCGCCGCGCGCGACGCAGATATCATGGCCGGCCTCGAGGCGGCACTCGCCGATCTCCGCGACATGCGCCGGCAGGAGGGCGATGCACTCGGCAAGGTTCTGCTCGGTCATGTCGCGACGATCGAGGCGCTGACATCAACGGTCGAGCGTGACCCTTCTCGTTCCCCGCAGGAAATTGCCGCGAGACTGGCGACGCAGGTTTCGATGCTTCTGGATGGCTCGTCGGGCCTTGATCGTGACCGGCTCCACGCCGAAGCTGCCCTTCTTGCCACCAAGGCCGATCTGCGCGAGGAGATCGATCGCCTGAAGGCGCACGTGGCGGCGGCGCGCGATCTGATATCCAAGGGCGGCCCTGTCGGCCGCAAGCTCGATTTTCTTGCACAGGAATTTAACCGGGAATCGAATACCATCTGTTCGAAATCGAATGCAGCGGCCGTGACAGCCGCCGGCATCGAGCTGAAAGTGGTAATCGACCAGTTCCGCGAACAGGTCCAGAATTTGGAGTAGGCCATGAAGCCGGCGACATCCACATCCATTCCGATCGCCCGCCGGGGGCTGATGCTTGCCATCTCCTCGCCCTCGGGAGCCGGCAAGTCGACGATCGCGCGCACACTGCTCGACAAGGACAAGCAGGTGAGCCTCTCGGTCAGCGTCACGACGCGGCAGCGCAGGCCGAGCGAGATCGAAGGCGTGCACTATCATTTTGTCTCGCAGCGCGAATTCGAGCGTCTGCGCGATTCCGACTCCTTGCTCGAATGGGCCGAGGTGCACGGCAATTTCTACGGCACGCCACGCGAGCCTGTGGAGACGGCGATGTCGGAAGGCCGTGACATGCTCTTCGACATCGACTGGCAGGGCGCCCAGCAGTTGCAGGAGAAGATGCCGGCTGATGTCGTCTCAATCTTCGTGCTTCCGCCGACCATGACGGAGCTGCAATCGCGGCTGCATCGCCGCGCAGAGGATTCCGAAGAGGTCATCGCCATGCGTCTCGCCAATTCCCGGGCCGAGATCGCTCACTGGCGCGAATATGATTATGTCATCGTCAATGACGACCTGAACATTGCTTTCGATGCCGTTCAGTCGATCGTCAAGGCCGAACGCCTGCGCCGTGACCGTCGGCACGGCATGTTCGATTTCGTTCGGGACCTGCTCGAAGAGACGCCGAAGCTCTAAGCTTACAGGCAATTCGCCAGCCGGCAGAATTCTTCCACCGAAAGCGTTTCGGCGCGGCGCTGCGGGTCGATATCGGCTTTTAGCAGTAGGGCTTCGCCGCCAAGCGGCTTCAAGCTCTGTCGCAGCATCTTGCGGCGCTGACCGAAGGCGGCCTGGGTCACCTTCTCCAGCTTGTCGACGGCGCAAGGGATAGGGTTTTCCCTCGGCGTCAGATGCACCACGGTCGAGGTCACCTTCGGTGGCGGCGTAAAGGCCTGTGGCGGTACGTCGAAAACCATGCGGGCCTCTGTTCGCCAGCCGCAGAGCACGCCGAGCCGGCCATAATGATCGTCATCCTCCTGCGCCACGATCCGCTGGCCGACTTCCTTCTGGAACATCAGGGTCAGAGATTGCCAGAAGGGCGGCCATTGCGCCGGCAGAAGCCAGTTCACCAACAACTGCGTCCCAACATTATAGGGCAGATTGGCGATGATCTTGACCGGCCCTTGCGGGACAAGGGCGGCGAAATCCGTCTTCAACGCATCGCCTTCGATCACTTCCAGCCGGCCGGGATAGTGATCGGCGATTTCCGCCAGAGCCGGCAGGCAGCGCGCATCGCGTTCGACGGCGATGACCTTGGCCGCTCCGAGCGCCAGGATGGCGCGCGTGAGGCCACCCGGTCCAGGGCCAACTTCGAAGACGGTGACGCCTTCGAGCGATCCGGCTGCGCGCGCGACCTTCTGGGTCAGATTGAGATCGAGAAGGAAGTTCTGGCCAAGCGCCTTGCGCGCATCGAGGCCGTGGCGTTGAATTACATCGCGAAGGGGCGGCAAGCCATCGAGAGCGGCCATCAGGGATTGTTTCCGGTCTTGCTGCTGATTTCGCTGGCCAGCTTCAACGCAGCGACAAGGCTGTCTTCCTTGGCAATACCCTTACCGGCGATGCCAAAAGCCGTGCCGTGATCCGGAGACGTGCGGACAAAAGGTAAGCCGAGCGTGACATTGACGGAATCGTCGAAGCCGAGCGCCTTGGCCGGGATCAATGCCTGATCGTGATACATGCAGATGGCGACATCGTAACGCCGGCGGGCGTCGTCATGAAACATGGTGTCGGCGGGCAGGGGGCCGAATGCGTCGATGCCCTCGGAGCGGAGCCTGTCGATCGCAGGCCATACGATTTCGTCGTCTTCCTTGCCGAGCGCGCCATTCTCTCCCGCATGCGGATTGAGACCGGCAACGGCAAGGCGCGGCTTGGAGATGCCGAAACGGACGCGGAGGTCGCGATCGGCAATCCGGCATGTCTCGGCGATCAGATCGGAGGTCAACGTTTCAGGCACCTCCTTCAGCGGGATATGGATGGTGACTGGGATCGCGCGAAGCTTCGGACCGGCAAGCAGCATGACCGGCATGACCGGCTTTCCAGTGGCGCGGGTTGCAAGATCCGCCAGGAATTCCGTATGGCCAGGAAAGCCGAAACCGGCATCATAGAGCACCGATTTGGCGATAGGATTGGTGACGACTGCGGATGTCCGGCCAATCATGCTGAGGGAAACGGCCGTTTCGATGGCGGCAATCGTGCCTTTTGCGGTCGCCACATGCGGCTCGCCGGCGATGACATCCATGCCAGCCTCGATCGGCAGGATCGGCAGCGCATCGGGAAAGATATTACAGGCATTCGCCGGATCGGCGGTCGCAAGCGGTACGGTCAGGCCGAGCTGAGAAGCTCGCGCCGCAAGCACGGCGGCATCGCCAAGAAACAGGAAGGGTGGCAGATCAAGCTCGCCGCGGCGAAGCCAGGCGGCGAGGGTGATGTCGGGACCTATGCCAGCCGGATCCCCCTGTGTGAGCGCGAGGGGGAGGGAAGAGCGCCGTGGCATCGTCAATCAGCGATAAACGATCTGCGCCTTGGAGCGCAGCTCATCCATATACTTCTTGTCATTGGCGCTCACACCCGTTGCCTTGTCCTTACCGATATCCTCGGCACGGAACACGGCAGCGGCGGCGACGTCATCATTCACCTGACGTTGCGAGCAAATGGCAACATATTCGACGCCGCGATCGGTTACGATCGGCGTGGTCGTGTTGCCGGAAGCCTTCTCCAGGAGCGGCTTCCACATTTCCGGAACTTCTGGTGCAAGGACGCGGCCAAGGTCCTGGACGGAGACGTCACGCATGGTCGCGGCGAAGACCTTTGCCTGGTCGCAGCCCGGGAACTTCGACCGCGATGCTTCCGCTTCCGCCTTGCGCTGGTTCAAAATGGCGTTCCGCTTTGCAGCCGGAACGACGAAGACGATCTGCTTCAGGAAATATTCCGTCGTGACCGGCTTCGTCTTGTTTTCCGTCATGCGCGTCACGAGATCGTCGTTCGACATGCGGCTTCTTGCGCCGAAACGTGCATTGACGACCCGCGGCCAGCTCATGGAAACGGCGATATAGGATTTGAAGTGATCAACGCCGACACCGGCCTTTTCGAGAATCTGGCTAAGCTGTGCCGGTGTCATCTTGTTGCTGGAGGCGAAACGGCCGAAGGCGGCATCGACGTCCGTCGTCGAAACGGACATGCGCAGGCGGGAGATCTCCGCGCGCTTCAGCGTTTCGTCGACGAGCTGCTCCTTGGCAAGCTTGTTCAGATCGCCTTTCTGGCGCTGCAATTTGAGAAAGGCGACGCGCCTGGCTATGTCGCCGGATGTGATTACCTGGCTATTGACGAGGACTTTCACTTCGCTTGCTGCGAAAGCAACATCGCCGCTCGGCACGGCGAAGCTCGCCATAACCAAGGCCGCGGCTCCGAACAACAGAGCGCGCATCGGTGTCTTTCCAGAAAACATCAATTACCCCTTCCCAAAGGTATTTCCTGCCAGCATAGCGCTGTTTTGGTGCGTCTGTCGCGCAATACGGCAACTTCGCGCCACATGTCTACATCAAGCGCGATGAATTGCAAAATCCTTGCGGCGAAACAATGACACAACAGCGCCGCGCGTCACATGTGACGAGCAAAGGTCGCTGCAGCATTTTAAAACTGCCGCGTAATTCCTTAAATCGATCCAGATTTAAGGAATTACGCGGTAGGCAGCGACCAACCGCATCCATGCAAAAGAGCCGGCGATGAAGCCGGCTCTCTGCAGTTTCGATTCAGATCAGAATGTTGCGTCCTGAACGCTGCCGAGGTTGACGTCGCCAAGCGTACGGAAGGTCAGGCGAGCGCCGATCGACCAATTGGTGGCCGAGCTGGCTGTCGAATCCTTCTTGTCGAGGAATGACACGGTGAAGATCGTGCATTCGTCCTCATAGGAAAGACCGACGCCCTGGCGAGTGATCTCATTGCTGTTGAGATCATAGCTGACCGTGCCGAAGACGGACCAGTATTCCTTGAACTTGATCTGCGCGCGCGACTGGATTTCGTCCTGATTGCTGGTGAAACCATATTGCGGCTGGGCCGCAATATGCGTGTAGATCAAGGATGTCTGGAACACATCGTTCGAGAAGCCAACTGCCGTATCCCCGCGACGGAAGGCAAAATCCTTCTCGTCGAAGCGGTAGGACTGCGACAGCGAAATGCCCTGCGGTGTCGTCAAGCCGAACATGGTGACATAGTCGGAACGGGTGGTTTCAAGTCCTGAATCCGAACCTGCACCGGCCAGATCGTCGGTCGCAAAGGAGTTGCGTCCCGCGAGCTGATAGGACTGTCCGAAAATATGCTGCAGTTTGTAACCGCTGTCGAAGCTGGCGGTGTAGCGCCACCCGACATTGGCACGCGTGCCGCCTTCAATGCGGTCGAAGCCCGAGAACTTGTCACGATCAAACAGGTTGGTCGCATCGAAGACAAAGCTCTGCGCGTCTTCATTCGGAAGCCGCCCGGCAAGCTGCTCGTCCGGGCGCACATAGATCTGCGCGATCGGCTCGAACACGTGGGTGCTGTTGCTTGTCGTGATGAGGAACGGATATTTGGCTTCGAGACCCAGGGTCGCCATGCCGCGCGCGGCATAGTCGCTGTTGTCATAATTGCCGGAGTAGGTATTGGCGGCCGGCCCGTTCATGTCCAGGCCGTAGACGTCACCGCGAAGTGCTGCCAGCGGCGTCAAAACCAAGCCTTGATCCGTGGTGAAGGTACGCTGCCACTGCAGCTCGGTGCTCAGGCGCGTATAATCTCCGGAAAGACCGAGATAGCGGTCATTCAGATTGGCGTCGCCGAGATTTGCGACATTATCGAGCACAGACGTTTTGTCACGCGACAGATGCGTGAAATTCATCGTTGCCGACAGCTCGCCTCCGTAAACCGAGTTTGGATCGACATAGTGATAATCGACGCTCGGATAGACATATGCCTGCTGCTTCTGCGCCGTGGCATTATTGTCTGTATCCTGCTCGTTATAGTAGAAGGCGCGCATGTCGAAGAAATTGCGCTTTCCGATACCAGTCAGGTAGGCCTGGTTCGTATGGGTGCTCTGGTTGAGCCCGTCCAGTCCATACGTGCGCGAGAAGTTATTATCGCTCTGCGCCATGACATCCCAGCCGAAAGTCCAGCGAGGATTGATCCTGAAATCGGCCTTGGAATTGATCATGCCGCGCGTCTTGTGCTCGGCATCGGTCGTACCGGCCGTGAAGGCGTCCGGATTCATCTGGCTGATGCCGGCAACACGCAGGGTGTGGGTGCCGTTCTCGAAGCGCTGGCGGAATTCACCTTGGAGCAACAGACCTTGATTGCTGTAGCCCGTTGCGGTGACCGTCGCATCCATGCTCGGCGAGATGACGTAATAATAAGGAACCGTTACACCGACGCCGAGACGCTGAGAAACGGTCACCGATGGGAACAGGAAGCCGGACTTGCGCTTGACCGTATTGTCTGGGACCGTAATCCAAGGAACATAGGCGATCGGCTGTCCGAACAACTCGAAACGGGCGTGCTCGAGACGAATCGTGTGTGTTACGCCGTTCTGGACGACGCGCTGTGCTTTGACCTGCCACAGCGGCGCACGGCCCTGTTCTGAGCAGGCCATGCAAGCGGTATAGACGCCCTTTGTAAGAATCAGCTGATTGCCGCCGACTCGCTCGCCCTTTTCGGCGACCATGCGGGTGTTGTCAGGCATTTCAATGCGAAGGGCGTTGACGAAACCGTCGGAGAAGCTGTCGGTGACGTCCATTTTGTCACCGTACATGCGATTGCCGTCCGGGGTGATCAGCTCAACATTTCCGAGAGCCGTCATCCGGCCGGATTTCTGATTATATTCAACCTTCTGGGCGACCATTCTATAGCCGCCATAGTTGATCTGGACCGCACCCGTCGCCGTGACGATCTGTGTATCCTTGTTGTAGACCAATTCGTTTGACGAAAGGACTAGCTTAGAGCCTTCCGGCACCTTCACCTTGATAGGGGAGGTCGCAGCGCCGGTGCCGCCATTGTTGGTGTTGGCATTATTATTATTGGCCTGGGCGTAAGCGACGACCGGACTCAAAATATATGCACACGCGGCCGTGCCCGTAACGAGGGCAGCCACATACTTTCTGATACTCTTGCGGTTGCCTGCCGCCACTTAGCCGTCCTCCTGATGAAGCAGGATCGTTGCTCCGAATGCCAATGCGACGATCACGGGTATCCATGCCGCCACGTAGGGAGGAACCACTCCGCTGCTCCCGAATGCCTTTACAAGCACGGTGACAACATAAAGCACGAAGCCGGAGAGGATTCCACCCAGAATCACAGAGCGCGATTGATTGAATCTACTGAATTTTAGGGACACGGTTGCCGCAATCAGAGTCATTGCCACGAGAAGGAATGGCTGTGACAGCAGCGAGTGAAACTGTGTCTCAAGTGCGTTGGTCGAGATGCCGAAGGAGCGTGCGACCTTTATTCGATTAGAAAGATCATAAAAAGCAATGGTTTCCGGTTGCGCCAAACGTTGCGAGACGAAATCCTGTTTCAGATTCGTACGGACCTGTATCGAATTTTTGTGATCCGGAATTTCGCCCGGCCGCCGTTCGACAACATTGTTAAGAAGCCAGTAACCATCTTCCAACTTTGCCGAGTCCGCATCCTGTCGCAGGACGATATTTCCCTGTGAATCGAAGTGGATAAACACGACACCCGTCAGGGTCGTTCCGTTGTTCAGAATGGCCTTTGCACCAATGATCGTGTCGTCTTTTCCGTTGGACTGGCGCAGCCATGGAATCGAAAGCGTATTGCGATAGGACGGGTCGCCGCGCAGATCGGCTTCGATCGCTTCGGCATGTCGCTGGCCCCATGCCGCTACCGGATTGAGGGCAAGCATGGTCAGAAGCCCGACGCAGAAAGCACCCATCAGGAAGGGTGTCATGAACTGCCACACGGAGATGCCGGCAGCGCGCGCGATAACCAGCTCGCGGCGGCGGTTGAGGGCGATCAGCACCGTCATGCCCACGAAGAGCGCGATGAACGGCACCGTCTGCTGCAGGATGAACGGCAGTCTGACCGCCGTCATCAGCAAGCCGATGGAGACGGTATATCCGGGCAGGCCGGCGAGCCGTCCAGCGGTCTCGCTGAAATCGACGAGATAAACGATCGAGACGACGCCAAGGAAGAACCAGAACGTCGTCACGATGTAACGCGTGAAGAAGTAGCGCCCGAGCGTACCGAAAATCATGCACCGCCCCCGTTCGAGCTGCCTGGTGCGGTCGGCATGCGGTCCTGAATTCTTTGCCGCCAGTTGCTGAGGCGGTTGCGGATCGAGACGGGCATCGTCATCTTCCGGTTCCGCAGCAAGAGGATGATCGCGATAAGCGCCGCGATGATATTGATTGCGTAGAGAACGCCGATGAATTTGGCTGAATGGTCGATCTGGTTGGCAGCGTAGAAATCTGCCCAGCGCAACGCGAAGGATAGGGTCAGCGCCGACACCATCGGATGTAGCCGTGCCTCGCGATGTGATCGCGCATCACCGGCGATAACAAGCGATATCAGCGCAAAGATTGCCGGCAGCGCCCAGTCGTTGAGGCGGCGATGCAATTCAGCGCGGTAATCGCCAGGTCTTTGCTTGTAGTCCGGATCGTTCGTATCCGGATTGAGCAGGAAGCCAAGGCTGCGGTCGCTGGCACGGGCATTTGCCTGGCCGCGGCTTTGCGTCATATCCGACAGGTCGAAGGAGTAGGAATCGAACTTGATGACCGAGACGCTGCCATCGGGCGTCTTGCGGTGGACCTCGCCGTCCTTCATCAGCAGCGACGTACCGCTCGGATCGACGGCGCCTTCCTTGGCATAATAGATGAGGTCAAAGGCGGGGTCGCGGGAATCGACGACAAACAGCCCCTTCAGGATTCGCCCCGAAAGCCGCTGCGAGATCTGCACATAGAGCCCATCTTCGATACGTCGGAAGTTCTTCTCTTCGATCACGGTGGACAGAAGATCGGCATAGGCCTCGGCCACCATCTGGCGGGCGGCGACACGCGCTCTCGGCTCGACGACATTGTCGACGAAAAAGGAGAACACGCTAATCGCAATCGCGAGAATCATGATCGGGCGGATGATGATGCTGCGCTTCGCGCCGGCAGCTTCCATGACGGTCAGCTCGGAATCGCTGTTCATCGCCGTCAAGGTCTGTGTGATGCCGATGACCAACGCGAAAGGCAGAACGATCGGGATGATCGTCGGCAGAATGAGCGTCGCAAGCTTCGCGAACGACCCCATCGACTGGCCGCTATCGGTCACGAGATTGATGCGTTGCAGGACCTGGGTGGTCCAAATAATGGCGAGCACTGGCAGCAGCGCTACCAGGAACATCATACCGACACGCCGTACGATATATGTCTCGAATAACTTCATGCCGGCCCTTAAACGCAACAGCTGCCGAACGAGCCGACAGAGATTCACCCTCCTCTACGCTGTTT
Organism: Rhizobium pantanalense; assembly: GCF_030182525.1. Taxonomy (NCBI): domain Bacteria; kingdom Pseudomonadati; phylum Pseudomonadota; class Alphaproteobacteria; order Hyphomicrobiales; family Rhizobiaceae; genus Rhizobium; species Rhizobium pantanalense. The sequence continues at coordinate 385,635 of NZ_JAQJCH010000006.1, forward strand.
ACGTTTTTTTGGCGACAACCAACTTGAAAAAAATTCGTTAATTTTCCGAGATTCTTCTGTCGTGTGTCGTTTGGGATAAAGCGAGCAGCGCGGCGAATATGACAAGCGAGGAAAGCCAGCCGAGGACGGCATCGGAAAGATAGTGTCCGCCAAAGGCTACTCTAAGTGCCGGAATCAGCAGCGAAACTGCCGCGATCGGCAGGGCGGCCGCCGATCGGAACGGCTGCGGAATGATGAGGATCAGACAGAACAGCCAGCCTGCCGCTGCCGCTTCGCCCGAGACGAAGGAACAGTTACTGACACATTTGCCGGCGAAGGATCCGGCATGCACGAAATCGAGCGTGCCGCCGAAGAGATCGGTCTGTCGTGGGCGCGGGCGCCCGGAGAAGGTTTTCAGCCACAGATTGACGATCAGCACGGGGCCCAGGAGCAGGGAGCCGAGCGCGATCTTGAGATTGCGGGCTCTGAGCGCGTTGAAGGTCGCGCCGTGATCCTGCCAGCATCTGAGAAGCATCCAGAGCAGCACGAAAGCGACGACGTAAGGTAGCTGAAAGAATATTTCCCTCAGCAGGCGCATGTGCTGATCGCCGCTATAAGGGAAAATGCCGCAGATCTGGTCGGGCTTGGTGCTTCCGAGGCATTGCTGCGGTTGGAAGAACATGGTCGCGACGCCGAGATCGATCTGTGGAAAAAGTGAAAACAGACCCAGCAAAGCCCACCAAAGACAGAAGAGAGCGATGAAGGTATCACCCGCCGTGCGCGGCCGTAGAATCTCCGGAAAGCGATCTTCGCGATTGAGGCTATTGAAATCTATGATCAAGGCGGCTTTCCGACAAGAATTGTGCCGCCGAGGCGGCTAAAACACCGTCGCGCGCAATCTAGCCTCGCTAAATGACAGGGATTTGAAGCCGCCAACCGCCATATATAAGGAATGCAGCGCTAAACGCTTGTATTCCTTAGTCAGACCTTGAATGATGGTTGTGCAAAGTTCTCTCACTACGACGCATATTATCGGAGCAGAAATGTCTGTGAAATTCGAGATTTCCTTCGCCAAGTCGGCTCGTCTCAGCGGCGGTCTGGCCATTCTCCTGAAAGGCACGGATAGTGAGCTGCCGGCTGGTGCCGAGAGCGCCGATCCGGCGAATGTTTTCGCCAAGGCGGCGCCGGTGTCCGGCTTCAAGAGCAAAGCGTTGAGCAGTCTGGATATCATCGCGCCGGAAGCCTCGCCCGTCGACCGGATCATCGTCATCGGTGCCGGCAAGGCCAAGGGCCTGAACGCGCACGACTGGTTGAAGCTCGGCGGCACAGCAGCTGCAAAAATCCGCAATACGGAGAAGGTCGCGATCTTCCTCGATGCACCTAGCGTCGAAGTCGGGCCAAAGGAAGCGGCCGATTTTGCCCTGGGCATGCTTCTGCGTGCCTACAGCTTCGATACCTACAAGACGAAGAAGGGCGATGAGGACGAGAAGGGCGCCTCCCGCAAGGCGGTGAAGGTGACGATCGTCACCCAGGAAGCGGCAGCTGCCAAGAAGCTATACGCGACCTCCGAAGCCGTGGCTGGGGGCGTGATTCTCGCGCGCGATCTCGTCAACGAGCCGTCGAATGTTCTCGGGCCCGTGGAATTTGCGGCCAAGGCAAAAGAATTGGAAAAGCTTGGCGTCGAGATCGAGATCCTGACGGAGCGTGAAATGCGCCGGCTCGGTATGGCGGCCCTGCTGGGGGTCGCGCAAGGTTCTGCCCGTCCGCCGCGGCTGGTGATCATGCAATGGAAGGGCGGCAAGGCGAAGGACAAGCCGGTCGCCTTCATCGGCAAGGGCGTCGTCTTCGACGCCGGCGGTATCTCCATCAAGCCGGCTGCAGGCATGGAGGAGATGAAGGGGGACATGGGAGGGGCTGCGGCCGTGACCGGCCTTATGCATACGCTTGCGGCACGCGAAGCCAAGGTCAACGCCATCGGCGTCATCGGTCTTGTGGAAAACATGCCCGACGGCAATGCACAGCGCCCGGGCGATATCGTCACCTCCATGTCCGGCCAGACGATCGAGATCATCAACACGGATGCCGAGGGGCGGCTCGTTCTTTGCGATGCGCTCTGGTACACGAATGACCGCTTCAAGCCGCAGTTCATGATCAATCTGGCGACCTTGACCGGCGCGATCCTGGTCGCGCTCGGCAATCTACAGGCCGGTCTGTTCTGCAATGACGACAAGCTGGCGGGTGAGTTGACGGCGGCAGGCCTTGTGACAGATGAGCGTCTGTGGCGTATGCCGCTCGGCAAGGACTACGACAAGATGATCGACAGTAAGTTCGCCGATATGAAGAATACCGGTGGACGCCACGCAGGTTCGATCACCGCTGCCCAGTTCCTCAAGCGCTTCGTCGGCGACACGCCCTGGGCGCATCTTGATATTGCCGGCACGGCGATGGGCTCGGTTCAGGATGAGATCAATCAGTCCTGGGGTTCCGGTTTCGGCGTGCGCCTGCTCGATGAACTGGTCCGTGCCAACTACGAATCGTGACCAGCCGGATTTTGTGAGATAGCGCCTTTCCGCTTTTCTTCGAATCGCGAAAATGCGCTATCCTCCCTTGTGACGCATTCCGAACGGAAAACTGCTTCGCACTTTGCCTGGAATTGCTCTAGAAGAGGCGCCATGACCGACGTTCTCTTCTACCACCTGACGGAATCGAAGCTCGAAGATGCCCTGCCGCCGCTGATCGACAAGAGTGTCGAACGCGGCTGGCAGGTCGCTGTGCAGATGCGCGAGCCGGCACGGCGCGATCTTCTCGATAGCCATCTATGGACCTATCGCGAGGATAGCTTTTTGCCGCATGGCACCGATGAAGACGAAATGGCAAGTCGCCAGCCCGTGCTGCTGACGATTTCGCCTGACAATATAAATGATGCCACCGTGCGTTTCTTCATCGATGGCGCCGAGGTGACGGATGTCGGAGCCTATCAGCGCGTCGTGCTGATGTTCGACGGCTATGATCAGGAACAGTTGGAAAGCGCGCGCGCCCAATGGAAACGCCTGAAGGGCGAGGGGCATAATCTCACCTATTGGCAGCAGACGCAGGACGGCCGGTGGGAGAAGAAGGCCTGACCTTTCCCCATCGTGAAGAGCAGCTTTACGCGCCTTCCGACAGGATCTTCTGGATGAAATCCTTCTTCGCCGCCGTATAGGATGCGCGATCATTGGCATATTTTGCCGCCAGTTCGATCTTCAGTGCCTCATAGGCATGCGCAAGATCCGGTTCCCTACGCAACCGGTCGCGAAAGATCAGGAAGTTGCGCCAGGTCGGGCCGCCATATTCGACCACATGCACGAGGTGCGTGCGGGTATCCCCTTGAATGTCACGGCCGAAAATATGGTCGTCCGGTACGATATTGCTGCCGGCATAGACGTAGCCGATGGAGGCCATCGGCTCGACACAGGCAAGCCCATCCTCGAACCGCCGCACGCCAACGGCAATATCGATGATCGGCTTGGCTTTTATCGTTGGGATCGAGGTGCTGCCGAAATGCTGGACATCGACGGCAAGGTCGCCGAGAGCCTTGCGAATGGCAGCTTCCTCCAGCAAATATGCTTCGTGCCAGCTCTGGTTCGGGTCGGCGAGTTTGACGGATTTGTTGCCGACGCCGAGGCCAAAAGATTGTTCATGCTCCGATGCCATAGGCATCTCTCCAGTGAAGACGATGCGCCACGCTAGCACGCCGCGGGCGGCATTGTCTTCACCGGGAAAGCCTCATCAATCGTAAAATGCGTCGACAAATTTCCGCTTGCCGAGCATGAAGGCATCGGCAACGTGGCGCAGCGGCGAAACGTCGACATCGGATGTACCGGCTTTGACGATCTCGGCAAAGCGGCGATAGAGCGAGGGATATTCGGCCTCGGGCGCCGAGAATTTCAGCTCGCCATTGACCGAAAGCTTGGAACCGCCTTCGGCAAGAAGCATCTGGCCGGCATCCGTCTCGGCGACGATATCCCAGCTCTGCTTGCCCGTCTGGCGCCAGTCGAATTCGGCGCGGACAGGAAGGCCGGTTCCGCTCTTGAAATGCAGGTCGGCGGCGATCGGCGAATCACGGTTTTCCGGGAATTCGAGCGTCGCGCCGGTCAGAAAGAGCGGCGGCAGGATGTGGGTCACGATCGACAGGGCATTGATGCCCGGATCGAAGACGCCAAGGCCGCCGGCCTGCCAGATCCATTCCTGGTTCGGATGCCAGTGGCGGACATCTTCCTTCCAGATCACATGGGCACTGCGGATATTGGTGCTGGCGAGGAAGCTCTTTGCAGCCTCCACTGCCGGCGCATAACGCGAGTGCCAGCTTGCAAAGAGCGACACGCCCTTGCTCTTTGCAAGGTTTTCAAGATCCGCCACTTCGCTGAGCGTCGCGCCCGGCGGCTTTTCCATGAAAACATGCTTGCCGGCCGAAAGCGCCTTGTATGCGGCTTCATAACGATATTGCGGCGGCATGCAGAGAGAAACGGCATCGATGTCAGGCACGGCATCGAGCATGGCTTCGATCGTCGTGAAGGCGGGGATGCCTTCGACAGTGCCATGACGGCTTGCCGTCGCGATCAGTTTGAAATCCGCATTGTTCGCGATGGACGGAAGATGCTGGTCGCGGACGATCTTGCCGACACCGACGATAGCGAGGTTGATGGGGGACATGAGTGTCTCTCGATTAGTATGATTATTGATGCGATCTTTATCAGAATGCCTGATGTGGGCAAGGGCGGCAAATCGCAAATGCAGGCGGCAGGTCCAATCTTGATGCTTGGAAAACGGGTGCCGGCTCTTGATTCACAGCCTGAAATCGGCACTCTTCCTCTGCGCAGCCAAAAGATCCGGGAAGAATCGCTGCGGGGGGAAATCATGAAAACATTGCTCGGCTTCAGCCGAATCGTCGACTATGTGACTGAGATTATTGGAAAATCAGTCTCATGGCTTATTCTGGTGGCCGTCTTGGTCAGCGCCGGAAATGCCGTCGTGCGCAAGGTCTTCAACACCTCGTCTAACGCATGGCTGGAAGCGCAATGGTATCTGTTCGGCGCCGCCTTCATGCTCGCCGCCGCCTACACGCTGCGCCAGAATGAACATATCCGCATCGATATCGTCTACGGCTCCCTGCCGCGCCGGGTGCAGCACTGGATCGACCTGCTGGGCCACTGCCTGTTCCTGATGCCTTTCGTGCTGCTCATGGTCTACGATCTCGTGCCCTATGTCCGCACCTCTTTCATGTCCGGAGAGGTGTCTTCCAGCGCCGGCGGCCTGATCATCTGGCCGGGCAAGGCTGTGCTGCTGGCGGGCTTCTTTCTGCTGGCGTTGCAGGGGCTTTCCGAGATCATCAAGAAGATCGCCGTCATGCGCGGCGATATGGATGATCCGACGCCCTATGTGCCGACGCATGCGCCGCTCGATATCGAAACCCCGACCGGGGAGGCGCGCTGATGCTCGAATTCCTTGGCGTGAACATGGCGCCGATCATGTTCGCCTCGCTCATCATTTTCCTGCTTCTCGGTTATCCCGTCGCCTTCGCGCTTGCCGCCAACGGGCTGTTGTTCTTCTGGGTCGGCGTCGAGCTCGCACCCTATTCGGGCGGCACCATCAATCTCTCATGGCCGCTCCTCAACGCGCTTCCGGATCGCTTTTGGGGGGTGATGTCGAACGACACGCTGCTGGCGATCCCGTTCTTCACCTTCATGGGCATCGTGCTGGAGCGATCCGGCATGGCCGAAGACCTGCTCGACACTGTCGGCCAGCTTTTCGGACCTATTCGCGGCGGTCTTGCCTATGCGGTGATTTTCGTCGGTGCGTTGCTGGCGGCCACCACCGGCGTCGTCGCTGCCTCGGTTATCGCCATGGGTCTGATCTCTCTGCCGATCATGCTACGCTATGGCTATGACCGGCGGGTCGCCTCCGGCGTCATCGCCGCCTCGGGTACGCTGGCGCAGATCATCCCCCCGTCGCTTGTCCTGATCGTACTGGCCGACCAGCTCGGTCGTTCGGTTGGTGACATGTATGCCGGTGCCCTCATTCCCGGCCTCGTGCTGACGGGTCTCTACATGCTCTATGTATTGATCATGTCGATCGTGAAGCCGAACTCCATGCCGGCATTGCCGAAGGAGGCCCGCTCGCTCGGCGCCGGCGTCACGTCCTTGCTCTTTGCTCTGTTGATCTGCGCCGGCGTGGCCTATGCCGCACATGTTTACCTGACGCCCACCTATGGCGAAAACGCCGATATTCTCGGTGCAACAGTTGGCGTCGCCTTCATCTACGCGATCGCCGTGCTCGATAAGGGGATGAAACTCAACGTGATGTCGCGGCTGGCCCAGCAGGTCATCATCGTTCTCATTCCGCCCTTGGCGCTGATCTTCCTCGTGCTTGGCACGATCTTCCTCGGCATCGCGACGCCGACGGAAGGCGGCGCAATGGGGGCGGTGGGCGCGCTCATAATGGCGGCTGCCAAAGGTCGATTGAACATGGAGGTCGTCCGCTCGGCGCTGACGTCCACGACGCGGCTTTCTGCCTTCGTGCTGTTCATCCTGATCGGCTCGCGCGTCTTTTCGCTGACCTTCTACGGCGTCAACGGCCATGTCTGGGTCGAGCATCTGCTGGTGTCGCTGCCGGGCGGCGAGGTCGGCTTCCTGATCGCCGTCAACATCCTCGTCTTCGTGCTCGCCTTCTTCCTCGATTTCTTCGAGCTTGCCTTCATCATCGTGCCGCTGCTGGCGCCTGCGGCCGACAAGCTCGGCATCGACCTCATCTGGTTCGGCGTGCTGCTCGGCGTCAACATGCAGACGAGCTTCATGCACCCGCCCTTCGGTTTCGCGCTGTTCTATCTCCGCTCGGTCGCTGCGCGCGTGCCTTATCTCGACAGGGTGACGGGCAAGCAGATCGCGCCCGTCACGACGGGGCAGATCTACTGGGGATCCGTGCCTTTCGTCGGCATCCAGATCCTGATGGTGGCTTTGACGATCATGTTCCCGCAGATGGTCATGCACTACAAGGGAGCCGGCACGGGTGTCGATCCCAACACGATCAAGATCGAGGTTCCCGGCTTCGGCGCACCCGGCCAGGACAATGGCGGCGACCTCGGTCTGCCCGGGCTGCAGCTTCCAGGCGGCAATCCGCTTGACGGCAAGCCGGCGGATCAGGGCGGCGGCGATCAGCCGAAGCCGCCAGCCAACGATCTCAGCCAGCCTCCGTCGTTTAATTGATGCACACGGCGCGCATCGGCCGCTTGTCGATCGAACGCAACGAAAAACCCCGGAGCGATGTTCCGGGGTTTCCTCTTTTGAGATCGGCTATTCGCTCAAATCTTCCCCGAGCGCTGCAGCGTCATCATGTAGACGTCATAGCTGTATTCGGCGACCTGGGTATAGAGATAATGCTGGCCGCGGAAGCCTTTGATCGAGTCCCAGATCTTTTTGAAGGTCGGGTTGTTGGCTTCCATTTCCGCATAGACCTCGTTGGCCTTGTCGAAGCAGGCATTCAAGATCTCGGTGCTGAAGGGTCTGAGCTTCGCCCCTTCGGCCACGACTCGCTTGATGGCGGCGGGGTTCAGGTAATCGTATTTCTGCAGCATGTTGGCGTCCGTCGCCTGTGCGGCCGTACGCAGCAGCGATTGATAGGCCTTCGGCAGGCCTTCATAGGCCGCCTTGTTGAACATGACATGCACGGTCGGGCCGCCTTCCCACCAGCCGGGATAGTAGTAGTAGGGCGCCACCTTGTAGAAACCGAGCTTCTCGTCATCATAGGGGCCGACCCATTCGGCCGCATCGATCGTGCCTTTCTCGAGCGCCGGGTAGATGTCGCCGCCGGCGAGCTGCTGCGGCACGACGCCGAGGCGTTCGACCACCTTGCCGGCAAAGCCGCCGATGCGCATCTTCAGCCCCTTGAGATCGGCAACAGTGTTGATTTCCTTGCGGAACCAGCCGCCCATCTGCACCCCGGTATTGCCGGCCGGGAAGCCGATCAATCCCTGCGTCGCCAGGAATTCATTGAAGAGATCGATACCGCCGCCGTGATACTGCCAGGCATTCATGCCGCGGGCATTGAGCGCGAAAGGAACGGCAGCTCCCAAGGCCCAGACCGGATCCTTGCCCCAATAATAATAGGCGACTGAATGGCAGGCCTCGACGGTTCCGGCTGAGGTTGCGTCTGCTGCCTGCAGGCCCGGCACGATTTCGCCGGCTGCAAACACCTGGATGTTGAAATTGCCGTCGGTAGCCTCGGAAACATATTTCGACAGCACTTCGCCGCCGCCATAGATCGTATCGAGCGACTTCGGAAACGACGATGTCAGGCGCCAGTTGATTTTCGGATTGCTCTGCGCAATGGCCGGTGCTGCAAGCGTTGCAGCCGCTGCCACCGACCCGGCGCCGGCGACGCCGGCTTTCCGCAGAAATGAACGACGATCCATCTATTACTCCCCCCGGATACGAGCGGGCGGGCTCGCCCGCTCTTCGTGATCACAGCCACAGCTAATCACGCCCCTCGGCGCGTTTCAAGCGTATCGGAAGCTGGTGCAACCATTGATTTTCGTTGCGAGGCGTAAGCGTGGAGCTAAAGGCTTTTTCCCTTCACGATCGTCTCCCGCAAAAAACTGTAGCCCAGAGCCGTGCGCGTCGCGAGTTCGATTGATGCGCCGTCACCGCCATGGCCACCCGAGCCAAATTCGTGGAACAGTGAATGATGGCCGAGCGCTTCCAACTGGGCCGCAAACCGCCGGGCATGCGAGGGATGAACCCGGTCGTCATTGCTCGAGCTTTCGATGTAGATCGACGGATACGTGATCTCGGAGTTAGGCTTAACATTGTGCAGCGGCGAATAGCTCAGCAGGTAATCGCGATCCGCCGGATTGTCAGGATCGCCATATTCGTCGATCCAGGCTTTTCCGGCCGGGAAGACATGGAAACGGGTCATGTCCAGGACAGGTACCTGGCACCAGATCGCACCGAAATCCTGTGGATAGCGTGTCGCCATGACGCCAGTCAGCAAACCTCCGTTGCTGCCCCCATTGCCGGCAATGCGCGATGGTTTGGTGTAGCCGCGGGCGACGAGATCGCGGGCGACGGCGGCAAAGTCCGCGAATGCCCTGTGGCGACCCTGGCCTTTTGCGACGCGATGCCAGTTCGGCCCGAATTCGCCGCCGCCGCGAATATAGGCCATCACATAGGCGTTGCCCTGCTCCAGCCAGCGGCCGATGACACCGGAATAATAGGGGCCGAGCGGGACGTCGAAGCCGCCGTAGCCATATTGCAGCACCGGCAGTTCGCCCTTGGTCCAGACCTTCGGCAGTACGATGTGATAGGGCACTTTCGTCCCGTCCTCGGAGGTAGCTTCCAGTAGGAGGGACGTCATGCCTTCGCTGTCGAAATAGGTCGGTGAACTGGCAATGTACTTGAGTTCAAGCGGGGCCTTGCGATCGCCAAGATCCAGCCGGTAGGAAGAGGGCGGCTGCAGAAAGCCAGCGCCATAGACCTGCAGCGTGTCGTCACCGAGATGCAGATCGGAATAGAGCGGGGCGACCGACACCGTCTGAACATCATCAGGCAGTGCGATTTCGCGGATTTCGGCATCGGCGCTGGTCAGGTCGAGAACGAAGAGATGCGGTTGCATATTGTCCGAGACGATGAAGACGCACCATTCGCGCATCAAAAGGAATTGCGAAACCGATTGTCGCTCATTGGGCGAAAACAGTATGCGTCTCGCACCGGCACCGCCGGGCTCTCGCGGCAGGGGCTGCAGGGCCAGGCTGCCGGCCGGGATCCGTTCGTCTGTCTTGGCAAGCCAGATCAGATGGGAGTGGTTGAACCCGAACTCGGCATCCTTCGGCAGGTCGATCCGCCGCAGCGAACCGTCCCCGTCCTCGATGAAATGGCTGGCGCTGCCGATTTCGTGACCTGCGCTGAAGATCCGGATCGACCTTGCCGCATCTCCCGTCGCCAGACCGGCGAGCTGCGGATCGAAGATCGAACAGGAGCCATAGATGTCGCTGTCATCGGCGGCATAGAGTACCGGTGCATCGGACGGCACCTGGCCACGCCTCAGGCGGCGGCCGACACGCGGCCAGCCGGAACGCGTCGAGGATTCGCGGTCGATCGAGCCGAAATAGGCGATTTCGTCGCGGCTGAGCCAGGTCGCGTGACTGCGCACGGCCGGCGTGTCGAAGCCGCCTTCGACGATGCTCTTCGTCTCGCAATCGAATTCGAGCATCCGAATGGGATCGGAGCCGCCGTCGGAAAGGCAAAGCAGCACGCGCGTCGGCTCCCAGGGGCAAGTTATGGCGCCGCGCCAGAGCCATTTTCTGCCCTCTTTGGCGCAGAAGGCATCGAGATCGAAGATCGGTTCCCAGGGAGCGTCGGGCAGAGGGGCGAGATCGGCCGGCAGCCGATACCAGCGACCGAGCGGATGATCGGCGCTGCGATGAAAATCGAACAGCCAGCTGCCGCGCCGGGTCGTGGCGATCAGCCGATCCTCGCGTTCGATCATCTCCTTGATCGCGTTGCGATCCGCCTCGAATTCCGGCGTCATCAGCAGCCGCTCGGATTCCGTATCCTTCTCGGCGACGAATTGCAGGGTTTGTGGATCGTCGTCGCGTTCAAGGTAGAGGTGCATGGGGCTCGCCATTCCATTGTTGGTGGTGGTCGCCCTCAGCAAACCAAAATACGGGCGCTGAAGCAACCGTGCTTCCGCGCCCGTATCGGTCATAAATTTTTCGGTGTCGACCCGCCTTAGCGGACCATCTTTGTGTCGGCCTGTGCGACCATATTGGTCGCCGGAGCCGGTTCGCGCTTGTATTTCAGCGTGACGACCTTGTAGCCCTCATTCTCAAGCCGGCTCAGGAGAACAGGCAGCATCCTGACGGTGCGCTGGTGGATGTCGTGCATCAGAACGATGCCGCGGCCACGCTGGTGGAGCTGCTTCATTGTGCGGTCGACCACAGAGGCGGGGGTTGAAGTGAAGTAATCCTTGCTGTCGATATCGACATCCATGACGATCATGTCGCGAGCGGCAATCGCCGTGCGCAGGCGTTTGGAGTCGGCAAGATAGGGGAAGCGGAAGAAGGGAACGTCCGTGCCGATCGCCTTGGTGACGGCATCTTTGCCGCGGGCGATCTCGGTCATCGCCGCGTCGAAAGTCATCTTGTCGAGATCGGGGTGGCGGAAGGTGTGGCTGCCGATCGCATCGCCATGCGCAAGCACCTCGCGTGCCGTCGCCGGGTGCGCCTGTGCCATTTCGCCGACCATCATGAAGGCGGCCTTGACGCCGAATTTGTCGAGCGTGGCGAGAATGCGTTCCGTTCTGCCGGGAGCAGGGCCATCATCGAAGGTTAGGACGACCTCCTTGTCGGCGAGCCTGATGTCCTTGAGCGACGAGACCTCCAGCGTCCGGCCGGCGAGATTGTGCGGGCCTTTCATGCCCGCCAGATCATCCCGGGTTTCGAGATCGGCGACGAGCCATTTCTTCGGCTCCATCTCGATGGGATCATTGGCCTTCAGCGGCTTGTGACGCGGCTCCTCGGCGGCATAGCTGCTCTTGAGCGACGCTTCATTGCCTGGCTTTGTGGCGCATCCTCCGAGGGCCAGACACACGGCGAGGCCACCCAGCAACACACGGTAGTTCATCAGAATCGCTCAACAATATGTCTATGAAAGTTGAGCGCATCTTCTGCAGTTATGGTTAATGAACGGTTAGGATCGGGTCCTAATTCGTTAAGAGGCAGCGAGGTTTCAGCCGGCCATGCCGCTCTCATATTCCGATGAAAGTTCCAGCCACTGCTCCTCTGCCGCCGCGAGCTTTTCGGCCGCATCGGCGCGCTGTTTTGCCTTTTCCGCAGCCTTTGCCGGCGCCTTCTCGTAGAGGGCGGGGTCTGCAAGTTCTGCATCAAGAGCCTGAATCAGTTTCTCAAGCTTGCCGGTCAAGGATTCGATTTCGTTGATCTTCTTCTTGAGCGGCGCGAGCGAGGCGCGCCGATCGGCATTGAGCTTGCGCTGATCCGCCTTGGAAACGGAATCATCGCTGGTATTTGCCTTGGCCTTGTCCTCTCTGGACTTCGGGCTGGCAACAACGAGGCTGCGGTATTCTTCAAGATCGCCATCGAAGGTCGAGACGGTGCCGTCGCGCACCAGCCAGAGGCGGTCGACCGTGGCCTCGATCAGATGACGGTCGTGCGAGATCAGAATGACAGCGCCGGAATAGTCGTTCAGCGCCTGGATCAGCGCGTTGCGGCTGTCGATATCGAGATGGTTCGTCGGTTCGTCGAGGATCAGCAGGTTCGGCGCGTCGAAGGCGGCAAGGCCCATCAGCAGCCGCGCCTTCTCGCCGCCGGAGAGATCCTTGACCTGCGTGTCCATCTTCTCCGTCGCAAGGCCCATCTGCGCGACGCGGGCGCGCACCTTCGCCTCCGGCGTCTCAGGCATGCGCCGGCGGACATGCTCGACAGCGGTCTGGTTGGGGATGAGGTCGTCGAGCTGATGCTGGGCAAAGAAGCCGATCTTCAGGTTCGGCGCCAGCCTGACTTCGCCGCTCTCCGCGCCCAGCCGGCCTGAAATGAACTTCGCAAAGGTCGATTTGCCGTTGCCATTGGAGCCGAGCAGCGCGATGCGGTCGTCGGCATCGATGCGCAGGTTCAGGCGCTTGAGGATCGGCTTGCCCGGCTCATAGCCGACAGCCCCGCCGCTGATCGCTATGATGGGCGAGGCAGGCTGCTTTTCGGGTTCCGGAAAGCTGAAGCCCATCACATGGTCTTCAATGACGGCGGCGACGGTGCCCATGCGCTCCAGTGCCTTGATGCGCGATTGCGCCTGCCGCGCCTTCGAGGCCTTGGCCTTGAAGCGGTCGATGAAGCTTTGGAGGTGCTTGCGCGCCGCGTCGTTCTTCGCCTTCGCCTTCATCTGCAACTCGTCGGCCTCAGCCTTCTGCCGCTCGAACTGGTCGTAGGAGCCGCGATAGAAGGTGAGCTTCTTCTGGTCGAGATGCACGATGGAATTGACCGCCGTGTTCAGCAGATCGCGGTCGTGCGAGATGATGATGACCGTGTGCGGATAGCGGCGGATGTAGTCCTCCAGCCAGAGCGTGCCTTCAAGGTCGAGATAGTTCGTCGGTTCGTCGAGCAGCAACAGATCCGGCTCGGAAAACAAGACAGCCGCGAGAGCCACGCGCATGCGCCAGCCGCCGGAGAAGGAGGAGGCAGGACGCTTCTGCGCTTCGTGATCGAAGCCGAGGCCGGCGAGGATGCTCGCGGCGCGTGCTTCGGCCGAATGTGCATCGATATCGGCAAGCCGCGTCTGAATATCGGCGATGCGGTGCGGATCGGTCGCGGTTTCAGCTTCCGCGAGCAGAGCGGAGCGCTCCTTGTCCGCTGCGAGGACGATATCGATCAGAGGCTCTTCGGTCCCCGGCGCTTCCTGCGCGACCTGGCCGATGCGGGCATTGCGAGGGATCGAGACCGAGCCGCTCTCGGCGGCGAGATCGCCGGTGATGATCCTGAACAGCGTGGATTTGCCAGCACCGTTCTTGCCGACGAGGCCAGCCTTCGTGCCCGCCGGAAGCGTCACGTTGGCATGATCGATGAGAAGGCGGCCGGCAATGCGGGCGGAAAGGTCTGAAATCGAAATCATGGCGCGGTTTTGGCCGAACTCGGCGCCGAAGGCAAGAGCGGGAAGACGCTTAGGCGCCGGCCTTTTGCGAGGATTTCGATAGGTTGGCGCAGTTGCGCAGCCGCTCGGTCAGCTCCGTTTCATAGAGCATGAGATTGCTGAGCGAGGCATTCAGGTTGTCGAGTGCAGCATCGGCATGTGGAGCCGTATCGATCGCGCGAGAAAAATGCTGCTTCTTCATCAGCCCCTTGGCGAGCTGATCTGCGACTTCGCGGAGCATTTCGGCGGCATCGCTTTCCGATTTGCGCGCCACCAGCCCGCAATGGCTGACGAGACGATACTTCAGGCCGATCTCATCGAGCCCGCTTTGCGAGGGACGAGGGCCAAGCGCCTCTATTTCTTCGGCAAGATGGCGATCCTGCCCGTAAAGCGCCTCATGAAAAAGCTGATAGTTGCGCGGCAGGTTCTTGACCTTCAGCCGCGTCATGAAGCGGCCGATGACCTCGAGCTCGGTTTCCGTTTCATCGTCATCGATGGGATATGCCGAAACGCTTGTCTGCGAGTTCTTCATGCCTGCCTTTGACCGTGAGCTGATATATCTTATCAATCTGCAGGTCGGCAGGTTAAGGGAACATGAACAAAATGCCTTGTTCAAGCTGCGTCGCAACAAAAACGGGGCATGTGCTCAACGCTTTGACGAAAGCAGAAAACAGCAGTTCGCTTCTCGCTCACATCCAGCGTGTCCCTTCACTGCGCAGAAAATTCAGCAGGTCCAGCTCCAGCGACGGCTTGCCCATGGATGTGAGAATGGTATGGCACTGGCCGCGGTGGTGGGTATGGTGGTTGAACATATGGGATACCGCCGCATGGAGGGGAACGGTAATGGCGCCCGGTCGCAGGATCGAGGTATAGGTAATGTCGGCGGCAAGTGCATCGGTATCGAGCGTTTCCAGCCAGGTGATGATATTTCGATCTTCCGCCTCCCGTAAACTGTGAAGTCCTTCAAGCGTGTCATGCAGGACGGTCCCGAGTGACGCCGGCACCCCGCCGGTGCCATTAAAACGGTGCATCCATAGCCTATCGGTCAGCAGGAGATGATTCAGCGTTCCGTGGAGCGAACCGAAGAAGGCGCCGCGATCCTCATGGAATTCCGTGTCGCTGAGATCTGCCGCGGCATTGTAGACTTGGACATTGGCCCAGCGATTGTAATCGGCAAGCATCCTGAAATGTTTGAGCATCTGTGTCTCCTCTTATAGTGGCAGTGATGTTATCGCGAAGTTCGGTGGCGGGTAGCCACTTCGCCACCCGGCGGATCGCGAATCAGCCGCTCGAACCGTGACAGTGGCGTGAAATTGGCCGATCCCCCTTGTTTTCGGGCCTTGGGGCAGGTAAAGACCGCCCACTTTTCTCTGATTACAAGGAATGGACCCATGGCGATTGAACGTACTTTCTCGATGATCAAGCCGGATGCGACGAAGCGCAACCTGACTGGCGCCATCACCAAGGTTTTTGAAGATAACGGCCTGCGCGTCATCGCCTCCAAGCGCGTCTGGATGAGCAAGCGCGAAGCTGAAGGCTTCTACGCTGTTCACAAGGAACGCCCCTTCTTCGGCGAACTCGTCGAAGGCATGACTTCCGGCCCGACCGTCGTGCAGGTTCTGGAAGGCGAAAACGCCATTCTGAAGAACCGTGAGATCATGGGCGCGACCAACCCGGCCAACGCTGCCGAAGGCACGATCCGCAAGACCTTCGCTCTGTCGATCGGCGAAAACTCCGTTCACGGCTCGGACGCTCCGGAAACGGCTGCCGTCGAAATCGCCTACTGGTTCTCCGAAACCGAAATCGTCGGCTGAATCGGCCTTTCAGCTTTAACGCTGAACGATTTGAAATGACTTATGAAAGCCGGGACTTCGCATCCCGGCTTTTTCATGCCGGGCAGGCGGCATCACGCCCGTAATCGGCGCTGCCATCGCCCTTGAAGACATCTGGATTGGCGGTATAGACCGGGCCGACGACCAGCGGCTTCGTCGGCAGCACGGTCTGATCGAGATCGGATTTGACCTCGGTCTTGATCGTCTGGATCGTCTTGTCGCCGGCATCGACCAGCTTGATTGAAACGGAATAGGGGCGGTCCTTGCGGACGCAATGGAGATCCGGGCTTTCCAGCGTGATCTTGTCCCAGAATGTATAGATCTTCTGGTTGACGACAAACGGGTCGCCGCCGGCCGGATTTTCAAATTCCGCGATCGCCTTTGTTCCTTCAGGGATCGGGGCGATCTTCTTGAGCGTGATCATATAGCTCGCGCTCGCCACGCGATAGTTGAAGACAAAGAGGCGACCGGTAAGCTGCGTCGGGCCTTCGTCGTCTTTCCGCTGGCAGCCGGCCAGTGCCAGGCCGGCGATGATCCCGACACTTATCGTTGTCAGCAGAATCCTTCTTATTGTCATGGCGCAGTCTCCTCCTTCTTGCGCCGGTAGTGCCGGCTGGCTTTGGCGCGGTTGCCGCAAACCGCCATGTCGCACCAGGCGCGGCTTTTGTTCTTGCTGCGGTCGATAAAGAGCCAGCCGCAGTTGCGGCAGATCTTCATCCGCTCGGGATCGGGCATGGCGATGAGGCGTAGCGTCGAATGTACCGTCGCGGCATCGAGCCCATGGGATGAGGCGCGCTTCAGGACTCTTCCCAATGCCGCAAGCAGATCCGCAAGCAGCAGATCTGCGGCCTCTCCAAGAACGCGTGCTCGGAAATAGCGGTCGATCAACTCGCGGAGGACAATGAAATCGGCCCGGTTTTCCCGCTTCACCGGCAGGATCTCGCCGAAGAGCGCCCGCTCCGCGCAGAAATTGGCAGCGGCCTTCGGGAAGCTATCCATCTGTCCCACTGCCTCGAAGCGGTCGATCCGACGCTCGTCGTCATGGCGCAGGATCACGCTGTTGGCGACATCGAGTGCGAGTGCGCCACCGGAGAAGCGATGTGGGGTCCAGGAAAAACTCATGGCGAAAATTATAACTGGTAAAATGAATTTTGCCAGTTACTATTTGCTGGTTCTTCGGAGAAGTGGAATGGCTTATCTTTTGCAGCAACTGGCGAATGCGGTTCCGCTCGCTGCGCTCTATGCGACGCTAGCATTCGGCTATTCCATTGCCTTCGGGGTCATGAAGCGGGCGGATATCACCTACGGCGCGTTGTTCGCCTTTGCTGGCCAGATGCTCGTGCTCTTTACCGACGTCGGTTACACCAAGATGTATCTCGTCCTGCCGGCCGCCTTTGCCTTCGGTGCCGTTGTCGCCATCGGCTATACGATCGGCACCAGCTTCCTCGTCGGCCGTGCAATCATGCTGCCGCTGTCGCGCAAGTCGCCAAATACCGTCATCGTCGCAGCACTCGGCATGATGATCATCCTGATGGAAACGGCGCGGCTTGCCTCGAATACGCGCGGCATCTGGCTGCCACCCTTCCTGAACGATGCCGTCGTCTTCTGGGATAGCGGCGTTTTCCGCGTGACACTGACGGAAATCCAGCTGCTCAACACAGCCCTGATGATCCTTGTCATCCTCGCGGGCGCCTATGTGCTGAAATGCACCGGCTGGGGGCGTATCTGGAGGGCGGTGACAGACGATTCCCTTGCCGCCGAGCTCTGCGGCGCCAGTGCGAACCGCGTCTTCCTGCTTGCCTATGTCGCGTCAGCCCTCGTCGCAACCATCTGCGGCCTGCTGGCTACTTCCTACTATGGAACGATGGATTTCGGGGCAGGGCTGATGTTCGGGCTCAAGGTGCTGATGATCGCGGCCGTCGGCGGCTATTCCGATCCGCTGAAATCGGCGGGTGGGGCGGCGCTCCTTGGCCTCTTCGAAACCATGTGGGGTGCTTACGGCCCGTTCCTGTGGCGCGACTTCGTCATCTTCTCGCTCCTCGTCCTGCTGCTGGTCATGAGCCGGCGCGAAAGAGTGGTGCCTTGAAGCTTACGTGTTGCCGGCCCACTTGGCCCGCGCGGCATCGTCGGCATCCCTAGCCGAAACCCAGCCACCTTCTTCGCCATCCTTGCCATGCTCCTTTTTCCAGAAGGGCGCAGAGGTCTTCAGAAAATCCATGACGAAATTGGCACCGTCGAAGGCGGCCTGCCGATGCGATGCAGCGGCGATGACGAGCACGATGTTCTCGCCCGGCGCAATCTTGCCGTAGCGATGGATGGCGGTCAGGCCGAGAAGCTCGAAACGCTTGATGGCGAGCCTGGCAATGCGGGTGATCTCCGCCTCCGCCATGCCGGGATAGTGCTCAAGCTCAAGGGCACCGAGTGCGCCGCCTTCGTCGCGGCAGAGACCGGAGAAGGTGACGACTGCGCCGATATCGTGCCGCCCGGAGGTTAGTTGGTCGATCTCCGCCCGGAGATCGAAATCCTCGCGCTGGACTTTGACGAATAGTGAAATCATCGCAATTTCCTTGATCGGCTTCGCAAACATGCTGAGGTGCCTCCCGCCCCTTCGCTAAGGCATCCTGAGCCTGCCGAAGGGGCGTTCGTCGCTGCAATCGATCCACTGGATCGATTGCTCGGGCTTCGCCCGGCCGCTCCTCACCCCCCGGTCATCGGCGGGAAGAGCCCGATCTCCTGCGCTCCGGCGATCGGCTCATCGTGTTCCGCATGCTCCATGTTGATAGCGACGCGGATCGCCTGGGGGAATTGAAGTGCCGCCTCGTATTCCTCGCCCAAGCCCTTCAAATGACTCAGGAGATCGCCGACGGTGACGACATCGGCGGGAAGGGAAATCTCTTCCTCGGCCTTACCGATCCGCTCACGCACCCAGGCGAAATAGACGAGCTTCGTCATCATTCTTCATCCACGACATGCTTCAGCCCGGCCCGGAAATAATCATAGCCGGTGTAGATGGTCAAAAGCGCTGCGACCCAGAGCAGGACGATGCCCATCTCTGTGGTATAGGGTAGCACCTTGTCGCCTGCCGGCCCAGCCAGAAGGAAGGCGATGGCGACGAGCTGGGCAGTCGTCTTCCATTTTGCGATGCGGGTTACGGGAACGCTGACTTTCAACGCCGCCAGATATTCGCGCAGGCCCGAAACCAGGATTTCGCGGCAAAGGATGATGATGGCGGCCCAGAGCGACCAGCCGGCGATCGTGCCGTCGGCGGCGACCAGAAGCAGGATGGCCGAGACCAGCAGCTTGTCGGCGATCGGATCGAGCATCCGGCCGATATTCGAGGTCTGGTTCCAGATGCGCGCGAGATAGCCGTCGAGGAAATCGGTGATCGAGGCGATGATGAAGATCCAGAGCGCAACCCAGCGCGCGAAATCCGAACCTTCCAGCTTACCCTCGATGAAGAAGCAAAGAACGATCAGGGGTACGCAGATAATGCGGCCGTAGGTGAGCAGATTAGGGATGCTGTAAGCGCGCGAAGCCATGGAAATCGTTTCGTTTCTGTTGTCTCGACCGAATCGGATTGGGCACTGTTGATCCCACCCCGCTGAAGTCGTCTGATGGAATGTGATCCCAAAAACCGCTCCGCACTTTTTGGTGGTCACACCCTAGATGATGGTTTGGTCGGTTTATCGTCAATATTGTTTCTGTTTTTTCACCGCTATTGCGTGGAATTTGCGACGAGCTTTCCCTATTTCGCGGCGTCCTCGTGGAAATGATTGTAGACCTGACGCGCCACCGCTTCGGAAATGCCCTCGACGGCCATCAAGTCGGAAAGAGCGGCGCGCGACACGGCCTTCGCGGTGCCGAAATGCTGGAGAAGCGCGCGCTTGCGCGAAGGGCCGATGCCGCCGATCTCGTCCAGCGGATTCTTCACCATCTCCTTCTTGCGCCGGGCCCGGTGAGAACCGATGGCGAAGCGGTGCGCTTCGTCGCGTAAGCGCTGGATAAAATAGAGCACGGGATCACGCGGCGGCAGCGAGAAGCTTTCGCGCGAGGGAGCAAAGAAACGCTCACGCCCGGCTTCGCGGTCGACGCCCTTGGCGACACCGATGGCTATGACACTGTCGGTGATCCCGAGCTCATCGAGAATGGCGCGCACGGCCGTCATCTGCCCCTGGCCGCCGTCGATGAGGATGACATCGGGCCAAGCGGGGAAGGCGCGATCGGCAGTATCGACGCTGGCGTCGGTCTCGCCGCTGCGGTCGGGCTTGCCTTCCTCCTTCAGGAGACGAGAGAAACGGCGGGTCATGACTTCGCGCATCATGCCGAAGTCGTCGCCCGGCGTGATGTCGGTCGATTTGATGTTGAACTTGCGGTACTGGTTTTTGACGAAGCCTTCCGGCCCGGCCACGACCATACCGCCGACCGCATTCGTGCCCATGATGTGGGAGTTGTCGTAGATCTCAATGCGTTGCGGCGTATAGGGAAGCTTGAACGTTTCCTTGAAGCCTTCGAGCAGCCGCGATTGCGAGGCGGTTTCCGCGAGTTTGCGGCCATGCGCCTCGCGGGCGTTGGCGATGACATGTTCGACAAGATCGCGCTTCTCGCCGCGCTGCGGCACGAGGATCGTAACTTTGTGACCAGCCTTCTCGCTGAGGGCCGCCGCCAGCAGTTCGATTTCCTCAACCGTCCCCGACAGCAGAATCTGCCGCGGCACCGGCTTGTCGTCATAGAATTGCGCCAGGAAAGCGTTCAGCACTTCAGCGCCAGAGAGCGACGGATCGGCCTTAGGGAAATAGGCGCGATTGCCCCAGTTCTGACCGGTGCGGAAGAAAAAGACCTGGATGCAGGAAATGCCGCCCTCGTGGTGGATGGCGAAGACATCGGCTTCCTCGACGCCGGCGGGGTTGATGCCCTGATGGCTCTGCACATGCGAGAGCGCCGCCAGACGGTCGCGGAAAATGGCGGCGCGTTCGAAATCCAGATCTTCTGCGGCGGCGTTCATCGCCTCGGCCATATGCGCCTTGACGTTCTGGCTCTTGCCGGAAAGGAAGTCCTTCGCCTCCTGTACCAGTTCCGCATAGCCGGCATCGCTGATCTCATGCGTGCAGGGGCCGGAACAGCGCTTGATCTGATAGAGCAGACAGGGCCGCGTGCGCGTCTCGAAAACGCTATCGGTGCAGGTGCGGATCAGGAAGGCGCGCTGCAGCGAATTGATGGTGCGCCCGACCGCACCAGCCGACGCGAAGGGGCCGAAATAATCGCCCTTGCGGGCGCGGGCGCCGCGATGCTTGAAGATCGCCGGTGCGCGATGATCCCCCGTAATCAGAATATAGGGAAAGGATTTGTCGTCGCGCAGCAGAACGTTAAAGCGCGGACGCAAGCGCTTGATGAGATTCGCTTCCAGCAGGAGCGCTTCCGTCTCCGTCCGCGTGGTCACGAATTCCATATTTGCGGTTTCGCGCACCATGCGGGCGATGCGATTGGAGTGCACCTTACCCAGCGCATAATTGGAAACGCGCTTCTTCAGGTTCCGCGCCTTGCCGACATAAAGCACGTCGCCGGCCTCGTTGAACATGCGGTAGACGCCGGGATTGTTGGGCAGTCGCTTGACGAATTCGGCGATCAGCTCGGCGCCGCGAAGCCCGGTTTCGTTTTTTCCGCCTTCGTTCCAGTCGACAGGCGCAACGGGGGAGGCGGCGGCATCGCCCTCCACCTCGATGTCGTCTTCAATATCCTCTGATTCGTCATAGAGAACGCCGCCGTCAGGCAGCTTTCTTCCATTCATTCCGCACTCTCCGACACGTCTGGCGTTTCCCAGGCAAGGTGCTGGCCGCCATCGAGCGCTATCATTTGGCCCGTGATCGAGGGCGTGTCAAAAAGAAAGCGGATGGTCCGGCCGAATTCTTCGAGCCCTGGAGCCGCCTTTAAGATGAGGCCGTCGATCTGCGCTTGAAAGTCCTCTTCGCTCTGCCGCACGCTGCGCACCGTCGGGCCTGGGCCGATCGCGTTGACGCGGATACGCGGCGCAAAGCTCTGCGCCATCGTCTGAGTCGCCGTCCAGAGGGCGGCTTTCGACAGTGTATAGGAATAGAAGCGCGGGTTGAGCGCCCAGACCCGCTGGTCGACCATGTTGACGATCAGGCCTTGATGCGGTTCGGGAAGCTGCCGGACGAAATCGGCAGCCAGAATCGACGGCGCCCGCACATGGATTGCGAAATGAGCCTCGAAGGCTTCTTCGTCAAAATGATCGGCGGAATCGCCGAGGAAGGCTGAGGCATTATTCACCAGAAGATCTAGCGGGCCGAGGGCATCCGCAACCCTTTCGACAAGAGTTGAAGTCTCGGCCA
Source organism: Rhizobium pantanalense (assembly GCF_030182525.1). Lineage (NCBI taxonomy): Bacteria > Pseudomonadati > Pseudomonadota > Alphaproteobacteria > Hyphomicrobiales > Rhizobiaceae > Rhizobium > Rhizobium pantanalense. The sequence continues at coordinate 407,460 of NZ_JAQJCH010000006.1, forward strand.
AATTCTGCAGATCCGCCTTGATCGCAATGGCTCTCCGGCCCATCTGCCGCAGTTTCGCCGCAATTTCCTCGGCCTCGGCGAGGGACTGATTGGCATGTAACGCCACGGCGAAGCCATTAGCCGACAAATCCTCGGCAATTGCCAGGCCTATTCTTTTGGAAGCGCCGGTTATCAGCGCCGTGCGTAGTTTTTCCTGGCTCAAGAGATCGCCTTTTGCTCGTCGTTACCCAATCGATGCTCATATAGGGCTTCGATACACCATATGAAAAGATACGCGGGCGAATGATGCGCCTTGAGGTTTCTTATGTAAAACTTGAGCTATATTTATTTTAAAATAAGTATACACTGTTTAACCGATGATTAGGGTTAACAATTCCTCTGTTGCGATGAAGCAACATCGAAATTCAGCCACGTCTGTGCCACAATGATATCATATTTTGGCTCTTCCAATTCCTCATTTGCATTCCAATTTCAACCTCGATCCGGGAGGGATATGTTTTAATTGCTCGTGGCGCTTCGAAGTCAAGGACAGTAAGCGGAGCACACGGGACTGAAAGGAGAAAAGTATGCGTACTCTTATCACGACCCTCATGGTCTCCGCTTTCGCTCTCGGCGGCTACACCGCAGCTCAGGCTGCTGACGCTGTTGAGCAGATTCCGCAGCCGCCCGTCGCTCAGGAAGCAGCTCCGGCCGTCAACAATTGGTCCGGCTTCTACATCGGTGGCGCTGGCGACTGGAACGCCGGTCACTTCAACCGCAACGGCGACGCTTACGCCTGGGGCGGTCAGGCCTTCACCGGCTACAACTGGCAGCAGGGCCAGATCGTATATGGTATCGAAGCTGACCTCGGCTACTCCGGCGCCGACAGCACCCGCAACGGCCTGACCGCCAAGAACGGTGTCAACGGCTCGGTTCGCGGTCGCCTCGGTTACGACTTCAACCCGTTCATGCTGTACGGCACGGCCGGTCTGGCACTCGGCCAGAACAAGCTCTCCGACGACACCTCGTCTGACAGCAAGACTGCTGTTGGTTACACGGTCGGTGCAGGTGCTGAAACCTTCATCACCAACAACATCACGGCTCGTCTCGAGTACCGCTACACGGACTACGGCAAGAAGAACTTCGATCTCGACTCTGGTAGCTTCTCGCGCGGCTACGACGAGCAGAGCGTCAAGGTCGGTATCGGCGTCAAGTTCTAATCACTTGATGGCACGGAATGAAGAAGAAGCCGGGGTGAAAACCTCGGCTTTTTTGTTTGCCCAATATCAGTCGCCGATGTGACGCGCGACGTCGCAGAACAGCGTCAGACCTGCGGCTTCATCGCCGGAAAATCGGGGAAATGCTTCTCGAACTTGCGTGCCCAGTCCGTCAATCCCGGATAGTCCGCTTCCCATTGCCCTTCGAAGCGGAGCTGCAGATAGCCGATGAGAGAGGCAAGCGCGAAGTGACCCGCATGCAGCTTCTTGCCGATCTTCGGCGGCTCGGCGTCGAGATGGGTGAGGGCGCGGCTGACCTTCGTCCACTGCCGGTCGATCCAGGGCTGATGCTGCTTCTCGGGCTCGCGAAGGCGCCGTTCGTAGACGATAGACAGCAGGCACTCGTTAGTGCCGTCGATCAGCGCTTCCAGAACCTCGATTTCAGTGCGCTTGCCCTTCTTCGATGGATAGAGCCCGCCTTCGCGCCGGTCGAAATAATGCATGATGGCGCGGCTGTCGAAAATCGCCTCGCCGTCGCCGGTCAGCAATGTCGGGATCTTGCCGAGCGGGTTGTTGTCGATCAGCAGCGTCGGCCCGGCATTCGTGTCGACATGGATCTCCTCGAGCTTGATGCCGAGATGGCGTGCCGCCATGCGCACCTTGCTGGAGAAGGGGGAGGTGGGCGAGCAAAGAAGTCTCATGAAATCACCTGTAGGTATGTGGGAAAATTCAATGCTCGCCGCGCAGCCAGAAGGCGCGCTGCGAGGCGAAGCGGTCCTGCGCCAGAATATCCTTCAAGGCCGGTAACAGTGCATGCAGTTCGTCCTTCAGCGTGAAGGGCGGGTTGACGATGATAAGGCCGGAGCCGGTAAGCCCGGTGAAGCCGCGGTCGCTTTTGACGCTCAGCTCTGCGCAGAGCATCTTCGGAATTTCGAGCGCCTGCAGCGCCTCGTGGAAAGGCTTGATAGGCGCATCCTTCTTGATCGGATACCAGAGGCAATAGGTGCCGCCAGGAAAGCGGCGCCAAGCCTTTGCGAGGCCGTCGATCAGCCGCTCATATTCGCCTTCCTCTTCGAAAGGCGGATCGACGAGCACGATGCCGCGCTTCTCCTTCGGCGGCAGATGTGCGCCGAGCGCCAGCCAGCCGTCCAGTTCGGTGATGCGTGCATGATGATCGCCCTCGAACAGGCGGTGCAGCCGCTGAAAATCATCCGGGTGCAGCTCCATCGCCGAAAGCCGGTCCTGCGGGCGAAACAGCATGCGGGCGAGCTTGGGCGAGCCGGGATAGAGCCTGACGCCGCCTTCGGGGTTCAATTCTCTTATGGCGGCAAGATAGGGCTCCAGCAGATCGGCGACCTGCGGCACGAGTTCCGCCTCCAGCACCCTGCCGATACCGTCACGCCACTCGCCGGTCTTCTGCGCCTCCTCGGAGGAAAGATCGTAGATTCCGATGCCGGCATGGGTGTCGAGAACGCGAAACGCCTTGTCCTTGTTCTGCATGTAGCGGACGAGGCGCGCGAGGATTGCGTGTTTCAAGACATCGGCAAAATTGCCCGCGTGGTAGATGTGCCGATAGTTCATTGTCGGTGAAGTCCGCATGAATTGTTGAGATGGGCCGGATTGTCTCTAGTGGCCGGTCTCCGCTTGAAATATACAAACCTCATGAACATTGCGACCCCCATCCAAGCCAAATCGCGCATCGGCCATACAGCCTGTCCGCATGACTGTCCCTCCACCTGCGCGCTGGAGGTCGATCTGACTGAAGACGGCAGGATCGGCCGGGTTCGCGGCGCCAACGACCATTCCTACACCTCCGGCGTCATATGCGCCAAAGTCGCCCGCTATGCCGAGCGGCTTTACCATCCCGATCGCCTGATGAAGCCGCTCCGCCGCGCCGGCGCCAAGGGCGGGGGGCGCTGGCAGGAGCTCTCCTGGGATGCGGCGCTGGATGAAATCGCCGAAGCCTTCATCAAGGCCGAAGCCAAGGACGGCAGCGAGGCGATCTGGCCCTATTTCTATGCCGGCACGATGGGATGGGTGCAGCGCGATTCCATCGAGCGGCTGCGCCATGCCAAGCGTTATTCCGGCTTCTTCTCGTCGATCTGCACCAATCCGGCCTGGACGGGCTTCACCATGGCGACGGGCGTGCTGCGCGGTCCCGATCCGCGCGAGATGGGCCGCACCGATTGCATCGTCATCTGGGGTACCAATGCGGTTGCCACCCAGGTCAACGTTATGACCCATGCGGTGAAGTCCCGCAAGGAACGCGGCGCGAAGATCGTCGTCATCGATATCTACGACAATCCGACGATGAAGCAGGCCGACATGGCCTTGATCGTCAAGCCGGGTACGGATGCGGCCCTTGCCTGCGCCGTCATGCACATCGCCTTCCGTGACGGCTACGCCGACCGCGATTACATGGCCAAATATGCCGACGATCCCGCCGGGCTTGAAGAGCATTTGAAATCGAAGACCCCGGCATGGGCAGCCGCCATCACCGGCCTTTCGGTAGACGAGATCGAAGCCTTCGCAAAGCTTGTTGGAACGACGAAGAAGACCTATTTCCGTCTCGGCTACGGCTTTACCCGTCAGCGCAACGGCGCGATCGCCATGCATGCCGCGGCGTCGATCGCCACCGTTCTTGGTTCCTGGCAATATGAGGGTGGCGGCGCCTTTCATTCGAACAGCGATATCTTCCGCATGGACGCGAGCGAACTCACCGGCCGCGCCATGAAGGATCAGGATATCCGCATGATCGATCAGTCGCAGATCGGCCGCGCCTTGACCGGCGATGCCGTGGCGCTGCGTCATCGCGGCCCGGTGACTGCCATGCTGATCCAGAACACCAATCCGGTGAATATCGCGCCGGAGCAGCGGCTGGTGAAGCGCGGCTTTGCCCGCTCCGACCTCTTCGTGGCGGTACACGAGCAGTTCATGACCGATACGGCCGAGATGGCCGATATTGTGATCCCCGCCACCATGTTCGTCGAGCATGACGACATCTACCGCGCCGGCGGGCAGAACCACATCCTGCTCGGTCCCAAGCTCGTCGAGCCGCCGCCGACCGTTCGCAGCAATCTTTTCGTCATCGAGGAACTTGGCAAACGCCTCGGCGTCTCGGATCGTCCCGGTTTCGGCTTCTCTGCCCGCGAGATGATCGACCGGGTTCTGTCGAGGAGCGGCCTGCCGGACTACGATTATTTCCTCGAGCACAAATGGTTCGACCGTCAGCCGGATTTCGAGGAGGCCCATTTCATCAATGGCTTTGCCCATCCCGACGGCAAGTTCCGGTTCCGTCCCGATTGGACGAACCAGCCGGCGCCGAACCGCCCGCCAGCATCAATCGGTCTGCTCGGCCCTCATATCGAGCTTCCGGAGTTTCCGGATCAGGTCGATGTTATCGAGGTGGCCGACCCCGAGCATCCGTTCCGGCTCGCAACTTCGCCATCGCGCAACTTCCTGAATTCGAGTTTCGCGGAAACGAAGACATCGCGGCAGAAGGAAGGGCGCCCCGAGGTGATGATCAATCCGGCCGATGCCGAGCGGCTTGAGATTGCTCATGGCGAACTCGTTCGCATCGGCAATACACGCGGTGATATCCGCCTGCATGCGCGCGTGACGACGGAAGTGAAGCCGGGCGTGCTGATTGCTGAAGGGCTCTGGCCGAACAAGGCTCACGTTGACGGCGAGGGCATCAATGTGCTCACCGGTGCCGATCCGGTCGCTCCCTATGGCGGCGCGGCTGTCCACGATAATAAGGTGTGGCTTTGCAAGGACGTGGCATGAGTAAATTCGAAAAGGCGAAGGCCGAAATCGTCGGCGAAAGGACGCTGGCGGATCAATGGACGCGGCTGAGCACATTTGAGGTCGACTACACGGATTCGCGCGGTGAGAAACATCGCCTGAAGCGCGAGGTCTATCATCGCACGCCGGCGGCCTGCATCCTGCTTTACGATCCCAGGCGCGAAACGGTGGTGCTCGTCCGGCAATACCGTCTTCCGTCCCATCTTGTCGGTCTTCCCGACCGGATGATCGAGGTGCCTGCCGGCCTGCTCGATGGCGACGATCCGGAGGCCGCGATCCGCCGAGAAGCCATGGAAGAGACCGGTTTTCGCGTGCACGATGTCCGCTTCCTTTTCAAGTCGATGACGTCGCCCGGTTCCTCGACCGAGGTCATCCATTTCTTCGCCGCCGTGATCGATACGTCCGACCGTGTCGCCGATGGCGGCGGCCTTGCGGAGGAGCATGAGGACATCGAGGTCCTGGAAGTTCGCCTGTCCGATGCGATTGTCATGATCGAGAAGGGCGACATCTACGATGCCAAGACGATCATGCTGCTGCAATGGGCAGCTTTGAATGTCGCCAGCTTGAGATAGACCACCGGGTGAGCAGGAGCTTTGTGAAAACTCTGCTCTCCATTCATCACAATGTCACGAATCGAGCTTACCGGGGCGTGCTGGCCGGAAACATTCGAATGTTTCCGAGCCTCCTTCGATCATGGACGCTGTTTCAGGAGAAAGCCGATGTGGCTCAGCAATTTCACGCTCGTTCTTCCCAATGAAGCCGTCGAAAAGGGCGCGGTGCGCATCGAGGACGGCGTGATTGCCGAGATCCGCTCGGAGCCGGTGGAACAGCCGACGTTCGACGGCGGTGGCCGTTTGCTGATGCCGGGCTTCGTCGACCTGCATTGTGACATGGTGGAGCGCGAGATCGCGCCGCGGCCGAATGCGATGATGCCGATCGATTTCGGCATTCACGAGCTGGACAAGAAGCTGGCGGCGGCCGGCGTCACCACGGCCTTTGCGGCGCTCTCTTTTGCGACCGAAAGCGTCTACGGCCACGTTCGCTCGCTCGAAACCACCTCGGCTGTCATTCGCGGCATCGGCAGCCTGCGCGACGAGCTCCTGATCGACCACCGTGTCCATGCACGCTACGAAATCACCAATCTCGGCGCGGCGCCGACCCTGGAGCGGCTGCTGGAGGAGGGCTCCGTCGACATGGTTTCCCTGACCGACCATACACCGGGGCAGGGGCAGTATAATGATATCGAAAGCTATGTCCGCAGCATGTCAGAGCGCCGCTCCATGTCGCGGGAGGCCGCCGAGGAAGTGGTCGCACAGCGCATCGCGCAGCGCCAGGATCCGGAGATCGAGCGCAAGCTCCATGACGTGGTCGAACTTGCGCTGAAGCACAAGCTATCGCTCGCCTCACATGATGACGACAGTGCCGAAAAGGTCGCGGCGATGCACGATCTCGGCGTGACGATCAGTGAATTTCCGGTGACGGGACCAGCGGCCGAAGAAGCCTGCCGTCGCGGTCTCTGGACCTTGATGGGAGCGCCGAACGCGCTGCGCGGCCAGTCGATGTCCGGCAACCTCAGTGCCCTGGATGCGGCGCGCGCCGGCTTGCTCGGCATCATCGCAGCCGATTATCACCCGGCGGCCTTCGTGCCCGCGATCTTCAAGATTGCGGACGTAGTTTCCGGTGGTCTGCCGGCAGCGGTTGCAACCGCAACTTCCAATGCTGCCCGTTCGGCCGGTCTGACGGATCGCGGTGAGATTGCCGTGGGCCAGCTTGCCGATCTGGTCGCCGTCGAGCCCGGCTCGGTTCACCGCATCCGCGCCACCTTCCGCGGCGGCCGTATCGTCTATAGCGATGGCACGCTGCACCCGTTGATGGCGATTGCGGCTTGAGGAAGATTGTGAGGGTGAGACATCTGGCACCCCTCATCCGCCCTTCGGGCACCTCCTCCCCGAGGGGAGAAGGAGGGTCGCTATAAACGCCGATCCCGGCAAAAAGCACTTTGCCGGGAAGACCAGACTTCCGCCTTCAAAGGAAGTTGCATAACCCTAAACGCGATGGCTTTGCTGAAATGGGAGCACCTGAAGCGCTTCTCCCTTCCCCCCTTGGGGAGAAGGTGCCCGAAGGGCGGATGAGGGGCGTTTAGCCACAGAAATTCCCTATTTAACCTGCGTCCCCAAGCAGTGATATGATCTGACGCCCATCGACAGCAAGCGTTTTACCAAGGCTCACCGCCTTGCCGTCTTCCATCCTGACCTTGCCTTCCGCCACTAGCCGCAGCGATTGCGGGTAAAGCTGATGCTCGACCGTGAGCACGCGGGCGGCAAGGCTGTCGGCGGTATCGTCGGTCAAGACAGGCACGGCAGCCTGGCCGACGACAGGACCTTCGTCCATGCCTTCGGTGACGAAATGCACGGTGCAGCCGGCGATACGCATGCCGGCTTCGATGGCGCGCTGATGCGTGTGCAGGCCGGGGAAAAGCGGCAGCAGGGAGGGATGGATGTTGATGATCCGGCCTTTGTAGGCCTGGATGAAGCGGCCGGAGAGCAGCCGCATATAGCCGGCAAGGCAGATGATATCGGGCGACAGGGCTTCAAGCTGCGCAAGGATCGCCTCTTCATGGGCTTCCTTGCTGGCAAATTCCTTGCGGACGAAAGCGAAGGTCGCAATGCCTTCAGCTGCAGCCCTTGCCAGCCCGCCGGCATCCGCCTTGTCGGAAATGACGCCAACGATCTCGGCCGGGTAGTCCGCTGCCTTCGTGGCCTTCAGAAGAGCCAGCATGTTGGAGCCGCCGCCCGAAATGAAGACGACGACGCGTTTACGCGGCGTGGTCATAGAGCGAGCGTGCCCTTATAGACGGTGCCGGAAGCGCCTTCTTCGCGCGCGACCATGCGGCCGAGCGTAACGACGGCTTCGCCTTCGGCCTCAAGCACGGCCTTCACGGCATCGACATTTTCCTGAGCGACGACCACGATCATGCCGATGCCGCAGTTGAAGGTGCGCAGCATTTCCTTGGCCTCGACGCCGCCCGTCTTGGCAAGCCACGAGAAGACTGGCGGGATCTTGACGGCGGCAAGATCGATTTCCGCAGCCAGATGCTTCGGCAGGACGCGCGGAATATTCTCCGGAAAGCCGCCGCCGGTGATGTGGGCGAGCGCCTTGAGGGCATGGGTTTCGCGGATAGCTTTCAGCAGAGGCTTCACATAGATGCGCGTCGGCGTCAGCAGAGCTTCCCCGAGCGCCTTGCCTTCGGCGAAGGGGGCCGGCGCATCCCAGCCGAGGCCGGAAAGCTCGACGATCTTGCGCACCAGCGAGAAGCCGTTGGAGTGAACGCCTGACGATGCCAAGCCGAGAATGATGTCGCCTTCGGCAATATCGCCAGACGGCAGCAGCTGGCCGCGCTCGGCGGCACCGACGGCAAAGCCCGCCAGATCGTAATCGCCGTGGGAATACATGCCCGGCATTTCCGCGGTCTCGCCGCCGATCAGCGCACAGCCTGCATCACGGCAGCCGGCAGCAATGCCGCCAACGATCGCCGCGCCCTGGTCGGGGTCGAGCTTGCCGGTGGCGAAATAGTCGAGGAAGAAGAGGGGCTCCGCGCCCTGGACGACCAGATCGTTCACGCACATGGCAACGAGGTCGATACCGACGGTGTCATGATAGTTGGCATCGATTGCGATCTTGAGCTTGGTGCCGACGCCGTCATTGGCGGCAACCAGAACCGGATCGGTGAAGCCGGCGGCCTTGAGGTCGAAGAGGCCGCCAAAGCCGCCGATCTCGCCATCGGCACCCGGCCGGCGTGTCGAACGGACCGCAGGCTTAATCTTTTCGACGAGCAGGTTGCCGGCATCGATATCGACGCCGGCGTCGCTATAGGTCAGACCGTTTTTTCCAGACTGGCTCATGCTTCCGCCTCCGATGGCCGCCCATCCATTATGACAGGGCTTTGATCGGCTCGCCATTGCATGATAGGGGCCGTTATGCAAGGCGCAAGCGCCGCAACACTCCTGATTTTCCCCGCTTCCCATTGCTCAAAGTAGATTTCCGGCCGCAGGCTTGACCATAATTGCGGCATCATCCTATGTCCTAAGCACACGGCAAACGGGCGCGAAGTAACGGGGAAGATGATGGAGCAAAAGGTCAGCGGGGCGAGCCTCAAGCGTCAAGTCACCTTCTGGGTGATCGTGCTCGTCGTCTTCATCGCCTTTATTTATATCTTCAGCACGATCCTGCTGCCGTTCATCGCCGGCATGGCGGTAGCCTATTTCCTCGATCCGGTCGCCGACCGGCTGGAGCGGATCGGCCTCAGCCGCCTGATGGCGACGGTGGTGATCCTCGTTTCCTTCATACTGATCTTCGCGCTGGCGCTGACGATCTTCATCCCGATCATCATCAATCAGTTCAACGATTTCATTCAGCACATTCCGACCTATGTGCAACAGATACAGCAGCTGATCGCCAAGGCGCAGACGATGGTGTTGCCGGATTGGATTCGCAATCAGCTCGGCGCGATCAAAGACAATTTCTCCAGCATCATGTCCGAAGGTTTGAGCTTCGTCGGTGGCCTGTTCGCGCAGCTGTGGAGCTCCGGCAAGGCGCTGGTCAACATCATCTCGCTGATGGTCGTGACCCCCGTCGTCGCCTTCTATATGCTGCTCGACTGGGATCGGATGGTCGCCAAGGTAGACGACTGGATCCCGCGCGATCATGTTGCCACCGTTCGCCAAATCGCTCGCGAGATCGATCAGGCGATCGCCGGCTTCATCCGGGGGCAGGGCTCGCTCTGCATCATTCTCGGTGTCTATTACGGCGTCGGTCTCTCGCTGGTCGGCCTGAACTTCGGCCTGCTGATCGGCCTTTTTGCCGGTATGATCAGCTTTATTCCCTATGTCGGCTCGATGGTCGGCCTTGTTCTGGCCGTTGGCGTCGCGCTCGTTCAGTTCTGGCCGGATTATCTCTGGGTCGGCCTGACGCTCGTCGTCTTCTTCACCGGCCAATTCCTGGAAGGCAATGTGCTGCAGCCGAAGCTTGTCGGCGAAAGCGTCGGCCTGCATCCGGTCTGGCTGATGTTCGCCCTTTTTGCCTTCGGCGCGCTTTTCGGCTTCGTCGGGCTGCTGATAGCGGTCCCGGCCGCTGCCGCCTGCGGTGTTCTTGTCCGTTTCGCCCTTTCGCGCTACCTTCAGAGCGATCTCTATTACGGACGCTCGGAAGCGGGCAAGGCGCGCAGAGCCAAGGCCGGCAAGACCGAGAATAGCTAGACATGACCGACGCAAAGAACGCTGATCTAAGGCGGAAGGCCGCCGAGCAGCTGCCCTTGGCCTTTACGCATGATCCCGCAACCGGGCGCGACGATCTGCTCGTCGCCGATCCCTTGCACGCGGCAGTGAGGATCGTTGATTCCTGGCCGCACTGGCCGTCGCCGGTCGTCATTCTCGCGGGTCCGGTCGGTTCGGGCAAATCGCATCTTGCGAACATCTGGGCCGAGCGCTGCGGGGCAGTCCACATTCATCCCGCTGCAGGTTCCGATGCCGCAGTCGTAGCGGCGAACGGCCCCGTCATTTTCGAAGATGTGGATCGCCTCGGTTTTGACGACACCGAACTCTTTCATGTCATCAACAGCGTCCGCGAAAATGGGCATAGTCTGTTGATGACGAGCAGGCTTTGGCCGATGTCCTGGCCCGTGACGCTGCCCGATTTGCGCTCACGCTTGAAAGCGGCAACGGTGGTTGAAATCGGCGAGCCGGACGAAGAATTGCTGTCGCAGGTGATCGTCAAACTCTTCGCCGACCGTCAGCTTTATATCGATGACAAACTCGTCCTCTATATCGTCAATCGCATGGAGCGTTCTCTGAACGCCGCACAGCTGATCGTCGACAGGCTAGACCGGCTGGCATTGGCGCGAGGAACAAGGATCACGCGCCTGTTGGCCGCCGAGGTCTTGAACGAACTGGGTAGCTCCGCTCAGCCGGATTGAGTTGAGGTCGGCTGTCACAGTTCCGTCGTCAAACTGATATACGTGGCACAGGATTGGAAAGAGGGTAGGTGGAACATGGACTCGGCACTCACGGAACATCAGGACGCCAACCAGGAGGCTCCAGAGGCAGCACCTCCGGTCAGCGAATTGCTGACCAGCCCCGAGCGCTTCATCAACCGCGAATTTTCCTGGCTGCAGTTTAACCGCCGAGTCCTTGAAGAGACGCTGAACACCGCCCATCCGCTGCTGGAACGCGTCCGCTTCCTCTCGATTTCCGCCGCCAACCTCGATGAGTTCTTCATGGTACGCGTCGCCGGCCTCGAAGGCCAGGTCCGCCAGAAGATTCTCGTGCGCACCCCGGATGGCAAGACGCCGGCCGAGCAGCTCGACGATATCCTGCGTGAGATCGACAATCTGCAGATGGAGCAGCAGGCTTCGCTCGCCGTCCTGCAGCAATATCTCGCCAAGGAAGATATTCTGATCGTCCGTCCGGCTGCCCTTTCTGATGCCGATCGCCAGTGGCTCCATGGCGAGTTCGAGCAGGCGATCTTCCCCGTCCTGACGCCGCTCTCCATCGATCCGGCCCATCCGTTCCCGTTCATTCCGAACCTTGGCTTCTCGATTGCGCTGCAGCTGAAGAGTATGAACGGCCGCGAGCCGATGACGGCGCTGCTGCGCCTGCCGCCGGCGCTCGACCGTTTTGTGCGCCTGCCGGACGCCAGCAACGTCATCCGCTACATCACGCTCGAAGATGTGGTGAACATCTTCATCCACCGGCTCTATCCCGGCTATGAGGTGCAAGGTTCCGGTACGTTCCGCATCATTCGAGACAGCGATATCGAAGTCGAGGAAGAGGCCGAAGATCTGGTGCGCTTCTTCGAAACCGCACTGAAGCGCCGCCGCCGTGGTTCCGTAATCCGCATCGAGACCGACTCCGAAATGCCGCTCGAGCTCCGCCAGTTTGTGGTGGAATCGCTGAACGTTCCGGGAAACCGCATCGCGGTTCTGCCCGGCCTTCTCGCGCTCAACACGCTCTCCGAAATCTGCAAGGCGCCGCGCGACGATCTGCGCTTCGAGCCCTACAATGCCCGATTTCCTGAGCGCGTCCGCGAACATGCCGGCGATTGCTTCGCCGCAATCCGTGAAAAGGACATGGTCGTCCACCATCCCTATGAATCCTTCGACGTGGTGGTCCAGTTTCTTCTCCAGGCTGCTAGGGATCCTGATGTTCTGGCGATAAAGCAGACGCTTTACCGGACGTCGAACGACAGCCCCATCGTCCGCGCGCTGATCGATGCAGCCGACCTCGGCAAATCGGTTACGGCGCTGGTGGAACTGAAGGCCCGCTTCGACGAAGAAGCCAACATCCGCTGGGCGCGCGATCTGGAGCGGGCCGGCGTGCAGGTCGTCTTTGGCTTCATCGAGCTCAAGACGCATTCGAAGATGTCCATGGTCGTGCGCCGCGAAGACGGCAAGCTGCGCACCTATTGCCATCTCGGTACCGGCAACTACCATCCGGTCACCGCCAAGATCTATACTGACCTCTCCTACTTCACCTGCGATCCGACGATCGCTCACGACATGGCGAATATCTTCAACTTCATCACTGGTTACGGTGAGCCGGAACAGGGCATGAAGATTGCGGTTTCGCCCTATACGCTGCGTCCGCGCATCCTCCAGCATATCGAAGGCGAGATCGAACACGCCAGGAACGGCCGTCCGGCGGCGATCTGGATGAAGATGAATTCGCTCGTCGATCCCGAGATTATCGACGCGCTTTATCGCGCCAGCAACGCCGGTGTCGATATCGAACTTGTCGTGCGCGGCATCTGCTGCCTGCGTCCGCAGATCCCCGGCCTTTCGGAAAGAATCCGCGTCAAGTCGATCGTCGGCCGCTTCCTCGAGCACAGCCGTATATTCTGCTTTGGCGACGGTCACGGCTTGCCGTCGGACAAGGCGCTCGTCTATATCGGCTCTGCCGACATGATGCCGCGCAATCTCGATCGCCGCGTCGAAACGCTTGTGCCGCTTACCAACAAGACCGTGCATGAACAGGTGCTTTCACAGATCATGCTGGGCAATATCATTGACAATCAGCAAAGCTACGAGATATTGCCGGACGGGACTTCACGGCGCATGGAAGTGCGTCAGGGAAAAGAGCCATTCAATGCACAGCAGTATTTCATGACCAATCCCAGCCTGTCCGGCCGTGGTGAAGCCTTGAAATCCAGCGCACCGAAACTCATCGCTGGGCTGCTGTCGGGCCGCAACAAATAAATTGGACCTGCATGGTTGAATCAGAAGCCCAGGGGCGTCTTCCGGGCATCGCCCCTGTCTCCGTTGTCGATATCGGGTCGAATTCGGTCCGTCTTGTCGTCTATGAAGGCCATTCGCGGTCGCCGACCATCCTCTTCAACGAAAAAGTGCTATGCGGCCTGGGCAAGGGCATAGCACTGACAGGAAAGATGGATGAGGAAAGCGTGGCGCGGGCGCTTGCCGCGCTGCATCGCTTCAAAGCACTCTCCGACCAGGCGCGTGCCGCCACCATCTACGTCCTGGCAACGGCCGCGGCGCGCGAAGCCAGCAACGGTCCGCAGTTCATCCATCAGGCAGAAGCCATCCTCCAGCGCAAGGTGCGGGTGCTTTCGGGCGAAGAGGAAGCACGGTTTTCTGCGCTCGGGATTATCAGCGGGTTTTACCACCCCGACGGCATTGCCGGAGATCTTGGTGGCGGCTCGCTCGAGCTGATCGACATCAAGGATCGGGAGATCGGCAAGGGCATCACGCTGCCGCTCGGCGGCCTTCGCCTGTCGGAATATGCCGGCGGCTCGATCGATAAGGCGCGCAGTTTCGCGCGCAAGCATGTGAAGACGGCGAAACTATTGAGCAAGGGCGAGGGGCGTACCTTCTATGCCGTCGGCGGCACATGGCGAAGCGTCGCCAAGCTGCACATGGAAATCCGCAAATATCCGCTGCATATGATGCAGGGCTATGAAGTGCCGCTCGACGAGATGCTGCGCTTCCTGGACCAGATCGTCGAATCAAAGGATTCGAAGGATCCGGCATTTCAGGCGGTGTCCAAGCATCGCCGTTCGTTGCTGCCTTTCGGCGCGGTCGCGATGCGGGAGGTGCTGACGGCCATGAAGCCGTCTGTCATCTCCTTCTCCGCTCAGGGCGTGCGTGAAGGTTATCTCTATTCGCTGCTGACGGAGGCGGAGCGCAACAGCGATCCGCTGCTCACCGCAGCCGGTGAACTTGCCATCCTGCGTGCGCGTTCGCCGGAGCATGCCCGCGAGCTTGCCGATTGGACCGGGCGGATGATGCCCTTCTTCGGGATCACCGAGACCGAGGAAGAGAGCCGCTATCGCCAGGCAGCCTGCCTGCTTGCCGATATCAGCTGGCGTGCCCATCCGGATTATCGCGGCCTGCAGGCGCTGAACATCATCGCCCATACGTCCTTCGTGGGTATCACCCATGCCGGCCGCGCCTTCATCGCGCTTGCCAACTACTATCGCTTCGAGGGCTTGAACGACGACGGAGCGACCGAGCCGCTGGCGAAGATCGCTACGCCGCTTTACATCGAGCGGGCCAAGCTGCTCGGCGGCCTGCTGCGGGTCGTCTACCTGTTCTCGGCATCGATGCCCGGTATCGTCCGCAATCTGTCGTTCCGCCGTTCGACGAACCCGGATCTCGATCTCGAATTCGTCGTTCCGGCCGAGTATCACGATTTTGCCGGCGAGAGGCTGGATGGGCGCCTGCAGCAGCTCGGCAAGCTCACCAACCGCCGCCTGGCCTTCAGCTTCGAATGAAGAACAACCTTCTCCCCAGCGGGGAGAAGGTCGCGCGCAGCGCGGGTTGAGGGGGCGCTCGCGATAGGACTTGTTTCGGCTCCTATGAGAAAGCCATTCCCCCCTCATCCGCCCTTTGGGCACCTTCTCCCCGAGGGGAGAAGGGAATTTTCTTACTTCGCGTTCAGGAAATCACCCACTTCAAGAAGGCTGAATTCATTGTCGTCAGCCTTGTCGACGGCACGGCCTGCCGAGAAGGGCAGGTTGTTGTCGTTGCCGATGATGATGTGCGTGGCATCGACGCGGTCGACATTCTCAATGGTGACGAAGGGCATGTCGTAAAAGCCTTCGCCGCCGCCCTGGCGGCGCTTGTGGTCCGAATCTTCGATGTGCAGCAGGTCGATATAGCCGATCTTGCGGACGGCCTTGCCGACATTGGCGTCGCTGAACTCGATCTTGTAGACGCGCTTCAGCTCAGCCGGCGCCTCGAAGCAATCCGGCTTCGGCTGCTTGGGATCGGCGCAAGCCTTGTCCTTCGTGCCGGCGCCATTGTCGCGTTCGATGACCAGGGCTGTCGTTTCATCGAGCATGTTGAAATCGCCGATCGAGGCGCCCTTGTCAGCGAATGGATAGAGCCAGCTACGGCCGGTCCAGCTCTTCGAGGCGATGTCGAATTCGATGACACGGATGGCCGTCTTGCCATCGACGCTCTCCATCTGACCATCATCCTTGTAGATGGGGCCTTCAAGCAGACCGTAGAGCTTGGAGCCGTCCTTCGACATGGCAAGGCCCTCGAAGCCGCCGGAGCGCTTCAGGTTGAAGGCCGGCATCTTCTGTGTGGGGTTGCCGGGCAGCTGGATCAGCGGATTGTCGGGCGACATGACCGGCTTGCCCTCGAGCGTCGTTGCGAAGACGTCGGTCAGTTGGCCATCCGTGTCGAATTTCAGCAGGTAGGGACCGAACTCATCGCCGATCCAGAAGCCGTCGGCAACCGGCTGAATCGATTCGATGTCGAAGTCGGCGCCCGTCAGGTAGCGCTTGTCGGCGCCTTCCATGATGATCGGGAAGGGGGCCTTCTTGTTGGGATCGGACAGGAACAGGTTCTTGACGACCTCGACCTTGCCGCTATCCCAGTCGAACTTCAGCTGGTGCAGGAAAAGCATCGCGTCGGAGGAATTCTGCTTAGAGCCGAAACCGTTGTCGGAGAGCGTCCAGAAGGTGCCGTCGGGCATGGTCTTGATGCCGGAAAAGCCTTGGATCGGCTGGCCGGCGAAGGGCAGCTTCAGGTCGGTGACGCGGGCGCCGTCCTTGCCCGGCACGGTGCCGAGAGCGTCCGTGCGCTTGCGATCGGGCGTGGTGAACTTACCTGATGTTTTCAGGAAATCGGGTGCATCGGTGGGGCCGGCAGTGATGGTGTTGGCCGGCAGGATCGCCTGGCCGACAAGCTTTGCCTTGAATTGCTGCTCGTCTGCCTGCGCCGAGGCGGCAAGCAGAATGAAGAGGGCCGTGGAAGCAGAAAGGATTCGGGTCATCATGTCACCTTGTGGTGGGGAGTGGCGAAACAACTCCGCTTAACAGGCGACCTACGTCTGCCAATTAACGCTTAGGTGAAGATTTGGTGACTGTGGACAACCCATAGGCTGTGAAGCTTAGGCGTGCGTCAGTGCTGAACTGCAGCGCAAAACTCGTATTGTTCACGATCTGCCGTGAACGGTCTTCAACGCCTGCCGGTCCTGCGTATGAAGGGCTATGACGCCGAGGTGCTGATCGCGGCCGCGGACGGCATGTTCGCCGAGCTCTTCCTTGATGATCCCGTCGGGAAGCTCCACCCGTCTGGCAAGATCACTGGAAATCAGCACCTGGCGCTCCAGCGTTTTGCAAAGAGATTCCAGCCGTGCGGTCGTATTCACGGTGTCGCCGAAATAGGCGATCTTGTGGTGGTCGACGCCGATTTCGGCTGTCACCACACTGCCGCCATGCAGAGCGGCTCGCAAACGCGGCACCCTGCCGTAGGATTTCAGCCACGTCTCGGCACTCTTTTCGATATCGTCGAGGATGTTGAAGACGCAGCGCACGCAATTGGCATTCTTGACGCCCCGTTGCAGCGGCCAGGTGATGATGGCGGCATCGCCGATATAGTCGTCGATCGCGCCCTTATGCCGGCGAACGGGCTCAGCCATGGCACTAAACACCGCGCCCAGGAATTCCTGCGTTTTCAGGTCGCCATGTTCCTCGGCGAAAGCCGTCGAGCCAACGAGATCGATGAAAAGGAAGACGCGCTCCTCCTGCACGGGATTGCGGTACCGGCCGGTCAACAGGCTGGAGAAGACGTCGCGCCCGAGCAATTCCCGCACGCGGCCAATGAAAATGACGATGGCGGTCACGACGACGGCGTAGAGATAGACATCTATCTTCAGCAGTGTGAGATCTTCCCAGGAGCCATCGACGGCCCCCAGCAGCTTCATGATACTGCCGGCCATGGCGTAGCCGGCGCTCATCAGCAGGAAATCGACCACCAGGGCCGAAAGGATGAAGGCCGGCGTCGGCAGTCTATGCATCCAGTTGTTCAGCTGCGGCAGGATCATACGGCGTTCGAACACCAGCAGTGGCATGCCGCAGAACAGCGCGAAGACTGCACCGATGTACATCGGCGCCTGTGGGAAGAATAGCTTGCCGTAGATGACGCCCGTCGAAGCGAGGAACAGCGATGTCAGGATCCAGTTGCGCATCGAATGGAGGATGCCCATTCACTTTTCCGCCGAGAAGCGACGCCTGTCATCGACGCGGGATTGCGTCGGCAAACTGGAACGTCATCGAATAGAACGATTACACAAGACGTTCATTCCACGAGATTTGCGGCGCAATCGTGATGGCGGTCCACATCTCGATGCGCGAATCATACGCCATCGCAAGACGCCGGAAAAGGAGAACGTCGCAGTTAGAGGGCGACGGTCTCGATCCGCTTGCCGACGAAGCGCAGGGCCACCTGACCCTGGATCAGCTGCAGGGCAGTTTCGCCGAAAAGATCTCGACGCCAGCCAGTCAGAGCGGCGACATCGGCCTTCTCGCCCTCGGCGGCGATCTTGTCGAGATCGTCGCTATTGGCGATGACCTTCGGCGCAACACCATGCTTTTCCGCAATCAGCTTCAAAAGGACCTTCAACAGTTCGGAAGCCGCTGCCGTGCCCTCGGGAGCCTGCTGGTGGCGCGGCGGATGCGGCATTTCGGCCTTCGGCAGCGCCAGCGCTGCATTGATCGCTTCAAGCACCGCCGTACCGGCGGCCGAGCGCTCCCAGCCCTTGGGGATGGTGCGCAGCCGCGCCAGCGCTTCGGTGTCCTTCGGCTGCTGCTGCGCGATCTCATAGATCGCATCGTCCTTCAGCACCCGGGCGCGCGGGACGTTGCGGGCACGTGCCTCGCGTTCGCGCCATGCGGCCACGAATTTGAGGACGGCCAGTTCCTGCGGTTTGCGCAGTCGCATCTTCAGCCGCTGCCAAGCATCGTCGGGATGCAGGTCATAGGTCTCGCGCGCCTCCAGGATCGCCATCTCCTCCTGCAGCCAGGATGCGCGCCCTTCGCGCTGCAATTGCTCCTTGAGCGAGAGATAGACGTCGCGCAGATGGGTCACGTCGGCGAGTGCATAGTCGAGCTGCTTTTCCGAGAGCGGCCGCCGGCTCCAGTCGGTAAAGCGCGAGGATTTGTCGATATGGACGTTCTTGATGCGGCTGACGAGCTGGTCGTAGGAAACGGAATCGCCGAAGCCGCAGACCATCGCCGCAACTTGCGTATCGAAGATCGGATGCGGAATGAGATTGCCGCGATGGAAAATGATTTCGATATCCTGGCGCGCAGCATGAAACACCTTCAAAACCGACGGGTTGGCCATCAGTTCGAAGAAGGGTGCCAGATCCAGCCCCTTGGCTAGCGGGTCCACCAGCACTTCCGTGGTGGGGCTTGCCATCTGTATCAAACACAGTTCCGGCCAGAAGGTCGTTTCTCGCAGGAATTCCGTATCGATGGTAATGAATTCCGACTTGGCCAGCTCTTGGCAGGCCGCCTCCAATTGGGCGGTAGTTTCGATCATATCAACACATTCAATGGTAAAATACTTTCTTAACTTCCTTCTCCTTTCAGTCGGATATGTCAATACTTTCGCGGATAAAGCTCTTGCCGCATTTCGCTTTTCGCTGAAATTGCCTGGGACTGCGGCAGCTTCCATTGAAACCGCATGCGCTTGAGTGGCTTGCGATCGGCTAGGCCACGCGCACGTAACTCGTCATGCCGGTCTTTTGATGTTCGATGATATGGCAATGCAGGAGCCAGTCGCCGGGATTATCGGCAACGAAGGCAAGCTGCACCTTTTCATCCGGCTGGATCAGATAGGTATCGGAGACGAAGGGCAGCACTTGCCTGGTCGAAGAGGAGAGAACCGTAAAGCTCATTCCGTGCAGGTGAATCGGATGACTGTGCGGCGTGACGTTTTCCATGTCGATGACATAGCTCTTGCCGAGCTTGAGTTCGGCAAGCGGCGCTGTGGGGTCGGGGGTATCGCCCGGCCACGGCACCTTGTTGATCGCCCAGAAGCTGTAGCCGAGCGAGCCGCAAATGCTGTTATCGGCTGTGTTCTCCGCCGTCGAGCTGAGAATCAGCGGAATATGGGTGGCGGAACCGAGGTCTGCCTTCCGCACAGGATTGTCTTCGAGCGGCGCCAGATCGCGGACATCGCGCTTCAGAGAGCTGCCGACCGCCCGCAGCGTTGCCAGCACCTTCGGTTTGGTGCCCTTGATATCCTCGAGCTTGACGACAGCGCCTTCGCTGTCGGGCATACGCACCGCAAGCTCCAGCCGCTGCCCCGGTCCGAGCTGCAGGAGATCGAGCGGAAAGCGCTGCGGCACGGGATTGCCGTCGATCGCGATCACAGTCGCCTCGGCGCCGTCCATGCGGAAGGAATAGATGCGCGTGACATCTGTAATGGCAATGCGCAGCCTCACTAGCCCGCCGGAAGGCGCGTCATATTGTGGCTCCTGCTGCCAGTTTGCGGTCCGCACCGTGCCGTAGGTGCCGGATTTCGCGGCATCGCGAGGCTTGAATTGGGCGATGAACTGACCGTCGCTGCCGAGCCGCCAGTCGCGCAGATTGAGTACCACTTCCGAATCGAAGGCGGGATCCTTGGGGTTCTCGACCACGATGACGCCGGTCATGCCATGGCCCATCTGTTCCAGCGTATTGCAATGCGGATGATACCAGAAGGTGCCGGCATCGGGGGGAGTGAAGGCGTAATCGAAATGATCGCCGGTGTAGACATAGGGCTGGGTGAGGAACGGCACGCCGTCCATAGTGTTCGGAAGGCGGATGCCATGCCAATGAATGGTCGTCGGATCGTCTATGCCGTTGATCAGTCGCGCGGCGAAGGGTTCACCCTTCTTCATCCGCACGATCGGTGGCATGCCGGCGTCCCCATAGGTGAGCACGCTCTTGGTCGTGCCGCTATCGGTAAGATTGGCCTCGATCTTGGCTGTCCTCAGCGTGAGTGGCTCGGCCGCCGCCGCCTTGCCCGCGAACTTGTCCGCAATGCCGAGGCCGACGCCATAAGCACCGGCAACAGCTGAAGCTTTCAGAAGATTGCGGCGGGTAAGGATCGGCATGTCATGCTCCGGAGGCGAAGATATATGGCTGTCTGTTTAAAGTTGACCGCGATGTTCAGCAATAGCATCGAGGTAGCCAAACTGCCGCAGAGGCTACTTGCGGATGCTGTCCTGGGTAGCGACCGATTCTCGTTGAAGTAGATGTTGTTTAACATGTACACTTTCTAGACGGTAACTAGGAGAGCTCATGCGCCGCGACGTTCCAGATCGGTTGCGTTATTTCGCCAAAGCGATGCGCAGTGATGCCACCAAGGCTGAAAACATGCTTTGGCAGGCCTTGCGTCGAAGCCAGCTTGAGGGATTCAAATTCAAGCGACAGGTTCCGATCGATGGTTATATTCTCGATTTCGTATGTTTCGAGGCGCGGTTGATTGTCGAGGTCGATGGTGCGCAACATGCCGAAAGCATCGGGGATCTAGCCAGAGACGCACATTTCACGAAGCAGGGCTTTCGTACATTGCGGGTCTGGAACCACGAGGTCACGACGAATGTCGAGGGAGTTTGTTTGACAATTCTCCTGGAATTGAAAAATAGCGGAGAATGAGGCTGGCGCAGGTTTATCTCGCCCCTGGCGGGCGAGAAAGCAATTTCACTGGTTTAGGAATTGCGAACTGGGAGCTGCGACGTTTCCCAAAGCGCAGCGCAATTTCTAAGCCATTGAAATTGCAAGAGCGGGGGCCTCTTCTCGCTCGTACAATTCGAAGATTAGGTGCGTCCCTACCTACCCCCTCTCTTGCAAAAACTAAGGCTTAGAAGAGGGGCGAACCCTCAACTAAGCCTAAGTTTTTGCTTTCTCGCCCGCCGGGGGCGGGATAAGCCATGCGTTCGAGCCTTGACAAATCGGGCGCACCATGCGCTTTTCCGCCCGATTTTCTCGTCGGCGGGCGAGGGGTCTGCGTGTCCTTTCGCCGCCGCCCGCCAAGTCCAGGATATATATTATGCATCGCTATCGCAGCCACACATGCGCCGCCCTGCGCAAGTCCGACGTCGGTTCGACCGTCCGCATTGCCGGCTGGGTCCATCGCGTCCGAGATCATGGCGGCGTGCTGTTCATCGACCTGCGCGATCACTACGGCATCACCCAGGTCGTTGCCGACCCTGATTCTCCGGCCTTCAAGCTCGCCGAAACCGTTCGCGGCGAGTGGGTCATCCGCATCGACGGCCTGGTTAAGGCCCGTACGGAAGACACCGTCAACAAGAACATGCCGACCGGCGAGATCGAGCTTTATGCTCAGGAGATCGAAGTGCTCTCCGCCGCCAAGGAGCTGCCGTTGCCTGTTTTCGGCGAGCCGGATTATCCGGAAGACGTTCGCCTGAAGTATCGCTTCCTCGATCTGCGCCGCGAAACGCTGCACAAGAACATCGTCAAGCGCACGCAGATCATCTCCTCCATGCGTCGCCACATGGGCGAAGTGGGCTTCACCGAATACACGACCCCGATCCTGACGGCATCGTCGCCGGAAGGTGCGCGCGACTTCCTCGTGCCGAGCCGTATCCACCCCGGCACCTTCTACGCGCTGCCGCAGGCGCCGCAGCAGTACAAGCAGCTGCTGATGGTCGCCGGCTTCGACCGGTATTTCCAGATCGCGCCGTGCTTCCGCGATGAAGATCCGCGCGCCGATCGTCTGCCGGGCGAATTCTACCAGCTCGACCTCGAGATGAGCTTCGTCACCCAGGAAGACGTCTGGAACACAATGGGGCCGCTGATGACCCAGGTGTTCGAGGAGTTTGCCGAAGGCAAGCCGGTCACCAAGGAGTGGCCGCGCATCCCTTACGATGTTGCCATCCGCAAGTACGGCTCCGACAAGCCTGACCTGCGCAATCCGATCGTCATGGAAGCCGTCACCGAGCATTTTGCCGGCTCCGGCTTCAAGGTCTTCGCCAACATGATCGCCTCCAACCCGAAGGTCGAAGTCTGGGCCATCCCGGCCAAGACCGGCGGTTCGCGCGCATTCTGCGATCGCATGAACGCGTGGGCGCAGAGCCAGGGCCAGCCGGGCCTCGGCTACATCTTCTGGCGCAAGGAAGGCGAGAAGCTCGAAGGCGCAGGTCCGCTTGCCAAGAACATCGGCGAAGAGCGCACCGATGCGATCCGCACCCAGCTCGGACTGGATGATGGCGACGCCTGCTTCTTCGTCGCCGGCGATCCCGCCAAATTCTACAAGTTTGCCGGCGAGGCTCGCACTCGGGCCGGCGAAGAGCTGAACCTGGTCGACCGCGACCGCTTCGAGCTGTGCTGGATCGTCGACTTCCCGTTCTTCGAATGGAGCGAGGAAGAAAAGAAGGTCGATTTCGCCCACAACCCGTTCTCGATGCCGCAGGGTGGCCTCGAGGCGCTGCAGAACCAGGATCCCCTCACGATCAAGGCGTTCCAGTACGACGCCGTCTGCAACGGCTTCGAAATCGCTTCGGGCTCGATCCGTAACCAGTCGCCGGAAACCATGGTCGCCGCCTTCGAAAAGGTGGGCCTCAGCCAGACCGACGTCGAAGAGCGCTTCGGCGGTCTCTACCGCGCCTTCCAGTACGGCGCGCCTCCGCACGGCGGCGCTGCCTTCGGTATCGACCGTATCGTCATGCTGCTGGTCGGCGCCAAGAACCTGCGCGAGATCTCGCTGTTCCCGATGAACCAGCAGGCGCAGGATCTGCTGATGGGCGCTCCTTCGGCTGCCACGCCGACGCAGCTGCGCGAACTGGCGATCCGCCCGGTACCGCCGGTCAAGAAGGACTAAGTCCTCTACGGTTTGACAAAATGAAAAACCCGACGACCGAAATCGCCGGGTTTTTGCTTGTCTACTGATATCAGCTAGATCCCGGCATAGACCGCTTTCGCCAGGTCCGTGGTGAACTGACCCCACATACCCTCAAGGGTCGTATTGGTCAGGGCGACCACCGTCAGGCCCTTTTCGGCGTCGACGAACCAGCTGTGCCCATAGACGCCTCCCCATTTGATCGTGCCAGCCGAGAAGGGGACCTGCGCGACCAGGGGATCGAGGACAACGGACCAGCCGTAGCCGAACCCGAAACCGGCCTGCTGCGCCTGCATATGCCCGCCCGCCTGATCGGCCATCATGGTTTTCACTGTATCGGCCGATAGCAGCGGTGCACCGCCCTTCCTGATCGTGTCCAGAATGGCAAGGATGTCGCTTGCCGTTCCGGCCATGCCGGCGCCGCCGGAGTGATAGGACGCGGGATCGAATATCCTGTCGGGTGCAAAGCGGATCACGCCGTCGAAGATTGGAACGAGCGCCTCGTCGCCCATTCGCTGCGGCTCTGGAGTACCATTCACATAGGCAGCTGCCAGGCGGCTGCGGTCGCGCACGTAGAAGCCCGTGTCAGAAAGGCCGAGCGGCTTCATGACAAGATCGGCAACCGCATCGCCGAGCGGGCCGCCGGTTTCCTTTTCGATGATGCCGCCAAGGACATCCATCGCCAGGGAATACTGCCAGTTTTCGCCGGGCGCGAAGAGAAGAGGCGCGCTGGCGAGGCGCGGGAGGTTGTCAGCCAGCGACCGGCCTGGCGTGTCCAGCCCGTCGGATACGCCAGCCTTGTGATAGGGGCCGTCTTGCGCCTCGGCGAATGTGTAGCCCAACCCGGAGGTGTGGGTGAGAAGATGCCGGACGCGGATAAGGGCTTCGCCGCCATCCGGCAGACGCGGCCGGAAATCCGGCAGCCACTTGGTGATCGGATCGTCGAGCCCGATACGGCCCTGTTCGACGAGCCGCATGGCGGCAATGGTGACGATCGGCTTGGTGACGGAGGCGAGGCGGAAGATGGCATCTTCCCGCATAGCCACCCTGTTTTCCCGATCCGCCAGACCGGCGGCGCGGGCATAGACCAATTCTCCATCCTGAGCGATCAGAACGACGCTCCCGACCAGCCTCTTTTCAGCTAGGGCGGAATCGATTGCAGCATCGACGCCTTCAGCAAGGCTGCCGTCGCTGATGCGTGCGGAATTTTCCAGGGGAAGACTCATGGGGCAAAACCTTATATAATCACAATGACCATTCCTGAATAAACCAAGTCGAGAAATAATTCTAGAGTGACCATTGTGAAAAATATTGAAGAGAAGAACAATTCTCCACCGCGCAAGCGCGGACGCCCACCGGCCTTCGATCGCGAGACGGTTCTGGCTGCCGCCCGGGACACCTTCTGGAAGCACGGCTATGACGGTTCCTCCATCGCCGATCTGACGGCGGCGATGGGCATCACGCCGCAAAGCCTCTATGCGGCCTTCGGTTCGAAGGCCGACCTCTATCGCGAGACGCTTGATCAATATCGGCGCATGCCTCGTCCGGAACCCGGCAATCCCTTTCAGGACAAGCTGGATACCGTGACTGCCTTCGAGCGCTTTCTGACGAACTCCGCCAGGATATTCACGGCACCGGAGCATCCAAAGGGGTGCATGATATCTACGGCGGTACTGAATTGTGCGGAGGAGAACGAGCCGATCGCCCATCATGTCGCATCGATGCGCCTGCAGACGCTCGATATCTTCACAGCGCGCATCGAGCGCGGCATCGCCGAAGGGGATATGCGGCCGGATGCGGACGCTCGCTCGCTTGCCCGCTTTCTGGGCGCGATCGTGCAGGGCATGTCCGTTCAAGCCCGCGACGGTGCGACCACGGAGGAATTGCTTGCCCTCCTGTCCCATGCGCTCAGCGAACTGAAAACGTATCAGCGGCAGCGGGAAGCCTGAGCCGCGGCAAAGAAAAACCCGGCGACCTAAGCCGTCGGGTTCCGGAATGATTTTAGGAATGACCGATTAGTCGTTCGAGGAAACCTTGAGGCCAATAACCTGCGGGATCGTCGTCGGTGCGCCCATGGCGGCGCCGATGATCATCGGCACCGGCACAGGCTTGCCCGGAGCGGCGGTGACGGTCAGGCTCTTCGGGTTGTCGAGATAAGTGCTGACCGCCGCGGAGACGGCATTCTGCAGCTCCGGAATGTTGAGCTGCGCCATCATGATCGGCGTCATTGCCTTCAGTGTGTCGGCAAGCTGCTTGCCGGTGACGCCCTGCTGCTTGCCGGCGAAGTCGAGCGCACGTGCCGTAATCGACGCGTCGTCGAAGCGGATCTGGGCGCTGTTGAAGGTGAGCTGCTGCAGCAGGCCGAGCATGGCGAGGCCGGCCGACTGCTGTGCTTCCTGCTGGTTCGGATTGGAGCGAACCGTCTTCAGCGCATCCTGCAGCGACTTGGCGAAGGCAGGCGTGTAGCCGGAAATGCTGAAGGCGAGGTTCAGCTTGCCGATGTCCCTGAAGTCGAAGGAATATTCGCTGATGTTGATGGTGCCAGGCCCCATGTCCCAGCTGCCCTTCATGGAGACAGTGCCGTCGATTTGCTGCAGCTTCAGCGCGTCGATCGCTTCCTTGGTCTTCGCATCGTCGACCTTGCTGAGATCGGCCTTGATGCCATTGATCTTGGCGTCGAAGTCGAGGCCCGACTTGTCGTCGCGCTTCTTCATGTTGGCGTCGGCGCCCTCGATCGAGAACACTTCGGTATCGTCCTTGGTCACCGATACGGCACCGGCATGGGCGCTCTTGTAATAGAGCAGCGAGCTCAGGTCGCCCTTGCTGGAGTCGGCCGGAATCTCGACGCCGGTCAGCTTGAGATCGGTGGCGGAAACGGAGGCGCCGTCCTTGTTGAAATCGACATCCGCAAAATCGATTTCCTCGATCGTGTAGCCACCGTTGTTTTCCTCGACGCCATCAAGGGTGATGTCGCCGAGCGGAATGCTGTCTTCCATGCCGGCCGCCTTGAAGCTCGCGCCCTTCAGCGTCACCGTGCTACCATCGACATCAATGCCTGTCGCGGCGATCGAACCGCCCTGCTGGCCATAGACGTCGTTGATCTTCTTCAGCAGATCATTGCCGTCGAGCGCAAAGGCGGAGCTGGCGAAAGACAGGATGGCGGCACTGCACAGCATCAGCCGCGTGGTCCGATAGAAAGTCATGATGGCGTTCCTCGTTGAGCCGGTGGTATTGGCGGGGGCGTACAGATTGAGCGTGTACTGCGCTGACTTATATTGATCTTTCTGTGAAAATCCAACGGCAATGAATGTAGAGTGCGAGTGCAGCAAAAATGTATCGATAGCCACCCTGCAATATGTCTGAAATGCCTTCATCCACAGGTGCTTTCGGCTGATTTCTTGCCGTGAATCGCCATCTCTTATAGTCAAGGGCCATGGGAAAAAATCTGACACCGCCGCCCAGTGATGGCGACGACAACATCCTTCCGGTCGATCTGAAGGCCGCGCTCGAAGAGCGTTACCTGGCCTATGCCTTGTCGACGATTACGCAACGCGCGCTTCCGGACGTCCGCGACGGGCTGAAGCCGGTGCATCGCCGTATCGTCTATGCGATGAGCGAGATGGGGCTCCGCCCGAACGCCGCCTTCCGCAAATGCGCCAAGATCGTCGGCGAGGTGATGGGTAACTATCACCCGCATGGCGACCAATCGATCTACGATGCGCTGGCGCGTCTCGCGCAGGATTTCTCGCAGCGCTACACGCTGGTCAACGGCCAAGGCAATTTCGGCAATATCGACGGCGATAGCCCGGCCGCGATGCGTTACACCGAATCCAAGATGACGGCGGTTTCCGAGCTGCTGCTCGAGGGCATCGACCAGGATGCCGTGGATTTCCGTGACACCTATGACGAGTCGAATTCCGAGCCGATCGTTCTGCCTGGGGCTTTCCCCAATCTGCTCGCCAACGGCTCTTCTGGCATCGCCGTCGGCATGGCGACCTCCATCCCGCCGCACAATGCTCACGAGCTTTGCGACGCCGCCCTGCATCTGATCAAGGATCGCGACGCGACGGTCGAGAAGCTGGTGGAATTGTATATTCCAGGTCCCGACTTTCCGACCGGCGGCATCATTATCGATGATCGGCAGAGCATCATAGAAAGCTACAAGACCGGCCGTGGCGGCTTCCGCGTTCGGTCCAAATGGGAAATCGAGGATCTCGGTCGCGGCGGCTATCAGATCGTCATCACGGAAATTCCGTTCCAGGTGCAGAAGTCGCGGCTGATCGAAAAGATTGCCGAGTTGCTTCTGGCGCGCAAGCTGCCGCTGCTCGAGGACATCCGTGACGAATCCGCCGAGGATATCCGCGTCGTTCTCGTGCCGAAGAGCCGCACAGTCGACGCGACGATCCTGATGGAATCGATGTTCAAGCTCACCGAGCTTGAGAGCCGGTTTCCGCTCAACATGAACGTTCTGTCCATGGGCCGCATTCCCAAGGTCATGGCGCTGAACGAAGTGCTGAAGGAATGGCTGGATCACCGCCGGGAAGTCCTGCTGCGCCGCTCGCGCTTCCGCTTGGCGGCCATCGAAAAGCGCCTAGAAATTCTCGGCGGCTTGCTGATCGCCTATCTCAATATCGACGAGGTCATCGCCATCATCCGCGAGGAGGATGAGCCGAAGCCTGTCATGATGGAGCGTTTCGGCCTCACGGACAATCAGGTCGAGGCGATCCTCAATATGCGGCTGCGCTCCTTGCGCAAGCTGGAGGAGTTCGAAATCCGCAAGGAGTTCGACGGCCTGACGAAGGAGAAGGCCGACATCGAGGCACTGCTCGCTTCGGACGAGAAGCAGTGGCAGACGGTTGCCTGGGAAATCGGCGAGGTGAAGAAGAAATTCGCCAAGGCCACCGACATCGGTCGGCGCCGCACGCAGTTTGCCGAAGCGCCCGAAGCCGATGACGAGGCTATCCAGCAGGCGATGATCGAGAAGGAACCGATTACCGTCGTCGTCTCGGAAAAGGGCTGGATTCGCGCCCTCAAGGGCCATATTTCCGATACCTCGTCGCTGACCTTCAAGGAGGGCGACGGACTGAAGGTTGCCTTCCCGGCGCAGACGACGGACAAGATCCTGATCGTTACGACCGGCGGCAAGGCCTATACGCTCGGCGGCGACAAGCTGCCCGGCGGCCGTGGCCACGGTGAGCCGCTGCGCATCATGATCGACATGGAGAACGATCAGGATGTGCTAACCGCCTTCGTCCATGATCCGCAGCGCAAGCAGATGATCGCATCGACGGCGGGCAACGGCTTCATCGTTGCCGAGGCGGAACTGGTCGCCAATACCCGCAAGGGCAAGCAGATCATGAACGTCTCCTATCCCGACGAGACGAAGCTTCTGGTTCCAGTTTCGGGCGACCACGTTGCCGTGGTCGGCGAGAACCGCAAGATGGTGATCTTCCCGCTTTCGCAGGTGCCGGAAATGTCGCGTGGCAAAGGCGTGCGTCTGCAGCGCTACAAGGATGGCGGCATCGCCGATATCAGGTGCTTCGCGATCGCCGATGGCCTGACATGGGAAGATAGTGCCGGCCGCACCTTCACCAAGACCAAGGACGAGTTGGTGGAATGGCTGGGCGACCGCGCCGGTGCCGGCAGAGCCGTGCCGAAGGGCTTCCCCAGAAGCGGCAGGTTTTCTGGGTAAGGATCGATTGATCTAAAATCCCTGCAGTCGGCCAGTGGGTCGGTTGCAGGGACGAACGTCCTGAGCCCTAGCGAAGGGCCGGGGTGTTACGGCTTGACTGTCAACAGACGGCAATCGGCCGCCGGATCGATTGCCGACAGACATCGGAAACCCAACGCCGAGGCGAACAAGAGGCGGTTAGTTTCTAACCTGCCTCCGGAACACAAACGTCCCGTAGGAAGCGCGTTGCTCCTTCTTCGTCGATTTCACCAGCGGCCACAGCCAAGACAAAGCTGTAAAGATTGGCGTCCGTCGTTTGAATACGGTAGCCGTTGTCCATGAGAAAGACTGCTGTTGCCACGATGGCGATGCGTTTGTTGCCATCTATGAACGCGTGGTTTTTTGCCAACCCAAATAGATAAGCGGCCGCCAGTTCGATGATATCATTTGTGCCGTATTGGGCCTTGTTAATCGGGCGCGCCAAGGCGGATTCGAGGGAGCCTTCGTCGCGTAGACCATAGGAGCCGCCGAACCTTTTGATCTGCATCCTGTGCAATTGCTCGATGAGCGGCCTAGTCAGGAAGATAAAAGGCATTACTCCGCCAACTTCTTGAGCGCCACTTTATACTGATCCATGAAACGTTGCGCGTGTTCCATCTGACGCGCAAAGTCCGCGTCGGTTGGCTGCATCAGCAATCCACCATCCTTCAGGCTGAGCTCCAAGGTATCGCCAGCGCCGAGTCCCAACTGGTCGAGAACTTCCTTCGGAATAATCACGCCTTCGGAATTGCCGATCTTGCGGATGGTGACGTTCATGTCTCAGCTCCAATGTAATAACTCAGTTATAACATTGGCTGACGGTCAGTTCAATGCACAAGACTCTGAGTGGTGATTGCCGCTCTGGCTTTAACTCGCGCCTGCCATAGCGAGTGAGCGGCCAGTGCCAGGATCAGGATGGCGCCGCCGGCCAGCGTCATGTTGGTCGGCGCCTCCGAGAAGATCAGCCAAACCCAGATCGGCGCCAGGATCGTTTCCAGGAGGTAGAACATTGCCACTTCCGGCGCCGAGAGAAAGCGTGTGCCTGTCGCAAGGCACCAGAAGGAAAGCGGCATCAGCACCGCGCCGTCGAAAAGGATCCAGCCGGGATGGTCGATGGAAAAGTCTGGCGGCACGATGTGATAGAGCCCGACGGCCGCCGGAATGACGGCCGCCAACAAGGAGGCAAAACCCATATCTCGGCCCGAGGCGCGACTGATCGTGATGGCACAGGCAATGGAGAACGAGGCGAGCACGGACAGCGCATCGCCAAGCAGATGCCCGCCCTCCATGCCATCCCCGACGATCAGGCCGACTCCGAGAATCATCACCGCCATCGTGATGAAGGTCGAAAGGGCTGGGCGTTCCTTGAGGAAGATCCACGAGAGGAGGGCGGTGAACATCGGGTTCAACGCGATAATGAAAACCACATTTGCCGCTTTCGTATAATAGACGGCAAGCAGGAAGGTGATGGTGGTCAGCCCGTAGAAGAAGCCGACGGGAATTCCGAGCCAGCCCGGCAATACGTCACGCAGCGAACCCGTGACACGGCGAATGACGAAAAGGGCTGCGAGTGCCACGATGATGGTCGCAAGGCTGCGTGCCGACAGCACCGACCATACTTCGCCGCTGGAAAGTCGAATCAAGGGAATATCCATCGACAGGGCCAAGCCGCCGAGCGTCGTCAGCAGCAGGCCCTTCTTATGATCCGAGAGCTGGGAGAACATCTAGCGAAGGCTATCTTTTTCGCCGTCGGCGGCAGGATCGAAGCGCTCCCATCCGCGTGGGGTGAGATGCTCCTGAGGCTGGAAGCGCGTCTTGTAGTCCATCTTGCGCGAGCCCTTGACCCAATAGCCGAGATAGACGTGCGGCAATCCCAGCGCTTTCGTCCGCTTGATGTGATCCAGAATCATGAATGTGCCGAGCGACCGCGCATCAAGATCGGGATTGAAATAGGAATAGACCATGGAAAGCCCGTCGCTCATGACGTCGGTCAAGGCTGCGGCCAGAAGTTCGCCCTTCGGACGCTGCTCGAGGCCCGATCCTTCCTCGCGGCGGCGATATTCGATAATGCGCGTGTTCACATGCGTGTCCTCGACCATGATCGCATAATCGAGCACGGTCATGTCGGACATGCCGCCTTGCTGATGACGATAGTCGAGATAGCGACGGAAGAGCGAATATTGCTCGCTGGAGGGCTGCGCCGGAAATTCGGTGGCGATGATATCGCTGTTGGCGGTCAGCACCCGTTTCATCGATCGGGTGGGCTCGAATTCCTGGGCGAGGATGCGTACCGATATGCAGGCTCTGCAGGATTCGCAGGCGGGACGATAGGCGATGTTCTGCGAGCGCCTGAAGCCGCCCTGGGTCAGAATATCGTTCATCTCGGCGGCGCGCGGACCAACAAGGTGTGTAAAGACCTTGCGTTCCATCTCGTGCGGCAGGTACGGGCAGGAAGCCGGTGCCGTCAGATAAAACTGCGGAGATGGCGTCGACTGCGTGTTCATCTGCCGTTGATTGACCTTTCTCTCGGCACCCGTTTTCTACAAGCATGGCCCAAGTTTAGAAAACGTCAACTACGTCCTTCGCTAAAGATCGAAGTTTCCTAATTGACCATGCACAGAAATATCTCCCGCGCGCCCCATGGCCCGTGGGAAATCGCGAGGTGTCCTGTGCTTATGCGTTGTTTTAGGCCGTCCGGGCGATGACCGTGCCGAGCAGCAGGTCATGCACCAGCCGGCTGCGGTCGGTAAAGAGACCCACCAGCAGGATGAGCGGCGTCAGGACGGAGTTCAGGATCCAGAACAGCGCCAAATGGACGATCGCCGTCAGGAAATCCATGCGTCGGCCGTCGACTCGAACCATGGTGAGGCCCATGGCGCGCATGCCGAGCGACGCCTGATAGGGGCCGCCAAGCGTCCAGCCGAAATAGAGGCCGGCAACGAGAACGAACAGCACCGGATAAAGGAAAAAGCCGAGCCCCAGTGTCAGGATCGAAACGAAGAACAGCAGTACGGCCGCTGGAATGCACAGCAGCGCGACGATGATGTAGTCAACGATGAAGGCGAAGATGCGCCGGCTCAGAACGCCACTATAGGCGCGCCAGTCATCCGGTGCTGCATAGAGCGGGCTGGGGTTCAGGCTCATCGTTTTGCTCCTTCGCGCTAGCCCCGTCAATTCTTCGAATCCGCAAGGGGCCAATGCCAGTTAAAGATCCCTCTGCGACTTTTATGCGACCGGTAGGGCACGCAAAAGTCGCGGCGGGGAAACATTTGCCGAACATATGGTATCGGCTTCAGCAAATACAATAAGCGGACGGCGTGACGTTATTTCTTCGCCAGATGTCTCGCCACATCGACAGCGAAATAAGTGAGGATGCCGTCGCAGCCGGCGCGCTTGAAGGCGAGCAGGGTTTCGAGCATCACGCGATCACCGTCGATCCAGCCATTGGCCGCGGCAGCCTTGATCATCGCGTATTCGCCCGAGACCTGATAGGCAAAGGTCGGAAGGCCGAAGGCCTCCTTCAGTCGCCAACAGATGTCGAGATAGGGCAGGCCGGGCTTGACCATCAGCATATCGGCGCCTTCCTCGACGTCGAGCGTGGCGTCGCGCACGGCCTCGGTGCCGTTTGCCGGGTCGATGTAATAGGTCTTCTTGTCGCCTTTCAGCAGGCCGCCGGTCGAGATCGCCTCGCGATAGGGGCCATAGAAGGCCGAACTGAATTTCGTCGCATAGCTCATGATGCCGACGCTCTGGTGGCCGGCTGCATCGAGCGCCTGGCGGATCGCGCCGATGCGGCCGTCCATCATTTCCGAAGGCGCGATGATGTCCGCTCCAGCATCCGCCTGGTAGACGGCGGCGCGCGCCACTTGTTCGACCGTCTCGTCATTAACGATCTCGTTGCCGCGCAGGATGCCGTCATGCCCGTGGCTGGTGAAAGGGTCGAGCGCGACGTCTGTGATGACGCCAATGTTCGGCACGGCCTTCTTGATTGCGGCAGTGGTGAGGTTGATGAGATTATTCTTCTCGAGACTGTTGGAGCCAGTCTCGTCGCGCAGTTCCATCTCGATGTTCGGGAATGTCGCGAGCGCGGGAATGCCGAGATCGGCTGCCTCCTTCGCCGCTTCCACGGCCTTGTCCACGGTCATGCGGTTGACGCCGGGCATGGCCGGGATCGGCTCGACGATGCCGGTGCCCGGGATCACGAAGATCGGCCAGATCAGATCGTCGACCGTCAGCCGGTTTTCCTGCACGAGACGGCGCGTCCAATCGGCCTTGCGGTTGCGCCGCATGCGCCGATGACCGGTGATCTCGTCAACGAGATGCGTCTTGTTCTCCATGATGCCGCCATCCTTCTTCGTCTATTTATGGCATTCTCTATGGGGCGCGTACCTATCACGCCGTCCCCAGGATTCAAAACAAGGCGAAAGGCCGCAGCCATTATATTCTGGCGAGGCGCGTGCCTCCTACGTATTGTTCGCGCATGGAACCTGATTCTTCGACCGTACCCAAGAATACGCTGACGGACATCCTGTTCGTGCTGTTCCTGCGGCTGATCGCGATCGCCTGCTTCTGGCTCGGCCTGCAATATTGGGCGATGCTGGTCGGCTATTCGCTGGATGGTCACGCCCGCTTCGATCTGCTCGCTCTGCCCTGGAAGGTCGCAGGGGCCGGGCTTGCCGTGGTTTTTCCGGTCGCAGCCCTTGGATTATGGCTTACCGTTTCCTGGGGGCCGGTCATGTGGGTGCTGGCTGCAGGCGGGCAGGGGCTGATGTATGGCGTCTGGCCGGAGATATTCGGATCCAATCCGCTGATCATGATCTTGCATGCGTGTGTGGCGGTGATTTATTGCGCTTTCCGCGTCCTGCTGTGGCAGGAGAAACGCCGGCGCCGGCAGCAGCAGGTAATGGTTGATTTACCCTGAGACAGCAACACTTCCTGGTAAGGTGCTGTTAAGCCTGCAGTTTAAGTAGAATTTTATGTGTATTCGATAGGGTCTCACTCAAGGCGGGAAGAAAACGACACCGCCAAACAAAACAGAGTGAGGCCAAGTCATGATGAACACGAAAATCAAGCCGCAGGCAGTTGCAAACGCTCGGGATCAGCAGGTTGATGACATCCGGGCTCTCTACATGGAATCCCTTCACCTGGTCGAGCGTCTGCACCGCCGCCTGCTTGATGTTATCAAGGACGAGTTCGACCGTCAGGGTCGCGACGACGTCAACGCCGTACAGGCACTTCTCCTTTTCAATATCGGCAATTCCGAGCTGACGGCCGGCGAGCTGCGCTCCCGCGGTTTCTATCTCGGCTCCAACGTCTCCTACAACGTCAAGAAGCTGGTCGACCTCGGCTTCATCAACCACCAGCGCTCGCGCATCGACCGTCGCTCGGTCCGCATCAGCCTGACGGAAACCGGCCAGGATATCGCCGAAACCGTCGCCAAGCTCTATGAGCGCCACATCGGCTCGATCGACAAGGTCGGCGGTATCGGCACCGATGAATTCACCCAGATGAACAAGCTCCTGCAGCGTCTGGACCGCTTCTGGAACGATCAGATCCTCTATCGCCTGTAAGTAACGGGCGGGGATCGATCCTAAGACCTTCCAGTAAAAGCAAGCTGGACACGTTCCCTGCGTGTCCGGCTTGAGGCGCATTGCCGAGCCGGCCGTTGTGCGCTTTTTGCCACGTCAGCGCTTCACCTTTCGTCCCATGTAACGTCCCAGGCGGCTAAGCCATTGACGCCGTATCAGGACACGCTATGAACCACGCGCAGCTGTGGTATTTTAGCAAATGCAGTTTGGCTTTTCTTTCGCACTTGCGCAGCAAAGCAAGTTTCATGCCGCGAGACACGAATTGGCCATATTGCTATGACAGCGGAAATCGACTGCAGACAGCGTTCTCGAAATACGATCTTCCGACCTGAAGATCTTGGCTTCGCGATATTGTGATAGTTCGTGGCCAAGTTTTTGGTGGTGCATTAAGGGAACGGATTGATACTGAGCCACGTTACTTGGCGCAAGCTGCGCTATTTACTGCTTCCTCTCTAAGCTGCGCATGATTGGATCGCAGCGTTGAACGGTTAGGATATGTCGAAGAAAAACGGAATTGGACCCTTTTCGCGCCGCGCTTTCCTGCGGTCGGCTGCAACTCTTGGCGCTGCCGCACTGGCTGCTCCGGCTCTCGCGCAAAACGCGACCCCACTGGAAGCGCTGATCAACGACCGTTCTCGCGGCAATTGGGATGATCAGTTCGACGCCAAGGCCGCGGCGCGCACCGCCGCCGCTGTTCAGTCGAACACGCCAATCCTCGGGCCAGATTCCGTACCGAATATTCAGCAGGCGATCGCGCAATATCAGAATATTGCCGCTAACGGCGGATGGCCGCAGGTCAATCCGACAAGCCAGCAGCCGCTGCAGCTCGGTGCAACCGACCCGGCCGTACAGTCGCTGCGTCAGCATTTGATGATTACCGGCGACCTTCCGCGTGAGGCTGGTATGTCCTCTGCCTTCGACTCCTACGTCGACGGTGCGGTCAAGCGTTTCCAGGCCCGTCACGGCCTGCCGGCAGATGGCGTCCTAGGCGATTTCACACTGAAGGCGATGAACATCCCCGCCAATGTTCGCCTGCAGCAGCTCAACACGAATCTCGTCCGCCTCCAGACGTTCCCGTCCGACCTCGGCCGTCGTCACGTCATGGTCAACATCCCGGCGACACGTGTCGAAGCCGTAGAGGATGGTCAGGTTGCACTGCGCCACCAGGCGATCGTCGGCCGTGAATCGCGCCCTACGCACATCATCAATTCGAAGATCTATGAGGTCATCCTCAACCCATACTGGACGGCGCCGCGCTCCATCATCATCAAGGACATCGTGCCCTTGATGCGCAAGGACCCGACCTACCTGACGAAGAACAACATCCGTCTTCTCGACGGCAAGGGCCAGGAAGTCGCACCCGAGACGATCGACTGGAACTCGGACAAGGCCCCGGACTTGATGTTCCGTCAGGACCCGGGCAAGACGAACGCCATGGCGTCCACGAAGATCAACTTTTATAATCCCAACAACGAATATATGCACGACACGCCGGAGCAGGGCCTGTTCAACAAGCTCATGCGTTTCGACAGCTCGGGCTGCGTGCGCGTCCAGAACGTGCGCGACCTCGCGACCTGGTTGCTGGCTGAAACGCCGGGCTGGCCGCGTCAGCACATCGAGCAGGTCATCTCCACCCGCGTCAACACGCCGATCAAGCTGGCGACCGAAGTGCCTGTCTATTTCGTTTATATTTCGGCCTGGAGCGCCCGCGACGGCATCGTCCAGTTCCGCGACGACATCTATAATCTCGATGGCAATTCCCAGTTGGCGCTCAATACGACTGAGGGCATGGAGCAGCCGGTTCAATAATCGGCATTCCAATTGCAATTCCTATCGAAGCCGCGTTTTCGGACGCGGCTTTTTCGTGTCTCGGTGTCAGCTATCGTAGTTTGCCCAGCAAATGTCGCTGGTCGTATTGCTCTCCGGCGACCCGAGCGCTAATACCGTCTGCATTGCCGTTCCGGCCCGTTCAGGAGCTTTCACGATGACCAACGCGTCCACCGAACCTTTCTTCAATCGCTCGCTTGCCGACACCGATCCGGAAATCTTTGGCGCGATCGGCAAGGAGCTCGGTCGCCAGCGGCACGAAATCGAACTGATCGCCTCGGAAAACATCGTCTCGCGCGCCGTTCTGGAAGCGCAGGGCTCGATCATGACCAACAAATATGCCGAGGGATATCCGGGCAAGCGCTATTATGGCGGCTGCCAATACGTCGATATCGCCGAAGAACTTGCCATCGAGCGCGCCAAGAAGCTGTTCGGCGTCAACTTCGCCAACGTTCAGCCGAACTCCGGTTCGCAGATGAACCAGGCCGTCTTCCTCGCGCTTCTGCAGCCGGGCGATACTTTCATGGGCCTCGACCTGAATTCGGGCGGTCACCTGACGCATGGTTCGCCGGTTAACATGTCCGGCAAGTGGTTCAACGTCGTGTCCTACGGCGTGCGCGAAGGCGACAACCTGCTCGACATGGATGAAGTGCAGCGCAAGGCCGAGGAAACCAAGCCGAAACTCATCATCGCCGGCGGCACTGCCTATTCCCGCATCTGGGACTGGAAGCGCTTCCGCGAGATTGCCGACAGCGTCGGCGCCTATCTGATGGTCGACATGGCCCACATCGCCGGTCTCGTGGCCGGTGGTCAGCATCCGTCGCCGTTCCCGCATTGCCACGTTGCCACCACGACCACGCACAAGTCGCTTCGCGGCCCGCGCGGCGGTATGATCCTCACCAATGACGAGGATCTGGCGAAGAAGTTCAACTCGGCCGTCTTCCCCGGCCTTCAGGGTGGCCCGCTGATGCACGTCATCGCCGCCAAGGCCGTTGCCCTTGGCGAAGCGCTGCAGCCGGAATTCAAGGACTACGCCGCCCAGATCGTCAAGAACGCCAAGGCTCTTGCCGAAACGCTGATCTCCGGCGGCGTCGACGTCGTCTCCGGCGGCACCGACAACCACCTGATGCTGGTCGACCTGCGCAAGAAGAATGCGACCGGCAAGCGTGCGGAAGCCGCGCTCGGCCGCGCTTACGTCACCTGCAACAAGAACGGCATTCCCTTCGACCCTGAGAAGCCTTTCGTAACCTCGGGTGTCCGCCTCGGCACGCCGGCCGGCACGACGCGCGGCTTCAAGGAAGCCGAGTTCCGGGAGATCGGCAATCTGATCATCGAAGTGCTCGATGGCCTGAAGGTCGCCAATTCCGACGAAGGCAATGCTGCCGTCGAGGCTGCCGTGCGCGAGAAGGTGGTCAAGCTCACTGACCGCTTCCCGATGTACGGCTACATGGGCTAAGGAGAGCGCATGCGCTGCCCTTACTGCGGCTCAGAAGACACTCAGGTCAAGGACTCGCGCCCGGCGGAGGACAATACGTCCATCCGCCGTCGGCGCATTTGTCCGGATTGCGGCGGCCGCTTCACCACCTTCGAGCGTGTGCAGCTGCGCGAGCTCATGGTCATCAAGAAGACGGGCCGCAAAGTGCCGTTCGATCGCGACAAGCTGGTGCGTTCCTTCGAGATCGCGCTGCGCAAGCGTCCGGTCGACCGGGACCGGATCGAGCGCGCTGTCTCCGGCATCGTGCGTCGCCTCGAAAGCTCCGGCGAGACCGAAATCAGCTCCGAGCAGATCGGCCTGCAGGTACTGGAAGCGTTGAAAAGCCTAGATGACGTCGCCTTCGTACGCTACGCCTCCGTCTACCGCGATTTCTCGCATGCTGAGGATTTCGAGCATGTGATCGACGAAATCAACGCCAAGATCGCCCGCGATCCGCTGGATCCCTGACCATGGCGCCGCGGCCCGAGGACGAGCGTTTCATGGCCGCGGCCATCCGCCTGTCGCGCCGGCATCTGGGACTGACCTCCACCAATCCGTCCGTCGGCTGCATCGTCGTCAAGGACGGCGTCATCCTCGGCAGCGGCGTAACCGCACTCGGCGGTCGTCCGCATGCGGAGCCTCAGGCGCTAGCCGAGGCGGGCGAGGCGGCCAAAGGCGCCACCGCCTACGTGACGCTCGAGCCCTGTTCGCATTACGGTAAGACGCCGCCCTGCGCCGAGGCGCTCATCGCTTACGGCGTGGCACGCGTCGTCATCAGTGTCACCGATCCCGACCAGCGCGTTTCCGGGCGCGGTATCACCATGCTGCGCGATGCCGGCATCGAGGTCGATGCCGGTATTCTGGAGGTGGAAGGTAGGCGGTCTCTCGCCGGCTATCTCATGCGCCAGACGAGAAACCGGCCCTATGTGACTCTCAAGCTTGCCGTTTCCGCCGATGGCATGATCGGCAAGACGGGCGAGGGGCAGGTGCGCATTACCGGCAATATCTCGCGCGCGCAGGTCCAGATGCTGCGCGCCGAAAGCGACGCCATTCTCGTCGGCATAGGCACGGCGATATCGGATGATCCGGAATTGACCTGCCGGCTTCCTGGCCTGGAGGATCGTTCGCCGCTCCGTATCGTCATCGATGGCGAACTGCGGCTGCCCCTCGGCAGCAAGCTGGTCCGGACGGCCCGGCAGTATCCGGTGATCGCAGTTGCCGGCCATCCGCCGTCCTTCGATGACAATACCGATGCTGCATTCCTCGGACGGCGCGCGGCGCTCGACGCCGCCGGTGTCGAGGTGTTGCAATCCAATTCCAGCGAGCCTGGAGAGCTGCTGGAAGCTCTGGGTACGCGCGGCATCTCATCCTTGCTGGTGGAAGGCGGCGCCAGGACGGCGCAGCGCTTTCTTGACGCCGGGCTGGTCGATCGCATTCTGCTATTCCGGGGGCCCGCCGATATCGGCGCGGGCGGTATTGAATCGCCAGTCCTCAAGTCCAATATCCCAGCTGACTTTATGCATGTCGGCGAGAGCCGCTTCGGCGACGATCTCTGCGACGAATACGAGAGAGGTTTTTGATGTTTACCGGAATTGTCACCGACGTCGGCACGGTCGAATCCATTTCCCCGATGCAGGAAGGCATCAAGCTGCGCGTTGCGACCAATTACGATCCGGCGACGATCGACATGGGCGCATCTATTTCGCATGCAGGCGTCTGCCTGACGGTGACCGGACTGCCGGAAGAGGGCAGCAATGGACGCTGGTTCGAGGTCGAGGCTTGGGAAGAGGCCCTCCGCCTGACGACCATCGGCAGTTGGGAGGCCGGAGACAAGATCAATCTCGAGCGTTCCCTGAAGATCGGCGACGAGCTTGGCGGCCACATCGTATCAGGCCATATCGACGGCAAGGCGGAAATCCTCTCGGTGACATCGGAAGGCGAGGCCACCCGCTTCCGCCTGCGCGCGCCGGAGCATCTCGCAAGATTCGTGGCGCCGAAGGGCTCGGTCGCGCTCGACGGTACCTCGCTGACGGTCAATGCCGTCGAGGGTACGGAATTTGATGTGCTCCTGATCCGCCACTCCCTAGAGGTTACCACCTGGGGCGAGCGCAAGGCTGGCGATTTCGTCAATTTTGAAGTCGACACAATGGCCCGCTACGCCGCTCGTCTGGCGGAATTCCCTGTCGTCCGCAAGGACTGAGTGTCACAAGCTCGCTACAGTAGAGGGCGCCGTTCGGTGCCTTGGCAGCTTACGCGAGAGTTTTTTCCATCAGGAAGTTCGACAAGATCTGACCGCGCTTTTCTACCTGCTGCGCGGTCACGATGACAAAGCCCTTGCGCTCGAAGAAGGGGCGGGCCGTCAGGCTCGCTTCGGTGAAGATCCGTTGAAGGCGCTGTTCGTGGGCCGCATTTTCGACGGTCGCAAGCAACAAGCTGGCGACGCCCTTTCCCTGATAATCGGGCGAAACGAACATCATATCCAGGCAACCATCCGATTTCAGATCGGTAAAGCCGATGGGTTTTGAACCATCCATCGCAAGCCAGGTCGGCCGGCTCGCTCGATATTGTGCCCATATTTCTGCATCATCGACCTTTGCCCAGGCAGCGATCTGGGTCGGGTTGTAGTTCTTGGACGCCACCTCGCGAATGGCTCTCAGGAAAATGTCGATCGTGGCTTCGACGTCATCCGGTTCGTAAGATCTGACGGAAAACCCGTCCTGCTGAGCCGGCATGATAGGTCTCCCCGCAAAGCCTAACGTTCGAATAGGACGTTGGGCCTGTCCTTGAGCACGAGTTCGCCGATACGGCGGAAGCCGATCTTTTCGGCAACCCGCATCGACGGCAGGTTCTCGAAATCCACGATGCAGGTCATGCGACGGCCTGCGAACAGTCTGTCTGCCCAGGCGATCGCGGCGCTCATGGCTTCCGTCGCATAGCCCTTGCCCTGCATCGGCGGCGTAATGGCCCAGCCGGCTTCCAGCGTGCCTTCCGTCATCGGCGTCATGTCGCGATGCAGATCCAGAAATCCCACTTCGCCGATCAGCCGGCCGCTTTGGCGTTCCTCGACGGCCAAGAAACCGAAGCCGAGATGATGCCATAGGCCGGCATAGCGCAGCAGGCGGGCCCAAACCTGCTCGCGTGTCGGCATCTCGCCACCGATGAAGCGGACGATCTCCTTCTGTTTCCAGAGCTCGAGGAATTCGCCGAAATCATCAAGCGTGTGGCCGCGCAACAGAAGCCGGTCGGTCGTCAGTGTCGGAATATGGGTCATCGGGTCAGGTCTTTGCCGAAATGTTTTGGGTGGTGGTCAGTCGTCCGAGGCGCCGGGTTCGCCGTCCCAGTAGTCCAGGTTGGTGGCAGCGGCGCGGCCGATGGCTCGGAACGCCGTCTTGCCGTCGCTATAGGTTTTGGCCAGGAACTTGCCGGAATCGGGATATTCCACGATCTCGGTCCGCGCCTTCGTGGAAATGGCGAGATAGGTGAGCACGCTGGGGCCGACATTGATCAGCTGATGTGCCGTTTCCGGGCCGCCGGCCGGAGCTCCAAGAACATCGCCCTTGCTGACCGCGACGCGCTGGTCACCGAAGCGATATTCGCCTTCGCCGTCGAGAATGACGAACATCTCCTCCTCGACATGATGATTGTGAAACGGACAGCCGGATTTGCCCGGAGGCACCTCGTTGTAGCTGATGCCGAGCTGCTTCAGCCCGAGCTTTGTCCCGAAGGACGTATCGCTGCCGGCAAAGAAGCTGCCTTGCTGCCAATGTTCCAGTTCAAGCTCGCCGACATTGATGGCGGGTGCGGATTTCTTCGTCATGAACCTCCCCCTCGCAGGTTGCAAATTATTATCGAAGCGGTTGCGTGTGCGAAAGCCACAATTTCCGCGGCGCGCTGATCATTTCCAAATAGGGTCGGAATCGGCGCGGGCCATTGAAAAACACTTGCCAAGCGAGGCCCGCCGTGATTTGACCCGGGCCTAACAAGGTGCCGCGCCCTCTCAAATTGCAGGTGATGTATGACCAGCTCTTCCAATGCTCATATCCTTATCGTCGAAGCTCGCTTCTATGACGATATGGCCGATGCCCTGCTCGACGGCGCCAAGGCCGCTCTCGATGAGGCAGGCGCGACCTATGACGTCGTTACCGTCCCAGGCGCGTTGGAGATCCCCGCGGCAATTGCCATGGCGCTCGATGGCGGCGACAATGGTAATGTGGTTTATGACGGCTATGTGGCTCTCGGCATGGTTATCCGCGGCGAGACCTATCATTTCGATATCGTCGCCAATGAATCCTCGCGGGCTCTGATGGATCTGGCCGTCAGCGAATCTCTCGCGATCGGCAATGGTATCCTCACCGTCGAGAACGATGAGCAGGCATGGGCGCGTGCGCGCCGTTCGGATAAGGACAAGGGCGGTTTTGCCGCCCGTGCGGCGCTGACCATGATCGCGCTGAAAGAGAAGTTGGGTGCATAATACATGAGCAATCAGGATAACGAGCGACCGGCAAAACCCGCCAACCAGCGGGGTGCCGCACGTCTTGCGGCGGTTCAGGCGCTCTATCAGATGGATATCGGCGGAACCGGCGTTCTGGAGGTGGTGGCTGAATACGAGGCCCACCGTCTCGGGCAGGAGCTGGATGGCGAGACCTATCTGAAGGCCGACGCATCCTGGTTCCGCTCCATCGTGTCGGGGGTCGTGCGTGAGCAGACCCGGCTCGATCCGCTGATCGGTTCCGCGCTACAGGATGATTGGGCGCTGTCGCGTCTCGACAGCACCGTGCGCGCTATCCTGCGCGCTGGCACTTTCGAGCTTATCGATCGCAAGGACGTGCCGGTCCCGGTCATCGTCACCGAATATGTCGAGATTGCGCATGCCTTCTTCGAGGAGGACGAGCCGAAGCTCGTGAATGCCGTGCTCGACCGAATCGCCAAGCAGATTCGCGGCGAAGCGAAGAAATAGGCTTCGCCGGACGTTCAGATCGCGATGTAACGCATTTTCGTTTCCTTCGTTCGCGCCTGATTTCATCTTCGAATATTCTTTTGAACCTCTTGCGGGTGTTTTACCTGCGGGCGGTCTTGACGCGACGTTTTCCCAACAGCAATCTCGCAACTGCACAGCGACCGATCCCCTGGAGGAGGGGGCCGACCGTTGTCGCAGGCGGCCGGGGGATGGAGTGAACCGCCGGCTTTTTTGGAGGGAAAAAGCGAAATGTCGATTCTTTTAGGAGTGATCGCATGCGGACTGCTCTCGGTCATCTATGCCGTATGGGCAACCCGGTCGGTGCTCGCTGCCGATCAGGGCAACGCCCGCATGCAGGAGATTGCCGGGTATATTCGTGAAGGAGCGCAAGCCTATCTGGCGCGCCAATATAGAACCATCGCCATCGTCGGGATCATCGTTTTCATCGCGGCCTGGCTCCTCTTGTCGGCCGAAGCCGCTTTCGGCTTCCTGATCGGCGCAATCCTCTCAGGCGCCGCAGGTTTCATCGGCATGCATGTCTCCGTGCGCGCCAATGTTCGTACCGCGCAAGCCTCGTCGCAGAGCCTGTCCGCAGGCCTCGACATCGCCTTCAAGTCCGGTGCCATTACCGGCATGCTGGTTGCAGGTCTCGCCCTGCTCGGCGTCTCCATCTACTTCTATGTGCTGACCGGCATCCTCGGTCACGAAGCCGGTTCGCGTGACGTGATTGATGCGCTGGTCGCCCTTGGTTTCGGCGCCTCGCTGATTTCGATCTTTGCCCGTCTCGGTGGCGGTATCTTCACCAAGGGGGCCGATGTCGGCGGCGACCTCGTCGGCAAGGTCGAGGCCGGCATCCCGGAAGACGATCCGCGCAATCCCGCCACCATCGCCGACAATGTCGGCGACAATGTCGGCGATTGCGCCGGCATGGCGGCCGACCTGTTCGAGACCTATGCGGTGTCCGTCGTTGCGACCATGGTTCTCGCCGCCATTTTCTTCGCTGGCTCCCCGATCCTCGGTTCTGCCATGATCTACCCGCTGGCGATTTGCGGCGCCTGCATCATCACCTCGATCATCGGCACCTTCTTCGTCAAGCTCGCTGTCAATGGCTCGATCATGGGCGCTCTTTATAAGGGCCTCATCGCGACCGGCGTGCTGTCGATCATCGGTCTGGCTGCCGCCACCTCGCTCACCATCGGCTGGGGTTCGATCGGCACCGTTGGCGGCTTCGACATCACCGGCACGAAGCTCTTCACCTGCGGTATCGTCGGTCTCATCGTGAC
This sequence comes from Rhizobium pantanalense, assembly GCF_030182525.1. Classification (NCBI taxonomy): domain Bacteria; kingdom Pseudomonadati; phylum Pseudomonadota; class Alphaproteobacteria; order Hyphomicrobiales; family Rhizobiaceae; genus Rhizobium; species Rhizobium pantanalense. The sequence goes on from NZ_JAQJCH010000006.1 coordinate 451,450, forward strand.
GGCGCTGATCGTCGTCATCACCGAATACTACACCGGCACCAACAAGCGGCCGGTCAATTCCATCGCCCAGGCGTCGGTTACCGGTCACGGCACCAACGTCATTCAGGGCCTTGCCGTCTCGCTGGAATCGACGGCATTGCCGGCGATCGTCATCGTCGGCGGTATCATCGCCACCTACCAGCTCGGCGGCTTATTCGGCACAGGTATTGCGGTCACCGCCATGCTCGGTCTTGCCGGTATGATCGTCGCGCTCGATGCCTTCGGTCCGGTGACGGACAATGCCGGCGGCATCGCGGAAATGTCACATCTTCCGCCGGAAGTGCGCAAATCCACCGATGCGCTGGACGCGGTCGGCAACACCACCAAGGCCGTCACCAAGGGTTATGCCATCGGTTCGGCCGGTCTCGGTGCACTCGTGCTGTTTGCCGCCTATTCGAACGACCTGCAATATTTCGCGGCGCACGGCGATAAGTTCCCGTATTTCGCCAATGTAGGCACGATTTCGTTCGAGCTTTCGAACCCCTACGTCGTTGCCGGCCTGCTGTTCGGCGGTCTCATCCCCTATCTCTTCGGCGGTATCGCCATGACGGCCGTCGGTCGTGCCGCCGGTTCGATCGTGGAGGAGGTGCGCCGGCAGTTTCGCGAAAAGCCGGGCATCATGCAGGGCACGGAGCGTCCCGATTATGGCCGCGCTGTCGATCTGCTGACCAAGGCTGCCATTCGGGAAATGATCATCCCGTCGCTCTTGCCGGTTCTGGCGCCGGTGGTCGTCTATTTTGGCGTCCTGCTGTTGTCCGGCTCCAAGGCCTCTGCCTTTGCCGCGCTCGGCGCTTCGCTGCTCGGCGTGATCATCAACGGTCTCTTCGTCGCCATCTCGATGACGTCGGGCGGCGGCGCTTGGGATAACGCCAAGAAGAGCTTCGAGGATGGTTTCGTCGACAAGGACGGCACGCGCCACATGAAGGGCTCGGAAGCTCACAAGGCATCTGTAACGGGCGACACCGTCGGCGATCCCTACAAGGATACGGCGGGTCCGGCCGTCAATCCGGCGATCAAGATCACCAATATCGTCGCCCTGCTATTGCTTGCGATTCTTGCCGGCTAAGCGAAGCAGACCGAACGCAAAAAGAAAACCCGCGGGGCGCAGTGCCTCGCGGGTTTTTCGTTGAGATACCGTCCCGGTCTTATTGGCCCGGGTTGAGGTTGTTGAGGAAGTTCCTTGCGCCGTTGACGCCGCTGCCGCTGCCCTGGAGGATCTGCTGCAGGAAGGTGATGTCGCGACCGCCGGTCGGGGTCGTGCGGCTGATCATGTCGAAGACCTTACCGTCCTTCAGCGTGTAGTTGGCTTCCTGCTTCACCACGCCGTCCTTGTCGAAATAGATCGCCAGAATGTTCTGGTCGACCAGCTTCGGCTTCATGAAGGCGACGGCGCGCGTACGCTTCTGGGAGATATAGTAGAAGACCTCGCCATCGAAGGTCGCGGTGGTGGAAGGCGTGCCGAGCGACAGCAGGACCTGTTCGCGGCTCGAACCGACCGGCGCGAGCGCCAGCGACTGCGGGTCGAAGATGTAGCCGTTGTTCATGACCTCGCTGGTCTTGCAACCCGAAAGGCCCACGGTCGCAATCACCAGGGCGATGGCGGCAGCGCTGCTGAAAGTAATGTCAGACTTGAAATACCGTCTGGTCAACGACATCTCATCTCCCCTAATGTATCAATCCGATGGCCGGGCGGCCGATATGACCTTGCTGTGCACATCATTGTGGCCTTTCCGCGATGGCAAAAGGCACAATCATGTTGTTCGGCACTCTTCGTCACCGATCATGCACAACGTGACGACGGTAAGGGCTGGAGCCTCGAAGCGGGCACAAACGGCATTGCAATTCGCGCCTGCTTCGGTAAACCAGCTTTTGCGTGGATGCAACAAGGCCAAGCAAAAACGGCGCGCTCTGAGGGAGCCAATTCCGGGAATTTTCATGATTTTTGGGCTCTTCCGCAAAAGAAATCACAATCAGATCATCGTCGTCAGGCAGTATGAGGCGCTGACATCCATGGCGCGACAGCCGGTTTTCTATACCGACTACGAGGTGCCCGATACGGTGATGGGGCGCTTCGAATTGCTGTCGGTGATGATGATCCTGTTCTTTCGCCGCACGCGATCGTCGGCGACAAGCGGTCAGGAACTGGCGCAGGAAATCGTGGATGCCTTCTTCGAGGATATCGATTATTCGATCCGCGAGCTCGGTATAGGCGACAACAGCGTGCCGAAGCGCATGAAGAAGCTGGCCGGCATGTTTTATGGGCGGCTCGAAAGCTATGCGGGTGCCATGGATGGCGATGATCGCATCGCGCTTGCCGCGGCGCTACAGCGCAACATCTATCCCAAGGCGAATGAAAATGCGGCATCCATGCGTTCGCTGGCCGATTGGATGATGATCGCAGAAGCGCACTTGGCGACCATAACCGAAAATCAGATCGCTACGGGTTCGGCGACGCTGCCAATGCCAGATAAAGTCGGCCACGGGCCGGTTAGGAAATAAAAATGAAAAGACACGACTCCGATGAAACGCCGTTTTCCTATCCGGTGAAGGTAGGACATATCTCCGCCAATCCGGTGGATGTGCACCTCGAGGCTGACGATCGCGAACTGGCCGGGCTCGCCGCCCTATGGGATGTTCTCTCGGTCGGCAAGCTCGAAGCCGACCTCAAGATTTCTCGCTGGAAGCGTGACGGCGTGCGCATCAAGGGCAATGTGAAGGCAAAGATCGTGCAGGCTTGCGTTGTCACACTCGAGCCGGTCGAATCTGATATCGACGAGGACTTCGAGCACATCTTCGTGCCCGAGGATTCCAAACTGGCGCGTGCGCCCTCTGTGGATGCCGGAGAAATGATACTTGATCCCGATGGTCCGGATCTTCCGGAGACCTTTACCGGTGACACGATTGACGCCGGCGCGGTCGTTGCAGAATTTGCCGCTCTCGCCATCGATCCCTATCCGCGCAAGCCTGGCGTGGAATTCGAAGCGCATATTGAAGACACGGGCGAAGATGACAGAAAACCGTCGCCCTTTGCTGTTCTGAAAGACTGGAAAAAGGAATAGGCCCCGGTGCCGTTCGAGCACAATTCAGTTGTAACCGGGGGAGAAAACGGTATTTTGACGCCAAATTCGCCCGTCGCGGCGGAGAAAAAGGACTAGGGACGCGTGATCAGAATTTCTCTTGACCTAATGGGTGGCGACTTCGGCCCTGAGGTTGTTGTTCCCGGCGCGGCCAAGGCGCTGGATAGGCATCCCGATATCACATTCGTCATGTACGGACAGAAGGAGCGCTGCGAGGCGGTCCTCGCCAAATATCCCAAGCTTCGCGAAAAATCGGTCTTTCACGAATGCGAGGTTGCCATCAGCATGGATGAAAAGCCGAGCCAGGCGCTTCGCCGCGGCCGCTACGTCTCCAGCATGTGGCGCTCGATCGAGGCGGTGAAGACAGGCGATGCCGATGTCGTCGTGTCGGCCGGCAACACCGGTGCGCTGATGGCGATGGCGAAATTCTGTCTCCGCACCATGGCCAATATCGAACGTCCGGCAATCGCGGCGATCTGGCCGACGCTGCGCGGCGAAAGCATCGTGCTCGATGTCGGCGCCACGATCGGCGCCGATGCCCAGCAATTGCTCGACTTTGCCCTGATGGGCGGCGCCATGGCGCGCGCGCTCTTTGAGATCGAACGCCCGACCGTCGGCTTGCTGAACGTCGGCGTCGAGGAAATCAAGGGCCAGGAAGAGGTCAAGGACGCCGGCCGCCTCATTCGCGAAGCCAATCTCGAATCGCTCGAATATTCCGGTTTCGTCGAGGGCGATGATATCGGCAAGGGTACGGTCGATGTCGTCGTCACGGAAGGCTTCTCCGGCAATATCGCGCTGAAGGCGGCGGAAGGCACGGCAAAGCAGATCGGCGCCTATCTGCGCGCCGCCATGTCGCGCACGCTGCTTGCGCGCATCGGTTATGTCTTTGCCAAGGGCGCCTTCGACCTGCTGCGCGAAAAGCTCGACCCCAGCAAGGTCAATGGTGGTGTCTTCCTCGGCCTGAACGGCATCGTCATCAAGAGCCATGGCGGCGCGAATGCGGAAGCCTTCGCAGCCGCCATCGATGTCGGCTATGATATGGCCAAGAATGGGCTCACGCAGAAAATCGAAAACGATTTGAAGAGATATCATGCCAAACGGCTGCCCCCTATCGGGCCGGAAGCGGCATGAGAGACGGGGTACAAGCAGAATGATCCGTTCAATTGTTCGCGGCTTTGGGGCGGCGCTCCCCAAACGCGTCATGACCAATGCCGAGATGGAGCAGGTTGTCGATACCAGCGACGACTGGATCGTCCAGCGCTCCGGCATCCGCCAACGCTATATCGCCGGCGAAGGCGAAACGACGGCCTCGCTTGGTGAGCAGGCGGCGCGTGCGGCTCTCGCCAATGCCGGGATGACACCGGATGATCTCGATCTCATCATCGTTGCCACCTCGACGCCGGACAATACTTTTCCCGCAACGGCGGTGAATATCCAGAACCGGCTCGGCATGCATCATGGCTTCGCCTTCGATGTCCAGGCCGTCTGCACCGGCTTCGTCTATGCGGTGACCACGGCTGACGCCTATATTCGCGGCGGCCTTGCCAAGCGCGTACTCGTCATCGGCGCCGAGACATTTTCCCGCATTCTCAATTGGACCGACCGCACGACATGCGTTCTCTTCGGTGACGGCGCTGGCGCGCTGATCCTGGAAGCCGGCGAGGGAAGCGGTTCCAATAGCGATCGCGGCGTGCTGACGGCAAGCCTGCGCTCCGATGGTTCCCATAAGGAAAAGCTTTATGTCGACGGCGGCCCGTCCACGACGGGAACGGTTGGTGTCTTGCATATGGCGGGCCGCGAAGTGTTCAAGCACGCCGTCGGCATGATTACCGACGTCATCCAGGCGGCATTCGATGCGACGGGTACAACGCCCGACGATCTCGATTGGCTCGTGCCGCATCAGGCCAACCGCCGCATCATCGATGGTTCCGCCAAGAAGCTCGGAATTGCTCCCGAGAAGGTTGTGGTCACCGTGGACCTTCATGGTAACACCTCGGCTGCATCAATTCCGCTTGCGCTCGCCGTTGCGGCCGGTGATGGACGAATCAAGAAGGGCGACCTGGTGATGCTGGAGGCCATGGGTGGCGGCTTCACCTGGGGCGCGGTCCTGCTGCGCTGGTAGTGCCACATCTCTAAAAGCCGTTCCGAACAAGAGCTTGACCGTTCGGCGCAACGGCAATAGTCTCGCAAAACTTGAAGAAGATTACGCAGCAATATGGGCGGGGAGCTATGACGGGCAAGACAGTGACGCGCGCAGACCTGGCGGAGTCGGTATTCCGGAAAGTCGGTCTCTCCAGAACGGAGTCGGCAGAGCTCGTCGAGACTGTGATCGATGAAATTTGCAACGCTATCGTGCGTGGAGAAACGGTAAAGCTCTCCTCGTTTGCGACATTCCAGGTGCGTGACAAGAATGAGCGCATTGGCCGCAATCCGAAGACCGGCGAGGAAGTGCCGATCTCTCCGCGGCGTGTCATGACCTTCAAGGCGTCGAACGTCCTCAAGACCCGCATTCTGAAAGCACATGCGAGCCGCAAGGCGAAGGCCAAGCCGGTAAATCCTGCCTCCTAATTCCATCCTTGCGATTTCTGTTTTCGCTCCGCCGCATGCCTTGTCGTGCGGTCGCTCCCGTGCATCTTCTGTGATGATTTGTCGCCAGCCTGTGCAGCGGCTGAAGATGTGACTTGAATTTCCACCGCCAAACCGTTGAAATATGGTGAGTCGTATCATGGAGCGGTACGAATGCCGACATCCGTTTTTGCGTGATCCGGCCAAACGGCGCCGCATGCGCAGTGTGGGAGTATGATGATGGACAAGAGCCCGGATGCATTTCGCACGATCAGCGAAGTCGCGGAAGACCTTGATCTGCCGCAGCATGTCCTACGGTTCTGGGAGACCCGGTTTCCGCAGATAAAGCCGATGAAGCGGGGTGGCGGCCGGCGCTATTATCGCCCCGAGGATGTCGACCTGCTGAATGGTATTCGCCATTTGCTTTACGATCACGGCTATACGATCAAGGGTGTTCAGAAGCTTCTGAAGACCAACGGCAACAAGTTCGTCATCGCTGTCGGGCATGGTGATCTGGCCAGTGTGGAAGCGCTTGCGGCGGCCCAGGAGCCTGCCGCCGTTGAGCCCCGTGTCGCCTCTGCCAATTCCGACGAAGACCAGATCGTCGGCCGCGCCAAGGCACCGATCAGCCGCCGTTTCTTCAATTTTGTCAGCGGTGACGATGGCGTGCCTGATGTCTCCATCGGCAAATCGAGTGTCGGCAAGGAAGATCGCGCTTTGCTTCAGGAGACGCTTTACGATCTTCTGGAATGCAAGCGTCTCCTCGATCAGGTACGATAAGGCTGCCCGCACGCGTGGGTCGGGCGTGTTGGGGATTGCGGCTAAAGCCTATTGTGTTTCGCAGGTGTGCAACTATCGTATGCATTCTCTTGTCCGATGCATGTATCGGCCGCGTGTGGTGCGTCGTTTTGTCATTACGACAGGCGTGTGACATTTTTGTCACGTCTGCCACTCTTCTGCGTTGTGGAAATTAGTTCGGCAGCCTTATTAACTTGCCGGGGCAAGCTCACGGGTTCAGTTTGGCGGCGAAGCTTATTGCTTCGCCCTGTTTGAGGGGAACAGTCAGGCTATGGAGGGGCACGTCGTTGTCTGCCGGGAGACTCCATCTCTGACGGATAGTCGAATGGAGACACCATGAACATCAAGAGCCTTCTTCTTGGCTCCGCCGCTGCCATCGCAGCCGCGAGCGCCGCCCATGCCGCCGACGCCATTGTCGCTGCGGAACCCGAACCGCTTGAATATGTCCGTATCTGCGATGGATACGGCACAGGCTATTTTTATATTCCCGGCACTGAAACCTGCCTGAAAGTCGGCGGAAAGGTTCGCACGGAAGGCGAGTGGTATGACGCCTATAATCCGCGCAGCAGGGTCGGCACGCTCTGGCATGAGCGTGTGGAGCTCAATGTCGATACGGCGACCGACACCGAATACGGTCCATTGAAGACCAATACCATTTTCCGCTGGGAGTGGAATGATGGAGGCGCGACTTCCTCCAAGCTGCTGTTTGCCAACATCAGCCTCGGCGGCTTCACGGTCGGTAAGCTTGACTCTCAGTACAATCTTTACGTCGGCTATGCCGGCGATGTCATCAACGACGACGTGATTTACGACGGCCCGTATGAACTTAATCAGCTGACCTATAAATACGAGCCGGACAATGGCTTCTCGGCTGTGATCTCGCTGGAAGACTCCAATTCTACCTCCGACGGTGAGGCCTCTTACGGTGCTGGCTGGTGGACGGACGACAAATCCAACCACTATGCTCCCGACGTCGTTGCCGGGCTCGGCTACAAGGCCGGCAACTGGGGCATCAAGATCGTTGGCGGCTATGATTCCATTGTTGAGGAAGGTGCCATCAAGGCTCGTCTCGACGCCAAGTTCGGCGGCGTGGAAGCCTTCCTGATGGGTGGCTGGAATACCGACGGCGACAAGCTGAACAAATATGCCGGCACCAACCAGGATATTTCAGCTTGCACGACCTCGAGCGGCACCAACGCGGCCAAATGCGGCTGGGGTGACTGGGCTCTCTGGGGCGGCGTCGGCGTCCCGGTCAACGACAAGCTGAAGTGGAACCTGCAGCTCGCCTATACAGAGTCGAAGATGTTCGAGGCGACCACAAACCTCAAGATCTATCCGGTCAAGGATTTCCTGGTCGAGCCGGAACTCACCTATGTGCACTACGACTACATCAAGGATGATACGGTCGCCGGCATCCTTCGTTTCGAACGGAACTTCTGATCGAAAACACGCCCGCGGTCTCGATGGGTTGCGGGCGTGCAAATCGGATGTGAAGGCCCCGCCATTGGCGGGGTCTTTTCATTTTGCACTATGCTGCTATTCGGCCGTAAAGCACGATGCCATCCTTGCGTGCAGTTTTGCCACGATTGACGGATTTTCGCGCGGTGCTTGATGAGGTTGGCTTGCTAGAGCTTACCTTTGGCTGTATTTCGCTTTCCGGGGTTGTATCCTAAATTGCCGGAGGGAATATGCGCATACGTGCTACGATGGCGGCGAGCCTTGTCGCTATATCAACCATTCTATCGAGCTGTCAGACACCGCAGGAATCTGCGATGAATGCGGAAATGACCTGCCAGTCGCAGGGGTTCCGTCCGGGAACGCAGCGCTACAATCGCTGCGTCGGCGCCACATACCAGTCCAATCGCGCCCAGGCGCAACAGGCTGAAAACCAGGCCGCCGCTTTGGCCGCTGCCGGCATCATCGGCGGCGTTCTCGTCGGCGCCGCTGTCAGCGATAATCATCATCACCGCGGCTATTACGGCCGGCCCTATTACCGTCGGTGCTATCGCTGCTGGTAAGCGTGGCTTTCATCTGCATTCCAACACGCTCCGTCGGCTCCCGCCGGCGGAGTTTTGTTCAGGCCAACGAACCTTCAGTGCAGTTCCAGTAGACTGCAGCGACTTTACGTCGGAAGGATCTAGTCTGGCGGGCTCATTTCCTGGCGGTTCACGAGCTTCACGCTTCGGTCCGGCTGGACAATATAGGTTTCGATAACATCCTGGCCCCACTGGTTCGTGAAGTGATGCTGGAATTGCGATCCGGGAGGCGATTTCGTCAGTTTCATATGCGGTTGGCCGCCATAGGTGATGCTGCCCGGAATGGGCTGCACCGATTCCGTCGTATTGCACGCGGAGAGCAGCGGTGCGCATAACAGGAGAGTCATTATATAGGGCTTCATTGCTTTGACTTTCCGCCCACTTTCCGTCGTGCGATATCCGTCGCACATAAAGACGGAAGGGCATCTATGAGTGTGGCTCCAAATCACTATATAGAGATAATGACGGCGTGGTCGGCAGCAAGGTTCTTGTGCGGATTTACTTGATCGCGTCGCCGGATTTCGAAGGAGTCGCATATGTTTACGATTGCGAGATCGATAACTGCCGCAGGCTTTGGTCTTTTGCTGGCGGCAGGTGCCGCCATGCCGGCGAATGCCGTCACCATGCCGACCCTGACGGTGCCTGCAACCGGACAGTCGGACATCATCCAGGTTCGCGATCACGGTCATGGCCACGGCCATTGGCATCATCACCATAATCGTTGGGGCAGCGGCCATCGGCTGCATGGCTCGGACAGCTATTATGACGACGATTCGGATAGCGGCGTTCTCTTCAAATCTTTTGTGACCGGTACTCTGTTCAACAGGCAGAGCTCACAGAGCTATTACGGCGCTCACGCGCGTGACTGCGCAAGCCGCTATCGCTCTTATCGCGCCTCCGATAACACCTATCAGCCGAGCCGCGGACCGAGGCAGCTGTGCCGTTGAGCGGCAACTTTTTCTGAGCAGGCCGACACTTTTCGCTTGCGTCGGGAAACGCTAAACTCTAAACGAAACAAGCCGTTTCGGCAGGTCGGGGCGTAGCGCAGCCCGGTAGCGCACTTGACTGGGGGTCAAGGGGTCGCTGGTTCGAGTCCAGTCGCCCCGACCATTTATCTCCTTGAACTCCCAATCGAATTCTGAAAATTAGCTACACCAGGACGACGCCTGGCCGGTCCAGCGGCGCGCGAGACCTTCCGACACCATCTGATCGCCGAGCGAGCGCCCCGCGCGCATGGCAATGCGGAGCTTGCCGCCATTCAGGTCGTCGCGACGGCTGCTGCCGGAAAGCACGAAGCTTCCATCGTTGAGAATGGCCTGCAGGCGCAGTTTCGCGGCTACGCCTCTCTGTCTTTCGCTGGGGCAGCGCGCGGCACCGGCGTCCGGGACCTCGATATCGGCCAACTGAATCCGTATGCCATCCTGCCAGAAGGTATTGCCGTCGACGACACAATTCGTGCCCGAGCCGGCGCCGCATAGCACGAAACGACCGCCGGACTGCGCATGCAAGCCGGGTATCGGCCGTTCGACCGGTATCTTGTTGACCGGCATTGCCACGGGAATGGCGGCGGGCGGTATCGGCAGGACGGATGTTGCGCGCGGCTCCGATGTCACTGCTGCCGTCCTTATTTGCGGCTTTGCCGCCGGCACGGGCGTCTCCCGAGCCATATGCGGCATGCCCGCGACTGTGCCGGCATGCGCCAGCATCGACGGCATATCATTGCGATGCTGATAGGCGTAGATGCCGGCTATCGTTGCCAGGCCGACAACACCCCATAGCCACATCGAATTGCCCGCCTTGGATTGCGGCTTGCGCCGCGTGCGTCGTTTCGCTTTCGCCATGGTATCATCCCTCAATTGCGAGGGGGATTATCGCCGTCATTTCTTACCGATCCGTTGGCTTTGGCGGAGATCATGAACTGCGATGGGGCAAGGCTATTTCGCGGCCCCTGTCGGCGGCTTCAGTTTCACCGCCATCGTCACCTGTCCGTTGATGGAAAGTCTGGTGCCGCGATTGTCTGGATTGTTGACTGAGGTATTGCTCGACAGGGCACTGATCTCGCAGGCATCGGCAATCGTATCGAGCAGGGTGGCGCAGCTGCTTGCGGCAATCTTGTAGAAGGATTTCAACGCCTTCTCCTGCTGCTCGTCGCTGTCGCCATCCGTTATGGGATAGGAGATCGATATTCCCGATTGCACGGAAATATATCCTTCGGGCGGCTGGCGAGGATTGCGCAGCGGAAGATTCGAAAAATTCTGCGCGAGGGCAGGCAGGGCCGTTGCTGCAAGCGCCAAGCTGAGCGCAGCCCGGATCAGAAATCTGGTCATCATTATATCTCCGTTTTTTCCGCTTGTTGCAGATGCGGATAAAGGCTGGGTGATGCTTTAACTTAAAATTGTACTTTCGATCGAATTTCCGTAGAGTTTGCGAATCAGAAATGCGTCGGCCGAAATGCTTCCTTGCCAACCCCATACGCAAGGCGCATAGTCTAATCCTGTCGTCGGGAATAAAACGGGTGCCGGCGAGGTTCTGCGTGCTTCTGCCCCACGGACCATGAGACGCGCAAATGCTGGACACACCTATCCATCCACGAGATCTGCCGCTTTTTTCAGACGATCTGGACCGGCTCGAGAAGGTACTGGACACGGTCTGCAAGGATCGTGGCATGAGCCCGCGAAGCCTAGAGGCAGAACGCCTCGGCGCATTGATTATTCAGCTTTATCGCCAGGGCGTAAAGGACGACGCGAAGCTTCTCGCGCTTGCACGGGCTTATTTCTGACGCAGTTGCGTTTTTTGTGGCCGAAAATCTAATCGATTTAAGCTGATTTCACATAGCAGCAATGATGCTTTGTGCCTGTTCGAAGCGGGCCGGCCTCCCTATATTTGCTGCGTTGCACAAAGAGATTCGATTTCTCGATGTCACTGCTTCTGGAGAGGAACAGTGCGCGCCAGCCCGCAGCAGAGGAAAAAACCGGCCGTGGCTGACGTGGATAGAAAGGTCCATGATGAATTTTAAAGTTCCGAGCCGGCTTCGCCGCTTGCTCGTCGATTCCGTCGAGCTGCCGCAGCTCAAATTTCCGATGATGCAGCCGCAATCGCAGCCGTCGCGCCGTCGCCTTTCCACGCGCCCGTCGCCGCAGCGGCTGACGGAAGTTTTGTGGTTTGGCCGCAATCCCGGCGATTTGCGCATGCTCGAATATGTGCCTCCGGGCGTAAAGGGACCGATGCCGCTCGTCGTTGTCCTGCATGGCTGTCATCAGAATGCCGAGGATTTCGATCGCGCGAGCGGGTGGACGGCACTTGCGCGGCAGCATGGATTTGCCGTACTTTATGCGGAGCAGAAGGCATCGAACAACCCAAATCTCTGTTTCAACTGGTTTCGCCCGAGCATGGTCACGCGCGATCGCGGTGAGCTCGGCTCCATCAGAGAAATGATCGATTTCAGTCGCCATCTGCATGCGATCGACGATAGCAGGATTTTTGTCATGGGCCTCTCGGCCGGTGGCGCTGTCGCAGCCGCATTGCTCGCGACCTATCCGGAACTCTTTGCCGCAGGCGCCATCATCGGCGGCCTGCCTTTCGGCGCTGCCCGCGATGCCATATCGGCGCTTGACGTCATGAAGCGTGGCTCAAGCCGCCCGGCGGAAAAATGGGGCGAGCTCGTTCGCGAAGTTTCCCCCGAAGCTGCCCGCTATCCGGCCGTCTCCATCTGGCATGGCGATGCCGATGATGTGGTGTCCTTCGCCAATGCCGAGGCATCCGTCGCGCAATGGCTGACCGCACGCGAGCGTCCGCGTACAAAGGGTCGGCTGCGTCTCTTCGAAGGTGGCGAGCGGCGCGAATGGCGCGACGACTATGGCCATATGATCCTTGAGCTTGTGACGCTGACCGATTTCGGCCATGGTCTGCCGGTTGGCTCCATTGTTGAAGGCTGGGAGCCGGCAAACAACACCGAGCGCTACATCCTGCCTGCAGCCCTCTCTGCGCCCGAAGAGCTTGTCAAAGGCTGGAAGCTCGCGGCCTGAGGCCGGTCGCAAAACCTAAGGCCTGAAGGCGCGAAGCGGCTCTTGGAGATTTCAGACGCTGCGTCAGCCGTCAATCGTCATTGGTGGCATTCAGGTTCTCAGGCCGAATGCCATCATTTTCGGACCAATGCTTGAAGCGAATGCCAGGACCGCCCGTGCCGTCACTGCCGCCGGCGAGGAAAAGCACGCCATGGCTCTCGAGGACGGAGCGAACTGTCGCAAGCGCCCTCATATCCGCCGGGCTGGTCGCTGTTTCCAGCGCTTCGATCGCTGAAACCGGGAGTTTGCTCTCGCTGGCAAGCGTCTCCACCGTCAGTCCAAGCATGGCGCGCGCGCCGCGCAATTGTGCTGAAGTAATCATGAGTTAAGTCTATCGCATCGGCTTGAAAAGCGGAACCGATTTCCGACGAAAATCCTCTGCGAGTTTAAAGGGCCGCCGCGCTTTTCTCCCGGCCCTCGCGCTTATCGTCCAAACTGGAATTTGCTACCAACTCCAGCGGGGCAGGGGTGGGGTAGCCGAGCAGGTCGTGATAGATCTTTTCGGTCGCATCCGCCATGCCGGCGAGCGTATATTCATCCTTGCGGCGACGGGCCTCGACAGTAAAATTCGCCAGCAACGTCGGATCGCCAAGACATACCATTGCGGCCGCCAACGCTTCCGGATTATCGCTGTTCGGCACGATGTATCCGTTCTTGCCGTGCTCCAGCACCGTGCGTGCGCCACCGACATCGGCAAGCAGCAGCGGCTTGCCCGCAGCTGCCGCCTCCAGCATCACATAGGACATTGCCTCATAGCGGCTTGGCATGACGACAACATCGAAGGCGTCGATGGCCGTCACCCCCGGCACGCTGCCATCGATGCGGGCGCGATCTTCAAGCCCGGCCCCCTTGATCATCTCTCTTGCTGTGTCGGCCAGCTCACCGATCCCGATCATCAGCAGATGGGCTTGCGGCAATTGGGCTGCTATCCGTGCAAAAGCCGCGATCAGGCGTTCAGGCGCCTTCTGTTGCGTCATCCTGCCGACGAAGCCGAAGAGCAAAGCTTCCTGAGGAATGCCGTATCGTCTGCGGATGGCTGCTCGCTGGCTGAGGGGAGGTGCGTTGACGCCGTTAACGACGACGCGCAGGCGTTTTTCCGGGATGCCGAGCGACAGGGCGTGATTATATTCATCCTGCGAAACGCAGACTAGGCGATCGGTCAGCCATGTCCCGAGAAGACGCTCGATACCGCCATAGATCAAACGGCCTTTCACACCGAGCGTCGGGTCCATGGTGCGGAAGGCATGCGGCGTGTAGAGAACGGGGACGTGGCGCCCCGGCAAACGCAGGCGCGTTAATGCACCGGCTTTCGAGCTGTGGCCATGGATCAGATCAAACGGCCCGTGACTGGCCGCGATCTTGCGCAGTTGCCACCATGCAGTCAGATCCCAGGGGCCGGGCGCGCGCCGCATGCCAAGCGGAATGACATTGTCCAGGCCGATATTTCCCAGTTCTGTGACGAAAGCGGGCTCTGCGCGCACCGGGGAATAGATGGCGGTCACGGAATGGCCGCGATGCTGCATGGCCCGACACAGGTCGAGAAAATGTCGTCCGGAGCCACCGCCGCTCGGCTCGAGAACCTGCAGCAACGACAGGCGTTTGACGTTGGTGCGAATGTTCACGGCGCAGCTTTCCTTTTGTTCAGGTCACGCTGATACTTTTGCTCCAGGGCGCCGCAACCCCAGACGGTGCCGATCAGCATGTAGAAATGGCGCCAGTGGTCGGTATCGATGACGTTGCCGATGCCGACATGGCCGAGAATGACGATCCAGGCGATCATCAGGTAGGGCTGCCAGGGACGCTCTCTGAGGAGGTTGCGGAAGCCGATATAGATGGTCCAGCAAATCATGCTGACCCAGGTGACGAAACCGAGCCAACCATAAGTGGTCAGCGTCTTTAGCCAGGTATTGTGTTCGTCTTCGCGGAAGATCTGGCCGAAGACTAGCGGCCCGATGCCGAAAGGCCGTTCCATGGACATTTGGAAGCCGATGCTGTGGCGTTCGAAGCGGCCGAGATGGCCGCCGTCGTAGCTCTGAACCAGCTGCAGGCGCGTCGAAAACAGGTCGCTGACCTGCGGAAATTGCAGCGCGACGACAAGCAGCACGACCATGAGGATGATGGCCGCCAGCGACATCACCAGAATGCGCAGCCGGAAGGTATTGCTGCGATGCTTCAACAGCATACAGAAGATCAGCATCGCTGAGGCGAAGGCGAAGAGGGCCCAGGCTGCGCGGGAGAAGGACAGGAAAATGCCGAAGGCGAGCACGAACAGGCAGATGCCCTTGATCGGCGCTTTTTTCAGGTCGCCGATCAGCAAGTCGTGCATGAGATAAAGGCTTGGCGCCACGAGATAGGGGCCGAAGACGTTCGGATCCTGGAACGCACCCATGGCGCGGTCGTAGCGCGTGAAGATGTCGAAGCCCGGCACGGCATGGAAGTAGCCGAGGATGCCGAGGCTTGCGGTGATCAGCGCTGCCACGACCCAGGTACTGAAGATCAGCTTCAGCCGCTTTTCGTTGTCTTCGGTAATGGCGGCGTAGAAAACGGAGCTCAGCGCCAGGAAGGTGGAAACGGCGATATAGATCGGGCCGTCGAGGTGGTTGCCGGCAGCAAGATCGTGCATCTGCGTGATCGAGAGCATGCCGCCGATATTGAACAGCAGAAACAGCGCCAGTAGTGGCGCGACGCTGCGCGAGATTTTCAGCCCGAGAATGAACCAGGTACCGATCAGAAAAGCGAGCCACAACTCATAAGGCGCCGGCTCGGCGATGACGAAGCCCGACAGGAACACACCGATGACGACGCTGGCCGTACCGACCAGCCGCATGGCGGCAAGTTGCGGCTGCGCGACGCGGGGCGATGGCAGGTCGATCGCGCTCAATAGGCATTTTCCGTATTGAGCAGACGAAACGGCGTCAGGAACAGGATCTTCAAATCGAAGAGCAGCGACCAGTTCTCGATGTAGTACAGATCGTAAGCTGTGCGGAACTTGATCTTGTCGTCGCTGTCGATTTCGCCGCGCCAGCCGTTGATCTGCGCCCAGCCAGTGACGCCGGGCTTGACGCGATGGCGCGCGAAATAGCCTTCGACGACGTCGGCATAGGTGCGGTTATGGCTGGCGGCCAGAACGGCGTGAGGGCGCGGCCCGACAAGCGAGAGGCTGCCGAGCAGTACGTTGAAAAGCTGCGGCAACTCGTCGATCGACGTTTTGCGGATGAAGCGGCCGACGGGGGTGACGCGCGGGTCGTTCTTGGTCACGGCATTGCGCGCCGACGGATCGCTCATATGGGTGTACATCGAGCGGAACTTGAAGACGTTGATGATCTCGTTGTTGAAGCCGTGGCGCTTCTGCATGAAGAAGATCGGCCCTCTCGAGGTTGTCTTCACGGCAATTGCCGCGCCGAGCATGATCGGCCATAGCAAAGCAAGTGCGACCAGGCTGAAGAAGATGTCGAAGATGCGTTTTGCAACGCCATCCCAGTCGCGGATCGGCTTGTTGAAGATGTCGAGCATCGGCACGGCGCCGACATGTGAGTAGGCGCGGGGGCGGAACCGCAGCTTGTTGGCATGGGCCGCCAAGCGAATGTCGACAGGCAGCACCCAAAGCATTTTCAGCAATTGCAGAATGCGATCCTCGGCGCTGATCGGCAACGCGATGATCAGCATGTCTATGCGCACGAGCCGGGCGAATTCGACCAGTTCCGATACCGTGCCCAGCTTCGGGTAACCGGCGACCATGACTGGCGAGCGCTTTTCGCCGCGATCGTCGAAGATGCCGCAGATACGGATATCGTTGTCGGGCTGATGCTCGAGCGCGCGGATGAGCTCCTTTGCCGGTTCGCCGCCGCCGACGATGACGGCGCGCCGCTCCATGACGCCGTTGCGAGCCCAGTGGCGGATACCGTAGGCAAACAGGAGGCGAGCCACGAGAAGGAACCCTGCGCCTGCCGCGAGCCAAAGGCTGAGAAGCGAAAGGGAGTAGATATTGTTGATGTCGAAGGGCAGAAGGGCAATGACCATGACCGCAAAGGCGGCCCCCCAGGACCCGAGAATCCGGTGCAGGAAATGATGTGGCGAGCGCAAGACCGGTATCTGATAGGCATCCGCAATCTGCAGAAAGACGATGGCAAGACCGCAGAGGGCGATCGTCACCACAGTCTTCGACAGGAAAGGATGATTGTCCGACGTACCGAAGAGGAGGATCGCAAGTCCGAATGCGAGTAGCGACAGAAATTCGAACAGCCGGTATTGTCCGACGATGATCGCCGGAGACTGGTTGGTTTCGCGAAGCTGTTCGGCGATTTGCCGCGCATAGGCATTCATGCCATCCGGGCGATCGCTATGAGTCTCGCCGGCACCGCGGGTGCGGATTTCCGAAACCTGCTTGCGAAGATTGTCCAAGTTGAATTGCTCGGACTTTTGGGTAGTGTTCATGGCAGCTTATCCGGTCGTTACCGGACAAGCCCTATCAGATATCAGCTAAGAAACACTTACAACACTTGGCTGTATTCTAACCGTCGCTGTTCAGGCCAAGTATATTTTGATACAGGTGCAAAGTATCCCGTGCCATGGCGGAAGCCGAAAAATTCGATCGTATCGTCCCGATATCGGGCATGTTGCGGGCGCCCCATAGCGGCTCGGTGATCGCTTCGGCCATGATGCGCGAGAGATCATCGGCATCTTCCGGTTTGGCGAGTGCGGGGCTGTTTTCGCCAAGTGCTTCCGCAACGCCGCCGACGCGCGAGGCGATGACGGTCTTTCCAGCTGCGAGCGCTTCCAGAACGATATAGGGCATCGCCTCGGCGCGCGAGGGGACGACGATATTCTGTGATACCGTGAAGGCTTCCTGCACGCGCATCGCCGGCAGCATGCCGATACGGTGACCGAGGCCCCGTTCGACCATCATCCGGTGATATTTGTCTCTGTCCGGTCCGTCACCGATCATGAGCGCTGACAGTGGCCTGCCGATCCGGCGCTCCGTTTTTGCAAAGGCGTCCACAAACAGATCGGGACCTTTGAGGTCCCGCAGCATGCCGATATAGACGAAATGCACGGAGTCCGATCGTGTCGGTATGGTGCGAAAATCTCTTTCGCTGATGCCGTTATAGATCATCACAGAGCGGGTGCGCGGCTTGCCGATCTTTCTTTCATAGGTGCGGCGCTCGAAGTCGCAGATAAAGATCAGGCCATCGGTGAGAAACTCGAGCATTCGCTCCAGGCTGTGCACAAGCATGCCCTGGAACGAGCCGCGCGAGAAATGCAGGCTTCCGCCATGCGCTGTATAGAGGCGGGCTACGCGATACCTGTTGACCCGCAGGATCGAGCCGAGAACGCGCGCGAGCAGGCCGCCCTTGGCGCCATGCCCGTGCAGCACATCCGGCCGCAAACTCTTGATTTCTTTATAGCTGCTCCAAAGTGTTGCAGCATCCGAGAGGGTAATTTGCCGTCGGATCGGCAGGCGGACGACGCCAAGAGCCAGGAACGGCGCGATATCGTCGAACAGACGATCCTCATGCTCGCCGCCTGTCAGGCTGTCGCAAAGTATGCCGACCTCGTGGCCCGCTTTGCTCTGTTCTTCCGCCAAATCCCGGACATGGCGGAAGACGCCGCCGACGGGCGATCTGAAGCAATGAAGGATACGAAGCGGTCGGGCCATGAGCGGGCGCGGTTAGAATAACCGCTCTCTGACATAGATGGTGTCGCCTGCCAGCACCGGATCGGAGATGCCGACCCGTCCAGTCATGACATGACCGTTGATCTTGCGGGTGACATCCGCGTTGGATTGGTTGGCCCGGCTGGTGAACCCGCCTGCGACCGCGATGGCATTCTGGATGGTCATGCCCGGCACATAGGAATATTGGCCCGGCTGGCCGACTTCGCCCATGATATAGACCGAGCGATAGCGGTCGATGTCGATGGTGACGTCTGGATCGCGAATATATCCCTGGCGAAGCTTCTGCGCGATCTGGCCGGAGAGCTGCTGCAGCGTGCGGCCGCGGGCAGCGACCTGGCCGATCAGCGGAAAGGCGATATAGCCGGCTTGGTCGACAGTATAGGTGTTGGTCAGCCCGGCTTGATCGAACACCGTGACGCGCAACCGGTCGCCGCTATCAAGGGTATAGGGCTGGATCGTGGCCTCGTTGAAGGCTTTGGGTGCCGGCTGATAGGTGTTGCAGCCGGTGAGCGCGGCGCTCACGGCGGCCATGCCGAGTGCAAGGACAATCTTTGACTTTGCGAAGGGCATTTCGCGCTCATTGGAAAGGGAAGGACACTGCTGTCGTTATCGATCCGTTAGGGTTAACGGTCGGTAAAGAGCAAATGAAAATCCAGGAAAAAATTAGCGACATCAAAAATAATGCTGGCGAAATACTATTAACGCTTGGGTTACTATAGTCGTTTACGATTAATTCCGGCTTTCTATTACGGAGTTTTGCATATGTCCGGTGTCAACAACACCCAGCAGGATGTGGACATCGATCTCGCTCAGCTCTTTCGCGCTGTGTGGCAGCGGCGGGTGCGCGTCATCGCCATCACGCTGGCAGGCGCCTGCGCGGCATTCGCGATCGCCAAGGTCATGTCGCCGGAATATCGCAGTGAAGCCCGCATCCTCATCGAGCAGCGTGCGCCCGCCTTTGCGGCGACGACATCGGGCAACGATGCCGGTGCCGGCCCTCTGCTGGACGAGTTGAATATTGCCAGTCAGGTGCAGATCCTGCAATCGGCGGATCTGGTCAAGCAGGTCATCACCAATCTCAAACTTTACGATCGCCCTGAATTCGCTGCTGGCAACAACGGCTCCGCGCTCTCTGATATTCTGATCAAGCTGCATCTGAAGCGGGCGGCGGCCGATAAGGCCCCGGAAGAGCGGATGCTGGACGCCTTCAACAGCCGCCTGCAGGTCTATCAGATTAACAGCTCGCGCGTGATCGGCATCAGCTTCACGTCCCGCAATCCGGATCTCGCTGCCAGCGTGCCGAATGCCATGGCGCAGGTCTATCTATCCATGCAGAGCGGCGCCAAGCTCGATTCCAACAGCGAGGCGACACGCTGGCTGGAGCCGGAGATCGCCAAGCTGCGCGACAAGGTCAGCGAGGCGGAAAAGAAGGTTGCGGATTATCGTTCCGCCAACGGTCTTCTCCAGACCAGTCAGAACAACAATTTCGCCACGCAGCAGCTCGCGGATATCTCGACGCAGCTGGCGCAGGTGCGTGGCGACAAGGCCAATGCCGAGGCGAGGGCGCAGGCGGTGCGCAGCGCGCTGTCCAGCGGCCGCTCCACCGATACGCTTGCCGACGTCGCAGGCTCGCAGACTATTCAGCGGCTGAAGGCGACCCAGTCGAACCTCGAGTCGCAGATTTCGGATCTGTCCACGACGCTGATGGACGGGCATCCACGGCTGAAGAGCCTGCGGGCGCAGCTCGTCGATATCCGTCAGCAGATCGATCGCGAGACCCAGAGGATTCTGGCAAGCATCGAGAACGAGGCAAAGGTCGCGCAGCTGCGCGAACAGCAGCTCCTCGCCCAATCGAATACGTTGAAGGCCGATAGCGCCCGGGCAGGGGAGGACGAAGTCGGCCTCAACGCCCTGGAGCGCGAAGCTGCGGCCGAGCGGCAATTGCTCGAGACCTATCTCGCCCGTTATCGCGAGGCGGCTTCTCGCGTCGACAAGAATTCCAGCCCTGCCGATGCACGCATCGTTTCCACGGCGGTCGAACCGGTCGATCCGTCTTTCCCGAAGGTCGGCCCGATCGTCGTCGTCGCTACCCTTGCCACCTTCATCCTCACGGCCATCGTTATCATGCTCGCGGAGCTGTTCAGCGGCCGTGCATTGCGGCCGGTCGGGCCTATTCGCAAGGAAGATGCCGTCGCGCTGGAGGCGGCGAAGCGCATTCAACCCATCGCCGAACCGGAGCCGGTTCGGCCAGTTGCGCGAGCAAGCAGCGTCGAGGCGCCCACAAGCATGCTCTCCGTCCCCGTAGAGGAAATCCCGGTTCAGGCTGCGGATACCGTAATTGCTTCGGAGACGGCAATCGCCTTGGACACCGCAATCGCTCCGGATCATGGGCCGAAGCAGGTTGCTCAGGCTGCCACGGATGAAGAGGAAGATTTCTCCATCCAATCCGTCGCGGATTATCTGATCGACAGCGGTTCGCGGCTGGCGATCGCCATATCCCCGACCGGTGACAACGGTTCGACCGCGACCGTCATGCTGGCGCGGACCATTGCCGATGCAGGGAGCCGCATCGTGCTGGTCGATATGACCGGTACTGGATGTCCCTCGAGGCTCATGGCCGAGCATGACGAACTTCCTGGCGTAACCGACCTGCTGTGCGGCGAAGCGGCCTTTGGCGATACGATCCATCCGGATCGCCTGTCGGACGCTCATCTCGTGCCGCAGGGCATGAGCGACCTTGCCCGCGCCATGCGCGGCGCCGATCGTCTGTCGCTGATCCTCGACGCACTGGGCTCGGCCTATGACATCGTTCTGGTGGAGTGTGGCGCGGCCGAAGTCTCCGGTGTCGCGCGGCTGACGCGCAGCAAGGAGACGGAAATCATCCTCTCCATGCCCGAACCCGACGAAAGCCAGTTCATTGCTGCCATGACGGAATTCCAGAAGGCCGGCTACGAGCACATCATTCTGATGTCCGGCTGGCGCGAGGAGCATGATCCGGATACGCGCCGGGACGCTGCCTGATCAATCCGCGTCACCGCCTCCTGCATCCGATGCGGCGCCGGTTCCGTGTCGCGCCCGCAGCCGCTGGATGAAGAAATAGAGCTTGCGATTGGATTTGATCGCGACCTTCGTACGCGTGATGATCCGGTTCGCCATTGCCGCGAGACGCCCCATGCCTGAGACCGGCAGGAAGAGATCATACTGCACCGTTTCCATCGAGCACCAGGAGCGCTTGTAAATCTGGTCGCCGATACCGAAATCGAAGAGCGCGACGCCTTCGCGATGCAGCCGCTCGATCATCAGCCAGAACAGCAATTCGCCGGGGCTCGCCTCCGCAACCAGAGCCTCGTCGATCGAGGCAAACTGGCAGATGACGTGATCTCCCTTGCGGGACAGGGCAGCGATGGCTGGAATATGGCCCTCGTGCTTGCGTTTCAGGCGCAGCGCATGCATCTGCAATGTCGCGCCGATGCCATCGTCTTGGCGTCGGTGCAGCATGGCGTGCAGCGCGGCCTTGATCCGCTCATCCTTGAACGCATCGGGCAAGCCGGCATCCTGGAAGCGGACTGCTTTCTGCCGGAAGAACAGATCGAGCAATGCGTCCTGCCGGTCAGGACCGGCGATCACATATTCGTAGCCACCCTTGGCATCGAGAAGCCTGCTCTGGTGCTTGAACTTCTTGCGCCGGCGCTTGGCATTCACCTGCTTCAGACTTGCTTCGAAACTGCCGAGGAAGGGCATCTGAAAGGCATGGTTCTGGTTTTCGATCGACGTCAGGGAGGCGAGCGGGCTTTTGCGGCCGCGCCATTCGAGCGGGACGTTGCGCAGGATGACGACGTCCACCTTGCCGCGCAGAGCCGCCGCGATGGTGCTCGCCTGAGCGGCCGTCAATTCTCCATTTGCCAGGAACCGGGCTGAAAACAGGCCGGTATTGATATTGTTGTGGTGGCCTCCAATAAACTCGGCTCGTCTTATCCGGTGACTGCGGATGATCTCAAGTGGCAGGATGAAGGCGACGTGATTTTCGATGGAGCCCCTGACGATGGCGAGAGGGCGTTCGAGGTTCTCCACCCAGGCTGCGCACCAGTCATAGCTCTGGTGCAGCGAGTTGAGATCGTCCCGTTCCAGCGCGCGCCATTCGGCTTCGAGCGGTGCCATACTGTCGAAGATGTCGACCCGCAGTTGATCGGCAGCGGCAGGCTCCATCTCGATGGACGCAATCCACTTATCCGCTGCTTCGGCGGCCATGCCGGCGATATCTCGCGTCTGGGTCTGCATCCGGTCTTCTCCGCTCCGGCGGTATTCGGGCGCAGTCTGGCGGGCAACGGCTTATTTTTGGCTTAAGATGGGACATTCGCGCGGGATAGGCGCGGATCAGGGTTAGCCCAAAGTAAATCGGGCCGGGACGAGCGCTATTGCGGGCGCGGTCCGGCCATCCACTTGATGATGCCCATTGCCGGCAGCACCCAGATGATGCCGCTGAAAAGGAAATAGAGGAAATGCACCCAGCCGGGTTGATCTGCAAGCGTTCGCACTGCAACGATCATGGCGACGATCGCATAGATTGCAACCAGCAGCACGAGCAGGATCATGCCAATGAATTTGCGCAGGCGAAGGGGCACGGGGTTTTCTCCTCTTTATGACAGCATGCCGCGACGGCATGCCGCAAACTCCCGGGACTTGTTTTGCACGCCCCTATCGGGCAAATCAACAGCCTGATCGAAGGGAGAAGCCATGGCTGCCACTAATTTCACGACCGAACAGGCAATTTTGAAGGAAGTGGCCCGTCAGGACCGCAATCGCCGCGCCATCCGCATCTGGCTCGCCTGTGTGCTTCTGGTTCTCTTCGCTCTCGTGCTGGTGGGGGGTGCGACACGCCTCACCAATTCCGGCCTGTCGATCACGCAGTGGCAGCCGATCCATGGCGTGATCCCGCCGCTGAATGCGCAGGAATGGCAGGACGAATTCGATCTCTACAAGCGCATCCCGCAATTCCAGATCCTGAACAAGGGTATGACGGTCGAAGAGTTCAAGGGCATCTTCTGGTGGGAGTGGGCGCATCGCCTGCTTGCCCGCACCATTGGCGTCATCTTCGGTCTGCCGCTGCTGTTCTTCGTTCTGACGGGCCGCGTCGAACGCAAGCTCTGGCTGCCGCTTGCCGGCATTTTTCTGCTCGGCGGCCTTCAGGGTGCGATCGGCTGGTGGATGGTTTCCTCGGGGCTCGAAGCGCGCACCGACGTCAGCCAGTACCGGCTTGCGACCCATCTCGTGACCGCCTGTCTGATCTTTGCCGCCTGCATGTGGTTTATGCGCGCCCTGTCGCCGCATTCGAACGAGCCGCCACCAACGCGTCATTCGGCGAAACTCGCCGGTTTGATCGTCTTCATGGCTTTGTTCCAGATCTATCTGGGTGCCCTCGTCGCCGGGCTGGACGCGGGTCTCAGCTACAATACCTGGCCGCTGATGGATGGTGCCGTCGTGCCCAGCGATCTCTTCATACAGTCACCGGGCTGGATCAATTTCTTCGAGAACCCGAAGACGGTCCAGTTCGTTCACCGTCTCGGGGCCTATGCGCTCTTCGCCGTCGTCGCCATCAATATGATCATCTCGCTGCGCGCGGCGGCGCAAACGACCCACGCGCGGCGATCCGTCGTTCTCTTCGTGCTTGTGCTGATCCAGGCGATCCTTGGCATTTCGACGCTGCTGCTGCACGTGCCGCTGGATCTGGCCCTGGCGCATCAGGCCGGCGCCCTGATCGTCTTCGGCTTCGCAATTGCCAATTGGCGCGGTTTCTATGGTGAACTGCCGCGCCAGACATCGATCGTCGTGAGAGATTGAGGCGCTTTGCGCCTCAAATCCTTTTAGCGTGCGGAAGCGACACTTGCCGCCGACGACATCCGCGAAACCACTTTCAGCCGCCTGATTTCGCCGCGCCGGAAGGCAGCCAGGAAGCGATTGTAGTCCTTGAAGACCACGCAGCCATTCGATTCGCCACGGCCGCCTCTGAGCATGTAGGTGTGAGCCAGCAGGCCGTCGCGGCCATAGACGCGGGCGCCGCTTGCGGGTGTCAGGCGCAGCGCCTGCACGCCATGGAACAGGCTTTCCCTATATGTCAGGTTATACGTTTCCGGCGGCGTCGGGCCGGTATTCTTGCGATCGACATAGCGGGGATTGTCACGCATGTGGCCGAGGCCGGAATGGGCCTCGAGGCGTTCGCCGCTCGGCAGATAGACGGTCTTCGCCTCGATATCGTAGATCGCAGTGCCTGGGCCGGGGCTGATTGCGGCAAACGGGTTGATGAAAGGCTTGTTCTTGCGGACGGAGCTGTCATCCGGATCGGCATAGGCCATCACGCGCGATGGCGGTTGCGTGGTTGTTTCGCTGCCCGTTGCCCTGGCGATGGCGCTTGTGGCACCGGCGCGCTGCACGGGCGTTTCGCGGGCGGGGCGGGCCACGGGAATGACGTTCAGCACGGCTTCCGCCACTGCAATGTCGGCGTCTTTTGCAGGCACCGGCTTTGCTTCCGCAATGGCGGGCAGGCTGATCTCCGGGGCCGCGGAAGCGACCGCCGCTGGCTGCTCCGTGGTTTTCAGCGGGCCTGCAGCCGGCATCAGGGCAGCCGCATATTTTGCCTGGCTCAGCGATTGCACAGCGGTTGCGAAATTGATCGCGATCACCTTGCGCAGATGGGCGATCGTCTCGGGCGAAGCCGCTGCCACTTCGAGACGGCCGCTCTTGATGCTGGCCGCTGCAATCTGAGCCTGCTTCATATCGGATGTCTGTTGTGCAAGTGCCTGCGCCAGTTGCGCACGAACCGCATCCGTCCCGCCGGCTTTCGTTTGAACCTCCGCAGTGGCGATGTTGCCGAAGCGGCTTTGTCCATGCAGCGAAGTGGTCTGGCTGGCATAGCGGGCAGGGTGCGCCACGTAGCTTTGCGGAACGATGAAGGCCGATGCTCGCGGTGCCAGGAAATTATCGGTCGGCGCCGCCGCGCCGGGAAGCGACAGCACCATCGATTGCGTTGTCATCAGCGTTGCCGCGATCCAGGCGAAAGCCGCAACTGCGACTCCGGTGGTCAGGGTGCCGGGATGGATGCTGAGGGATTTTTTCGATCGCGAGGCGTAGCCGGAGCGCGAATTGAAGTTACCGAACGTTTCGGTCACGAACGCCATGATACTCGTTATCCAAACTACACAGACACTGAACCGGCTCAAGAACGCACACGCGCCCTAACGCGAGTGTCGCGTTCGGTCGCCAACTTGCCGGCTGTCTGGAAGCATGCCGAATTATGGTAACCAATTCCTTTACGATGGCTCATTCTTGGATATTCATTGAAAAAAGGGATAGTTTTGAACGCCCCACTCATCCGGGCCAGCAAAGCCGTTAAAGAGCAAATCCGGCCGACAATTGGTCGTAAGCCCAACGGTTGTTCACTTTTCCGTGTAGGTTCGGCTAATTTAGAGCAACGGCAAAAATAAGGCCGAGGACGGCGGCAGGGCTGAAATTGCGCAAACTGCTTCTGACGTGAAAAAGCCCGGCCTGATCGATCCTCCAGGGATGAACGGGCCGGGCCTATCGAATTTCAATCCGCATCAGGCTGAGTTAAGCGCTCAGCATCAGATCCATGTTCTGCACGGCTGCACCTGATGCGCCCTTGCCGAGATTGTCGAGCAGCGCCACCAGATTGACCTGTGCTCCGCCCGGCGTGCCGAAGACGAAGAGCTTCATCGTGTCCTTGCCGGCGAGCTCGACGGCGTTGACGCGGGGCAGGGCGCGGCTCTCATCGAGCGAAACGACCTGAACGATATCCTGACCGGCATAATGCTCGACGAGCGCGGCGTGAATGCTCTCCAGCGTCGCGCCTTCCGCGAGGTCGCCGAGATGCAGCGGCACCTGCACGATCATGCCCTGGGGGAAGCGGCTGACGGAGGGCGAGAAGATCGGCGCGCGCTCCAGCAGGCCGTGCGTCGTCATCTCGGGCACATGCTTGTGGGTCAGCGGCAGGCCGTAGAGGAAGTGCGGCGCGGTGATCGCATCCGGATGATCCGGATTTTCCATCTGGGCGATCATCTGCTTGCCGCCGCCGGTGTAGCCGGACACTGCATTGACCGTCACGGGATAGTCCGCCGGAAGGATGCCGGCGGCGCGCAGTGGCCGGATGACGCCGATCGCGCCTGTCGGATAGCAGCCGGGATTGGCGACGAAACGTGCTGCCTTGATCTTGCTGCCCTGGTTGCTGTCCATTTCGGCAAAGCCATAGGCCCAGTCCGGATGGATGCGGAAAGCCGTCGAGGTGTCGATGACGCGGACATTGTTGTTGCCCGCCACCATCTTCACCGCTTCCTTCGACGCGTCGTCGGGCAGGCAGAGGATGGCGATATCGGCGCTATTCAGCATGTCCTCGCGCATGGCGGCGTTGCGGCGTTCGGCTTCGGGAATAGACAGCAGCTCGACATCGCGGCGGTCGGCCATGCGCGTGCGGATCTGCAAGCCCGTGGTTCCGTGTTCGCCATCGATGAAGATTTTCGGTGCCATCTTATTCCTGCTCTTTCAATAGGTTCAGAGTGTTTCCGGACTCAGTTTGCCATGCAGTTGATTCAATTTCATAACAGCCGCTCCGAAAGCAGCAGGACGACCTTGGAAAACCGTCATGCCTGTCCCGAAACCAAGCCTCAGCGGCCGCTCGCCCGCCGTTCGGCATGGAGACCGAGCATATACATCGCCACGGTCGCCCCCGCAATGGCGGTGATGTCGGCGTGGTCGTAGGCGGGCGACACTTCGACGACGTCGGCACCCCGGATATCCAGCTGATGCAGCCGCTGCAGCACCGACAGGATCTTGGCGCTGGAAGGGCCCCCGGCGACCGGCGTTCCCGTGCCCGGAGCAAAGGCCGGATCGAGGCAGTCGATATCGAAAGTAAGATAGGTCGGCGCGCCCTTGGTATGGGAGATGATCATCGAAGCGATCTCGCCGGCGTTCATGTCCTCGACCTGATGGCCATACAGAATCTCGATGCCGAAATCGTCAGGCGCATGCGTACGGATGCCGATCTGGATGGAGCGGTCGGGGTCGATCAGCCCGTCGCGCACGGCGCGTGCAACGAAGGAGCCGTGGTCGATACGCCTGCCGTCGTCGTACCAGGTATCCTGATGGGCATCGAACTGCACCAGCGCCAGTGGCCCATGCTTGGCGGCATGCGCCTTCAACAGCGGCCATGTGACGAAATGATCGCCGCCGAGCGTCAGCAGGAAGGCGCCGCTGTCCAGGATCGTCGCCGCCTGTCTTTCGATTGCAGCGGGCGTCTCCTGATGGTTGCCGTAGTCGAGCAGGCAATCGCCGTAGTCGATCACGGCCATCTCGGCGAAGAGGTCGCGGTTGAACGGATATTGCGGATCATTGTCGAAGATGGCCGACGCACGGCGGATCGCCTGCGGCCCGAAACGCGTTCCCGGCCGGTTCGAGGTGGCCGCATCGAAGGGGATGCCCCAGACCACGGCATCGGCGCCTTCGAGCGACTTGGTAAATCGGCGGCGCATGAAGGAGAGCGCACCGGCAAAGGTCGGGTCGCTGGCAGCCGAGGTCAGGCTGGCGGCAGTGAAGGCGTGATCAATCGAGGTGCTCGGCAAGCGCGTCTCCCTTGCGCAGCTGGAAATCATAAGCCCGTTCTACCCGCGCTATGCGAACCTTATATTGTTCATACCAGCGCTCGCGGCCCAGTTTCTGCGCCGCCAGATGGGCGACGACGTTCTTCCAGGCGAGAATGCTTTCCTCGTCTCGCCAGAAGGAATTGGTGATACCGAAGCCATCGGCGCCTCTCGCACTCTCAAGACCAAGGCAGCCGTCTTGCGCCAATGCCATTTCCTCCATGCGTTCGCCCATGGCGCCATAGCCATTGTCGCCGGCTGTCCGGATCGAAGCGAAGGAGACGATATAATAGGGCGGCTCGGGAGTGGCCGCAAAGCGGGATGCCTTGTTGGTGCTCATGACGTGCCTCACGGGATGGAACGGAATTCCGTTCTGTGAATCGCGGATAGGTCGTGTTCGATGCTTATTTGCCCGATCGAGCGGTGCATTGATACGCCTTTTTCACGCAGGCGATCTGCGGCGTCGAGCAATCGGCCCGCCCATCGGTCACGACACAATAGGAGCAGCTGTCGTTGAATTCGCGACAGTCCGGATTTGCCTGAAGAAAATCCTTCATGCTCTGCATTTCTGCGGCCTTATCGGCTGGCGGAGCTGGCTGGGCATCGTCGCACAGAACAGGTGCGGCGCCGGCAATCAAAAGCAGAAGCGAAAAGATGAATCCACGCATTGAACTCTCCCGATGCTTGTATCGGAACTTTGCCACAAAACGCGCCGCTTGCCTCGGCGGATCTGCGCCTTTTCTCATGCTGCAAAAGAAAAAGGCCGGGGAAAACCCAGCCTTTCCAAAAATCCGATCTCGGATAAGCGATTAACGCTTGGAGAACTGGAAGGAACGACGTGCCTTCGCACGGCCGTACTTCTTGCGTTCGACGACGCGGCTGTCGCGGGTCAGGAAGCCACCCTTCTTCAGCACCGAGCGCAGGCCCGGCTCGAAGTAGGTGATCGCCTTGGACAGGCCGTGGCGAACGGCACCGGCCTGGCCGGAGAGGCCGCCGCCGGCAACGGTTGCGATGATGTCGAACTGGCCGTCACGGGCAGCAGCGACGATCGGCTGACGCAGGATCATCTGCAGAACCGGACGGGCGAAATAAGCCGTGTAGTCCTTGCCGTTGACGATGATCTTGCCGGAGCCGGCCTTGACCCATACGCGGGCTACGGCGTCCTTGCGCTTGCCAGTCGCGTAGGAGCGGCCGAGCGAGTCAACCTTGCGGACGTGAACCGGAGCAGCGGCTGCTTCCGACGTCGTGCCGAGGTCCTTCAGGGAGGAAAGGTCAGCCATTATCAGGCGCTCCTTACGTTCTTCTTGTTCAGCTTGGCGACGTCGAGGACGACCGGCTGCTGAGCTTCGTGGGGATGGTTGGAGCCGGCGTAGACGCGCAGGTTCTTCATCTGGCGACGGCCGAGCGGGCCGCGGGGAACCATGCGCTCGACGGCCTTCTCAACGACGCGCTCCGGGAAGCGGCCTTCGATGATCTGGCGAGCCGTACGCTCCTTGATACCGCCGGCATAACCGGTGTGCCAGTAATAAACCTTGTCTTCGTACTTCTTGCCGGTGAAGACGACCTTGTCGGCATTGATGACGATGACGTTGTCGCCGTCGTCGACGTGCGGCGTGAAGGTAGCCTTATGCTTGCCGCGCAGACGCATTGCGATGATAGAAGCGAGGCGGCCAACGACAAGCCCTTCGGCGTCGATGAGAACCCACTTCTTCTCCACCTCTGCAGGCTTCTGGGAGAAGGTTGCCATGTTGCATACTCTCTTTTAGGACCCTTGGCCCGAAGGCGTCTGGGCGTTTCTTGTTGCTTGGTTTGGCGCGCATGGATGCGTGCCAAAAAGAAAGCAGCCCGGAAAGGCTGCAATCTGCGGCGGCTTATAGATCGATTAAGAGCCAGGGTCAATATCGCCTGACTGGCGGGCTGTAAAAATTATAAAGCAAAATCAATATGTTGCTTATGTGGTAAAATAAAACCACATAATTTATCATCAACCCAGCCGCAAAACCAGCACTCCGCCAGCAATAATGGCGCCGGCAATATACCGCCAGATGCTGGATCGCTCCTTCAAAATAACGACGGATATTACCAAAGCGAAGAGGATCGAAGTCTCGCGCAAGGCGGCGACCATGGCAACCGGCGCCTTCGTCATCGCCCACAATGCCAGTCCGTAGGAGGCGATCGAACCGCCCCCGCCAATAAGCCCGCGGCACCAGTTGTAGCGGACGTGGGCGGCGACGGCATTAAGGCCGCGTTGCGATATCGCCCAGGCGAAAAGGAGGATGGGCGGCAGGAGCGCCATCCATAGGGTATAGGACACCGAATTGCCCGACGCACGCGCACCGATGCCGTCGACATAGGTATAGGTCGCGATAACAACGGCATTGGCAAGGGCCAGAACGATCGCCCGGCGGCTGCCCTTTCGGGCCTCGAAGGCAAGCGTCAATATGCCGGCACAAATGGTCATGGTGCCGATCAATGCGCCACCCGAAAGAGTTTCCTTCAAGACGAAACTGCTTGTCGAGACGATGATGAGGGGAGCTACACCGCGCATCAGCGGATAGACGAGCCCGATATCCCCGGCGCGATAAGCGGCCGCCACCAGCTGGAAGTAGGCGAATTGAAGGATGGCCGAGGCACCGATGAACGGCCAGGCCGCAGAGGCGGGCAGGGGAAGGAACGGTAGAAGGGGCAATGCCGCGACCGCGCCGCCGGCCGAAACCAGCGCCGCATCGAGCGACTTGTCGGTTCCGGCCTTGATGATCGCATTCCACGTCGCGTGCAGCAGGGCGCCGAAAAGAACGAGCGCGATAACGTCGAGAGACACGGAAAACCTCGGAAATTGGCAGGCGTAATGGCAATGCTTGGTATTTTGTGGGAGTGCGGTCCCCATATGATCCGCAATACATCGAAAAGCAACGAAATATCGATCATTCTGACGGCTTCCCCTTCGCTCCGGTCATGAGGGGCGCCGAGAATGGGGTTTTCGTTATGTTCCAAATCGCCCTTTCTAGAATTATAAATAACTAATTTATTGGAGTATGAAGCGCGAACAAATATCGCATGTCCTGTGAACGCGGGAGTAGCATTAGACACTTCTTACTTAAAAACGACAGAGGGCTGTGTCGCCTGCAGCGCCGTGTGTTGCCGGGCGCGCGAAAATCGCCGCGCAAACGCCGCGCGCAATCTCTCTTCTCCCCATGAATAAAGTGGATAATTCTACAAGAGATGAAAAATATTACAGCTAGCGCGCGATGCCGCTGATAAAAACCATACTAAGAGCTAAGTATAGAATCATCGAATCAAAACTTGATGGGGTATATCATTGCGCGAACTCGAAAATTATTCTGTGGAAAAAATAATGAAATAGCATATGTTCCGCGTTCGCATTCGGTTCTCGTTGGAATTGACTGTCCATGCGAAGTTTCTAATTTATATGCGAATAAATAGCGAACAAAGATTGCATTTCCTGAGAACGCAACCCTATGGCTTTGGGAAAATTTATGAAAGCGCTTTGGGGAAGGGCTTGAACGCAGGCGTATAAATGCCCGCGCACGGCCACAGTGCCGAAGATGCACCGTGCCTGCGACAATCAATGGTCGTACCGAACCCGTGAGCCGTCCGCCATATCAGTCGTAATCTATCGCGATCAGCGTCGGAAAATCAAATCATCGTCATCGAGATCGGTTGCCGGCCGGCATATGTAGACCGGACAGGAAGCGCGATCCTTCGTGGGAAGATAATCCTGATAGGCATAAAAGCCCATATCGCAGGCGCCGCTGTCGGCGACATAGCGATCATAGAGCGTCATGTTCGGTGTTCTTCTGGCCGGATAGCGCATGATGACCGCGCGCTCCCGATTGATGACCGCCCTGGCCTCGGCGCAGGTCATGGACATGGAATTATATCGCGAAATCGCCAATGCCGGCGTCGCGGCCGAAGTGATGAGCAGGCCCAGCAGGATGAAATTTTTCATCTGAGTAATCCTCCCTGAAGTTGTTATAATACAATATATATACGCGGAGACCGCCATTGCGGTTTCCATATTTGTGACAAAACGCAAGTGTGATCGAGGTGGGAGGCTTCGTGATGAACCACGATAGTTATGACGATTCCTATATAGCCGATATCCTCTTGTCCGTAAGGACCATCGCGCTC
This sequence comes from Rhizobium pantanalense, assembly GCF_030182525.1. Lineage (NCBI taxonomy): Bacteria > Pseudomonadati > Pseudomonadota > Alphaproteobacteria > Hyphomicrobiales > Rhizobiaceae > Rhizobium > Rhizobium pantanalense. Next base: position 483,499 of record NZ_JAQJCH010000006.1, read on the forward strand.
GTCGGCGCTTCGCCCAATCCCGCGCGCCCGAGCAACGGTGTGATGGCCTATCTCCTGAACAGGGGATATCGCGTCATCCCCATCAATCCTGGACAGGCCGGCAAGGAAATTCTGGGGCAATGGGTCTATGCACGCCTGGCCGACATTCCCGAGCCTGTGGATATGGTCGATGTTTTTCGGGCGCCCGAATATCTCCGATCGGTCGTGGAGGAGACGATCATGATCGAGCCGCGGCCCCCGGTCATCTGGGGCCAACTCGGTGTGCGTGACGATGCGGCTGCGGCGAGAGCGGAAGCGGCGGGGGTAAGGGTCGTCATGGACCGCTGCCCGGCTATCGAGTATCCGCGCCTGGTCGCTTGACCGAGATCATGCATGACGGCGGCATTCGGCCGTTTATCGCGCGATCTCACTGAAAGATGGCAAGTTTTTTCCGCGAGCCGAGAAGCACGGCAAAGTTCGCGGTTAACTTTCATATGCCACGCGTTATGCTTTTCCCGTTATAAACAAGATCCGGCGGGAGGAAAATTATGCCAACCAGCAACCCAGGTTTCGACACGCTTGCGATCCACGCCGGCGCGCAGCCGGACCCGGCGACAGGCGCGCGTGCGACGCCGATCTACCAGACGACATCCTTCGTCTTTCAGGATGCGGATCATGCAGCCGCTCTGTTCGGATTGCAGCAGTTCGGCAATATCTATACGCGTATCATGAACCCGACGCAGGCCGTGCTGGAAGAGCGCGTGGCTGCCCTTGAGGGCGGAACCGCGGCCCTCGCGGTTGCTTCCGGTCATGCGGCCCAGCTCCTCGTCTTCCATGCCATCATGCAGCCGGGCGACAATTTCGTCGCGGCCAAGCGGCTCTATGGTGGCTCGGTCAATCAGTTCGGGCAATCCTTCAAGAATTTCGACTGGCGGGTCCGCTGGGCCGATTCCGCCGATCCTGCGACCTTCGAAGCACAGATCGACAGCCGCACCCGCGCCGTCTTCATCGAAAGCCTTGCCAATCCCGGCGGCACCTTCGTCGATATCGCCGCGATCGCAGCCATCGCACATAAGCATGGCCTGCCGCTGATCGTCGACAACACCCTGGCGAGCCCCTATCTCATCCGGCCGCTAGAGCATGGCGCCGATATCGTCGTGCATTCGCTGACGAAGTTCCTCGGCGGCCATGGCAATTCCATGGGCGGCATCATCGTCGACGGCGGCACTTTCGACTGGTCCGCCTCGGGCAATTATCCCATGCTGTCTTCACCGCGTCCGGAATATAACGGCATCGTGCTGCATGCGACCTTCGGCAATTTCGCTTTCGCCATCGCCTGCCGGGTGCTGGGCCTGCGCGATCTCGGCCCGGCCATCTCGCCGTTCAATGCCTTTCTGATCCTGACGGGCATTGAGACGTTGCCGCTGCGCATGCAGCGCCATTCCGACAATGCGGCTGCCGTTGCACGCTGGTTGAAGGCACAGGAGAAGGTGGCATGGGTCAACTATTCCGGCCTGGAGGACGATCCGAACCACGCCCTACAGCAGCGTTATTCACCAAAGGGCGCGGGCTCCGTTTTCACCTTCGGACTGAAGGGTGGTTATGAAGCGGGCAAGGGGCTGGTCGAAGGCCTGGAGCTCTTCTCGCATCTTGCCAATATCGGCGATACGCGTTCGCTCGTCATCCATCCCGCCTCGACGACCCACAAGCAGTTGACCGATGAGCAGAAGGTTGCCGCCGGCGCCGGCCCGGATGTCGTACGTCTGTCCATCGGCATCGAGGACGTCAAGGACATCATCGCCGACCTGGAGCAGGCGCTGGCGAAAGTCTGAGGACTGGCCCGCAGAAAGCGGAAAAAGCTTGCCGGCCACTTTGACCGAAGTGAATTTCATGCTTGTTTCGGTCCGCGATCGCCAACGGCAGTCGCGGACTTTTTTGGTCTTGCGAAGTGTGACCGACGGGAGATGTATGTGACAACCTATGTGCAACTGAATGTCGATGGCGTGGAGCCCGAGGCGGGAAAGCCCGCGGCGGACCGTCTCATTTCGGGAGCCCCAACCTTCCGAACCTGGAGTCTCGATGAGACCGAAGGCGGCCTTTACGCTGGCATATGGGAGGCGACGCCGGGGAAGTGGAAGATCGCCTATGACGAGTGGGAGTATTTCAACATTCTCTTCGGCTATTCCATTGTGACAGCCGATGACGGCGAGACGTTTCATTTGCGCGCAGGCGATCGCATGATCTTGAAGCCGGGCTTCAAGGGGACATGGGAAGTTATTGAAACGACTCGCAAGGACTATGTAATCCGCCTTTGAGTATGATCTTGATTCAAAACGTGAAGATCGCCTTGCTTTGTGAAAGGACGCGAGCCTTTCCCTGTGGCTACGCAATGGCCGCCATGCTTGCTGTAGGTTGTGTCACCGCTGCTTCATTAAACTGTCATCAAACTGAAACAATGCGGCATTAGAGCCATCACTGTCGTCAGGAGGTCGAGGTGGGGTTCCTAACCGATGGGATACTTCGTGCTCAGCTCCTGCCCGCCATCCCTTTCATCACTCTGGGAAGTGAGTTCAATCATGTTGAATCAGAAATTTCGTTCGCTTTGCCTGACTGCAGGCTTCATCGCGGCCATGTCCGTTTCGGCCTCGGCTGCCGACATCACGGGCGCCGGCTCGAGCTTCATCGCTCCGGTTCTGTCCAAGTGGGCCGAAGGCTACAAGGCTGCGACGAACAATGTCGTCAACTATCAGTCGGTCGGTTCGGGCGCCGGCATCAAGCAGCTTCTCGACAAGACCATCGTATTCGGCGCTTCGGACAAGCCGATGAGCGATGCCGACCTCGAGAAGAACGGCATTGCCCAGTTCCCGATGATCTCCGGCGGCATCGTCGTTTCCTATAATGTCGAAGGCGTAAAGCCGGGCGAACTTGTTCTCGACGGCAAGACCCTGGCCGACATCTTCCTCGGCAAGATCGCCAAGTGGGACGATGCAGCCATCAAGGCTCTCAACCCGGACGTGAAGCTGCCATCCACGCCGATCTCCGTCGTTTACCGCGCCGACAGCTCGGGCACGACCTTCAACTTCACCGACTACCTGTCGAAGGTTTCGCCGGAGTGGAAGGAAAAGGTTGGCTCGAACACGGCTGTTGAATGGCCTGTTGGCTTCGGCGCCAAGGGTTCGGAAGGCGTTTCCACCACGGTCAACCAGACGGCTGGTTCGATCTCCTACGTTGAATATTCCTACGTCGTCGCCAACCACATCGGTTTCGCGAAGATGAAGAACGCTGCCGGCAAGGTTATCGAGCCGAGCCTGGAAACCTTCAAGGCTGCAGCTTCCAACGCCGATTGGGCCAAGGCTAAGAACTTCAACCTGATCATCACCAATCAGCCGGGCGAAAAGAGCTGGCCGATTGCTGCCTCGACCTGGGTTCTGCTCTATAAGAAGCCGGCCGATGCTGCTAAGAACGAAGAGGCACTGAAGTTCTTCAAGTGGTCCTATGAGCATGGCCAGAAGGACGCGACCGCCCTGTCTTATCTCGCGGTCCCGGACAATGTTGTCGAGATCGTCGAGAAGTCTTGGAAGACGGACTTCGGCACGAAGTAATTTGTGCTAGGCGAGAAAGTTGCGGCGGGCAGGGTATTTCCCTGTCCGCCTTTCGTGACAGGACAAGGGGAAATCGATGGCTGACGCGACTCAGATGGCGGGCTTTCAGGCTGTGAATACCTCCGCCGCGACTAGAAAATTCCGGATACAGGATCGGATTTTCTATTTGATGACGCTTGGCTCGGCTGTTCTTGTCGTGCTTCTGCTGCTGGCAATCCTCGTGGTTCTTGTCATCGATGCCTTGCCCACATTTCAGACCTTTGGCTTGTCGTTCCTCTGGGGCACCAAGTGGAGCGCGCCGGCTGATATTTATGGCGCGGTGCCTGCCGTCGTCGGTACGCTTGTAAGTTCGTTCATCGCCATGCTGATTGCTGTTCCTCTCGGCATCGGCATCGCGATATTCCTGACGGAACTTTGCCCCGGCAGCCTGCGCCGTCCGATCAGCACGGCCATCGAGCTTCTGGCGGGCGTTCCCTCCATTATCTACGGCATCGTCGGGCTGTTCATTCTGGTGCCGCTGATGCAGAACTATATCCTGCCCTTCCTGATCGCGACGGTCGGCCAGGTGCCGGTGATCGGCCTGCTGTTCCAGCCGCCGGCCCCGGGCGTCGGCCTGCTGACGGCAAGCCTCGTGCTCGCCGTCATGATCCTGCCGTTCATCACCGCAATCTCCCGCGACGTGTTCAGCACCGTGCCGCCGATGCTGCGCGAATCCGCCTACGGCATGGGCATGACCACATGGGAAGTGGCCCGCCACATCCTGATCCCCTATACACGCCGCGGCCTCGTCGGCGGCATCATGCTCGGCCTCGGCCGCGCCCTTGGCGAAACCATGGCCGTCACTTTCGTCGTCGGCTCGGTAAGTCGTCTGCAATCGTCGATCATTTCGCCGTCCACCACCATTTCCGCCCAGATCGCGAACAACTTCGGCGATGCCGACGGTCTGCAATTGTCGAGCCTGATTGCGCTCGGCCTGCTTCTGTTCGTCCTTTCCTTCTGCGTGCTTGCCGCAGCGAGGTGGATGATCGGCCGCGGCGACTCGCTCTGAGGATAAAACCATGGAAAATGCAGTTCGTCAGAATCTCGTGTCGAGGCGTTATACGAAGAACAAGGTGATGATGGCCCTGTCCTTCCTCGCGGCCATTCTCGGCATATTCTTTCTCAGCGTGATCCTCGTCAGCCTGGTTTATCGCGGTGTATCGGCGCTCAGCCTCGACGTGTTCACCATGTCGATCCCGGCCCAGGGCTCGCGCGGCGGTCTGATCAATGCGATCTACGGTACGGTACTAGTCACCGGCTGCGCCATCCTGATCGCAGCACCGATCGGCATTCTCGCTGGCACCTACCTGGTGGAATATGCCAACGGCACCAAACTTGCCGAGGCCGCCAAGTTCATCAACGACATTCTGCTGTCCGCACCCTCGATCATCGTCGGCGTGTTCGTCTACGGCGCCGTGGTCGTGCCTATGCACGGCAACTCCGCCATCGCGGGCATCCTCGCATTGGCGCTGATCGCGCTCCCGGTCGTCAACCGTACGACGCAGGACATGCTGTTGCTGGTGCCGAATGCGCTTCGTGAAGCGACCGCCGCGCTCGGCGCGCCGCGCTGGAAGTCCATGATGATGGTGATCTACCGTTCCGCCTGGACCGGTATTCTCACCGGCATTCTGCTGGCCATCGCCCGCATCAGCGGCGAAACCGCACCGCTTCTCTTCACTGCCGGCTACAGCAAATTCATGAATACGGGCCTGACCGGTCCGATCGCCACGCTGCCGGTTGCCATCAACACGCTTGCCGCCGATGCTGGCGAGGATCTCAAACAACTGGCCTGGGCCGGCGCGCTGATCATCACCGTAGCCATCCTTGCCCTGAACATCCTTGCCCGTGTCCTGAGTGGGCGCCGTCAATGACGCAGCCGTCGAACGATAGGAATGAGACCATGAACATGAGCGACAGCAAATTCCAGAGCGTCAACGCACAACAGGGGAAGGACGCCGCTTCCCAGTCGGATCTCGGTGCGCTCGCAAAGCTCGAGGTGAAGAACCTCGATTTCACCTATCAGAACGGCCATCGCGTTCTGAAGAGTGTGAATATGAATATCCGCAAGAATGCGGTCACCGCCTTCATCGGACCTTCGGGTTGCGGCAAGTCCACGCTGCTGCGCACCTTCAACCGCATGTATGACCTTTATCCGGGTCAGACGGTGGCTGGCGAGATCCTGTTGGATGGCCGCAATATTCTCACCAAGGACGTCGATCTCAACGATCTGCGCGCCAAGGTCGGCATGGTGTTCCAGAAGCCGACGCCGTTCCCGATGTCCATCTACGAGAACGTCGCTTTCGGCATCCGCCTCTATGAAAAGATCTCCAAGGCGGAAATGGATGCCCGTGTCGAGGCGGCGCTGACCGAAACGGCGCTGTGGAGCGAAGTGAAGGACAAGCTGCACCAGAGCGGACTTGGCCTTTCCGGCGGCCAGCAGCAACGCCTCTGCATCGCGCGCGCCATCGCCATTCGTCCCGAGGTTCTCCTGCTCGACGAGCCGACTTCGGCTCTGGACCCGATCTCGACCGCCAAGGTCGAGGAATTGGTGTCGCAGCTGAAGGGCGATTTCACCATTGTCATCGTCACCCACAATATGCAGCAGGCAAGCCGCATTTCCGACAGCACCGCCTTCATGTATCTCGGCGAATTGATCGAATACGGCGCGACCGAGCAGATCTTTCAGGCGCCCAAGGTCAAGCGCACGGAAGACTATATCACCGGTCGTTACGGCTGATACGGCTGGACATTGCCGCACAATTTGCGAAGGCGCGCTGTTCAGGCGCGCCTTTTGCGTTTGAGAATGGCGGCCTTCCTTGTTGGGCACTCGCACGATTTGGTCATGGGCGTGCCGAATGAGCCGATCACATCCTCGCGAGCGTGCCCATGCGTCGCAAGGCGTGGATCTGGTCGTCGAGCGTCGGCACAAGCTCGCCTTCATCCGCAGCGATCGTCGCGTCGGGCTCCCTGGCTGTCTCCATTTCATTGAAGACGATGGTGCAGTTGCGGCCGGCGCGTTTGGCGGCGTAAAGCGCACGGTCTGCAAAGGATACCAGCCGGTCCCAGCTGACGGTATCGTGGGGCATGATCGAAACGCCGATGCTGACGGTTGCCGGCACTAGCGAACGGCCGGCAAGCAGCGGCACGCGGCAGAAATCGGCGCGGATGGTTTCCGCCAGCGCTTCGGCCTGCGATTGCTCGTCTATCGGGACGAAGGCGACGAATTCCTCACCGCCCATTCTGCCGAATGCACCGCTGCGCGGCACGAATTGACGAGCGATGCGGGCAAACTCGACCAGAACCGCGTCGCCTGCCTGGTGGCCATGGCGGTCGTTGATCTTCTTGAAATGGTCGAGATCGAATAACAGGGCGGCGAGTTTCCGTGGTCGGTGCTGCCCTTCGCCGGCAAGGATTTCGTAGCTTTCCTGAAGTCCGCGCCGGTTCAGGACGCCGGTCAAAGTATCGGTGATGGAAATCGCCCGCCAGCGTCGCTCGGCTCGCTCCATGAGAAGCTTGCCGTTAAGAATGATGGCGACGATGATGAGCAGGGCATAGCCGAGTGCTATGTAGCCGCGATAGATCATGGCCTGTTCCAATGGCGGGGCCATCAATACCATCCAGAGGGCCGAACCGAAGCAGAAGCAGGCGAGCGTCACGAAGACGATGCCGAGCTGCCCGCGCGCCGGCTCGCGCCGGCCATCGGCCGGGTGAACTGCAAAGGCGAGCAGGGTCGCACCGACGGCGCCTGCGAGATCATAGACGATAATGCGATTGACGAAATTATCGGTGACCCAGGGCAGGCTGACGCCGATCAGCCAGAGCACGGGAGGCAGGAACGCCGACCATTCCAGCTTGCGTTTGTCCATTATGCGGAAGCCGGCGATCCAGGCGCTTTCGCCAAGCAGTCCGACGGCATTGCCGATCTGGATCGACCAGATGTCGGGGATGACGCCGCGAGCTGCCACCAGGGCGAATCCCGCGGCACTGATGGTGAAGCCCAGAGCCCAGATCAGATAGGCGGGAGATTTGCGGTCGTGCCGCCAGGCAAGAAGGAGAACGGTCGCCAGCGTGATGGCTTCCGAACACCAGATGGTGAGGCCTGTGGTCATATTCAGCACGATCGGACGTCTCCGCTGTTTTTGGGCCGTCGGCGCAAGCGGCACGACGATTTCCGCGATCGGCTCATCCTTGCCCAATAAGATGGCAAGTTCCTTAAATGAGTTGGTAAATTTTGCCTGGGGTGGAGATCTCCACCCGACGGGTACCGACCTTCATGCTTCCTTCACCTTGCGACCGCGAATTGTAGTGGGTAGCGGCCGGTGTGTCGCTACGGCGTCTTGGCATTCGAGGCGCCGTGGTTAGAAATGCTTTGTGAACGCTTCGTGGGGCATTCGTGCTTTTTGACGTTATGCTTTCGGGCGTCTTGAAGTGCAGGGCAGGGACACTCTATGTAGGAGTAAAGGATTTTTACTCCGATTCCCGGCGTCTCCGTCGCCGGGGCAAGTTTGATAAAGGACGCACATGAGAAATCCAGTCGATACAGCTATGGCTCTGGTGCCGATGGTTGTCGAGCAGACCAACCGCGGGGAGCGGTCTTATGATATCTATTCCCGCCTGCTGAAGGAACGCATCATTTTCCTGACCGGGCCGGTCGAAGACCATATGGCAACGCTGGTGTGCGCCCAGCTTCTGTTCCTCGAGGCCGAAAACCCGAAGAAGGAAATCGCGCTCTACATCAATTCGCCAGGCGGCGTTGTGACCGCCGGCATGGCGATCTACGATACGATGCAGTTCATCAAGCCGGCCGTTTCGACGCTCTGCATCGGCCAGGCTGCCTCGATGGGATCGCTGCTTCTGGCCGCCGGTGACAAGGACATGCGTTTCGCAACGCCGAATTCCCGCATCATGGTTCACCAGCCTTCGGGCGGCTTCCAGGGCCAGGCTTCGGACATCGAGCGCCACGCGCGCGACATCATCAAGATGAAGCGCCGTCTCAATGAAGTTTACGTCAAGCATTGCGGCCGGACCTATGAAGAGGTCGAGCAGACGCTCGATCGTGACCATTTCATGTCCTCGGATGAGGCCAAGGAATGGGGTCTGATCGACAAGGTGCTGACGTCGCGTACTGAAATAGAAGGTGAAACCGCCTCGTGATTATCCACTAGGCGGTGACTTCTACGCCACAGTTCTATCCCATTTGTGATCGAATAGGGGTTTAATGTGCAGCGGAACGCGGTAATAGTACGCATTAATGCTATGTAGCGTTTTTGTGACATAGCATTCGGCATTCGAAGGGGGATTCGTTGCCACGCAGTTCCGGTTTGGTTGCCGGGCCTGCGTTCAGTACCCTGAAGGGCGCCGCGATCTGCAAACGAGGGGCAGGTCCGGCGGGCGCATAGAGTGGACCGCGATTTCAATTTGGAAATTTGCGGCGTGCTGGAAGGAAAGTGATATGAGCAAAGTCAGCGGCAGCAACGGCGGCGACTCAAAGAACACACTTTATTGTTCGTTCTGCGGTAAGAGCCAGCATGAAGTCCGGAAGTTGATTGCCGGACCGACCGTATTCATCTGCGACGAGTGCGTCGAGCTATGCATGGACATCATCCGCGAGGAAAACAAATCCTCGATGGTGAAGTCTCGTGACGGTGTTCCGACCCCGCAGGACATCATCAAGGTTCTTGACGAATACGTCATCGGCCAGCGGCAGGCGAAGAAGATCCTCTCCGTGGCCGTTCACAACCATTACAAGCGGCTCGCTCACGCATCGAAGAACGGTGACGTCGAGCTGGCGAAGTCGAACATCATGCTCGTCGGCCCGACCGGCTGCGGCAAGACCTATCTTGCCCAGACGCTCGCCCGCATCATCGACGTTCCCTTCACCATGGCCGATGCGACGACGCTGACCGAAGCAGGTTACGTCGGCGAAGACGTCGAAAACATCATCCTCAAGCTGCTCCAGGCCGCCGACTACAACGTCGAGCGCGCTCAGCGCGGCATCGTCTACATCGACGAAGTCGACAAGATTTCCCGCAAGTCGGACAATCCGTCGATCACGCGCGACGTCTCGGGCGAAGGCGTGCAGCAGGCGCTTCTGAAGATCATGGAAGGCACTGTGGCTTCGGTTCCCCCGCAAGGCGGCCGCAAGCATCCCCAGCAGGAATTCCTGCAGGTGGATACGACCAACATCCTCTTCATCTGCGGCGGCGCGTTTGCCGGCCTCGACAAGATCATCTCTGCCCGCGGCGAGAAGACCTCGATCGGCTTCGGCGCGACCGTCAAGGCGCCGGATGACCGCCGCGTCGGCGAAGTGCTGCGCGAGCTGGAGCCGGAAGATCTGGTGAAATTCGGCCTCATCCCGGAATTCATCGGCCGTCTGCCCGTTCTGGCGACGCTGGAAGACCTCGACGAGGATGCGCTGATCCAGATCCTGTCCGAGCCGAAGAACGCCCTGGTGAAGCAGTATCAGCGCCTATTCGAGATGGAAGACGTAGAACTGACCTTCCACGAGGATGCTCTGCGCGAAATCGCCCGCAAGGCGATCGTCCGCAAGACGGGCGCCCGCGGTCTGCGCTCCATCATGGAGAAGATCCTCCTCGATACCATGTTCGAGCTGCCGGCCCTGGAAGGCGTGCGCGAAGTGGTCATTTCCGAGGAAGTGGTTCGTGGCTCCGCCCGTCCGCTCTACATCTATGCCGACCGGCAGGAGGAAAAGGCCAACGCAACGGCCTGATCCATCATCCGTGATCACGAATCGGGGGCTCGTCATCGACGGGCCCCTTTCTGTTTGAAAAATCGCACGGTTTGCTGATAAAGTCTTGGATAAGCTTATGGGAATGCCGTTGAAACCGGTTGTGAAGAGCCCCTGCTGCAGCCATGATGGCATGATTCTGGAGCATGAGGCGGATGGGGCGCAGGCCCGGCGTTTTTTCTTCGGATCTTAGCGTCGCCGGCAGTGTTCGAGTTGTCGGGCTTTGGTGTTTTGTTGTTGCGTTCCTCCTTGCGGATATGCGGGATCGTTGCCTCGTGGCGGTGTTTCCTGTGACTTGAAATAGGCAGTGTGAAGCTCCACTTGTTTACCAAGTGAGAGAGCCGGCTAACTCCCCCCAGCCGGCAGAGAGCCCGGGAACGGGACGACGGAAAGGAAATGACATGAGTAAGAAAACGTCTGCGACACACGACAGCATTGCCTATCCGGTATTGCCGTTGCGCGACATCGTGGTCTTCCCCCACATGATCGTGCCTCTGTTCGTCGGACGGGAGAAATCCATTCGCGCGCTGGAGGAGGTGATGGGTTCGGACAAGCAGATCATGCTCGTCACCCAGATCAATGCCAGCGATGATGATCCCGCGCCGGACGCGATCCACAAGGTCGGTACCGTTGCAAATGTCCTGCAGCTGTTGAAACTGCCCGACGGCACCGTCAAGGTGCTGGTGGAAGGCCGTGCGCGTGCTGAGATCGACGAATATACCGGCCGTGAAGACTTCTACGAAGCACTTGGCCATGTCCTGCATGAGCCGGAAGAAGACCAGGTCGAGCTCGAAGCTCTGAGCCGCTCCGTCGTTTCCGAATTCGAGAGCTATGTGAAGCTCAACAAGAAGATTTCGCCGGAAGTGGTCGGCGCCGCCAGCCAGATCGATGATTATTCGAAGCTGGCGGACACCGTCGCATCGCATCTTTCGATCAAGATCACCGAAAAGCAGGAAATGCTGGAAACCACCAGCGTCAAGGCTCGTCTGGAAAAGGCGCTCGGCTTCATGGAAGGCGAGATTTCGGTTCTCCAGGTCGAGAAGCGTATCCGCTCGCGCGTCAAGCGCCAGATGGAGAAGACGCAGCGCGAATATTATCTGAACGAGCAGATGAAGGCGATCCAGAAGGAGCTTGGCGACGGCGAGGAAGGCCGCGACGAGATGGCCGAACTGGAAGAGCGCATCTCCAAGACCAAGCTGTCGAAGGAAGCCAAGGAAAAGGCCGATGCCGAGCTGAAGAAGCTGCGGCAGATGAGCCCGATGTCGGCTGAAGCGACTGTCGTGCGCAATTATCTCGATTGGCTTCTGGGTATCCCCTGGCACAAGAAGTCGAAGATCAAGGCCGACCTGAACAATGCCGAGAAGATCCTCGAAGCGGATCATTTCGGTCTGGACAAGGTCAAGGAGCGCATCGTCGAATATCTGGCCGTCCAGGCCCGCGCCACCAAGATCAAAGGCCCGATCCTGTGCCTCGTCGGCCCTCCGGGCGTCGGCAAGACCTCGCTCGCCCAGTCGATCGCCAAGGCGACCGGCCGTGAGTATGTCCGCATGGCGCTTGGCGGCGTTCGTGACGAAGCCGAGATCCGCGGCCACCGCCGCACCTATATCGGCTCGATGCCCGGCAAGGTCATCCAGTCGATGAAGAAGGCCAAGAAGTCCAACCCGCTGTTCCTGCTCGACGAGATCGACAAGCTCGGCCAGGACTATCGCGGCGATCCGTCTTCGGCCCTGCTTGAGGTGTTGGACCCGGCACAGAACTCGACCTTCATGGATCACTACCTGGAAGTCGAATATGACCTGTCGGACGTGATGTTCATCACGACGGCGAATACTTTGAATATCCCTGCGCCCCTGATGGACCGTATGGAGATCATCCGTATCGCCGGCTACACCGAGGACGAGAAGCGCGAGATCGCCAAGCGGCACCTGCTGCCGAAGGCCATCAAAGAACATGCGTTGCAGCCGAATGAATTCTCGGTCACCGACGGCGCCCTGATGGTCATCATCCAGCAGTACACCCGCGAAGCCGGTGTGCGTAACTTCGAGCGCGAATTGATGAAGCTCGCCCGCAAGGCGGTCACCGAGATCATCAAGGGCAAGGTGAAGTCGGTTGCCGTCACTGCTGAGAATGTCCCGGACTATCTCGGTGTGCCGCGCTTCCGCCACGGCGAAGCCGAGCGCGACGATCAGGTCGGTGTTGTCACCGGTCTCGCCTGGACTGAAGTCGGCGGCGAGCTGCTGACGATCGAAGGCGTGATGATGCCGGGCAAGGGCCGCATGACGGTCACTGGCAACCTGAAGGAAGTCATGAAGGAATCGATCTCGGCGGCGGCCTCTTACGTCCGTTCGCGAGCCGTCGATTTCGGCATCGAACCGCCGCGCTTCGACAAGAGCGACATCCACGTGCACGTGCCGGAAGGTGCGACGCCGAAGGATGGTCCGTCGGCCGGTGTCGCCATGGCAACCGCGATCGTCTCGATCATGACCGGCATCCCGGTTTCCAAGGATGTGGCCATGACGGGTGAAATCACGCTGCGCGGCCGTGTGCTGCCGATCGGCGGCCTGAAGGAAAAGCTGCTCGCAGCGCTGCGCGGCGGCATCAAGAAGGTGCTGATCCCGGAAGAAAACGCCAAGGATCTGGCGGAGATTCCGGACAACGTGAAGAACAGCATGGAAATCATCCCGGTGTCGCGCATGGGCGAGGTGATCAAGCACGCGCTTGTTCGCCGTCCCGAACCGATCGAGTGGGATGGCACTGTGGAAACGCCTGTGATCGCAACGGTCGAAGGCGTCGACGAAGTGGGTTCTGCCATCGCTCATTGAGTGCCTTCGCCTCAATTCTGTCGAATTGACGTAAATGGACGAAAAGACCGGCATTTTTGCCGGTCTTTTTTTGTGAAAAGCGCATGGCAACGCTTGCTTTTCCTTGATTTGCAGGGCTTTTGGGGGTGCGGCGGGTAAGAGCATTGCTATTTTGCGCCCCGCTTACTGATAAGTCGTTTCATACCAGAGAAAGGGGTGGAAACATGAACAAGAATGAGCTCGTGTCCGCAGTGGCCGAGAAGGCCGGTATCACGAAGGCTGACGCTGCTTCCGCTGTCGACGCTGTTTTCGATACTGTCCAGGCCGAACTGAAGAAGGGCGGCGACATTCGCCTTGCTGGTTTCGGCAGCTTCACCGTTTCTCACCGTGCAGCCACCAAGGGCCGTAACCCGTCCACCGGCGCCGAGGTCGATATTCCTGCCCGTAACGTACCGAAGTTCACGCCCGGCAAGGGCCTGAAGGACTCGGTCAACAGCTAATTCGTTTTCACCCGCTGCGAGGCTTTAGCCTTGCGGGTGGACAAGATTGGGGCCCGCAAAAGCGGGCCCTTTTTATGGTCTCATGCAGCATTACGCGCTGAAAGTTCAATGCCGGGCCGGTGAGCGATCGACAAGAGACGCGAACATTCGCAACGTCGTCAAAGCGGATGGCTCCAGTGCGCGTGGATGACCAACGATATGATGGCTCTCATTTCTTCAGGACGATGTGCGTGGCTTTCGCCGTCGCCTCATGGGCGGCAACCTGAAAGCCAAGCGAAGGCAGGTCGATGCCGGCAAACATTGCCTCTCCCCTCCCGAGCACGACCGGTGAAATGGCATAGTGTATCTCGTCGACCAAGCCTGCCTGGAGATATTGCCGCACCGTGCTGACACCGCCGCCGATCTTGATATCCTTGCCTCCGGCCGCGGCCTTGGCCTGCATGAGCGCATCCTCGATCCCGCCCGTGACAAAATAAAAGGTCGTACCGCCTTCCATGACGATCGGCTCGCGGGGATAATGCGTCAGGATGTAGGTCGGCGCGTGATAGGGCGGATTGTCGCCCCACCAGCCTTTCCAGTTTTCATCGGGCCATTCGTCGCGAATGGGGCCGAACATATTGCGGCCGAGGATGAAGGCTCCAAAACCCGTATTCGCCAATGCTGCATATTTCGCATCGGCACCTTCGGTTTCACCCTCTTTGCCGAACATCGCCTGGAATGTCTGGGTCGGGAAAAACCACTCAAACAATTCCGGCCCGCGCTTGCCCAAGGGGTCATTCAGGCTTTGCTCCAATCCAGCCCCGAAACCATCGATCGAGAGCGAGAATCCTGCAACACGAACTTTTGACATACTGTCCTCCATCCAATTGCAATTTGCAACTGGTTGTGTGGTAGCATGGCTCGTCCTACATTGCAATCGATTCACCAAAGGAAGCGAATATGGATATCGAGCGGCGGTCGGGGTGCCCGATCAACCTGACAATGGAAGTGTTGGGGGATCGCTGGAGTCTGGTCGTCATTCGGGACATCATGTTCGGCAATCGCCGGCATTTTCGCGAACTGCTCAATCGGTCCGAGGAGAGGATTGCCTCCAACATACTTGCCGCGCGCCTGAAGCGTCTTGTTTCACTCGGCTTGATCACCAAGCTGGATGATCCCAGCCACAGTCAGAAGGCGATTTACAGTCTGACGGAACCGGCGATTCAGCTTGTGCCGATGATCGCTATGATCGGCGCCTGGGGTCGGCGGCATCTGCCTGTCAGCGAAGATCTGAGCATCCGCGCCGAACTTCTTGAGAAAGGCGGACCCGCCCTTTGGGACGACTTCATGAACGATCTCAGAAATATTCACATTGCGGATCCGATCGGCGGAGCAAATGGGAGTGTCACATCGCCCGTCTTGATGGGGCTTACAAACGCCTTTCTCGAGGTCCGTGCAAAAATGGAGCGCAAAGAGTGACATCGTTTTGCGCCGCTAACGGCGGAATGCTCCGCTTCGGCGGCTTTGCGCAGGAACCGTCCAGCAAAGGCGCAAAATAGTGGCAAGCACCGCTATTCCGGTTCAAGTCGTCTGTTATCGAATCCGTTTCTCTGCCTGGCGGCATCAGAGCAACGTCCGGCCGCCGTTGACGGCAAGTTTCTGGCCCGTGATGAAATCCGCCTTGCTCGAGGCGAGAAAGACGACGGCGTCGGCGATGTCTTCCGGCTTGCCGAAATGGGCCATGGGCGTCTGCGCGAGATAGCCTTCCTTTGCCTGCTGGGAAGCATCGGTATGGCGCTCGACCGGAATCCAGCCAGGCGCGATGAGATTGACGGTGATGCCTTCCGGCGCGAGCTCTCTCGCCCAGGAGCGCGTCATCGAAAGCATAGCGCCTTTGGCGGCAGCATAATTGCCGAAATTCGGATTGCCGAGCTCAGCGATCTCGGAACCGATGTTGATGACGCGGCCCGACTTGCGCGCCCGCCAGTCCGGCAGCACGGCTTGCAGCAGTTCCAGCGGCGCCTTGACGAAGAATTCGAGCTGGTCGAGGTAAGTCCGCCAGGATTGCTCCATGAGCGGCATGTCCGGCTGAGGACCGGTCGCGTTGTTGACGATGAGATCGACCGGTCCGAGCGATGCCCTGATCTTTTCCAGACCATCCACGAGCTGATCCTTGTCGATCACGCTGAATTTCGCGGCATAAGCCT
This sequence comes from Rhizobium pantanalense, assembly GCF_030182525.1. Lineage (NCBI taxonomy): Bacteria > Pseudomonadati > Pseudomonadota > Alphaproteobacteria > Hyphomicrobiales > Rhizobiaceae > Rhizobium > Rhizobium pantanalense. The sequence continues at coordinate 499,354 of NZ_JAQJCH010000006.1, forward strand.
GCCCACCACGCTGCCGAATGGTATCGGCGATCTTCTCGGCCCTCTGAGTGTCGCTCGCATAGTTGACGGCGACGGCCCAGCCGGCCTCGGCAAGCTCCAAGGCGATCACCGCACCCAGACCGCGAGAGGCGCCCGTTACCAGCGCTACTTTCATGATATTCCTCCTTGGGGGCGTCCTGCCCTTTTCCTCAATGGCTCTAAGCTTGGCCAGTAGCACGCTGTCTCTGCACCTGCGAACAATACGTCCACGGATGGCCGAAAGCGCATTCCGGCCATCCATTTCAGATATGGATGTTACCAGCGATGATGAACATGAGGCGCGATCAGGCGCTCGTAGATCTCACGCGTCGCCGCCATGACATCGGCCGGAAGCGGAGCGAGATCGGCGGCGGCTGCATTAGCCTTTGCCTGCTCGGCATTGCGGGCGCCAGGGATGACGACGGTGACGGCATCGTTCATCAGGATCCAACGGAGCGCAAAGGCAGCCATGCTCGCGCCGGCCGGAACCAGCTTGCGCACCTCTTCCACGGCCTGGAGACCAACTTCGAACGGTACGCCGGCAAAGGTCTCGCCGACATCGAAGGCCTCGCCATGACGGTTGAAATTGCGATGGTCATCGCTGGCGAATTGCGTGTCGCGGGTGATCTTGCCGGAGAGCAGGCCGGAGGCCAGCGGCACGCGGGCGATGACGGCGACGTTCTTGCGTCTGGCCTCCTTGAAGAATAGATGGTCGGGACGCTGACGGAAGATGTTGTAGATGATCTGGATGCTGAGCACGCCCGGATATTCGATCGCCTTCAGCGCTTCCTCGACCTTCTCGACGCTGACGCCGTATCCTTTGATCTTGCCGGCCTTCTGCAATTCGTCGAGCTCGGCAAAAATGTCCGGCCGATAGAGAACTTCGGTCGGCGGGCAATGAAGCTGGACGAGATCAAGGCTCTCGACGCCGAGGTTCTTCAGGCTGCGGTCGATGAAGCCTTCGAGATTGGCCTTGGTATAGCCGTCGGCCACATGCGGGCTCAGCCGGCGGCCAGCCTTCGTCGCCACCATCGGCCGCGCGCCATCGCGCGCCTTCAGCACATCCGCGATGATCTTTTCCGAGCGACCGTCGCCATAGACATCGGCGGTATCGATGAAGGTCATGCCGGCATCGAGAGCGGCATTCAACGCCGCGCGACCGTCGGCCTCGCTGACATCGCCCCATGCGCCGCCGATCTGCCAGGCGCCGAAGCCGACATCGGTCACGATAAAGGGCGTCCGTCCGAAAGCATGATGTCTCATGAGAATCTCCTCTCTTTTATTTGTATGATGATAGCGCAGTAGCAGCCGTCCGACAGGGCCACAAGCGTACATTGGCGATCAAGGATCGCAATCGCGTGACTGAGAAACAGGGCGAGGCGGGCCGACTCACGAAACCGTTGGATGAAGCCGCTGGCGCGGTATTCATTGCGCCTCTATTTCCTTAAAAGGAAAGACCGGATTTCTGACTGTTATCGGAGCCCATGCCCTCTTTCAGCTTCATCCACGCCGCCGATCTGCATCTTGGTAGCCCTTTCCAGGGGCTCGCCTTGAAGGACGCCGCCGTCGCTGCCGTCTTCGTGGAAGCGAGCCGCAAGGCCTTCTCGACGCTTGTCGGGCTGGCGATCGAAAAGCGGGTCGATTTCTTCGTCATTGCCGGCGATGTCTATGATGGGGATTGGAAGGACAACAAGATCGGGCTTTTCTTCAATCGCGAGATGGCGCGGCTGGAACGTGCGGGAATTCCGGTCTACCTGCTGCGCGGCAATCACGATGCGGCAAGCGTCATCACTAAAACCATCACATTGCCGCCGAACGTCCACGAGTTTCCGACCGGCAAGCCGGGCAGCGTCAGGCTGGAGGCGCTGAAGGTGGCGCTGCACGGCCAGGGCTTTGCCGAACGCTCCGCCAACGACAATCTGGCGATCACCTATCCCGCACCTGTCTCCGGCTGGTTCAATATCGGTATTCTCCACACTTCGCTGACCGGGCGCGAGCCGCATGCGCTCTATGCCCCATGCTCCGTCGATGATCTGCGGTCGCGCGGCTATGACTACTGGGCGCTCGGCCATGTGCACGATTTCGAAGTGGTGGCTCAGGATCCACTTGTCATTTTTCCAGGCAATCTGCAGGGCCGCAATATCCGTGAACGCGGTGCCAAGGGCGCGGTACTCGTGACCGTGGAAGATGGGCGGATCGATCATGAGCGTCTGATCGTCGATGAGGCGCGCTTTGCGCAAGTCGATATCGTGGTTGGACCGGAGGACGATCAGGCAGCAATCCTGCGCCATGTAGAGCAGGCGGTGCAGCCGATTGCCGATGAGATGGCAGGTCGCATGACCGCTCTGCGTGTGCGGCTTTCCGGCGTGACGCCTCTGCAGGGTGCGATCGCTGCCAACCGTCAGCAATGGCGCGACGAGGTGGAAGCCGCCTGTCACCGCGTGCATGAGGATATCTGGCTGGAAAAGCTGGAACTGCGCCTTGAGCCGCCGCCGGAAAGATCGGCGGAGGCGGACGGCGCGCTCGATCTGCGCCAGCTACTGGCAGACCATGCCGGCGATACGGATATTGCAGCAGAGGCGGCCCGGTTGATCGATGAGATTGCGGTGCGCCTGCCGGGTGGCCTCGGCGCGACGGAACAGCCGCTGGACGACAGCATGGATGCCCTCATCGAAGAGGCGCGACAATTGCTGCTGGCGCGCGGGCAGGGGGCAGGCTGATGCGCTTCACCCGGCTCGATATTCTCCGCTATGGCGCGCTGACCGATCGAGCGATCGATTTTCGCCCCGATGCACGGCTGCATGTGATCTACGGTCCGAACGAGGCGGGCAAATCCTCGGCTTTGAGCGCGATCTCCGATCTTCTCTTCGGTTTCCCAACCGCCGCCGAACAAAGCTTCCTGCATGAGCCAAATACCTTGAGGATCGGCGCAGATATCAGCGCGCGTGATGGTGCAAAGCTGAGCTTCCGCCGCCGCCGTGGCCGCAAGGGGACGCTTCTCGCGCCCGACGATAAGGAGACGGCGCTCGCTGAAGATGCGCTTTCGTCCTTCCTTGGTAATCTCAGCCGCGATGTCTTCGAACGCGCCTTCGGGCTCGATTCGCAGCGACTGCGGCAGGGCGCGACGGCGATGCTGCGCAGCGGCGGCGAGATCGGCAGTCTGCTATTTTCGGCGGCGTCCGGTCTGACGGACCTGTCACGTCTGCGCCAGTCGCTGGAAGCGGAGGCTGACGGCATCTATGCGGCTAGGCGCTCGAAGGATCGTGGCTTCTACCAGGCTCTCGACCGCTATGAGGATGCCCGCAAGGCTGAGAAGGACAACGAGCTTAAATCCCGTGACTGGAAGAAGCTGCTTGTCGAAGCGGCCGAGCTGGAGACGGAGCTGGAGCGACTGCAGGCGGAGCGCCGCAGCACGCGCGAGGCGCTGGATCGGCTCCAGCGGCTGAAAACCCTGCAGCCCTTGCTGTCAGAAATCGATGCGGAAACTCTTGCGCTCGATGGCCTTTCCGATATTGCCGCCATACCGGACGGCTTTGCCGACAAGCTAGAACAGAGACTGCGGGATAAAGAGACGAGCGAAGCGGAACTGCGACGAGCGCGACAAGCTGTTGCGCGCGCCGAGGAAGATCTCGCACGTATCCAGGTGGATGAAACGCTGTTGCAGATGTCGGGCGATATCACGCAGCTCTTTGCCGATACCGGCAACTACCGCGCCCAGCGTCACGATCTGCCGCGCGTCGATCAGGAACTTGCCGGTTACGACACGACGCTTTCACAGCTTGCCCGTCGCCTCGGTCTTGCCGAAGCCGAGCTGGAACGACAGCAGCCGAGCGATATCGATCGTACTCGCCTGTCCGAATTGGTGGAGCAGGGCAGGCAGCTTGCGCGGCAGATGCAGTCGCTTGCCGAGCAATCCGAGAGCGAACGCCGACAGCTGGCCGCTCTGGAGAGGGACAGCCTTAACGGGCGGCTGATCGATCCGAGACCTTATATTGACCAGCTTGAGGCTTTGGGCAGCGATCTCTCCGCCTTGGCTCGCCTTGATGGGCTGGAAACCCAGATACGTCGCACCGAGGCCGAACTCCACGAGGCGGCTGGACGGCTGCAGCCACCCGTCGGCGACATTGATGCATTGTTCTCGGTACCGCTGCCGGAAGTGACGGAGATCGCAGGGCATCGCGATATCATCGACGCCGCTCGATTAAAGGTGCGCGAGGCTGCCGGCAAGCTGCAGACCTATGATGAGCAGCTGACGGAGGTAGAACGAACGCTTGTGGATGCCGAGCGCACCGGGCCAGTTGTCACGCGCGAGCAGATCGCCGCTGCACGCGAAAGCCGTGATGCGCAATGGGCCTCCATCCAGGAAAAGTGGAAGGACGGCGCGGCTCCGGAAGCGAAGATCCTTGCGGCACTGACTGCCAGCGTGGCCGAGGCGGACCGTCTGGCCGATGCCGCCCTGAGCGATGCGGATCGGGTCGCGCGCCACGCCGACTATCGTTTGCGGCAGGCGCGTCTGCTGCAGGAGCGGGAGGAGGCTTCCAGTCGGCTCAAGGGCTTCGAGAAGACGCTGAAGGATGCACAGGAAGCCTTCGCAGCCCTTTTTGAGCGTTGCGGTGTCGATGCCCTCGATCCATCGACGATGCTGGAATGGCGCCGTGGAGTGGAGCTGCTGCGGCGCGAGCGCAAAGCGTTGCGGGATCTAATCGATCAACGGCATGAGAATGCGTTGGCGGAAAACCGCGTCTTGCCCGCTCTACAGGATATCGTCGAGGCAAGCGGCTATAAGAGCGGCCGCCTTCCGCCGGCAGCGATTGCGGAAGGCCTGCGCAAGCATCTGCGCCTTCTGTCCGAACGCTGGAGCGAAAGCCGCACGCGGGAAGGGGAGATCGGCGCGGCGCGTGAAAGGCTGGTCCGGTTCGACGACCAGCAAAAGAGCTTGGAACGACAGTACACCGATTGGCGCGGCGCATTCGCTAAAGCCGTGGAACTGCTTGGTCTGCCATGCGACACGACCTTGGACATGGCAAATGCCGCCTTGAAGGCATGGCAGGAACTGCCCGATGTCCTGGCGGAGCGCGAAAACCGCCTGCGCCGGGTCAATGGCATGCGGCGCGACATGGCGGATTTCGAGCGGCGGTTGGCGACCCTTGGCGCCAATAGCGGCTATGAGCTGGATCATCTGCCGCCGGATGCCGCTGCCGAGGCACTGCATACCCGCGTCAACGCCATGCGCGGCGAACTGAAGAAGCGCGACGCCCTGGAGGAGGAACGGCAGCGTGGGGAAGGGCTCGTCGTCCGCCAGGAAGCTGCTCTTGCCGCCATCGCTACCGATCTCGATCATCTGACCGCGGATCTCGACGGCGTCGAAGATCTGCCGGCACTCCTCTCTCGCCTGCGTGAACGCGCGCGTCTCACTGCCCGGCTCGCCGAAAGCCGTGATCGATTCCGGCTGCAGGCCGACGGCAAGGCCGAAGACGAACTCCGCGCTGAGCTGGCAGGCTTCGAACGCGTTGTCGCCGATCTCGAAATCGAACGATTGACCGAGGAAGATCAGCGGCAATTTGCAACGCATGGCGAGCTTTCGGCGCGTCTGGCGGAGAACCGTCGGCAACGGCAAGCGCTGGAAACCGGTGTCAGTGCCGAATATGCGGTTTTCGAAAAGCTCTCGGCCGAGCAAGAGGCAAAGGATCTCGCACGGCAATGGGTCGTGCTGAAGATTGCGGCCCGCATGCTGGCAGGCTCGATGGAAGCCTATCGCGAGAAGCAGGCCGATCCCGTCATCAGGCGGGCCGGCGAACTGTTCTCGCAGCTGACAGGCGGGCGTTTCTCCCGCCTTGTCGAAGCGCATGATGAAAGTGACGCGCTGCAGCTGCTGGCGGAACGTGCGGCGGGCGAACGCGTACCGCTCGATGGCCTGAGCGAAGGAACGGGCGACCAGCTTTATCTCGCGCTGCGGCTGGCATTCCTCGAAGATTATGCCGCCCGCAACGAGCCGGCGCCGTTGATCGTCGACGACATATTCCAGACCTTCGATGACGAGCGCGTTCGGGCCGGTCTGCAGGTGCTGGCTGCTACGGCCGATCGGTTCCAGACGATCCTCTTTACCCATGAGAGAAGCGTGGTCGAGATCGCCAAGAGCGAGATCGGTCGGGGTCTCGATCTGATCCAGCTTTGAATCTCTCTAAGACATCGACGGGATATGCAGTCGCGTCGGCACCACGATCTTGGGGTCCGATTTATCGCGGCTATAGGCCGGATTGAGCGCGCGGTCGATGAAACCCTGCGTGGCGTGGAGCCGGCGCAAGTTCTGCTTTTCCTGCTCGAAGCGCTTCTTTCGCTCGCCGGATTTGTCCGAGCCACGCGACAGCGATTCATGGTGATAAAGACAGGCAAACGGCGTCCAGACGATGCGATAGCCGGCCTTGTGCGCCCGCAGACAATAATCCACGTCATTATAGGCGACCCCGAAATTCTCCTCGTCGAAGAGGCCGATTTTCCGTAGGCAGTTCCCCGAGATCAGCATCACCGCTCCGGTCACGCAGGTCATGGTGTTGCGCACATGCAGCCGGTTCATCGGTCCGCCGAACTCCTTCGGCTTGTTCATGTACCAGTGACCGGCAAGACCGCCGAAACCGATGACTACACCGGCATGCTGCATCTTGTCGTTGGGGAAGAGCAGTTTGGCGCCGACGATGCCGGTCCTGTCATAGGCGAGGCAGGAGACCATTTCCTTCAACCAGTCCGCTTCGATGACCTCGACGTCGTTATTCAGAATGAGATAGTGCTCCCCCGTCGCTGCGCTCAGGCCGCGATTGACCGAGCGCGAGAAGTTGAAGGCTTCCGGTATGATAGTCGCCGAGAATCGCGGCTCGCTCTGGCGGTAGCGCTCGTAGAGATCGAGGACCGGTTGATCCGTAGAGCCGTTGTCGATGACCAGAACTTCGAAATTCGGATAATCCGTCTTTTCAAAGAGATCGCCGAGGATGCGTGAAATCAGATCGAAATTGTTTTTGCTCGGAATGACGATCGAGATTTTCGGCCACGCATGCGGGGCTTCGAAGATGATCCGGTGCAGCGTCGTGGTGAGAGCGTCCTCGACGGCGATCGTCTGCTTTAGCCGCTCAAATCGTTCGACCAGCGCCTTCCTGGCGTTCGTTGTGGCGGCCTCCATGAACTTGCGTGAAAAGGTCTTGCCATTGCGGCGCCACCAGTATGCCGGGTAGGGCAGGTGCAGGACGCTCTCCTCCGGAACGCCCTCTAGATAACGCAACAGCAGATCGTAATCCTGCGAGCCGTCGTAGCCCATGCGGAGATAGCCGATCTCCCGAAGGCGATCATGGCGGTAGATGGAAAAGTGATTGATGTAATTGACGCCCGTCAGCAGCACGGAATCATAGGCCGGCTTCAACATGACGCCGGTCGGCTTCAAGATGTCGTCGACCACCAGCTCGTCCGTATAGAGGAAATTCGCGTCCGGATTTTGCTCCAGCGTATGCCGGATGAGCTTGAAGGCATGCGGTGCGATGACATCGTCATGATCGAGAAAGGCGATCCATTGTCCCCGTGCTTGGGACAGACCCGCATTGGTAGCGGCCGCGATGCCGCCGTTGCGCTCATTCAGCACAAAGCGGATATCGTCTTTCGATTGCCGGCTTTGATACCATTGCCGCGTTTCCGGCGACGCCGAGCCATCATCGCTCAGGATGAGCTCGGTGCCTGTTTCGCCCTGTTCTTCGAAAGATTTGATGAGGTCGTCCAGATAGCGAGGCGGCGCATTGTAGACGGGAACGACGACGCTCAGCCAGGTTCCGGCCGTTGCGGATACCGGTGTCGCCTCCAGTGCGGAGGCAAGCCCATAGCTGGCGTCGGCATATTGCACGGTCAGGCTTGCGGCGCGTCGCCCGAAGCGAAGCCTGGGCAATTTCATCCAATATTGGGGGAGCTTGCCGAGATCGACACGCTTGGTCCGTCCATCCGGTTCAAGAAGGGTCGCAATATATGCCTCGGCCGATTTTTTTGACGCAAAGGTCCTGGCGGCGAACTGGAACGTCGTTGGGAAGCTGGCCGGATCGGCACGCAGGGCGCAAATGGAGCCGACCGAACCGATGTCGGCGGTGATGACGAAGCGGTGCCCTTCCGGGAGCGAGACCGTATCTTTCTCTCGGAAGCCATAGCCGCGATTGATATAGAACTTGGGGTCTAGCGGCTCGTCGGTCGCGACCACATGGATAACGACCAGTTTCTTTCGCATGGGCAAAAATCTGATCTCGAAAGCCGGATCATCCCCCAAGGATTTCCATAGGCTGAGATCGGCGTCAGCAGAGATTTCCCGTTCGAGATCGGCGTTCGGTATGATTTTGAGTGTCATCGAAATATTGATTTCATCCACATGCGAGTAGAGGCATTGCCTGCGAAATTCCTGGCCTAGCCCGCGCCGCTGAGAGGTTCAAAACGTATGCCCGGAAATGTCGGACTGGCATATAGCCGCATTTTCTCGATCGAATGTCGTGTGGCATCGCGGGCAGAAAGCCGCAGCACGCGGTCGCCGATGAGCAGGTCGATAGCGGCAAGCCACTCGTCGGCGGTATTGCCGATGTGAAGTTCCCCAGCAACGACGCATCGTTCGAAAGTCGGGCATCGGGAAAATATGGCTGCTGCCTGCAGGCGGCTGATGTCGATCCGCTTGGTATCCGAACGGCTCGCATTCGTCTTTCCGGACAGAAGAGGGGCCAGAGCGATATCTGCTTGATGATGCTCTGTCTTTGCGAGGTAGGCAGGCCACGAAAGCGGCGGGATGATCGTCATTCTCGCCGGGTCGATCCCTTGCAAAGCCCAGCGTCGGGCGAGAGCGCCGGCGGCAAAAACCTCGAAATGCAGGTTGCCGTGTTTTTCCATCGCGGCTTTGACGATCGGCATGAGGAACTCGTGTTCGCGGCGATGAACACCGGTGGCATGGTAGACCATCCTCAGCGGTGCGCCCCCGTCATCGCTGCCATTGACCACGATTTCTGTTGCATCCGCTGGAAGCGGGGGCAGGATATCGATCCGATGGCTTCTCATCGCGAGCGCGTTTGCCAGGGGTTCGGTCGAGGTCCAAACATGAGTGAGGAGCCTATTGACCCTCGGCATTGGGCGGACGGCCAATTTGATCAGTCTGAACTTATAGAGCCAACCGGCTTCGTTGCCTGTCACAACCGCGGGAATGTCATCGTCGACGAAATAGGCGACCCCGGCAAGCGTGCCTCGCCTTTGTTCCAGCCAGCGCAACTGCGGCTGCTTGATGTAGCGGCAAATGATAACGAAGAGGCCCTCGCTATCGATAGCGTCGAGGGGGTCGTCGAGGCCTTTCATGATGACCGGAATGTGGCCGAGTGTCTTGGCCCGCTCAGCAAGATAATAGCTGAAGCTCGGGTTGGGATGGCGCGACAAGATGAGCAGGCGCCGAGCAACGCGCTCACCATCTTCCGCCAACGCACCGGATGGCCGTGGTCTTGGAAGCAATTGATAGACGATGTCGCGCAAAACTTGCATGGGGCTTCCGCGCAAAATCACGCCAGGCGACTTCGGAGATTTGCGAGGATGCCGAAAACGGCACCCCAGGCAAGGAGCGTCACACCCAAGATCCCGCCGATCCAGAGCGCCCGCTGGGGATACTCCGCCTCGTCAGGCAGGCTGGGCGCCAGGAACGTATCTAGGTAGAGCAGCTGCTGCTTGCTGACGAACTTGACCTGCTCCAGCGTCTTCATGCTCGAGGCAAATTGCTGCTCGGCAAGGCTCTGTTCCAGTTCGCGCTGTGACATATCCACGGAAACATCCGCGAGATTCTGTTCGGACTTGTTCTGCCCGGCGACTTGGCTGTTGAGCTGGTCGATCTGCTTCTGCCTGCTGTCGATCTCGCGTTTCAACACGCGCATCTGCGGTGCATCGGCGGAGACGGTCCCAAGCAGCGCGTCATATTTCTGTTGAAGCTCTATCCTCTCCTTCTGCACGGATGAGATCAGGTTCGTGATAACGGTCGACGATCCCTCGACGCTGAGGACGCCCGTCTGGTTGCGCGCAATCAAAAGCTGATCTCGCGCCTTCTGCAGCTGATCCCTAGCATTGTCGAGATTCGCCTGGGCGGTTGCGATGACGTCATGCCAGATGCGGGTGTTGACGTCGTTGACAACGACCTCGGACGCGGCGACAACCTCGCGCAATATTTTCTGAGCGTCGGCCGCGGTGAAAGCCCGTGCCTTGACCGTCACGATGCCGCTGTTCGCATCGATTTTGACCGAAACCATGTCTTCCCAGTAATCGAGCAGCTTTTCCGAGCTCGCATCCTTCTTCAGGCGCGCAATCCGATCGATCGAGTCGTTGCCGTAGATCTTTTGAAAGTCGACCCTTTCCTCGAGCGCGGTAACCATGTCCTTGCTCTTGATGAAGTTGGTGACGATCAGGGTGTTCTGGACGATCTGCGCCGGCGGCAGGCCGGTCACCTTGGTAATCTGATTGCTGCCGAGTGCGGGCGTGGAGGTGCGGACCGTAAAGCGCGTTTCCGATTGATACTGATCGGACGCGACACAGGTAAAATAGTAGATCGAAGCGACATTGGGGACGACAATCAGTAGAAAGGTCGATGCCAGCATGACCTTGCCGATGATCTGCTGCATCGGCCGCGGCCGCAGGCCGACGGCCTTGAACAGCTGGCTGCGCCTCGATGTCGAGAAGCGCAGTTTCCGCGCGGTCACCGACAGATTCGTGGCCACGTTCCGGCTATGCTCCGTCGCGCTGAGCTGAAGCGTTTTTGGCGCGTTTTCGGTATCATGAGCCATATTGGGCCTTGCCGTCGATCCCTGATCTTCTACCGATTCAATCTATAATAGGCTTCGATGGCCTGCTCTACCTTATCGAAGACGATAAGTCTGCCGTCGACAAGTACAATACCCCTGTCGCAATGTGTATTAATCATGCTCATGCTATGGGACACCATGATGATATCGGAATTCTTGCGCCTGTTCTCGAATGCGATGCGGCAACGCTCCTGGAAGCGCGCATCGCCGACGGCCAGAACCTCGTCCACCAGATAGCATTCGAACTCGATCGCCATTGAGAGCCCGAATGCCAATCGCGCGCTCATGCCCGAGGAGTAGGTGCGCACCGGCGCATCAAGATAGTCGCCCAATTCGGCGAATTCTTCGACGAAGCGGGAGACGCGCCTGACATCCTCGCCGTAAGCGCGCGCAACGAAATGAACATTCGCCCGCCCCGTCATGAAGGGATTGAAGCCGCTGCCGAGGCCCAGCGGCCAGGATACCCGAACGTTTTTGCTGATCTTGCCCGAATTCGGCAGCATCGTGCCTGCAATCATGCGGATCGTTGTCGATTTTCCGGCACCATTCACGCCGAGCAGGCCGTAGGAATAGCCGGATTCGAACTCGCAATGCACCCGGTCGAGGATGATCTTCTTGCCGCTCTGTGTCTTGAAGGATTTCGAGACGTTCTTGAAGCTGATCATGGCGCTTTCCCACTCATATCCGGTGATCCTCGACGGATGCCCAGATGAGAGAAAGCGTCGCCCAGGTGACAATAAGCGCAAGCAATATGATCAGCGGTGTGCTGACGCGACGCGGAAAGATCGATTCGTCCGGCAGCACCGGCTTGACGAAAACGGCGAGATAGAGCGTCTTGCGCAGAGCTTCCGCAAGCACGGCATCGTAGTTCTTCTGCGCGCTTTCGTAGAGCTTTTCCGCGATCATGCGATCGGTCTCCAGCCTGGAATAGTCCAGCAGGGCCTTTGCAAGGCTTGCGTTCTCAGGACCTGTCAATTCCGATCTCATCTTCTCGATCTGTGCATCGAGGCTGTCTTTGGCGAGATTGAGCTGCTGATAGGTCGGAGAATTCTGGGCATTGGATTGCCGCATGACGAAGAGACGCGTTTCGAATTCCAGCTTCTGCGCAAGCAGCCCCGTCAGAAGCGTGCCGCTGTTCTTGGCTTGCATCTGCGGGCTCAGAAGGCCGGATGCATTTTGGAACTGGTTGAGGGCGGCCAGTGTGTCGCCATACGTCTTGCCGCTTTTCTGAACGTCGGCCTTCATGCTCTGCACGATGTCGTTGCGCGCCCGTTCGGAAAGCTCGTTGATGAGCTTTTCGCTTTCCTCGATGATGGCGTCCGCAAGCTTGACGGAATCATCAGGCGTGAAAGCCCTGACCTTCAGCGTGATGATGCCGGAGGTGACGTCTATGTAGGCGCTGACATGGTCGTTCCAGTACTTCAGGAACTCTTCGTCGGATCGCGCCGAACTGAATCGCGACAGGAAATCCGCATCCTGCCGGGTAAACATGGCCCGATAATCGAGTTTCTTGCCGATCCGGTTCAGAATTTCCGTCGAGTGAATGAAGCTGGTGACGACATAGGCGTCCTGCGAAGCCGAGCGCATGTTCAGAGCGCTGGTGGCTCCCCCGGGGTCGCCGGCATCGCTGGTGTCGCCTGCTCCCGACACGGCACGAACGGCAAAACGTGCTTCCGCCACATATTGGTTAGAGGCAATGAAGGCGTAATACACCGAGCTGGCCAGGAAAGGCAAGATAACGAGCAATACAAAGCCGATAAGTCTCAGTGGCGGCTTGCCGCCCGACTGTGTTTCGGGCTCGCTGCTGTCATGCACCGGTATGTATTCGATGTCCTCGATATCGGTGCGCGCACGCTGCGCCGGCAGCCTGCGCCGAAACAGCGAAGGCAGAATATGCCGGGTGCTCGTTTTTACCCGCGGAGAGTCCTGAACTATCGCGTCTTCAATGACTGGCTTCGGCATGTCAGCTTGCAATCGTTTCCGGCAGTCCGGGCGCGGTTGGTTTCATCGCCTGACGCACATAGTGGTCGAAAATCAAATCCTCTTCGAGCATGAGCTCGGCAATATGCAGTGAACGCAACCTTGTCGCAACGTCTTCAAGGGTGCTGTGTCTGGGTGGCAACGGAAAATCGTCAACCGAAATCCCGATGAGCTCGCTGAGCGCCTGTTGAAAATAAAGACTGTCCGTATCGAAACCGACAATTGCAAAGCGCGAGAGAAGATCGATCGCGCTGGCGACATCGGCGCGTGTCACGGTCTGTTCCGGAATGGTTGTGGCCAATTGCCGGGTGACCGGAGATACCAGAACGTTTCTGACACTCTGAGGGGCCTTCTTCAAGGCCGTCTTGAGAGAGGCTTCATTTTCGAGGCTTACCTCGGCAAAATGCTCCGCAGCAGGCGCCAGGATAATCTTGTCGCGATCGCCGAAGAAGGAAATCTGAGTTTTCGCCATCCGTTTCAGTAGGAATATCCGCAGAGCAAGTTCGTAATAGGGATCGGTAAGCAGAACGATGGCCTTGAATCCCTTGTCAAGGAATTCTTCATAATTGCGCATCAACAGCCGGCCGCTAAGATAGATCGACTGGATGGCGTTCAGATGAAAGGCCTGAAGGGTCGTTTCGTGACCGAAGCGCTCGACGGATGAAAGCTCGTATTGAAAGTTGCGGCCGCAATAATAGTCGAATTTGACCATTGGCAGCAGCTGTGTCTCAAGCCTTACAATCTTTAATGGAATCGTGTTCGATACTTGCGGTCGCCGATAGATCAACAATCCGGATTTGGCGTCATGGATCATCAGCGATGTACGTTCCATGAGGTCAGGCATGATTGTTGTGTCGAGTCTGAATCCGACATAGCCATCTTCGTGCCGCCCCGAGTCGATGACCGCCTGTTTGAGCTGGTCGCATGGCAGGATCATCAGATCGCCATCGGCGTCGGAGATTCTGATTTGCGGTTTGTCGGAAAAGCCATCGGGGATCAGATAGCCCTCGATAACATTGCCATGATCATATTCGAGGTTAAAAAGCACGGAGTTGCTCCGGCGCTTCTACCAGATCGGCACAGCGCCGAAATGGGTGATGGAGTGACGTCATTACGCCCTGCATAGCATCACATCTATCAAGATGCCTATCGATATCGCAGATGTCGGGCCTTGGCATTCGAACCTCGTCAGGCCTCGTTGGGCGCTTTTCGTGCCAGTAGCGAGAAGCTGGGGCCGCCTGGATGGCTTAGATTTTCATCCCGGATGACAACGTCATTGAAGCCGAATGTACGCAGCAGCATCAAGATGTCATCCCTGTGCATCCAAAAGTGCCGGTCCTTCATGCCACCGCAGAAAGATGCATTGGCATTGGCATGGTGATAGCTACGCTCGTAGTAACGCACCGCAATGCCATCTATCAGCTTCGTCTCTACCTTGCCGGTGAAAGGCAGCCAACGCACGTCGCCTTCGGGCATTGCGTCCTCAAGGACGAAGTGCGTCCAGATGAAAACTGTATGGGACCGCTTTGCGAGCAAGCGAAGAAACTCGCCGGGGTCGGCCATATGATAGAGAACCCCCGATGCAAGCGTTAAGTCGTAGATTTCTTCGCCTTCCGTCAGCCACGCCTGGATGTCGCCGAGCATGAAAGAGGCGGCGTCGATGTTCAGAATCTGTTTGGTAACCAGACATCTTAGAAAACAGAGACGGTTTGCTTCGATCGCATCGATCCGCGCCGGGCGATGGCAATTCAGCATATGGGTATGCATCCCCTCGAGCGGCCCGACTTCGAGAACGGTCCTGCCTTCTATCGATCCGAATGTGCGCAATGCCCAATCGATGCGGTCATCGGCATAAAGGGGCAGGTTGCCGGCGCTAAGACCGAATTCCGGCGGGAACGCACAGTTCCATCCTTGAAGCGCATCGATGGCATTTTGGTGCGCTGGCCTGCCTTGCTCGTACTGATCGAATATCTCCAGAGGACTTTTCGATGCTTTCTTCTGGGAGCGCTTTGAAAAACCAAGCATTAATACATAACCTTCATTTCAATCGGCATCCCGCCGATCCGGAGACGTTCTCGCTCTGGCGTATCGCAGCCTCCAAAACCGCTTTTTTGCCTCGCAGCAAGTTGGCGGAATTTATAAGTGCCGGTGGACAATCGAGGATTGCCGAGGCTGATTCGAGGAGCCATCGATGCTATCTCGCTGGAGGCAGAAATTCGGCAAGTACCGATTGTTGTGGTCTGTCATCTCTGCATGGGTTGCGGGTCAGGACTCAACTCTTTTACAGGCAATCGCAATCTTATGAAAAGCGGCACAAGTGCGATTCTGTGGAACTTTATGTCGCTGATCGGGCGATTTTTTACCATTGCCGTTACTTAACGGTTTCTTTTTATTTTTCAGAAAATTTTAATTTTAAATTCCAAATAATACTCGTGTAAATTGCTTTACCTGCCTTTGCCCCTTATAAACCCATTTGATCGGGCGCTTCTTTAAACCCGGGTGTGTTCAGATGATCGCACCTGATATTTTTGATTGTATTCCCGGCGTTTGGGCTTGTTGACGCGCGCCCGTTATGCTTTTCAAGGCGTCGATAGATTTGATGCATTCTATGTCGATGTATGCCATCAGGTAATCACGGCAGCTAATTGGTTTGAGGGTTTCAATTGTTTCGTATTGGCGCCGTACTTTGTTGCGTGGTTCTGGCGGGATGTAATTCCGTTTCGAGCGAAGGTCCGCTGGCTGGCGCTATTGTAAAAGATGCCGGTCAATCCAGTGTCGAATTGGGTCGCAGGAATGCCGCAGTTTTCGACATTGTCGACATCGACAGCCGCAGTGCGCGTTTGGTTTCCGACTATGTTTCCTCCACGCTCAATCGTCGTTTTGGCATGGGCGGTGGCGTCGGTTCGGTCGTCATCGGTGTCGGCGACGCATTGAAGGTCACGATTTTCGAAGCTGGCGCCGATGGCCTGTTCTCGACGGCGCAATCGAAGCAGGTATCGCTCGATATCGTCGTGCAGCCGGACGGCACGGCGGCAATCCCTTATGCCGGCTCGGTTCGATTCGCCGGCAAGACGCTTGATCAGGCTCGCAAGGCGATCCTGGCGGCTTTGGCAACCAAGGCCGTCGAACCGGATGTCATCGTGACGAGCATGGGCACGCCGTCGCGCACCGTTACGGTTTCGGGCGCCGTTGGCCGTCCTTCTATGGTTCCGCTCGATCTGACCAGAGAAAAGATCACCGAAGTCATCGCCAAGGCCGGTGGACCCTCGACGCAACCCTATGAAACCTATGTTACGCTGGTTCGGGGCAGTAGAACCGGAACGGTTCTGCTGAAGTCGATCATCGAGCATCCTTCGGAAGATATCTATGTACAGCCGGGCGACCAGATTTTCCTCGTCCGCGATCCGCGAACCTTCACCCTGCTCGGTTCTGTTCGTGGAGACGGTCGTATCGAGTTCGGAGCGAACGATCTGAATCTGCTTGAGGCCGTTGCCCTCGGTCATGGCGCGATCGACGATTCTAGCAATGCCAAGGGCTTCTTCCTGTTCCGCTACGAAGAGCCTGAAATCGCGAAGATTCTGCTCGGCCCCGCCCGTTTCCAGGACCTGCTGCGCAAGGGAATGGTGCCGGATGCCAAGGGACGCTATCCAATCGTTTATCGGTTCGATATGTCCAATCCTGACAGCCTGATCGTAGGGCAGACCTTCCCGGTCAAGAGCCGCGACGTCATCTACGTGTCGCGCCATCCGTCCGTCGACATCAGGAAGTTCTTGAATCTTATCGGTACGCCGCTAGGTATCGCGTCCCAGGGAGCAGCAACAGCAGTGAATCTGGGACAGTAATCCTGGAAAAATGAAGGAGCAGCGGTTCCATCCGGTCTACCTGCGCTCCTATTCGTCGGCGGATGCCGACATCTGTATGATTGTGACGGATCGTGCCTTGTCGGCAACGGAAATTCATCGCGAACTGACTTGTCGAAAACACGACAATCGTCGCAAGCAATAGCTGCGATCTTCGACTTGGATTGAAGGGTGTAAGAGATCGCATATTGCATCGGTTGTTGCGCTGCCGCATATTGGTTGCACACGCATTTTTTTGTCGATAACAACCACAGATAATAACGTGTGCAGTTGATATTGAATTTGGCCGGTTTGGTGCCCTTCTTCGAGTATTGCTGAGAGAACATGACAGTTGAAATTATCGGACGCGCAAGCGTCGCCCCAGGGGCGAGTTCGATTGAAGAACTGCAGCTTGTCCTCAAGGAGGGGCGCTGTACCGTAAGCCGCATACCAGAGGAGCGCTGGGATCTCGCGCGCTTTTGGCATCCGGCTGTTGGTATTCAGGGGAAGACTTACAGTTTTGCAGCCGGCGTTTTCGATAATGTCTACGCCTTCGATCCCGCGGTTTTCGGCCTTTCCCAGCGCGAAGCGATGCAGATGGATCCGCAGCAGCGCATCCTTCTGAATATAGTCTGGCGCGCTTTGGAAGATGCAAACTTGCCGATCGATGGATTCGAGGGGCAGCGCGTCGGTGTCTATGTCGGGGCATCCTCCCTTGAATATGGCAATCTGACGCTGGAAGACCCCGCTTCGGGCAGCCCGTATTTCATGACGGGCAACACGCTTTCCATCGTTTCCAACCGTATCTCCCACATATTCGGATTGCGCGGACCGAGCATGACGATCGACACGGCCTGTTCGTCGTCGCTGGTCGCGCTCGATCAGGCGGTGAAGGCGTTGGAGAACGGCGAGATCGATACGGCGATCGTCGGCGGCATCAATATCCTGCTCAACCCCATGTCCTTCGTGGGCTTCGCCCAGGCGCGCATGCTATCGCCGGAAGGGCTCTGCCGCGCCTATGACGACAACGGCCGCGGTTACGTTCGTGCAGAAGGTGGTGCGGCGATCGTATTGCGCCGGACGGACGTTGCACTGCGCGAGAAGGACCGCAGCTATGCCAGGATCCATGCCGTAGGCGTCAATTCTTCGGGACGCACCAACGGCATTTCCATGCCGTCCCGCGAGGCGCAGGCCGCTTTGCTTCAGTCGATCTATGAAGGCCGCAATATCGATGTCAATCGCATCGCCTTCATCGAGGGGCATGGAACGGGGACGAAGGTCGGCGACCCCGCCGAAATATGGGCGATCGGTGAAGTCATAGGCCGCAATCGGCGGGCGCCTGTGCCGATCGGCTCGATCAAGACGAATATAGGCCATACCGAACCGGCATCCGGCCTCTTCGGGCTGCTGAAGGCCGTCATTGCGCTTGAGAATAATTTCCTTCCGGCTTCACTGCATTTCGATCACCCGAATGAGTCTATCGATTTCGAGGGACTGAACGTTCGGGTCAACACATCAACGATCGAGCTTCTTCCGGCCAAGCAGGCACGCTTTGCCGGGATCAATTCCTTCGGTTTCGGCGGAACGAATGCTCACGTCGTCATCAGCGATCCCGATCCGATTGCGCCGCCGGAGCCGCCAATCCGGGGCGATGGGATCGTTTTTGCCGTCAGCGCTCATACGGCGTCCGCTCTTTCGACACTGCTCGAAGACTACAGGACCCGTCTTGAAACTGCCGAGCCCAAGGAGGCTCGTCAGATCGTTGCTTCCGCTGCCGCCAATCGGGAACCCATGCGCCATCGTTTTGCTGCCCGTGCGAAGGACGGCGCGGCTGTGCTTGCCGCGATCGATGCGCATCTCGCAGGCAAAAATTCGGTCGGCGAGGCAGGCGAAGCTCCGGCGCAGGCCGCCAAGATCGCTTTCGTCTTTTCCGGCAACGGCTCGCAATGGGCGGGAATGGGTGTCGGCGCCTATCAGGAAAATCGCCATTTCCGGCAATGCTTCCAATCCTTCAGCGCACTTTTCGAATATTATCTCGGCGAGAAGCTGACCGATGTACTCGTCGCTTCCGATCTTGCAGCACGCCTGGCCGATACCAAGATCGCGCAGCCGCTGTTGTTCGCAATCCAGGCTTCTCTTTCGGATTGTCTATGGTCCATGGGGGTCAAGCCCGATGCGGTCTTCGGCCATTCGGTCGGCGAAATCGCAGCCGCTTATGCCGCCAAGGCGCTGACGGCTGCCGAAGCGGTTGCCATCGTCGCCAAACGCTCGCTGCATCAGGATCTCCTCGCTGGTGAGGGCAGGATGGCCGCCGTGGTGCTTGGCGAGGATGCCGCGCTAGCCTTTGCGAAATCCAGGGGTCTCGACAATATATGTATCGCGGCGATCAACGCGCCGAATTCGGTAACGATCTCCGGTCCTGCCGATGAGATAGAGGCCTACAGGGACGCTGCGCGCAAATCCCAGATCGTCGCGCATGTTCTCGATATCAATTATCCGTTCCATCATCCGATTATCGACCGCGCCAAAGAGGCCTTTTTCGCGGACTTGCCCGATCTCGCACCGGATAGCGGCACGGGGATTTTCATTTCGACGGTAACAGGTGAATTGCGTGACGGGCGCCTGCTGGATACGCAATATTGGTGGCGCAATGTTCGCGATCCCGTGCTCTTCAAGGCCGGTTGTCAGGCCGCGATGGCGATGGGATGCAACCTCTTCATCGAGATTTCGCCGCGCCCGATCCTGTCGAACTATGTGGCGGAGATCGCCAAACAGGCATCGGTTCAGCTCATTGCGATACCGACCTTGCTACGGGAGGCGCCTGTTGCCGATCATGATCCCGTTTCGCAATCATTTGCGCGGGCAGTCGCCAATGGAGCGCCTGCGCTGCGTGCCCGCGGCAGCGCCACCCGCAACGCCTTCGTCAAACTGCCGTCTCTGCCTTTCGAGCCAGTGGAGCTTCGCACCCCTCCGACGACGGACGAGATCGATATCTTCGGTCGAGATCGCAAGAGCCCATATACGCTGCTCGGTTGGCGCGCCGATCTTAATGGTTCGAATTGGAAGAACCATCTCGATGCCCGTCTCTTCCCGGACCTTGCGGAACATGTGGTCGACGGCAAGGCAATCATGCCAGGCAGTGGTTTCGTCGAGATCGTGGTAACGGCGGCGCAACGCTATTACGGGACGGATGAGGTTGAAATCGGCAATCTCGAAATCATCCGGCCGCTGGAATTGTCACAGGATCGAATGGTCGAGCTGTCGACCGTTCTGTCGCCTGAGACCGGAGATATCGAGATCCGGTCGCGCGAACGCCTAAGCCATGACGAATGGACGGTTCATGTGGTTGGACGTTGCCGCAAGCCGCTGGCGGGCGAGGGGACCGGCAAATCCCTTGAGCGATCGGGCACAGAGCGCAAATCGATGTTGACCTCCGATGTGACTTACGAAACGGCGGGACGTTTCGGATTGCATTACGGTCCGTATTTTCAGCTTCTGTCGAAAGCCGTGGCGTTTGGTCATCATGTGATCGAAGTGGACCTGAAGCCGGCTGCCCCGCCGTCTCATCCCTTCGCCAGCTATAATCTTAATCCCATGTCGGTCGATGCGGCGTTTCACGGACTCGTCGCATTGTTCGATCAATTCTCCGGCGACGAAACCGGTGCTCCCTATATTCCCGTTCATTTCGGCACCGTGAGAGCTTTCGGCAAGGGAAGACCGATCGTCAAAGCCGTTATCGAGATCGAGCGGTTTAGCGCGAATTCAATCAAGGCCCGTTTCACTCTGTTCGATGCAGACGGCAGGCCGGTCGTCGTTCTTGACGATTGCCGTTTCCGCCGCACGCAGCTGCGCCGCAGGGCAACGCTCGATTCCGTCGCCTTTCATTATGAGGGAGTGCCTTCAGCTCATTTCGCCCGCGGAGACAGACCTAGCGCCGGTACACGGTGGATTTCATCGCATGGCGCCTCCGATGGGAACCGTGCACTCAACAATGCAAGTCTTCTTCTTGACGCCGCGATCTATCGGGCCTGCCATGATATCGCGCTGAAGGTTGCGGACCGCAACGGTACTGTCGCATTCTCCGGCCTTCCCGGTGATCCCGAGTTCAGGTCTTTCCTCGTCAATTGCCTTTACATTTTGGAGGACGCCGGCATCGCGGAGACGGGGGACGGCAGGTGGCATGTACCCCTGGAGCCGACGCTGCCGCCGGTGGGGGAGCTGGTGCAGGAAATCTATCGCGAGGACGCCGGGCGCGTGGCCGAGAGTGTCCTCGTTGGCGACGCCTATCGCGAGACGCTCGAGCATCTGACGATGATACGCCCGCATGTGCTGGAGCGTGAGCCTGCGGCCCAGGGTGCAAATATGCCCGGTGGGGCGACGCTGGAGCATGTGCTTGTCCATTCTCCCTTGAGCCAGAGACGGCTTTCGATGCTGGCGGAGGCATTGGCGTCTTCCATCGAGGCCAACGACGGGGCGATCGGGCACGTTCTTGAGGTCGGCTCGGTATCGGTTGCTTTCAGTCGAAAGCTGGCAACGATCGCTGCGGCCGCAGGCGCATGTCTCGTGATCGCCGAGCCGCGCGAGCAAGCCCGTCGAGCATTGGAGATCGCCTTCGAGCGCGACGCGCATGTTATCGTTGTCGATCCCGTCAGGCTGACGGATCAGCACGTCGCCGACATCGTGGTCGCCTCCGGCGATCAGAGCCAGCATCTGATGCGCCACAATGACGAGATCAAGCGGATGGTCCGGTCGGTCGCCGCCAGCGGCGCGCAGCTGCTGCTCGTCGATCGCGCACCGAGCGCCTTCAATGATTTCGTCTTCGGTCTTTCCGAAGGCTGGTTTGCCGATAGCCAGTCGCCGGAATTCCCGGTCGGGCGGCTCGGCACGCCCCAGCAGATTGCCGATCTCCTCGGAACTCTGGGCTTTGCCAAGCCTCTGATCCAGGAACAAACTTTCCCCGAAGGTGCGCTGATTACGGTGTCGGCCGTCTCCGAGCGGCAGCCGGCAGAGGATATTGTCGTGGAAGCCGTCGATCCGATTCTGATCTTGTCGGAGCAGGGCCGGAAGGGTCTCGGCAAGCTGGGCAGGAATATAACGGTGATCGATCTTGGTGCATCGTCTCCGGATATTGTCGACGCTCTCGATACCATTGACCCGGCTACGCGCCGCATCGTTTATCTTGCGGATATGAAGCGCGGCGATGCAGCGGAACTCTCGTTGTCACGTCTCTCCGCCTTCGCGCAAATGGCGAACCTGCTGTCTCAGCACGCCGATGGAACACGGCCTCGATTGGTCATCGTGGCGCCCGGCGGCTCTCCGCTGTCGACTGGCTCCATCGATGGTGCCAATGCCGGCCTGTGGGCTTTCGGCCGTGTTCTTCAGAATGAATATGATGCCTTTGACGTGCACCTGCTGGATGCCGATATGGCTGGTAGTCGGGCGCTATCGGTGGTCGATGCCCTGATGGTCGCGGAAACGGACAATAGGGAATGGTTCCTGGATCATGCGACCGGAAGGGTCCGGGAAGTCCGAGCTGTGGCTGGTCCCTTCGATGCCATCGAAGCGAACCCCAGTGATTTCACGGCAGCAACGATCCGCCAGCATGTGAGCGGGCGCCTGGATAGCGTAGCCTGGGAGGAGACGGGCCTTCCTGCACCCGACCAAGGCGAGGTTGTCGTCTCCGTCGAAGCCACCGGCCTCAATTTCCGGGATGTCATGTGGGCTATGGGCGTTCTGCCCGAGGAAGCATTGGAAGACGGCTTTGCCGGCGCCACGATCGGCATGGAATTCGCCGGGCGAATTCTTGCCGTAGGCGATGCTGTCGATGATCTCAAGCCGGGCGATAAGGTGATGGGGATCGGGCCTGCCGCATTCTCGACTCATGTGCGTGTCTATCGCGACGGCGTGACAAAGCTGCCGGAGCGGATGGAAACCATTGCTGCCGCTACTGTGCCGGTTGCCTTTCTGACCGCCTATTATGCCATGGTCGAGCTTGGGCGCATTCAGCCTGACGAGAGCATCCTGATCCATGGAGCTGCCGGCGGCGTCGGCCTGGCTGCACTCCAGATCGCCAAGCACAGGGGGGCGAAAGTGATCGCCACGGCCGGCACGGTCGAGAAGCGCGGCTTCCTCAAAATGCTCGGCGCCGATCACGTGCTTGATTCCCGCTCTCTGGATTTCGTTTCCGGCGTGCGGCGGCTTACCGGCGGCGAGGGTGTCGACCTCGTTCTGAATTCGCTCTTTTCGGAAGCGATGGAACGGAGCATCGAGCTGGTCAAGCCTTTTGGCCGCTTCCTGGAGCTTGGCAAGCGTGATTATTACGTCGACCGCAAGATCGGCCTGCGTCCATTCCGGCGCAATGTCAGCTACTTCGGTATCGATGCCGATCAGCTTCTGGTCAATGTACCCGACCTGACACGGCGCATATTCAGGGAGATCGGTCAGCTTTTCGCCGAAGAAAAACTGACGCCGCTGCCGTATCGCGCCTTCGCTTATGACGAGATCGGTAACGCTTTCCGGCTGATGCAGAATGCCGGCCATATCGGCAAGATCGTGGTGCGCCCGCCTGTTGCGGGTGTCGACAATGTCCTGCGAGCGCCCGCGAAATCTCTGCGCTTCGATGCCGGGGGCGTTTTTCTCGTTGCGGGCGGCATTGGCGGCTTCGGCCTATCCGCCGCCGATTGGCTTGTTTCCAGGGGCGCGCGCCGCATAGCTCTGTGCTCGCGCCGAGGCATTGCCGATGCGGAAACGAAAAAGGCGATAGCCGATTGGGCCAAGCGGGGCGTCGTGACGACGCTGCATGCCTGCGATATCACCGATGCTGCCGCGGTCGAGACGCTGCTTGCCTCGCTTCGCGCCGAAGGAGCGCTGAAGGGTGTCGTTCATGCCGCCATGGTTCTGGACGACGCGCTGCTCGCCAACCTGACGCCGGAGCGCAACCGTCCCGTTCTCGAGGTCAAGATCCGTGGCGCCGAAAACCTGGATCGCTTGACGCGGGACGACAAGCTGGAGCTTTTCCTGCTGTTCTCCTCGGCAACGACCATGCTCGGCAATCCCGGCCAGGCGAATTATGTGATGGCAAACGGCTATTTGGAGGGCCTGGCGCGTGCGCGCCGCGCTGCCGGCAAGCCCGCGCTCGCCGTCGGTTTCGGCGCCATCGCCGACAAGGGCTTCCTTGCCCGCAATATCGAGGTCAATGATCTCCTTTCCAAGCGCATCGGTAAGGCAGCGCTGAAGGCGCGCGACGCTCTGGAGCAGGTCGAGCGTTATATGCTGGCGGACAGAGGCGCGGTCGATGCGGCGGCAGTCATGATCGCCGAGATCGATTGGAATGCCGTTCGCCTGCTGCCGATCTCCGGCCGGTCGCTGTTCGAGCCGCTGATGCGGCATACAGGCAGCCATCAGGCTCTGAACGAGGGAGATGGCATCGATCTCAAGGAGCTGATCAAAGGGAAATCGGAAGAGGAGGCTCAGGCCGTCCTGCATGCGCTCGTCGCTGCGGAGATTGCTGCCATCCTGCGCGTGACCGAAGACACGGTGACGCCTGACAAGGTGTTGAAGGATATCGGGCTCGATAGCCTGATGGCCATGGAGCTCGGCATGAGCTTCCAGCAGAAGACCGGCTTCGATATTCCTTTGAGCGGCGTAGGCGAGGGCACGACCGTGGGCGATGTCGTCAGTCGCTTGCGTGATCGAGTCATGAATCGCAGTGGTGATGATGCTAGTGGTGACGCGGCCGGAGACGAGGTGGTCGAGCGTCTGGCGCGCAGCCATGCCTCAGACCAGGAAAAAAGGGCCGTCCAGTGACCACGTATGATGCCGATGATGGCAATCCGGCGGAGCGGAAGAAAAGCAAGTTGCTCGAACAGATGCGCAGAGTTGGCGAATCCTCCGGCCGCAATCGGACCGAACGGTTGAACCGGCAGCCGCAGGCACAGCCGCGCCAGGTGACGCGCTTCGAGGATCTGCCGGAATACAAGCGCGTCGCAACGCAGCGCATCGCGGGAGAATTGCTTGGCGTTGCCAATCCCTTCTACCGGTCGCACGATGTCGCCGCGGGCGCGACGACCCGCATCGGCGGCCGCGAGTTCGTCAATTTTGCTTCTTATGACTATCTGGCGACCAATACCGATCCGCATGTTGCCGCACGTGCCAAGGAAGCGATCGACCGCTTTGGAATTTCGGCTTCGGCGAGTCGCCTCGTGGCAGGAGAGCGGCCTGATCACGTCGAGCTCGAGCGCAGGCTTGCCGCAGTCTATGGCGTCGATGCCGCTGTCTGCTTCGTCAGCGGCTATCTGACCAATGTCGCCGCGATCAGCTGCCTGATGGGGCCGCAGGATCTCGTGATCCACGACGAATTCATTCACAACAGTGCGCTTGCCGGCATCAAGCTTTCCGGCGCGGCACGCCGGCTGTTTCAGCATAATGATGTCGACAGCCTCGAAAATATCCTGAAGACGCTCTCATCGGATTTTCGGCGCATCCTCGTCATCGTCGAAGGCATCTATTCGATGGATGGCGATATTGCCGACCTTCCCGCCCTCCTGGAATTAAGGGCGCGCTACGGGTTTTGGCTGATGGTCGACGAAGCGCATGCGCTTGGCATTCTGGGCCAGACGGGCCGTGGCACGTTCGAGCATTTCGATCTCGATCCGCGTGATGTCGATATCTGGATGGGCACGTTGTCGAAGACGACCTCCAGCTGTGGCGGCTATATTGCCGGCAGCAGTGCACTTGCCGATATTCTGAAAGCGGAAGCCGGCGGTTTCGTCTATAGCGTCGGTCTCTCACCGGTTCTCGCCGCCGCCGCCATTGCTGGCCTCGATATCCTCGAATCCGAACCGGACCGAACCGAACGCCTCAGGCGCAACGGCCATCTTTTTCTCGAAGAAGCAGAGGCGGCGGGCCTCGATACCGGCCTCAGCATGGGCCATTCGGTGGTGCCTGTGATCGTCGGCGATTCGCTTCGTGCGGCGCAGCTTTCGAACGACCTGCTCGCCGAAGGCATCAATGTGCTGCCTATCATCCATCCGGCGGTGCCGGAAGGCATGGCGCGGCTCCGCTTCTTCATTACCTGCAATCACACCGAGGAACAGATCCGGCGGGCGGTCACGCTCACGGCCGAAAAACTCAAGAGTTTGGAGGACCGCAATTTCGGTCTTGCCTCGCTGGATATGGACAAGATGATGCAGCTGCTGCCCCTGGCTCAGGCTCCAGGCGGCTCATAAGTTCCGGGCGGTCGTCTCATGCACGTTATCGTCACGGGAGGTTCAAGCGGAATTGGTCTGGCGGTAGCGAAGCTTTATGCGGCCAGGGGCGCTCGAGTTTCGCTTCTTGCCCGCGATGTGGGGCGGCTCGAAGCGGCACGCGCCGAAATCGCAGCGCTTCCCGGTGTCGACGGCGCCTTCATCCGAACGACTTCCGCTGATGTGGCCTCGGCCGAACAGACCGCGGAGGCGGTAAAGCTTTGCGAGGCGTCCTTCGGTCCCTGTGATATCCTCATAACTTCTGCGGGTATCGTCGAGCCCTTCACCTTCGATGCGATGCCGACGTCGGTCTTCGATGAGCAGATCTCCATCAATGTCCTTGGGACGGCCAATGCGGTTCGCGCTGTTTATAAAGGCATGAAAAGCCGGCGCGGCGGCCGGATCATGATGATCTCTTCAGGCGCTGCCTTGATCGGTATCTTCGGCTACACCGCCTATTGCGCATCCAAATCTGCGTTGGAGGGTTTTGCCGAAGCGTTGAGTGCCGAGGCTGGTGCTTCGGGCGTAAAGATTTCGATCTGCTTTCCGCCCGATACGATGACGCCGCAATATCGCCGAGAAATCTCTCTCAGACCTCGCGAGGCGGAGGTGGTGATGGCGGCCGTCAAACCCTGGAGTGCGGAGGCGGTCGCGGCAAAAATCGTTGACGGTCTGGATCGCGGCAAGCAGAGAATCCATTTCGGATTTTCGCTGACGGCGCTTGCATTTTTCGGACCATTGATAAAACCGCCGCTACTATGGTGGTTTTCGCGCAAGACGCGAAAAATATTTGGTGGGGAGGGGGATCGCGGTCTTGCCGATACCGCCGAGCAAGGCTTTGATAGCGATAAGTAATACGAAACAACTACCGGTGTTGCGCTGTCGGTGAAACACGTGCAAGAGAAGGTAAGTCAGGGAATTGGCGGCCCGGTCCTCGCGGATATGAGAAATATCATAGAGGCGGCGGGCATTTGGATGGCGCAATCTTGAAGCTTCATGATTTTCCAGTTCTTTTGACGCTTGCCTGCTTCGCGTTTTCCTGCGTCATCGTCCTGCTAACCGATCCCTTCGCCATGCCGGCTGCCGTCACCGCCGAAAATCGCCCGAAAAGAAGCTGGCGGCGGGTAGTCTGTGACTGGGTGGCCAGGATTCCGGTCATCATATTGATCTATGTCGCCTTCTTCGCCATTTCCTGGCGCCCGCTCTATAGCACGCAGGCTGTCATCAGTTTCTTCGTCATCTTCACGGGCATATCGAGGGCGAAGTTCGAGTTTATCCGTGAGCCTCTGGTTTTTTCGGATATCGCGCTGGTCGTGGATGTTTTCAAATACAAGGAGATCTTCTACGCGACCTCGCTGAACATCGTCTTTTGGATCATCGCCTTCGCTTATGTTTTCGGCCTCAGCGGCCTTTACATGTATCTCGAGCCATCGGTTTTGCCGGCGTCGAACCAATTGTTATGGGTCCTGCTGATGTTGGTTGTCGCCTTCATGCCATGGCTCGCGCTGTTCAGCAGGGTCGTCAGCGAGCCGGTCTGCCGTTTCACACAGAAGTTTCTCGGCAAGGTTGACGTAAAGATCGATACGGTAAGGTTCGGCACCTTCGCCTCCGTCGTCTTTCATTTCGTCATCTGGGTCGGTGTCCGGCGCGAGGCCATCGTCGCGGAATTATCCGGGCGCTTCATGTCGGCGCTGCAGGAGCTTTGGGAACATGGCGAAGACGAACCGCTCATCGTCGTCTGGCAATCCGAATCCTTCATCGACCTCAGACATTTCGGTGTCGACAACATCAAGCTTCCCAATCTCGATCGCCTGCGCGAGCAGGCCGCACAATGGGGCCGCATGACCAGTGTCTTCGAGGGTGGTTATACGCTGCGAACCGAATTTGCCGTCTTGAGCGGGCTGCTGCCCGAAAATGTGCATATCGATGCCAGCTACCCCTATCTGCGCGCCAGCCACTATAAGGATGTGGTCTGGCCGGCGCGGCTGAAGAAGGCGGGCTGGAAAACGCAGTTCATCCATCCCTACGATAAAACGTTCTTCCTTCGCCACAAGGCGTTGCCGCAGCTCGGCTTCGACCGGATGATGATGCTGGACGAGTTCGATCACAATCCGGAACGCGATGGCCCCTATGTCAGCGATCTCTCGCTGACCAAGAGTGTGATTCGGACGATCGACGACGACGGCGTGGGCAAGAATTTCCTCTTCGTTGCCTCCATGGCGAATCATGGCCCCTGGGAGCCGGGCCGCTGTGGCGACCTCGTCAATCCGGTGGATATCTATGGCGAGCTCCTGATGCGCGCCGATCATGCGCTCGGCAATCTCGCCCATCACCTCGACAGGCTGGATCGCCCGGTCTGGCTGCTCTTCTATGGTGATCATGCGCCCTTGCTGAAAGCCTTTGCCGATCCTTTCCCCGATCCGCGCACCGATTACGTCATCGTTCCGCTAGGCCGCGCGCGCGCCCATTCGCAAAAGCCGCAGCCTCCGCAGGAAGAGGCGCCCTGGAATCTGATCGGCACATTGCTGCACTATGCCGGGCTTGCCACCGAGGTCGCGGAATGATGCCCAGCGGGGAAGGGGTCACGCGCCCGCGCGTCTTCCTCTTCCTGCAGGGTCCATCCTCGCCTTTGTTCGTCGAGACTGCCAGGATATTGGAAAAGGCTGGCGGCCGCTGCATCCGAATCAACCTGAATGCCGGGGACTGGATTTCTTGGCGCTGCCGCGGCGCCTCCAATTATCGCGGCAACTTTGCCGGATGGCGCGCCTATGTCAGAGAGCGAATCGAGGCCGAGAACATCACCGACCTGATCCTGCACGGCGAGGAGCGCCCCTACCATAAGATTGCCATCGAGGAGGCGCGGCGTGCCGGCGTTACCGTCAATGTCGTCGAGATGGGATATTTGCGGCCGGACTGGGTGACGCTCGAGCGAGATGGCCTCTCCTCAAATTCGCACTTTCCGGCCGATCCTGCCCATATATTGAAAGCAGCGTCCAAGCTGCCGGAGCCGGATTGGAAGCGCCGTTACAATCAGACTTTCCTGGCGGAAGCCCTTTACGATCTTGCCTATTATCTCCCGGCCGTCTTTCTGCGGTTCCTCTATCCAGGCTACCGGCGGCACGGACTCTACCATCCGCTAATGGAATATGCCGGCTGGCTGAGGAAACTTCCTTTCAGGGGCAGGAGGGCACGAGAGGCAGAGGGTGTGATCGAGGATCTGATTGCCGCCGGCAAGCGCTTCTTCGTTTATCCGCTGCAGCTTCAGACCGATTTTCAGTTGCGAGCGCACTCGCCCTTCCATCAGCAGCAAGATGCTATCCAGTCGATTCTTCGTTCCTTCGCGGAGTATGCGGCACCCGACGCGCATCTCGTCCTCAAGCTGCATCCGCTCGATCACGGGCTGGTGGATTGGCGCGGCTATGTCGACCGCATCGGCGCCTCATGTGGATTGTCTGCTCGCATTCATCTGATCGATGGTGGCAATCTCGATCGGTTGATTGCCGCCAGCCAGGGCATGGTGACGGTCAACTCGACGGCGGCGCTTTCCGCGCTGCAGGCTGGGAAGCCGGTCAAAGCGCTGGGAGCAGCGATCTACGATATAGATGGTTTGAGCGATCAAGGTAGCCTGGATCGATTCTGGTGCGAGCCGATCCCGCCGTCGCCGGAGCTATGCAGCGCATTCTTTCGCCTGCTGGCCGCGGCGGTACAGGTACGCGGCAACTTTTGCTCCGGGGAGGGTGCGCGCGCCGCCGCCGCGCAGATCGCGGAGAGATTGTTGTCGCGGACGGTCAACCTGCCGGATGCCTACATCGAGCCGCCGCCAAGGCAGCGACCGATAAAATTTCATGTGCCGTAATGAAGGTACAAGGAGATGGAAGAGGAATTGTTGCCCCTGTGAGGGTCTTCAGGCTGAAATTGACAACGAGGCCACTTACATGTGGACTGACACGGAACTCAGCGCAGCGATTCGACACTGGGAATGAATGTGGATAACGGTTTGCCGGGAGCAAACGCTATGGATGACAGCAAGATGGAACGATTCATGTTGAAGGAGCTGCTTGTTATCATAGCAGCCCTCGTGCTTGTTTCCGTCGTGCTTCTGGCCGTCATCATTCTCGGCAACTACTGAGCCACAGGTGTCGGGCGCACAAAGGCGCTCATCGCGATTGCTGTCTACAGCCGCCGATCATTCGAACTGACAATCAAATATGTAAAGAATGGTGGGCGATGAGAGCCCACAAGATAACCGACAAAACAATAGTTTAGCGGTAAGTGAGACATTTAAAAAAGTTGAGGCTTTTCAGTCTTTTGGAAATGGCAGTGTCTCACCAATCGAGGATGCTGCCCGCTGGCTTGTCCTCAATCGTTCGGCCGTCGTTGGCCCGGTTATACCCTTCCTGAAAGAAAAGTTCGGCCTATCGAACCCCGAAGCTATCGAGGTGAGGAAGGCCGCTCATGTGCTGCAGTACGGGAAAGTGCAATGACCGGCACTTTCCCAGTCAGCAACGCGCTGCTGCGCACGCGTATCTTGTCGCGCCCATACGATGAGCGCGACCGTTATTTTGAAACCGGACAGGGCACCAAGGCCGCAAGCAAGGCCTACGAAAAGCAATCGTCGGCGCGAGCCGCTGAACGTGTCGTGGCGAAGGCGCGCCGTCCTGTTACGTCTGAACAGCGCTCCAAGGAAATCCAGCGCCGCCGCAAATGGGCGAGTGCTGGCAACATGCCGCCCGAAATCCGTGGCTGCTATTCAGAAGCCGAACGCGCCGCCCTCGGCGTGATTGCGGATCGCTGCCGCAAAAAAGGCTTCTGCGATCTCTGCCTCGATGAGATTGCACGCTTAGCCGGTGTCGGGCGCACGTCGGTGCAGAACGCCGTCCGTAAGGCCCGCTCGAAGGGCACAGAGCATATCTCCGTTCGAGAGCGCCCGCAGCGGTTCGGCAAGAGCCTCACCAACATCATCAAGATTGTTTCGCTGTCGTGGCGTGGTTGGATCGGTCGGGCCATAGGGTTCAAAAGTTTGAACGCTTCAGTGACTAAAGTTAAAACCTCTCCTTCCGAGAGCGTGGAAACTGAAAAATCGGCTTTTGAGAGGGAGTGCGTGGCCTCCTTCCGTGATCTCTCAGATTGCCTGCGGACGTGGCAGGCCCGGCCCCCTGAGAAATGGTCGCGCTTTTGGCAGGCTTCGACCGTAGCCAGCGGCACGTGACCGAGCGCACGAGCATGGCCGAACTGAATACGAACACAATCAAAAGGCTGCGCAAGCTCCTACCGATGCTGACCAGCGATCAGCCGGGAGAAGTTCTTGCCACTGTGGCGGCGATCCTGCGCGCGTTGAGCGGTGCCGGCGCTTCGATACACGATCTGGTCGCGGCTTTGGGTAAG
Source organism: Rhizobium pantanalense (assembly GCF_030182525.1). Taxonomy (NCBI): domain Bacteria; kingdom Pseudomonadati; phylum Pseudomonadota; class Alphaproteobacteria; order Hyphomicrobiales; family Rhizobiaceae; genus Rhizobium; species Rhizobium pantanalense. The sequence continues at coordinate 530,653 of NZ_JAQJCH010000006.1, forward strand.
CCGCAAAGGCCGCGCGTCATCGAACGCATCGTCTACCGTGATCGTATCGTGGTGGAAGAGAGGATCGTTTACCGCGACCGAGAAGAAGCGCCTGAAGAGCTTGCCGGCGCGGCTATGTCGTCTGGTGAGGTGTTGCAGGCGGCGCGGATGCTGCTTGCGGACGCCTACCTGAATGATCGGGAGCACGACTTTGTTCGCAACATGCTGGCACGCGCCGAATGCGGCGGCGACCGGTTCGCCATCACACCAAGGCAATCCATCTGGCTTCGAGAGTTGACGGTTCGTCATCGCGAGATGGAGGCGAGCCATGGCTGACACCCCCCATTCAGGGACCGTGCGACCGAAGAGCCTGCTGGACGGGCCTGGGGGACTGCGCGATTTCGTCAGTTGCACCCTTCGCAAACGGTACACGGATACACGTGTGCACATGTGTTTTGCACGCATCTGCACGGGTGGCAGCCGTGATTAAAGCAAGCACCGACCCGACTACGACGCTGCGCTGGTTGGGGCAAATTGCGCAGCACGTGGAGGCAGGCCGTCCGCTCCCGTACCACCTCTCGCTCTTCCTGCTGCAAGGGCTTTCGCCCTTCCTCGAAACCGCTGGCGAAATCTCGCTCGATCAGGCCTTCGGAACGCGTCGCCACGGCGGCATCAGTGCCGCCAATGCGGTGAAGAACGCGCAGCGCGACGACATGTTGCGGCACCTGCGCAATATTCACCCGGAATGGAGCGCTCTTGCTCCGAGCGTTGCCAGTCGCCGCATGCGGCAAGCCTTCGAGCGCTACGAGGCCGGGCGTTGGAAACGCGAGAAAAGCGCCACATCCGCGCCGTCCTCCGAGCCGGCGACCACCTTCTGGCGCGTCCTCAACGCCGGAATGCGCATGCCGCAAGAAGCCCGCCTTCGCCAGATCCTCGAACGCGAAATTCAAGAGGCCGTTTGAATTTCAGGTCGCGGCTGGGATTTTCCAAATCATCAACGGGGATATACCGAATGACCATCGACCTTAGCCGCCTGACTGTGCTCGGCACGATCAGCGCCCGCGAAACCGCCGCGCTCGAACAGGCCCGCGCCACGCTCGACGTGGAATTGACCGCCTCGAAAGAGGTTCGTCGCCAGCTTCTCGCCGAGCAGCGCCGTGACGGCTTGGCCAGCGAGCGCGGCGGCATCCGCCGCCGCATCGAACAGCTTCGCGCCAAACAGACCGAAATCGACCAGCGCATCGAGGAGCAGGAAGCCTCGATCGAACTGCTTCAGGAGCGTTCGACCGCCGCCCACCGCCTGCGCAAGAGCTGCGAAGCATGGGCCGCGCAGCACGTCCAGAACGGAGGCGCGTAATGAGCGATATCGATCTCCGCCGTATCGTGGAAAAGTCGGTTGCGGGTGGCCAAACCCTGATGACGACGCTTGAGGAAGTCCGCAAGCGCATTGTCCTGAAGCGCTATTCCATCACCAAAATCCAGCAAGCTCCGGCTTCGCCCAATGAAGCCTTGCAGCGTTTGAACGAGTGGATCGAGACGACGACCGCTGGCAGCGCCGTCGAAAACCTTGCTGCCCGCTTCGTTGCTCCCGGCTATCGCCAGCCGACCAGCGGCGTTCCTACGGAAATCATCGCCGCCGCAATTGCCGGGCCGCTCCGCGAACTGATCGGCGGCGCGATCTCTAAAAGCTACGGCTCGGCAAAAGGCATCTCGGCCGCTGATCGCGCTCGCGAGCTCGCAAAGGCCGAAGGCGAGCTGCTGGAATTTGAATGCGCTGAAGAGGCGATCATTCGCCATGCCGAACAATGCGGGATCGACGTGCTTCGTCGCATCGACGCCGATCCGCGCGCCGTCCTTTGCTCCGGGGAGTTTCTGAAATGAGCGCTATCGTTGACAAGAATACCATTCGCCTGACCGGCTCCGTGCAATCCAGCGAGTTTCCGTCGGGTGAGGAAGGCTTCACCTCGACGGACGTGTTTTATGCGCTGGCCGGCTTCGATGACAAAGCCGCGATCACCGTCCACATCAACTCTCCGGGCGGTATCGCTACCGAAGGTGCAGCGATCTACGCGCTACTGAAATCCCATCCGGGTCGCCTCGATGTGGTCGTGGAGGGCATTGCCGCTTCCGCCGCCTCGTTGATCGCCATGGCCGGCAAGAAAGTCACGATGGCGGCGGGTTCGGTGATGATGATCCACGATCCTGCCGCCGTCACGGTCGGCAATAGCGACGATCATTCCAAGACCATCGAGGCGCTTGAAGCGCTCGCGACTGCTTATGCCCGTGTCTATGCGGCGAAGTCGGGCAAGAGCGTCGCCGCCTGCCGCGAAATCATGAAGGCCGAAACGTGGTTCACGCCAGAAGAGGCGGAAAGCGCCGGCTTCGCGGATGCCAGCAGCGCCAAGTCCGGCGCGATTGTCGCTGCCTTCGACTACCGCCAATTCCGCAACGCGCCTGAAAAGCTGGTGGCGCTTGCGGCCTCTCGAAACTGGGGTTCCAGCAACCCGCCGAAGGCGCAGAAAACGCCGAAACCCAAGGAGAAAACTATGCCGCACGATGATGCAGCCAGCGCGGTCAAGGCCCGCATGAAGGCCATTATGAAATCCGATGAAGCCGAAGGCCGCGAGGCGCTTGCCGAGTACCTGGCCTTCGAAACCAGCATGTCCGTTGAAGAGGCCGTCGCACTCATGAACGCCGCGCCGCGCGGTTCCGATGGCGCGGCCACTCCAAGCGAACCGGAATTCCAGCCGCGGCGCCTTTGGACCGCGAATGCTCAGGGCTTGAACCGTGGCGGTATGTCGCCCTCGGCAAGCGAACGTGCCGGCGCAGACAAGCGCGCCAGCCTCTCCGCCAACATGAAGCGCCGTTACGGCATCGAATAAGGAACTGCCATGCAGACGTTCAGCTACAAGACGGAGAGCGATATCGTCAAAGACGAGGGTAAAAATCGCTTCTCCCGCGACACCGATACTCTCGCTTCCGGTTCCGGCAAGGTCGTGACCGGAACCGTTCTCGGAAAACTCACGAACGGCGGTAAGTTCAAGCCGCTTGCACCCGATGCGACGGACGGCACGCAGATTGCCGCCGCCATCATCCTTCAGCGTGCGGACGCGACCGCTGGCGATCAGGAGGTAGTCAACCTCAAGCGCCGCGCGCAAGTCGTTCTGCAAAACCTCGTCTGGCCCGGCGCGATCACCGCCGCGCAGAAACAAACCGCCCTCGACCAACTCGCCGCCCTCGGCATCATCGCACGCATGGGAGTGTAATCCAGTGCCTACTCCGCTCGACTATCTCAACGCTCCCGAATTTGCCGACGACCGGCTGACCGACAGCATCAACATCCCGCCCTACGTCACGGGGCGTCCGGCACAGCTCGGCATATTCACCGACACGCCAATCCACACGACCTATGTTCGTCTCGGCGTCTCCGAGCAGGAGTTGACCGTCATCCCGGCTCGCGAGCGTGGCGGCGAAACGAACTTCAACATGCGCGGCGACAAGAATGGCGTGTCGTTCGATATTCCGCATTTCCCGCTCGATGATGCGATCACTCCGGCCGATATCCAGAACCTCACGACCTGGGGTGAGGGCGACGTGATCATGGCGAGCCTTGAGGATGTCTATAACGACCGTCTGATCAACATGCGCGGCAAGCACGATCTGACGCATAGCTACCTCGATTGGGGCGCGCTGAACGGCATCGTGCTCGATGGCGAAGGCAAGCAGTTGTTGAACGTTTACGAGAAATTCGATCTGATCGAACATAGCGTCGAATACGATCTGGGCACCGCCACCACGGAAATCGCGCCGCTCAATCGGCAGGTGAAAGCCTATATCCGTCGCGAGCTGCGCGGCACGCCGGCGTCAGGCCTTCGTGTTCTGGCCGGCGCTGATTTCTTCGATAAGTATGTGGGGCATCCGAACGTGCTGGAAGAGCTTCGCGCCTACAAGGGCGATACCGCCAATCCGGGCCGCGATGACATTCAGGACACCTTCACCTATGCCGGCCTGACGCTTGAGCGCATTGACGAGGAATACAAGGTGCGCCAGCCGAATGGCACGCTTGTCTCCCGCAAGGCCGTGGCTGACGATGAGGCGATTGTCGTTCCGCTCGGGACGCCGTTCTTCAAGCGTTATATCGCTCCCTCGGATACGATCAGCGGCGCGAACCGTCGTCCAGAACCGGAGACGAAGGTCTTCGTTTCCACCGACGATCTTCCCCACGATAAGGGCCGCGAAATCCACACAGAGTCGAACGTGTTGCCGATCTGCATTCGTCCGCAGCTTCTTATTCGGCTGAAGATGAAGTGAAACTCGCCACGCCGTAAGCCGCCAGATTGGCGGCTTACGTTTCTCTGGTTTCGAACGTTAGTAAACAACAGAAAATTTTGGTCCGTTCTCATTGAGTATTCAACTGCGAAATATTATCGTTCATGGATCATATACATGACCGACTTCAGCTATCATGCAGCAGCGACTAAACTATTGTTGTCGAGCACAGCCATGAAGAAGATTGATTTCCATATTCATACAAAGACCAGCATCCTGGATGAGAATTTCGAGTTTTCCCACTCAAAGCTTGATGAGTACATCGAGGTAGCGGGTTTGGACGGCATCGCCATCACCAACCATAACCTCTTCGACAAAGCGCAGTTCGTAGCAATTAGGGATCATATCAACATTCCCGTCTATCCTGGCATCGAAGTCGATCTCGGGAAAGGTCAAATGTTAGTGATATCTAATGGCGTGGCGCTTGATGACTTTGACGCCGCGTGCACGCAAGTTGCATCGATGTGCCGCGATGTTGGCGATTCGATCAGCGTTGATGAATTCAAACGAATTTTTGGTGATCTCGAAGGATACATACTTATCCCTCATTACGAGAAAAAACCGTCGATTGATAATGACACGCTTAATAGTCTCTCCCCTTTCGTTACCGCTGGAGAGGTAAGCAGTCCGAAAAAGTTTGTGTACTGTATCAAGAGTGAGGAGCGCCTTGTCCCCGTGTACTTCAGCGATTGTCGAATCAGATCGGATTTATCTCCTCTTCCCGTTCGGCAAACATTCGTTGATTGCAGCGAGGCGAGCTTTAGCGCAGTCAAGGAGTGTCTCCGCGACAAGAACAAAGTTGCCCTGTCCAAAGAAGACGGGAACGAATTATTTCAAGTTTTCGAAAACGGGCAGCAGCTTTCGACCGGACTTAATGTTGTGCTCGGCGACCGGTCGTCGGGGAAATCATACACATTGGAGGCCATCAAGAAGCAGTTTCCTGGCGCTTACTATATTAGACAGTTTGCCTTGGTTGCCAGAGACGAAGATGAAGACGAAAAAAGGTTCAATGCCTATCTCAGCCAAAAACAAGGGCTCTTCTCAAAGGACTATCTGTCAGACCTCCAGAGAGTAATTGAGGACGTTCTCGATATCGACCTCGACCGGGACGCACGCGATGTCGGTCAATACGTCTCAACGCTGCTAGAATTCGCCAAGGAGACCGAAAAGCACGATTCATTCTCAAAAGCGAAAATCTATAGCGAAGATCCCTTTCCCGATAGGAACCAGAAAGGCCTTGAGGAGCTAATAGCGTCGACGAAAAACTTAATCAGTAACGTCGAATTCAAGGAAATAGTCGAAAAACACCTAGAACGCACGAAACTTGTATCTCTATACATTGATTTGATGGGTATATATTCGGAGCGTGAGGAAGTTAGACTGAAAAAAATATGGATCAATGAGCTTGTGCAGAACATCAAGGGACAGCTTCAGCTCAGATCGGCAGCCCCCAAAATTGCGGACGTTGACCTTTACACCGTTGCTTTGAACAAACGGAAAGTTGAAAAATTTGTGACAGTGGCGAAACTTGCCAGATCGCGGCGGACACCCTTGCGAAAGGAAAAGAGAGGCTTTGCCGTAGTTGCCGAAGTTGGGCCATTCGCTGGGGCTGGCGAGCTTAAGGCAGCAATTGCACGTAAGCTCTCCTTCAGCAAAGCATTCGATGCTTATGAGAATCCATACAAATTCTTACAGGAATTAAAGGGCGTTGGTGCGCCGCTGATGCCCGCAGATTTCTCAAAGTGTTTTGTGAAGATTGCCTACCGAATTTTGAATAAAGATGGCTTCGAGGCTTCTGGGGGAGAGCGGTCTGAGTTCTTCTTGCTAGATGAAATTGAGGGGGCGAATGAACACGATATGCTCCTTATAGATGAGCCAGAATCTTCCTTCGACAATAATTTTCTCAAAGCGGATGTGAACGTTATCATTAAGGAGATGTCGCGGAAGATGCCTGTTGTGGTGATAACCCACAATAATACCGTCGGAGCTTCTATTAAGCCGGACTATTTGCTCTGTACAAAAAAAGAGCTTGAGGATCGGAAAGTGTCTTGGCGGATCTATTCCGGTTATCCGACTAGTAAAGTCTTGACCTCACCAGATGGTAAAACCGTGAGTACCTGGAATGTAATGATGGGAAGTCTGGAAGCTGGTTCCGCAGCGTATGAAGAAAGAAGACGGAGCTATGAAAATCTTAAAAATTGAAAATGGGAACGGATTCTTTCGCGTCGAAGAGAGTTCGGAGTGGCAGCAAATCGACGTAATTGACAAAAACGGACTGCTCAAGCTCCTCGACCTTTTTCTCGGTAAAGATGTAGAGATGGATTCGCCTGAAGATTTTCCCATTAGCAACCAAGCCCATTCGATAATATACAGAAGTATCCACGAAAAATTAAGTTCGCTAGTTGACGATAAAAAGCGATTCAAAGACGAAAGCGAGCGAATGTATCTCGAAGAGATCAAGAAGTATTCAAATTTGTAAGAGTGTAATATTCCGGCGTTACCGGATATGAATTGATGTATTTCCGATGCGGTTATGATAATACATCAGAAGGTGGGAAATCGATATAGTTCGCATGGAAGGAACGATGAGAACGTCTGACGTTGATGAAATGCTGGCGACCCTCTATCTTCGCCTTAACGGCTATTTCACGACTGGTTTGATCGTTCATTCGCCCGAACATGGTCGAGCCTTGGCCGAAATCGATGGCCTTGCGATAAGACATCCATTCCATACGCAGCCCGAGCGCAATGTGGATATAAGCGAGTTTCTGCTTGTAGAAGGTAAAGTTGCAGATTTTCTACTTTGCGAGGTCAAAAGTGACCCGACGCGTATCTGCTTCAATAATCCAATAAAAACTGACAAGACAGTCCGCGAGGCGATTGTCGGCTGGTCAGGCTTGTTTCAACCAGATCAAGCCAGCGATGCTGTCGAGGCGATAGAAGCATTAGTAACAGGCAAGCTGGAAGTTCAACAGCGGAGAGAAGGTTTGGTAGTAGGCGACTGCCGCATCCGTGCTCTGCTAGTGTGTCCAAGTCGTCAGGAGCCCATGGAGGATGAGTGGTGTCTCAGAGGGGCAGACCTCATGACTTACGTTATAAGATGCTTGAACCCGGTTGAGTCGCGTCCGACATGCTCAGTTAGATATAATTTTTCCCAATGGGGTTTTCCGCTTTCGCGCATCGTTAGATACATCAAGGACCAGCCAGCCGGTCGGCATGTTGAGGTAGGCGAGATTTATCAGCTATTTGGCGTTGAAGCTATCGCTCAACAGGCACCAGAGACCATTCAAGATTGAATCAGATTGATTTCCAGCTTCGCCCCGGTGGCCTCTGCGTACCGGCGTAGAGTGGCAAGGGAAGGCGAGACACCACCACCTTCAAGTCTTGCGACAGCGGACTGTGTCGTGCCTATGCGGCGAGCAACTTCCGCTTGCGATAGCTTGGCCTTAGTGCGAGCTTTGATAAGCGCCTCAACAAGCTGAAATTCTGCATCCGCCTTCTCGTACTCCTGCCGGAATTCGGGATTGCTCATCAGCTTCTTTTTCAGTTCGGCAATCTTTGTCATGGCTTCACCTCGTTCATTCGCTCTCTGGCAATCGCCAGTGCTCCCGGTGGCGTCTTCTGCGACTTCTTCACGAAAACATGCAGTACGATGACGCGGCGGCCTGTGACAGTCACGTAAATCCCGCGCGCTATACCCTCGGCGGCTTTGGCGCGTAGTTCCCAAAGCTTGCCTTCCAGATGCTTCACATGCGGTTCGCGCAGTTGTTCAAGGCCGACATTCTCGACCGCTTCCATGAGGCGGATCAATCGCGCCTGAAGGCCGGGAGGCAACGCCGCGATTTCAGCATCAGCGGCATCGTGCGTTTCGACCGTCCATCTCATATGTGCTATATAGCGGATACGCTATTATGATGCAAGATGCAGAAATTTAATCGGCATCTGGCCCCGTTTGGCGGTCATGGAATTCATCTGAGAGGCCGTCCGTAAGCTCACGAGTATCTTTCAGTATGTCCTCTATGTCTCTGTCAGCTTTCGCGTTGTTTGCTATTCCAGTTATAACGCGGACAAGTACCAGCGATGATATCTGTTTCGATATAGTCCTCAGGACAATTTGGCCGAGTGCCTTCTCGCGTTCCGTCGCATCTTGCCCCTGCACCATATCCGCAAGGATTGCCAGGGCCTTTGTCAGCTCTTCGTACTGGCCCTTGAACGCTTCAACGAATTCCGCGCGATGTTCATCAAAAGTCAAGCCTATATGGCAGAGCCGACGGACGGACTCAGACCTAGTGGCAACTCGGTTCTTAAACCGCCAGTCATCCACCAGGTTCAACTCTTCATCCGACATCATTATCGGAACTCGGTTTTCTCGCGGCTTCACCATATAGCCCAATCCCAAAAAATCGGCACAAAAAGCACAAATATTTATTGACCCACGCTGACGGATTGGTCAATAAATAAAAATCGGCACAAAAAGCGCCGATTGGTCTGATTTTTATGGTGATACTTGTGTCCAAGATGAAAACGGAACGCATCGCATTCATGCTTGAGAAATCCGCATTGGAAGCAATTGACAATTGGAGCTTCGCAAATCGCATTCGTACCCGCGCGGAAGCTATCCGGCAGCTCGTCCAAGTTGGAATGGAAACATCAAACGTAGAAACGAAAAAAGCCGACGCAACGGCCTAGGAACCTGCGTCGGCTTTTTATCTAACCTCTTCGAAAGGTGCATCAAAGTGCAGGTGAAACGTACTACAGAAAACATCGATCATGCAACCGCTCTCGATCGACTTTCCAAGCTCGCTACCCGACTAGACTGCCTGACCGGCGACACTCAGGACACGCTCTGTGCCGCCGAGATTGCGACAAGTCAGATCGTTGACGTTCTTTTTCCGGGACGCAAGGCAAGCGATCATATCAAGGCTGTTTGGGCCGACGACTATTACCAGATTGATGCGCGCGAACGCAGACATATCGACTTCATAACGAGCGACATGGTGGATCGCGCATCCCGCGCTGACCGTCTCGCAACTGAGCTTTCCGAAGAGCTTCTGCAACTCTCTTACGAAATGCGCGCCGCCGCTAAGGGCGACAAAGCATCCGGACTCGAAGATTGTATTTCCGCGTGGAAGGCCGCGCACGCCGCATGGATCGATACTGAAAAAGGCGGCGCGGTTGCTACCAATACGTTCGAAGCGGATACGGAAGAGAAGGCGCTTTTGGCCCTTGCCGCTTACCCTTGTGCTTCGTTGGGCGATATTCAGCGCAAGGCTAATCTGTTTCTGAGCAATGACCATTTGTGCGGGTTGGCTTCGGACTATGCTCTGCACCTATTGCGCTCTTTTTCGGGAGCGGAGTTCGCAGCAGCCAGTTTTGAGGGACGCTCATGAAAAGTGTAGCCGGAGCAACCCTACGCTCGTTGTCGTTGCCTCGCTTCGCGCTTCGCCGAGACGAGGTTGCTGCTTCTCTGGCGATTTCACCGTCCCTGTTCGATAACTGGGTGCAGGACGGTCTTATGCCAGAGGGCAGGAAGATCGGCGGCGTTGTCCTTTGGGACACCGAGTTGATTCGAGCCGCCTGGCAGGCTCTGAACGAGTACCGCGAATCGCATGCCGACGACGGGGGTGAAAACCCGTTTGACAATATGGTGGCGTGATGAAGACTGAGCTCCGTCACTTGGTGCACGATCCCGACAAGCGCGGTAATGATCGCTACTACGTCCGAATCAAAGGGCGGCCGAAAATCCGCATCCGAGAAACCTTCAAGGATGCCAAGGGCAACATTACCCGAGAATTCATGGCCGCCTATTGGGCCGCCATGGCCGCGCTGCAATCTGAGCAGGCACCTAAAAAGCCAGAACTGCCGCGTGAGGAGACCTTCAACTGGCTCTTCGACCAGTACTATCGCTCGGCTGCCTTCAAAAATTCGAAGCTGATACGCAGAGGGACAAGCGTAGTGTTCTCAGCCGATTCGCAGAGAAGGCGGGCGAGCTGCCATATAAGAAGTATCGCCGCGAAGATATGGAGAAGAGCCAGCAGGCTCGTAAGGATACGCCTGGAGCGGCCGACAAGCTGGTGAAGGTTCTGCGCGCCGTCTTCAACTGGGCGATGAACCAGAAGCCGGCGCTTGCCAGCCATAACCCAGCTATTGGGATCGAGCCGATCAACAAGCGAAAGGGCGGCTTTCATACATGGACGCCTGACGAGATCGACAGGTTTCGCGCCCATTGGGCCATTGGCACCACACCGCGCCTCGCGATGGAGGTCATGATCAACATTGGTGCGCGCCGCTCCGACGCTGCCCGCATCGGGCCGAAGAACGAGTTCAAGCGTGAGGGCGAGCGTTGGACGCGCTTCACTGCCTATAAGGGCCGCAACCGCTTTCCTGTGGAAATGGAAGCTCGGCTTACGCCGGAGCTGATAGATGCGCTGGAAAAGACGGAAGTCGGCACTGATTCCTATGTGCTCAGCGCGCGCGGCACTCCTTATACTATAGAGAGCTTCGGAAACGCCTTCTCCCGCTGGTGCGGGGAGGCGGGTTTGCCGCATTGCTCGTCCCATGGTCTGCGCAAGGCTGCATCCGTCGCATACGCCGAAAGCGGCGCGTCCGCTCCGGAGCTGATGGCGCTTTTCGGATGGACGAATTTCAAGACGGCTCAAATCTACATCGAGAAGGCTGAAAAGCGGCGCATGCGCACGAACGCATTCGAGCGCAAAGCGGCATACGAAAAGCGATCAAGTGTCCCACTTTTCGAGCCAAAAACGGCGAATGAGACAAACGAGGAATAAAACGATGATAAATCAATGTGATTTTTTGGGAATGGTGGGCGATGAGAGACTCGAACTCCCGACATCCTCGGTGTAAACGAGGCGCTCTACCAACTGAGCTAATCGCCCTTCTGCAAAGCGGGTCATTTGCCCGCCGCGTTCGGTGGCCGTGATCTATGCGGAACGACGACAAACCGCAAGAGTGTTTGTGAAGATTTTTTGATTTTTTTGAATTTTCCACCTCTTTGATCGTGGTCATCCACATGAGCGGATGGGAGGCTGCCCGATTGGTTCCATGCATATCAGGCGTTGGTGAAATGCGTGGGGCGGGAACCTGCCATGTGAAATCGAGAGGACCGAAAATTGCGGGAGTGCTTGTCCAAAACAATTCGCATTCTGTCATCGATTTGTATTCAAACCTGCTTGACACCCAAACACGAACCCCGTAGTTAGCCGCTCATCGAACGGCGAGGGCCGCTTTGATGGTGCGGAAGCATCTGGAATGCTTGAAATGAAATGCGGGTGTAGCTCAGTCGGTTAGAGTGCCGGCCTGTCACGCCGGAGGTCGCGGGTTCGAGCCCCGTCACTCGCGCCATTTCGAGGCAAATTTCAGATCTGCATCGGCTGAAAGGCCAAACAATGCGCGGGTGTAGCTCAGTCGGTTAGAGTGCCGGCCTGTCACGCCGGAGGTCGCGGGTTCGAGCCCCGTCACTCGCGCCATTCTCTCCAAGCCCTTACAATCAAACATCAATTTATTGCGATTGCGAAGGAGCCTTTTCGCGCCAGCGCTGATTTGTCGCGTTGCAGTCGCAACACATTGATATCTACCGCTCGATAGTACCCTAACAGACAGATTCAAAAGGCTTGCGCGCGCGCTCCGGCTGCGCTAACCACGGCTCTGTTGCAACGCTCTTTCGCTTGCTGGGCATTTGCTCAGATGCGCCGCCCCGGCGCTGACGCAAGCAGGGATGGACATGATGACTGGACTGCTCAGTTCCTATATTCCGATAGCGATTTTCATTGGTATTGCCGTGGTAATCGGCCTGGCGCTGTTGATCACGCCGTTTGCCGTCGCCTTCAAGGCGCCTGACTCGGAAAAGCTGTCGGCTTACGAATGCGGCTTCAATGCATTCGATGACGCCCGCATGAAGTTCGATATCCGCTTCTATCTCGTATCGATTCTCTTCATCATCTTCGATCTGGAAGTCGCCTTCCTTTTTCCGTGGGCCGTATCCTTCGGCGCCATCGGCTGGTTCGGGTTCTGGTCGATGATGGTGTTCCTCGCGGTGCTGACCATCGGCTTTATCTATGAATGGAAGAAGGGAGCCCTGGAATGGGAGTAGCCCCAAGCAACACGACGCTCGTGGCGCCGCAGCCGAAGGGGATCATCGATCCCACAACCGGCCGGCCGGTCGGCAGCAACGATCCGTTCTTCGGCGAAATCAACAATGAGCTCGCCGACAAGGGTTTTCTGGTCACCTCCACCGACGAGCTGATCAACTGGGCCCGTACCGGCTCCTTGATGTGGATGACTTTCGGACTTGCCTGCTGCGCTGTCGAGATGATGCAGGTTTCCATGCCGCGCTATGACGTGGAGCGCTTCGGCTTTGCGCCGCGCGCTTCGCCGCGCCAGTCCGACGTCATGATCGTCGCCGGCACGCTCACGAACAAGATGGCGCCCGCGCTGCGCAAGGTCTACGACCAGATGCCCGAGCCACGTTATGTCATCTCGATGGGTTCCTGCGCCAACGGCGGCGGCTACTATCACTATTCCTATTCCGTCGTTCGCGGATGCGACCGTGTCGTTCCGATCGACATCTATATTCCGGGCTGTCCTCCCACGGCGGAGGCGCTGCTTTACGGCGTGCTTCTGCTGCAGAAGAAGATCCGGCGCACCGGCACGATCGAACGGTAAGGCAGGGGACAAGGTACTATGAGTGAAGCCCTGAACGAACTCGCCGCCTACCTCACGGAAGTTCGCAGCGCCCTGATTTCCTCGAGCGAGATCAAGTACGGCGAGCTGACCGTGACGACGACGACCGAAAACGTTATCGCCCTGCTGACTTTTCTGCGTGACGACGCCAAGTGCGGCTTCGTCAACATGACGGATATTTGCGGCGTCGACTGGCCGCAGCGCGCCGAGCGTTTCGACGTGGTATACCATCTGCTGTCGCCCAAGAAGAACCTGCGCATTCGCGTCAAGGTTCCTGTCGGCGAAGATCAGCCCGTTCCCTCCGCCTGCGGCGTCTATCCCGGTGCCGATTGGTTCGAGCGTGAAACCTGGGACATGTACGGCGTTCTCTTCACCGGCCACCCGGATCTGCGCCGCCTGCTGACGGACTACGGCTTCGAAGGCCATCCGCTGCGCAAGGATTTCCCGACGACCGGTTTCGTCGAGGTTCGTTATGACGACGCCGCCAAGCGCGTTGTCTACGAGCCGGTGGAACTGAAGCAGGAATTCCGCAACTTCGACTTTTTGTCTCCATGGGAGGGCACCGATTATGTGCTGCCCGGCGACGAGAAGGCGAAGGCATAATTTGATGGCGTGTGGCGGGCTTTCCAGCCTGCCATCCTCTGACATTCTGAAAACGCGAGCATCGCCGCCATGACAGAACATAACGTTCGCAACTTCAACATCAATTTCGGCCCGCAGCATCCGGCTGCGCACGGCGTTTTGCGTCTTGTCCTCGAATTGGACGGCGAAATTGTGGAACGCGTCGATCCGCATATCGGCCTGCTGCATCGCGGCACTGAAAAGCTGATCGAATCGAAGACCTATCTTCAGGCTGTTCCTTATTTCGACCGCCTCGACTATGTCGCGCCGATGAACCAGGAGCACGCTTACGCGCTGGCCGTCGAAAAGTTGCTCGGCATCGATATTCCGATCCGCGGTCAGCTGATCCGCGTGCTCTATTCGGAAATCGGCCGTATCCTGTCGCATCTCCTCAACGTCACGACGCAGGCCATGGACGTCGGCGCGCTGACGCCGCCGCTTTGGGGCTTCGAAGAGCGCGAAAAGCTGATGGTGTTCTATGAGCGTGCCTCCGGTTCGCGCATGCACGCAGCTTATGTCCGTCCGGGCGGCGTTCACCAGGACCTGCCTGAAAAGCTCGTTCAGGATATCGGCGACTGGTGCGATCCCTTCCTGAAGGCGCTCGATGACATCGACGATCTTCTGACCGGCAACCGCATCTTCAAGCAGCGTAACGTCGATATCGGCGTCGTGTCGCTGGAAGACTGTTGGGCCTGGGGCTTCTCCGGCGTCATGGTCCGCGGCTCCGGTGCTGCCTGGGACTTGCGCAAGGCGCAGCCTTACGAATGCTATTCCGATCTCGAATTCGACATTCCGATCGGCAAGAACGGCGACTGTTACGACCGTTACCTCATCCGCATGATCGAAATGCGCGAATCTGTCCGCATCATGAAGCAGTGCGTCAATCGCCTGCTCGGCGATGCCAAGACCGGACCAGTTTCGTCGCTGGATGGTAAGGTCGTTCCGCCGAAGCGTGGCGAGATGAAGCGCTCCATGGAAGCGCTGATCCACCATTTCAAGCTTTACACCGAAGGCTATCACGTGCCGGCTGGCGAGGTTTATGCGGCTGTCGAAGCGCCGAAGGGCGAGTTCGGCGTCTATCTCGTCTCGGACGGTTCCAACAAGCCGTATCGCTGCAAGATCCGCGCGCCGGGCTATGCGCATCTGCAGGCCATGGACTTCATGTGCCGCGGCCACCAGCTTGCCGACGTCGCGGCCGTGCTCGGCTCGCTCGATATCGTGTTCGGTGAGGTGGATCGTTGATGCGAGCCTGGCAGGTCCTCATTCCAGCGCTTCTCGTCGCCTGCGGTGCTTCGGCACAGCAGACCGGCAAGACGCAGGGCTTGCCGAGCATCAACCTGCAGAATTCGAATTCGATCAATTCGAATTCTGCGAAAGGTGGAAGTGAGGTTGCGTCGGGCGGAGATTCGACCATGGGTGACCTCCTTTCCCGCGGTTACGAGATCAAGGCCGCTGTGCCGAATGGCGGCAAGTTTGTTGTGTTTATGCAGAAAGACCAGTCGGCCTATGCCTGCGAATTCTCGTCCCTGACGAATACGCGGTGTGGGTCCTTAAACTGAGATAAGGCGTGAAAGATGTCCGTTCGTCGACTAGCCGAAGATCAATTCCAGCCTGCCGCCTTTGCCTTCAATGCGGAGAATGCGGTCTGGGCTGAAAAGACGATCCAGAAATATCCTGATGGTCGTCAGCAATCCGCGATCATCCCGCTGATGATGCGTGCGCAGGAACAGGAAGGCTGGGTCACCAAGGCCGCTATCGAAACGATCGCCGATATGCTCGACATGGCCTATATCCGCGCGCTCGAAGTCGCGACCTTCTATACGCAGTTCCAGCTGCATCCGGTCGGTACCCGCGCCCACGTCCAGGTCTGCGGCACGACGCCCTGCATGCTGCGCGGTGCCGAGGGGCTGATCAAGGTCTGCAAGAGCCGGATCAACGATCATGCTTTCGAGCGCAACGCCGACGGCACGCTTTCCTGGGAAGAAGTCGAATGTCAGGGCGCCTGCGTCAACGCACCGATGGTGGTGATCGGCAAGGATACCTATGAGGATCTGACGCCGGCACGTCTCGAAGAGATCATCGATGCGTTCGCCGCAGGCAAGGGCCATGAGATTCAGACCGGCCCGCAGATCGATCGCGTTTTCTCCGCTCCGGAAGGCGGCTTGACGTCGCTGCTTTCGGATGAGGCGAAGGCAAAGAGTGTTGCAAGCAAGACGGCTAAGGCCGCCGCTGACGCCGTATCGGTCCCGCCGTCGGAAGCCGGTCGCGCGAAAAGCACGGACGCCGAAACCAATCCCAGCCTGAAGACGCCGGCAACGGCGCCGAAGGAAGCGGCAAAGAACGCCAAGGCAGCCGAAACGCAGCCGCTTTCGGGCACTGCAGCTGCGGAGCCCGTTACAGGGAAGCCGTCGCTCGACGACAAGGATCGTCCCGCCGGTATTGAAAGACCAGCGCAGCCGGACAATCTGCAGCTCATTTCAGGCGTTGGCCCGAAGATCGAAGGAACCTTGCATGAGCTCGGCATCTTCACCTTCGCGCAGATCGCAAGCTGGAATGAGGCCGAGCGCCGCTGGGTCGATGGCTATCTGAATTTCAAGGGCCGGATCGAACGTGACGACTGGGTCAGGCAGGCTGAGGCACTCGCTAAGGGTGGCGAAGCGGAATATATCAAGGTCTTCGGCAAGAAGCCGCGGTAAGAGGTGAAGCATGTTACAGGATCAAGATCGCATCTTTACCAATATCTACGGCCTCAAGGATAAATCCCTCAAGGGCGCGATGTCGCGCGGCCATTGGGACGGCACCAAGCAAATCCTCGAAAAGGGCCGTGACTGGATCATCAACGAGATGAAGGCTTCTGGCCTTCGCGGCCGTGGGGGCGCAGGCTTCCCGACCGGTCTCAAGTGGTCCTTCATGCCGAAGGAAAGTGATGGCCGTCCGCATTATCTCGTCGTCAACGCCGACGAGTCGGAACCCGGCACCTGCAAGGACCGCGATATCATGCGCCATGATCCGCATACGCTGATCGAAGGCTGCGTCATCGCCGGTTTCGCCATGGGCGCCAACACTGCTTATATCTATGTCCGCGGCGAGTACATGCGCGAGCGCGAAGCCCTGCAGGCTGCGATCGATGAATGCTATGATGCTGGATTGCTAGGCAAAAACAACAAGCTCGGCTGGGATTTTGACGTTTTCGTTCATCACGGCGCCGGCGCCTATATCTGCGGTGAAGAAACCGCGCTGCTCGAAAGCCTGGAAGGCAAGAAGGGCCAGCCGCGCCTGAAGCCGCCATTCCCTGCCAATATGGGTCTCTATGGCTGCCCGACGACCGTCAACAACGTCGAATCCATCGCCGTTGCACCGACGATCCTGCGCCGCGGCGCCGGCTGGTTCTCGTCCTTTGGCCGTCCGAACAATGTCGGCACGAAGCTGTTCATGCTCTCGGGTCACGTCAACCGTCCCTGCACGGTCGAGGAGACGATGGGCATCACCTTCCGCGAGCTGGTCGAAAAGCATGGCGGCGGCATTCGCGGCGGCTGGGATAACCTGCTTGCCGTCATCCCCGGCGGCGCGTCGTGCCCGGTCGTTCCGGCTGCCGACATCATCGACTGCCCGATGGATTTCGATGGCCTGCGCGAAGTCAAGTCGTCCTTCGGTACGGCAGCGGCGATCGTCATGGACAAGTCGACCGACATCATCAAGGCGATCGCCCGCATCTCGGCCTTCTTCAAGCATGAAAGCTGCGGCCAGTGTACGCCGTGCCGCGAAGGTACGGGCTGGATGTGGCGCGTTCTTGAGCGTATGGCTCGCGGTAACGCGCAGAAGCGCGAGATCGACATGCTGTTCCAGGTGACGAAGCAGATCGAAGGTCATACCATCTGCGCACTCGGTGACGCAGCCGCATGGCCGGTTCAGGGCCTGATCCGCAATTTCCGCCCCGAGATCGAAAAGCGCATCGACCAGTACACCGCCAACGCGACGAGCCACGGTGCGGTTCTGGAAGCAGCCGAGTAAGGATCGAAGATGGCGAAGACCAACGATATCAGGCAGGAAAGCGGAGCGGCCGGCAATGCATCGGTCGATTTTGGCCGCGCCGCTGCCGATATGTTTGGGAACGCGCCGATCATGCCGATCCATCCGCTGATGGCCCATCCTGCCGCAGCCATTGCTGCGGTTACTGCGATCGGCTTCGGCTTTACCTCGCAGCTGGCGGGTGCATTCTTCGGTGCTTTCCAAGGCGCCGTTGAAGCGACCACCAAACTGGCCGAAGCACTGGAAGACGAAAAGCATCAGGCTGAAGTTGCTGCGAAGCCGTCTGCTACGAATGGCGGGGCAGGGGACGCAAAGCCTGTAAAGGCAGCGCCCGTTGTCAAGACAGCTGCGCCGAAGCCAGTCGCACCGAAGCCAGCTGCTGCCAAGCAGAAGGCGGTTGGCGTAAAGAAGGCTGAGCCGAAGCCTGTAGTTGCCGCGCCCAAGGTCGCCACGACAACTGCAAAGAAGACGGCGAAGGCTGAAGCCGCTGCGCCGGTTGCCTCGAAGCCGGCTCCTGCGCGCGGCCGCAAGGCAGCTGAGAAGGCTGACGACCTGAAGCGAATTTCCGGCGTCGGGCCGAAGCTGGAGCAGGTGCTGAACGGACGCGGCATCAAGCGGTTTGCCGATATTGCCGGCTGGAGCGATGCGGATATCGATCGGATCGATGGCGAACTCGGTTTCGAAGGTCGCATCCGGCGCGATGACTGGGTTGGCCAGGCGAAGGCGCTGCTGCCGAAGGGCCGCAGTTGAGGATTTCCCCGGCTGGATCGCGGCCGGGGAGCGTGAATGACGGCGATGGAGACGATGCAGGTGACCCGCATGGCTCGATCGCAAAGCTGGTCTTGCGGGGACAAGGCTCGGCAAAGCTTATTGTGAGCGAACCGGTGCTATCAGGCGTTTGAGCCGCCCCGATGGCAATCCGGTTTGCGATCATGAAATTGTCTGCGGCCAGGTTGGGCTGGAGACGTGACATAGGACTGAGTGGACGATGGCTAAACTGAAGATTGACGGTAAAGAGATCGAAGTTCCGGATCACTACACGCTTATCCAGGCGTGCGAGGAAGCCGGTGCCGAAGTCCCGCGCTTCTGCTTCCATGAACGACTGTCGGTGGCCGGCAATTGCCGCATGTGCCTCGTCGAGGTGAAGGGTGGCCCCCCGAAGCCACAGGCATCCTGCGCCATGGGCGTTCGCGATATCCGCGGCGGCCCGAACGGCGAGCTTCCGGAGGTCTTCACCAACACGCCGATGGTCAAGAAGGCCCGCGAAGGCGTGATGGAATTCCTGCTGATTAACCACCCGCTGGATTGCCCGATCTGCGACCAGGGCGGCGAATGCGACCTGCAGGACCAGGCAATGGCCTTCGGTATCGACTCCTCGCGCTATCAGGAAGACAAGCGCGCCGTCGAAGACAAATATATCGGCCCGCTCGTCAAGACCGTGATGAACCGCTGCATCCACTGCACGCGTTGCGTCCGCTTCACGACCGAAGTTGCCGGCATTTCCGAACTCGGCCTTATCGGCCGCGGTGAAGATGCGGAAATCACCACCTATCTCGAGCAGGCGATGACCTCCGAGCTGCAGGGCAACGTCGTTGACCTTTGCCCGGTCGGTGCGCTGACCTCGAAGCCCTTCGCCTTCACGGCTCGTCCGTGGGAACTGAACAAGACCGAATCGATCGACGTCATGGACGCCCTCGGCTCGGCGATCCGCGTCGATACCCGCGGCCGCGAAGTCATGCGCGTGCTGCCCCGCGTCAACGAGCAGATCAACGAAGAATGGATCTCCGACAAGACCCGCTTCATCTGGGACGGCCTGAAGACCCAGCGCCTCGACAAGCCCTATGTTCGCAAGGACGGCCGCCTGCAGCCGGCAAGCTGGAGCGACGCTTTCGCCGCCATCAAGTCGGCAGTTTCGGCCACCAGCGGCGACAAGATCGGCGCGATCGCCGGCGATCTCGCCTCGGTCGAGGAAATGTATGCCCTCGGCGAGCTACTGAAGTCGCTGGGATCGGAGAATCTCGACTGTCGCCAAGACGGGACGGCACTTGATCCGTCGCTTGGCCGTGCAAGCTACATCTTTAACCCGAGCATCCAGGGCATCGAAGCCGCCGACGCGCTGCTGATCGTCGGCGCCAATCCGCGCTTCGAGGCTGCCGTGCTGAATTCGCGCATCCGCAAGCGCTGGCGCCGCGGCAAGTTCCCGATCGGCATGATCGGTGAAGCCGCCGACCTTCGCTACTCCTATGATTATCTCGGTGCTGGCCCAGACACGCTGGCCGATCTCGTCAGCGGCTTGCACAGCTTCGCCGATGTGCTGAAGAATGCTCAGAAGCCGATGATCATCATCGGTCAGGGCGCTCTCATCCGCGAAGACGGTGGTGAAGTGCTGGCAAATGCCGCCAAACTCGCTGCCGCCGTTGGTGTCGTCAAGGAAGACTGGAACGGCTTTGCCGTGCTGCACACGGCAGCCGCGCGTGTCGGCGGCCTGGACCTAGGCTTCGTGCCGGGCGTAAAGGGCGTCAATGCCGCTACCATGCTGTCCTCGATGGACGTCCTCTTCCTACTTGGCGCCGATGAACTCGACTTCAGCCGCAAGGGCGCGAAGTTCACTGTTTATATCGGCTCGCATGGCGATAATGGCGCTCAGAACGCCGATGTCATCCTTCCAGCGGCCGCCTACACCGAAAAGTCGGGCACCTGGGTCAACACCGAAGGCCGCGTCCAGATGGGCAACCGCGCCGGTTTCGCACCAGGTGACGCCCGCGAGGACTGGGCGATCATCCGTGCTCTTTCCGACGTGCTCGGCAAGAAGCTTCCCTTTGATTCGCTGAGGGAATTGCGCGCCAAGCTCTATGCAGCCTACCCGCATTTCGCCGGGATCGACGAGATTGCCGAAGGCGATAGCGCCCAAATTGCCGCACTTGCGAAAAAAGCCGGCGCGATGGGCAAATCGGCATTTGCTTCGCCGATCAAAGACTTCTATTTGACGAACCCGATAACGCGCGCGTCGGCTGTCATGGCCGAATGCTCGGCATTGGCCCGCAACAATTTCCGCGTTGCGGCAGAGTAAGGGCAGAGGACTATGGATTCATTCGTTTCGACCTATCTCTGGCCGGCGCTGATCATGATCGGCCAGTCTCTGCTGCTCCTGGTCTGCCTGCTGATCTTCATCGCCTACATTCTGCTTGCCGACCGCAAGATCTGGGCAGCCGTCCAGCTGCGCCGCGGCCCGAACGTCGTCGGCCCCTTCGGTCTGTTCCAGTCCTTCGCTGACTTGCTGAAGTTCATGTTCAAGGAGCCGATCATTCCGGCCGGTGCCAACAAGACCGTGTTCCTGCTGGCTCCGCTGGTTTCCGTGGTGTTGGCACTGTCGACCTGGGCCGTCGTGCCTGTCGCGCAGAACTGGGTCGTCGCCGATATCAACGTCGGCATCCTCTACATTCTGGCGATCTCGTCGCTTGAAGTTTACGGCATCATCATGGGCGGCTGGGCTTCGAATTCGAAGTATCCGTTTCTCGGCGCGCTCCGTTCGGCGGCGCAGATGGTGTCCTATGAAGTCTCGATCGGTCTCGTCATCGTTACCGTACTGCTCTGTGTCGGTTCGCTGAACCTGACGGATATCGTGCTGTCGCAGCAGACCGGCCTCGGCACCAAGCTCGGCCTGCCTCCCTCGTTCCTCGACTGGCACTGGCTGTCGCTGTTCCCGATGTTCATCGTGTTCTTCATTTCGGCTCTGGCTGAAACGAACCGTCCGCCCTTCGACCTTCCGGAAGCGGAATCGGAGCTGGTTGCCGGCTTCATGGTCGAATACGGCTCTTCGCCCTACATGATGTTCATGCTTGGCGAATATGCCGCGGTCGTCCTGATGTGCTCGCTGACGACGATCCTCTTCCTCGGCGGCTGGCTGCCCCCGGTCGATATCTGGATCCTGAACTGGGTTCCGGGCATCATCTGGTTCCTGCTGAAGTCGTGCTTTGTGTTCTTCATGTTCGCGATGGTGAAGGCCTTCGTGCCGCGCTACCGCTATGACCAGCTCATGCGCCTTGGCTGGAAGGTTTTCCTGCCGCTGTCGCTCGCCATGGTCGTTATCGTTGCATTCGTGCTGAAGCTGACGGGATGGGCATGATGATGTCGATCCTCGCTTCAAGCAGATTTGGAGGTTGAAGATGGCCGGAATTTCCAACGCCGTCAGCTCGCTGTTCCTCAAGGAATTTGTCGGCGCATTCTTTTTGTCGATGCGTTACTTCTTCAAGCAGAAGGCAACGATCAATTACCCCTTCGAAAAGGGGCCGGTCAGCCCGCGCTTCCGCGGCGAACATGCTCTGCGCCGTTATCCCAACGGCGAAGAGCGCTGCATCGCCTGCAAGCTCTGCGAAGCCATCTGTCCTGCCCAGGCCATCACCATCGAGGCCGGGCCGCGCCGCAACGACGGCACCCGCCGCACGGTGCGTTACGACATCGACATGGTGAAGTGCATCTATTGCGGCTTCTGCCAGGAAGCCTGCCCGGTCGACGCCATCGTCGAAGGGCCGAACTTCGAATTCGCCACCGAGACCCGCGAAGAGCTCTACTTCGACAAGGCGCGGCTTTTGGACAATGGCGACCGCTGGGAACGCGAAATCGCACGCAATATCGCGATCGATTCGCCGTACCGTTGAGCGGAGTTTTGAATATATCGTGACAGGCGGTTGATTATCGCCGTCGCGGTTGAATCTAGACCGGGGCTTTGCAGGACCTATCGTCCGGCCGAGCTCCATCGGGCAGGGAAACTCCCGGCTGCCCGGGGGAAGACGAAAAAGGCACCAACATGGGTCTGCAGGCTCTTTTTTTCTACATCTTCGCCTTTGTCGCTGTGGCGTCGGCGTTCATGGTCATCTCGGCGCGGAATCCGGTCCATTCGGTCCTGTTCCTCATCCTGGTTTTCTTCAACGCGGCCGGCCTCTTCCTCCTGATGGGGGCTGAATTCCTGGCGATGATCCTGCTGGTCGTTTATGTCGGCGCCGTGGCGGTTCTCTTCCTTTTCGTCGTCATGATGCTCGATATCGACTTCTCCGAGCTCAGGGCCGGAATTCTGGAATACGCACCGATCGGCGCGCTGATCGGCGTTATCTTGGCGGCCGAGCTGATCGTCGTCATCGGCGGCAGCGTCATCTCGCCGACCGTTGCCAAGACCGTCGCGATGCCGATCCCGGCTCTGACGCAGCGGACGAACACCGCCGCCCTCGGCGACGTGCTCTATACCAATTACGTTTATTTCTTCGAGATCGCTGGCCTCGTTCTGCTGGTCGCGATGATCGGCGCAATCGTGCTGACGCTGAAGCATCGCACGCACATCAAGCGCCAGAACATTTCCCAACAGGTCGCCCGCACGCCCGCGACCGCCGTCGAGGTGGTCAAGGTCAAGTCGGGGCAGGGCGTCTGAGGCGAGGCACGAGGATCAAAGGAACAAGAACATGGTCATCGGACTTTCCCATTACCTCACGGTCAGCGCCATCCTCTTCGTGCTCGGCGTTTTCGGTATCTTTCTGAACCGTAAGAACGTCATCATCATCCTGATGTCGGTCGAACTCATATTGCTCGCCGTCAACATCAACATGGTCGCCTTCTCATCGTTCCTCAATGACATCGTCGGCCAGGTTTTCGCTCTATTCATTTTGACCGTCGCCGCGGCAGAAGCCGCGATCGGTCTTGCAATTCTCGTCGTCTTCTATCGTAACCGCGGCTCTATCGCCGTCGAAGACGTCAACGTGATGAAGGGCTGATAAAGCTATGTTCTTATATAAGGCTATCGTCTTTCTTCCCCTGATTGGCGCGATCATCGCCGGCCTTTTCGGCCGCGCGATCGGCGCCAAGGCTTCGGAATATGTTACCACCGGCCTGATGATCATTGCGGCCGTCCTTTCATGGATCGTCTTCTTCACGGTGGCGCTTGGCCATACGGATGGCCCGATCAAGGTTGAAGTCTTGCGCTGGATCCAGTCCGGCGGCATCGACGTTTCCTGGGCGCTGCGCGTCGACACGCTGACCTCGGTGATGTTGATCGTCGTGAACTCGGTTTCGACCCTGGTTCACGTCTATTCGATCGGATACATGCATCACGATCCGCATCGTCCGCGCTTCTTCGCCTATCTCTCGCTCTTCACCTTCGCCATGCTGATGCTGGTGACCTCCGATAACCTCGCCCAGATGTTCTTCGGCTGGGAAGGCGTCGGTCTCGCCTCCTATCTGCTGATCGGTTTCTGGTTCAAGAAGCCGTCCGCCTCGGCCGCCGCGATGAAGGCCTTCATCGTCAACCGCGTTGGCGACTTCGGCTTCGTTCTCGGCATCGCAGGCGTCTTCGTCCTCTTCGGCTCGATCAATTTCGATGTCATTTTCGGCAATGCCCAGAGCTTTGCTTCCGGGCAGGGCGGCCAGCCGACCGATATCGTGCTCAATTTCCTCGGCATGCATCTCGATCGCGGTCACGCACTGACGACCGTCTGCCTGCTGCTGTTCATGGGCGCGATGGGTAAATCGGCGCAGTTCCTGCTGCACACCTGGCTGCCGGACGCCATGGAAGGCCCGACGCCGGTTTCCGCGCTTATTCATGCCGCCACCATGGTCACCGCCGGCGTCTTCCTCGTCGCCCGTATGTCGCCGATCTTCGAACTGTCGCAGGATGCGCTGACCTTCGTCACCATCATCGGCGCGATCACGGCCTTCTTTGCCGCGACTGTCGGACTCGTGCAGAACGACATCAAGCGCGTCATTGCTTACTCGACCTGTTCGCAGCTTGGCTACATGTTCGTCGCCCTCGGCGTCGGCGCTTACGGTGCTGCGATCTTCCATCTCTTCACCCACGCCTTCTTCAAGGCTCTGCTTTTCCTCTGCGCCGGCTCGGTCATCCACGCCGTCGATGGCGAGCAGGACATGCGTCATATGGGTGGCCTTCGCCCCCATATCCAGAAGACCTTCTGGATGATGATTATCGGCACGCTGGCGATCACCGGCGTCGGCATTCCGCTGACTCATATCGGCTTTGCCGGCTTCCTCTCCAAGGATGCGATCATCCTGGCGGCCTTCGCCTCGCACAACGCAGCCGCCGGTTTCGCCTTCACGCTGCTGGTCATCGCTGCGATGTTCACCAGCTTCTATTCCTGGCGCCTGATCTTCATGACCTTCTTCGGCAAGCCGCGCGCTTCGCACGAGGTCATGCACCACGTGCATGAATCGCCGAACGTCATGCTGATCCCGCTTTATCTGCTGGCGATCGGCGCCGTTGCCGCGGGCATGTATTTCAACGCCGATTTCGTAGGTCACGCCTACGAGGAATTCTGGAAGCATGCGCTGTTCACGCTGCCGGACAACAAGATCCTCGAGGAAATGGAACATGCGCCGGTCTGGGTTGAGCTCAGCCCCTTCATCGCCATGCTCCTCGGTCTCGTTACCGCCTGGTACTTCTACATCAGGTCGCCGGAAACGCCGCGCCGCCTCGCTCAGCAGCAGCGCGTCCTCTACGAGTTCCTGCTGAACAAGTGGTACTTCGACGAACTCTACGACTTCCTCTTCGTCCGCTCCGCCAAGGCGCTTGGCCGCTTCCTCTGGAAGAAGGGCGATATCGGGGTCATCGACACCATCGGCCCGAACGGCATTGCCGCCCGCGTCGTCGATGTCACCAACCGCGTCGTGCGCCTGCAGACCGGCTACCTCTATCACTATGCCTTCGCGATGCTGCTCGGTATCGCAGCCCTCGTTACCTGGATGATGCTCGGGAGTTCCCTCTGATGACCGATTGGCCCATTCTTTCAACGGTCACCTTCCTGCCGCTGGTGGGCGTTCTCCTTCTGCTGTTCACGCAGGAGAACGGCGCCCATGGCCGCCGGAATGTCCTGAACATCTCGCTGGCGACGACCATCGTCACCTTCATCGTGTCGCTGTTCGTATGGATCTGGTTCGACAATGCCAATCCGGGCTTCCAGCTCGTCGAAAAGCATGAGTGGCTGACGGGCGGCATCAGCTATCACATGGGCGTCGACGGCATTTCCATGCTGTTCGTCATCCTGTCGACCTTCCTGATGCCCTTCTGCGTGCTCGCAAGCTGGCTCTCGGTCGAAAAGCGCCTGAAGGACTACATGATCGCCTTCCTCGTCCTCGAGACGATGATGATCGGCGTGTTCGTCTCGCTTGATATCGTGCTGTTCTACGTCTTCTTCGAAGCCGGCCTCATCCCGATGTTCCTGATCATCGGCGTCTGGGGCGGCAAGGACCGCGTCTACGCCAGCTACAAGTTCTTCCTCTACACGCTGCTCGGCTCGGTTCTGATGCTGCTCGCCATCATGGCGATGTACTGGCAGGCCGGTACGACCGACATCCCGACGCTGCTTGCTTACAAGTTCCCGCCGCAGCTGCAGACCTGGCTATGGCTCGCCTTCTTCGCCTCCTTCGCGGTAAAGATGCCGATGTGGCCGGTCCACACCTGGCTCCCCGACGCGCACGTTCAGGCGCCGACGGCAGGCTCGGTCATCCTGGCTGGCGTTCTCTTGAAGCTCGGCGGCTACGGCCTTATCCGCTTCTCGCTCGGCATGTTCCCGAACGCGTCGGAATATTTCGCGCCACTCGTCTTCGCCCTTTCGGTCATCGCCATCATCTACACCTCGCTGGTGGCGATGATGCAGGACGACATCAAGAAGCTGATCGCCTATTCGTCGGTCGCCCACATGGGCTACGTGACGATGGGTATCTTCGCGGCCAACCAGCAGGGTGTCCAGGGTGCGATCTTCCAGATGCTGTCGCACGGTATCGTCTCGGGCGCGCTCTTCCTCTGCGTCGGCGTGATCTATGACCGTACCCATACCCGCGAAATCGCGGCTTACGGCGGCTTGGTCAACAACATGCCGAAATATGCCGTCGCCATGATGGTCTTCACCATGGCCAATGTCGGTCTGCCCGGCACCTCCGGCTTCATCGGCGAATTCCTGACCCTGATCGGCGTCTTCCGCGCCAACACCTGGGTTGCGCTCTTTGCCGCGACCGGCGTGATCCTGTCGGCGGCTTACGCGCTCTGGCTCTACCGCCGCGTGATTTTCGGCGCACTGGAGAAGGAAAACCTGAAGAAGCTCCTGGATCTGTCGCCGCGTGAACAGCTGATCCTCTATCCGCTGATCGCTTTGACGATCCTCTTCGGTGTCTATCCGGCTCCGATCTTCGATGCCACGGCGGCATCGGTGGATCTGCTGGTGAACAATTATACCGCTGCCCTGCACGCTGCGCAGAATGTTGCGCTGTCGATGAATTGATGACGGGACCTATTCGACATGACTGCTGACACAATTCTTGCAAGCCTGCATCTTTCCATTCCGGAGCTCATCCTCGCGGTCGGTGCGCTTGCGTTGCTCATGATCGGCGTCTTCTCGGGCGAGCGATCTGGCCCCACGGTCACTGGTCTTGCCATCGCGGTTCTCGCGGTGGCAGGTCTCTGGATCATCTTCGTGCCGGGCGAGGGCCTGGCTTATGGCGGCGCCTATCTCGCCGACGGGTTCTCCCGCTTCATGAAGATCGTCGCGCTGATCGGCTCGATCGTCGCCATGTTCCTCAGCATGGGGCAGGCGCGCGAGCAGCAGCTCGATCGCTTCGAGTTCCCGGTGCTGCTTGTGCTCGCGACCCTCGGCATCCTGCTGATGATCTCGGCGCACGACCTGATCTCACTCTACCTGTCGCTGGAACTGCAGTCGCTGGCCCTTTATGTCGTGGCCGCCATCAATCGCGACAGCATCAAGTCGACCGAAGCTGGCCTGAAGTACTTCGTGCTCGGCGCGCTGTCCTCCGGTATGCTGCTCTACGGTATGTCGCTGGTCTACGGCTTCACTGGGCACACGACCTTCGATGCGATCGCGACCGCACTCAGCGCCGAGACCCGCTCGCTCGGCCTCGTCTTCGGTCTGGTCTTCGTTCTCGCGGGTCTCGCCTTCAAGATCTCCGCCGTGCCGTTCCACATGTGGACGCCGGACGTTTATGAAGGTGCGCCGACGCCGGTTACCGCCTTCTTCGCGGCTGCGCCGAAGGTTGCCGCCATGGCGATCCTGACCCGCATCGTCGTCACCGCTTTTCATCCGGTGCTCGCCGACTGGCAGCAGATCATCGTGTTCATCTCGATCGCCTCGATGTTGCTCGGCTCCTTCGCGGCGATCGGTCAGCGCAACTTCAAGCGACTGATGGCCTATTCGTCGATCGGTCACATGGGCTATGCGCTCGTCGGCCTCGCCGCCGGCACCAAGACCGGCGTATCTGGCGTCATGCTCTACATGGTCATCTATATGGTCATGACGCTCGGCTCCTTCGCCATCATCATGGCGATGCGCCGCAAGGACGGCCGTCAGGTCGAAAGCATCGAAGATCTCGCTGGCCTCTCCACGACGAACCCGTTCATGGCGGTCGTTCTGACGGCGCTGATGTTCTCGCTGGCGGGCATCCCGCCGCTCGCAGGCTTTTTCGGAAAGTACTTTGTCTTCGTCGCCGCCATCCAGGCGCATCTCTATGCGCTCGCCATCATCGGTGTTCTCGCCTCGGTCGTCGGCGCTTATTACTATCTGCGCGTCATCAAGGTGATGTGGTTCGATGAAGCCAAGGACGAGTTCACGCGCACGGCCGGTTCGCTGCGCCTCGTCTTCGGCCTCTCCGGCCTGTTCGTCATCACCTATGTCTTCTTCGGCGGTGCAATCGGCGGAGCTGCCGATCTCGCTGCTGCCACGCTGTTTTGATGGCGTCTGACATGAACAGCCGGAAGTCGCTCGCCGACTTCCGGCACGATGCCCTTCAAGAGACGTCGTCTACGAATAGCGTGTGCCTCGAGCGGGCACGCGCCGGCGACCCCGGGAACCTTTGGGTGACCGCCGAGCGTCAGACGGGAGGACGCGGTCGCCGCGGTCGCCCTTGGGTGTCGGAAGCCGGCAATCTCTACGCATCTCTCCTTCTGATCGATCCCGCTCCAATGGACCGCCTCGGCTCGCTGCCGCTTGCGGTCGCGGTTGCCGTGCATCAGGCGGTGCGAGGCGTGCTGCCGTTGGCCGCAGAACCTGCAGAAATCAAATGGCCGAACGATATCCTGATCGGTCGCAAGAAGACCTGCGGCACTCTGATTGAAGGCGAAGCTTTGCCGGATGGGCGTTATGCGCTGGTCATCGGCATCGGCATCAACATTGCAGTCATGCCTGACAATCCGATGTATCCCGTCACCTGCCTCAGACAGCAGGGCTCGATGGTGTCGCCGGACGAGCTGTTTGCCCATCTTTACGCCGATATGGCCGAGGCGCTCGGTGTCTGGAACTGCGGCAAGGGTGTTCGCGAGATCACCGCGCGCTGGCGCGAATTTGCATGCGGCATCGGGGAAAAGATCACGGTAAACTTGCCGGATCGCTCGATTTCGGGCCATTTCTCGGGAATCGATGATAATGGCTTGTTGATGCTTGAAACCGAGGACGGCAGGATCATGCCGATCGCGGCGGGTGACGTTTTCTTTAGATAATGGTTGGGGATCATATGGCGAAGCAAGATGAACTGGTGTTTCTGCCCCTCGGCGGCGTCGGCGAAATCGGCATGAATCTCGCGCTCTACGGCTATGGCCCGGCGGAGCAGCGTCAATGGATCATGGTCGATTGCGGCGTCACCTTTCCGGGGCCGGATCTGCCTGGCGTCGATCTCGTCTTGCCGGATATCCGTTTCCTCGCCAAGGAACGCAAGAACCTCAAGGGTATCATCATCACCCATGCCCATGAGGATCACTATGGCGCATTGAACGATCTCTGGCCGGGCCTGAATGTTCCGATCTATGCCTCTGCCTTCACCGCTGGCCTTCTTGAAGCCAAGCGCGATTACGAGAAGTCGATGGGCGAAATCCCGGTGACGCTCTTCAAGGCTGGTGATCGCATCAATGTCGGCCCCTTCGAGATCGAGGGCGTGGCCGTCAATCACTCGATCCCCGAGCCGATGTCGCTGATGATCCGCACGCCGCTCGGCAATGTCGTCCATACGGGCGATTGGAAGATTGATCACGAACCCTCGCTTGGGCCGTTGACCGATGAAACCCGCTTCCGCCAGCTTGGCGACGAAGGCGTGCTGGCGTTAATGTGCGATTCCACCAATGCGTTGCGCGATGGCGTCTCGCCTTCGGAAAAGGACGTCTCGGAAAGTCTGCGCAAGATCATCGAGGATGCCGAGGGCAGGGTGGCAATCACCACTTTCTCCTCGAATGTCGGCCGTATCCGTACCATTGCCGAGGCTGCCGAAGCCGCCGGCCGCGAAGTGCTGCTGCTCGGCAGCTCGCTGAAGCGCGTCGTCGATGTTGCCCGCGATATCGGCCTCATGGAAGGTATCAAGCCCTTCATCGCTGAAGACGAGTATGGCTATATCCCGCGCGATAAGGTCGTGGTCATCCTGACCGGCAGCCAGGGCGAGCCGCGTGCAGCGCTTGCCAAGCTCTCCCGGGATGAGATGCGCAATGTCGCACTGGCCGCTGGTGATATCGTTGTTTTCTCCTCGCGCGCTATTCCCGGCAATGAGAAGGCCATTCAGGACATCAAGAACGGCTTGATCGAGCAGGGCGTGCATGTGGTGACGGACGCAGAAGCGCTTGTGCATGTCTCCGGCCACCCCCGGCGCAACGAATTGCAGAAGATGTACGAGTGGACGCGCCCGAAGGTCGTCATCCCCGTGCACGGCGAAGCGACGCATCTGACCGCGCACAAGGAACTGGCCGAGCAAAGCGGCATTGCCACCGTGCCGCGCGTGCGCAATGGCGATGTCGTGCGCCTTGCACCGGGTCCCGTCGAGGTCATCGGTGAGGCGCCGCATGGACGCATCTTCAAGGACGGTATTCTGATCGGCGATTTCGACGAGATGGGTATCGGCGAGCGCAAGAAGCTCTCCTATGTCGGCCATGTCGCCGTCAATGTCGTGCTCGATGCCCGTTATGATATCGTCGGCGATCCCGATGTCGTCCCGATCGGCCTGCCGGCTTATGATGATGAAGGCGAGGAGATGGAGGACACGCTCTTTGACGCCATCGTCAGTGCCATCGAAAGCATTCCGCGCGCGCGCCGCAAGGATCTGGACATGCTGCAGGAGGCTGTACGCCGCGCGGTGCGTGCCGCCGCCAACCAGGGCTGGGGCAAGAAGCCGGTCGTGACCGTATTCATCACGCGCACTGGCGGCTGAGTTCAACGGCCGATTGGGGAGGAGAGTGCCGTGCTGGGACGTATCAATCATATCGCGATAGCCGTGCCGGACATCGCCGCGGCTTCCAAGACCTATCTTGAAACACTCGGTGCTACCGTCTCTCAGCCGCAGGCACTTCCGGAACACGGCGTAACTGTGGTTTTCGTCGAGCTGCCGAACAGCAAGGTCGAGCTGCTCGAGCCCTTGGGCGAAGCTTCGCCCATCGCCTCCTTCCTCGCCAAGAACCCAGATGGCGGCATGCACCATATCTGTTATGAAGTTGCTGATATCCTGGCGGCACGCGATCGGCTGGTTTCCAGCGGTGCACGCG
This sequence comes from Rhizobium pantanalense, assembly GCF_030182525.1. Taxonomy (NCBI): domain Bacteria; kingdom Pseudomonadati; phylum Pseudomonadota; class Alphaproteobacteria; order Hyphomicrobiales; family Rhizobiaceae; genus Rhizobium; species Rhizobium pantanalense. The sequence continues at coordinate 561,830 of NZ_JAQJCH010000006.1, forward strand.
TGCTGGGCAATGGCGAGCCGAGGATCGGCGCGCATGGCAAGCCTGTACTCTTCCTGCATCCGAAGGATTTCTTCGGCACGCTCATCGAGCTTGAGCAGGTGTGACATCAGAGCCGGATGATTTTTGGCGGAACTGGCCTAAAATCTGAATCTGCTTTAAGTGCGCTGATCGGCGCTTTGAAAGACGACTGCTTTGCCCCTATAAGCAGTTTGGAAGAGGAGGAGACGAGCAGGCTCGTCTCGAAGGGAGCACAATGGCACAGCAGATTGCCGCCGGTTTCGCCGTCTATTTCGTCATCTGGTGGATTACGCTTTTCGCCGTTCTACCCTTTGGCCTGCGCACTCAGTCCGAGGATGACCATGTCATCCTGGGTACGGTCGAAAGCGCGCCGACGAAATTTCGTGCTTGGCGGGTCGTGCTAGTCACAACGCTGGTATCGGCCTTTATTTATGGCGCCTGGTATATCGCCTCGCGTTATTTCGGGCTGAGTATAGATTCCATTCCGCAGATCGTTCCAAGCTACAAGTGATCTATGACAGCTGTAGATTAAAGGTGCTCGGAATGCGGGTGCCTTGCGATCGCCATCAATTCGTCACACGCGTGTCATGAGCGTGGCGCAAAGAATTTACAGTCTGTGTATATTATTTCAGCAGAAGCACGAGCCGAGTGTTTCGCGCAAATCAGTGGCCAGTTGACGCTAAGCTGAGAAAGCAAAAAAAAACAAGGCTAAAAGCCTTGTTTTAAAGTATCGCGTGATCCTTATCCGTTACCGGGGCAGCGAACGAGCGCGCCTAAGATCTGATCCTCCCAAGACTTGACCGCGAAACGGCAAGAATTTAGCCTTCCTGCCTCTTTTGTGAGCTAAAATTAGCTCAAACATTGAGCTTTGTCATCCTTTTTTTTGCTTTTTTGCTACAGCCGCGCAGAATTTTTCTGTTGACGAATTTCCGTCGTAAATCCTTATAAACGTGCGCTTTTTCGAAACATCGAAAATAGGCTCTATCCCCTGTATTCTCAGGCTTTTGTGAAATTCTTCTATTGAAGAATGCGGGTTTCCTTCCTGCGCCGAAGCAGTTATGAACTGCCTCCAGTACATAATTTGCTAACGATTCCGCCGGGAGCGGAACGTTAAACCATCTGGAACAAGCGTCATGCGTCTGTCTCGTTACTTCATGCCGATCCTGAAGGAAAATCCCAAGGAGGCTGAAATTGTTTCCCATCGGCTCATGCTGCGCACCGGCATGATCCGGCAACAGTCGCAGGGCATCTATTCTTGGCTGCCATTGGGCAAACGCGTGCTGGACAAGGTCAACAAGATCATCCGCGAAGAGCAGAACCGCTCCGGCGCCATCGAGCTGTCGATGCCGACGCTGCAGTCGGCTGAGCTCTGGCAGGAAAGCGGCCGTTATGACGCCTACGGCAAGGAGATGCTGCGCATCAAGGACCGACAGGATCGGCCCATGCTCTATGGCCCGACCAATGAGGAAATGGTCACCGACATCTTCCGGTCCTATATCAAGTCTTACAAGGACTTGCCGCTGAACCTTTATCATATCCAGCTGAAGTTCCGTGACGAAATCCGTCCGCGTTTCGGCACGATGCGCTCGCGCGAATTTATGATGAAGGATGCCTATTCCTTCGATCTGACGCAGGAAGGTGCAGTGCAATCTTATAACAAGATGTTCGCCGCCTATCTGCGCACCTTCAATCGTCTCGGCCTGAGAGCCATCCCTATGCGGGCAGATACCGGCCCGATCGGCGGCAATCTCAGCCACGAATTCATCATTCTCGCCGACACCGGCGAGTCGGAAGTTTTCTGCCACAAGGATTTCGTCAATTTCGACATTCCCGGCGAAGACACCAATTTCGATGATGCCGCCGGCCTGAAGGGGATTTTCGACAAGTGGACCTCGGTCTATGCCGCCACCTCGGAAATGCATGACGAAGCCGCCTTTAACGCCATCCCGGAAGGCGATCGCCTGTCTGCACGCGGCATCGAGGTCGGCCACATCTTCTATTTCGGCACGAAGTATTCCGAGCCGATGGGTGCCAAGGTACAAGGTCCGGACGGTAAGGAACATGCTGTCCACATGGGATCTTACGGTATAGGCCCGACACGCCTTGTTCCCGCCATCATCGAAGCATCGCATGATGAGAATGGAATCATCTGGCCGGCTTCGGTCGCGCCTTTTGACGCCGTGGTGATCAACATGAAGGCTGGCGACCATGCCTGCGATGAAGCTTGCGAAACTGTCTACGCCGCTTTGTCGAAGGCCGGCAAGGATGTGCTGTACGACGATCGTGACGAGCGCGCCGGAACGAAGTTCGCGACCGCCGATCTGATCGGCGTGCCTGTGCAGATCATCGTTGGTCCGCGTTCGATCGCGAACGGCGAAGTGGAGTTGAAGGACCGCAAGACCGGCGCTCGCGAGACGATGACGGTCGAAGCAGCGATCAATCGGCTGGCAGGCTGATTGACGATACAAAGGATGAAAGGCGAATGGCGGTGAGCGCGGCAGTGGAACAGCAGGAAAATTCGTTCAAGGCCGGCCCATCGTCTCGCCCGTTTTCCGGTTTCGAACGGCTTGTGGCTTGGCGCTACCTGCGCTCCCGGCGCAAGGAAGCCTCGATTTCGGTCATTGCTGGCTTCTCCCTGGTCGGCATCATGCTCGGCGTCGCCGCGCTGATCATCGTCATGGCCGTCATGAACGGTTTCCGTGCCGAGCTATTCAAACAGATTCTTGGCTTCAACGGTCATGTCGTCGTTCAGCCGATTGATTCGCCGCTGAACGACTATGCCGATCTGGCGAAGAAGTTTTCTGCCGTTCCGGGCGTCACCATGGCCTTACCGCTCGTCGAGGGGGAAACGCTCGCCTCCGGCCGCGGCGGCTCCGGCACTGGCGCGCTGGTGCGCGGCATCCGCCCGGAAGATTTGACCAAGCTCAAATCGGTCTCCGATCACGTTGTCTCCGGCGATATGGTCGGCTTCGCTTCGGGACAGGGTGTCCTCGTTGGTAGCCGGCTTGCCCGGCAATTGGGCCTGACGGTCGGCGATCAGATCACCCTTACGGCACCGGATGGCGATGTGACGCCTTTTGGTGTCAACCCGCGCGTCAAAGCCTATACCATCTCTGGTATCTTCGAGGTCGGCATGTCGGAGTATGATTCCTCCGTCGTCTTCATGCCGCTCGAAGAAGCGCAGGTCTTCTTCAATGCCGAAGGCATCGTCGAGAAGATCGAGCTCTTCATCACCAATCCGGATGACGTCGATCAGCTGCGGCCGAAGATCGAAGAGGCGGCCGGGCGGCAGATCTTCCTGACGGACTGGCGGCAGGTCAACGCCACTTTCTTCTCGGCGCTGCAGGTCGAGCGCAACACGATGTTCATGATCCTAACGTTGATCGTTCTCGTCGCCGCGCTGAATATCATTTCCGGCCTGATCATGTTGGTAAAGGATAAGGGCAGCGACATCGCCATCCTGCGCACCATGGGGGCGACATCGGGCGCGATCATGCGCATCTTTTTCATGACGGGCGCGGCGATCGGTGTTGTCGGAACGTTTGCAGGCGTCATACTCGGCGTCCTGGTCTGCCTCAATATCGAATCCATCCGCCAGTTCTTCTCCTGGATTTCCGGCACCGTGATTTTCAATCCGGAGGTCTATTTCCTCAGCAAATTGCCGGCCGAGATGAATCTCGGTGAGACCATCTCCGTCATCGTGATGGCGCTCACTCTATCCTTCCTTGCCACCATCTTTCCGGCCTGGCGGGCCTCGCGGCTGGATCCGGTGCAGGCGCTGCGCTACGAATAAGGATATTCCATTTGATGAAACGCAACGTCGTTCTCCAGCTCTCTGGCGTGGAGCGTCACTACGGGCAGGGCGAGACACGGCTGTCGATCCTGAAGGGTGCCGATTTCACTTTGCGCAGCGGCGAGATCGTCGCGCTTGTTGCGCCGTCAGGCACGGGGAAATCGACGCTTCTCCATGTGGCCGGGCTGCTTGAGCATCCGGATGGCGGCGAGGTACTCGTCAACGGTCAGGCCTGCGAAGGCTTGTCCGATGATAGGCGGACGGCCGTGCGCCGCAGCGAAATCGGCTTCGTCTATCAGTTCCATCACCTGCTGCCCGAGTTCTCGGCTCTCGAGAATATCATGATGCCGCAGCTCATTTCCGGGCTCTCGCGTAAAGATGCGAGCGAGCGCGCTTCTCAGCTTCTCGACTACATGCGCATCGGCCATCGCGCCGATCATCGCCCCGCCGAGCTCTCCGGCGGCGAGCAGCAGCGTGTCGCGATCGCCCGTGCCGTCGCCAATGCGCCGCTGGTGCTGCTGGCCGACGAGCCCACCGGCAATCTCGACCCGGCGACCGCGCATTACGTCTTCGATGCGCTGGAAGCACTGGTGCGTCAGTCGGGTCTCGCGGCGTTGATTGCCACCCACAATCACGAGCTCGCAGCCCGCATGGATCGCCGTGTCACGCTAAGTGAAGGCAAAGTGGTCGAGGTTTAATCGCTCCCGTCACGGAACGATCAGGCCACCGCGATAATCCAGCTCATAGGCCTTGCGCTCTTTCACCATGATGGCTTCGTGCCCGATAAAGTGGTCGCACGATCCGGTGCTGCGGTCGATATAGCGGCCGTAGACGTGTTCGAATTCGAAGCCGCCTAGAAAGCGTTTTTCATCCTGATAGAGGCGCAGAAGTGCCGCCTTGATAACCATGCCCGCGCGGGTGCCGTCGATCAGATCGGGCTCGACGATATGGCCGAAATAGTTCATGGCCCAGACCGGCTCGTCGTCATGCCAGACGAGTTCCTGTCCCGCGAAATCCGTGCCGCCGAAATAGCTGTCGAGATAACGCCAGCGGCCGCTCGCATAACCAATGTCATGCGAGCCGCTTCGGCATGACGGCAGCCTCTCGCCGTCGCCGACATAGGTCTCGGCTTTGGCAGCGACAATAAAATCGTTCAGCTCGGCAAGATCCGGCATGACCCTCTCCAATTTTGGTGAGCGGCCAAGATGTCATTCAACGTGACTTTTGTAAAGAACAAAAAGAGAACATGTGATGCTATTGGCCGTTTCTACAGGCCTTCTGACCGATATCGTCCTGCCAGTCCTGTATGCTCACCGTCTTGGCATCGGCCTTCAGCATCTTGCTGTCCTTTGCCACCTTGCCAGTCAGAACGTTGTAATCGCAGCTATAGCTGTTGTTGGGTTCAAGGTTGTCACGAAAATCGTAGCTATAGCCGGCAACCAAAAATGCGTTGTTGCGGTAGGCAAGTGTCAGCGTCTGGTGCCAGCGGTCGCGCCCGATAGCATCGTTCTGCGAACTGATCGCGATTGAACCGTTCGGCAGCGCGGCGATCGAGGGTTCCTGGCCGTAGATGCCGCCGGGCTCTGCGCGACCCCATACCTTATCGGGAGCGGCGGCGGCCAGCTTCAGTAGCTCATGTTCCTTGTCGCGGAGATAGATATAGATCCCGATCTCATAATCGGCATGGTCGTTCGGCGGCATCGTTACCAGCAATGCGAGGTCCGGATTGCCGTCCTTATTCCAATCGCCGATCGCCGCGTCGAGGATGCGGTCTGAGGTGATCGTGTCTTCGGCGCGAGCCGCAGTTGCAGTCAAAAGAAGAATGAGAGCGCAGCCAAGGGACTTCATCGTGATCTCCCGGTTTGCCTCTGCATAGCGCCGGGCCGCCCCGACGTCCATTACAGGCTGAAAAGCCGTCTGATGAAATTTCTTGATGCATCTATTGACTCTCGAACAAAAATGGAACAAAAAAGAAACATAACGAGTAAGGAGCGCTTAGATGACCGACATTATTCGAGACGTTGCAGCATTCACTTCCATCGTCATGTTCGTTGCCAGCTTTTCCCTCATCATGATGGCGATGTGAGTTTTGTCCCCCATTTGCACATGCTGTTCCCATATTTGATGGGAGCAACTTCTGGACTTTACGGTCCGCAATGCCGAAAATGCCTCTGATTCATTCAGGCTTGCGGAAGGGTATGAAATGGCGGATGCAGGTGGCAGCGGCGCGGTAGCGCCGGTCGGCGAAATGCCGGAATTCGTGCACCTCAGGGTTCATTCCGCCTATTCTCTGCTAGAGGGCGCATTGCCGCTCAAGAAGATATTGGCCAAGGCTGCCGGGGACAGTCAGCCGGCCATTGCCATCACCGATACCAACAATCTGTTCGTTGCCCTGGAGTTCTCGCAGAAAGCGATGGACGAGGGGCTGCAGCCAATCATCGGCTGTCAGGTATCGATCGATATGGAAGACGGCGGCGAGGGCGAGAAGCGCGGGCCGCAGCAGGCCTTGGCGAAGCTGCCATCCATCGTGCTGCTTGCCGCCACCGAGCAGGGCTACGAGCGCCTCGTCGATCTCGTTAGCCGCGCCTATCTCGGCGGCGAAGGCAATCATGCCGTTCACATTGCAGCCTCATGGCTGGACGAGATCGGCACGGAAGGGTTGATCGCACTCACCGGTTCGCTGACCGGCCCGGTTGACATGGCGTTGAAGGAAGGCCATGCGCCGCAGGCGCTATCCCGTCTCTTGACACTGAAACGCCTGTTCGGCGATAGGTTGTATGTCGAATTGCAGCGTCATGGCACCTATGATCGCCGTCACGAGCAGAAGATGATCGCGATGGCTTACGAGCATGAGATTCCGCTCGTCGCCACCAACGAAGCCTTTTTCCCGACGCGGGACGATTATGATGCGCATGACGCTTTGATGGCGGTGGCCCACAATGCCATTGTCTCGGACGATACGCGGTTCCGCCTGACGCCGGATCATTATCTCAAGAGCCGTGCCGACATGGCGAAACTCTTCGCCAATCTGCCCGAAGCGCTGGAGAACACGGTCGAGATCGCCCGCCGCTGCTCCTTCATCCTGAAGACCCGCAAGCCGATCCTGCCGCGCTTCACTGGCGCCACGGACGATGCGGAGGAGGCAGAGCGTGCCGAGGCCGCCGAGCTGCGCGCTCAGGCGATCGAGGGTCTCGACCAGCGTCTCGTCTCGCTCGGCATGGCACCGGGCTATGCGGAGAAGGATTATCGCGAGCGGCTGGAATTCGAACTGAGCGTTATCGAGCGCATGAAGTTTCCCGGCTACTTCCTGATCGTTGCGGACTTCATCAAATGGGCCAAGCGCCACGATATCCCCGTCGGCCCGGGCCGCGGTTCCGGTGCGGGCTCGCTGGTCGCCTATGCTCTGACCATCACCGACGTCGATCCGCTGCGCTTTTCGTTGCTGTTCGAGCGCTTCCTCAATCCGGAACGCGTCTCCATGCCGGACTTTGATATCGATTTCTGCCAGGACCGGCGCGAAGAGGTGATCCGTTACGTGCAGGCCAAATATGGCCGCGAGCAGGTGGCGCAGATCATCACCTTCGGTTCGCTGCAGGCGCGCGCAGCCTTGCGCGACGTCGGCCGCGTGCTCGAAATGCCCTATGGCCAGGTCGACAAGATCTGCAAGCTGGTGCCGAACAATCCCGCCAATCCGACGCCGCTGACCAAGGCGATCGAGGAGGAGCCGCGTCTGCAGGAAGAGGCGGACAAGGAGCCGGTCGTCGCCCGGCTTCTCGACATCGCGCAGAAGATCGAAGGCCTCTATCGCCACGCCTCGACGCACGCCGCCGGTATCGTCATCGGCGACCGTCCGCTGTCGAAGCTCGTGCCGATGTATCGCGACCCGCGCTCCGACATGCCGGTCACCCAGTTCAACATGAAATGGGTGGAGCAGGCCGGTCTGGTGAAGTTCGACTTCCTCGGCCTGAAGACACTGACTGTCCTGAAGACGGCGGTCGATTTCGTTGCTAAGCGCGGCATCTCGATCGATCTTGCCAGCATACCGCTTGACGACAAATTGAGCTATGAGATGCTCTCGCGCGGCGAGACGGTCGGCGTGTTCCAGGTGGAAAGTGCGGGCATGCGCAAAGCGCTGATCGGCATGCGTCCTGACTGCATCGAGGATATCATCGCGCTCGTGGCGCTCTATCGTCCCGGCCCGATGGAGAACATCCCGGTCTATAATGCCCGCAAGCACGGCGAGGAGGAGATCGAATCGATCCACCCGAAGATCGACTATCTTCTCAAGGAAACCCAGGGCGTTATCGTCTACCAGGAACAGGTGATGCAGGTCGCCCAGGTGCTCTCGGGCTATTCGCTCGGCGAGGCGGATCTTCTGCGCCGCGCCATGGGTAAGAAGATCAAGGCGGAGATGGACCAGCAGCGCGAGCGCTTCGTCGATGGCGCCATCAAGAACGGCGTTTCGAAGGGCCAGGCCGACGTCATCTTCGATCTGCTCGCGAAATTCGCCAATTACGGCTTCAACAAGTCGCATGCCGCCGCCTACGCGATCGTCTCCTACCAGACCGCCTATATGAAGGCACACTATCCGGTGGAGTTCCTGGCCGCGTCGATGACGCTCGATATGTCCAACACCGAAAAGGTCAACGACTTCCGTCAGGATGCCAAGCGGCTGGGCATCGAGGTCATCGCGCCCTCGGTGCAGACCTCGTTCCGCCATTTCGAGACGGGTGATAACCGTATCTATTATGCTCTGGCCGCCATCAAGGGTGTCGGCGAATCTGCTGTCGACCATATCGTCGAGGTGCGCGGCGACAAACCCTTTGCCGGCATCGAGGATTTCTGCCTGCGCATCGATCCCAAGCAGATCAACCGTCGCGTTCTGGAAAGCCTGATCTGTGCCGGCGCTTTCGATTGTTTCGAGATCGACCGCGCCCAGCTGATCGCCGGCCTCGACCGTATCATGGGCTATGCCCAGGTGGCGCAGGAAAACAAGCGCAGCGGCCAGCATGACATGTTCGGGAGTGCAGCCTCCGGTCCGGAAAAGATCGTGTTTCCGCCCTACACGCCGTGGCTCGCCTCGGAGCGTCTGCTGCGAGAATTCCAGGTGCTCGGCTTCTATCTGACGGCTCATCCGCTCGACACCTACAAGAGCGTGCTCGACAAGATGCGCGTACAGCCCTTCGCCGATTTCTCCGCCGCCGTAAAGCAGGGCGCCAGCAACGGCCGTCTCGCCGGCACTGTCATCTCGAAGCAGGAGCGCAAGACCCGCACCGGCAACAAGATGGGCATCTTCGTCTTTTCCGATGCTTCGGGCCAGTTCGAAGCCGTGCTCTTCTCGGAGACGCTCAACCAGTATCGCGATGTACTCGAAGTCGGCAAATCCTTCGTCATCACGGCCCAGGCGGACGAGCGCCCGGAAGGCATCAGCCTGCGCCTGCAGACGGCGCAGTCGCTGGAGGAGAAGTCGTTGCAGATGCAGAAGGCGCTGCGCGTCTATGTCCGCGATTCCGGCCCGCTGAAAGCCGTTGCCGCGCATCTGAACACGAAAGGCGACGGCCTCGTTTCCTTCATTGTCATCAAGGAAGAGGGCTTGCGCGAGGTCGAGGTGGCACTGCCGGAGAAATATCGCATCACGCCTGAAATCGCCGCTGCCTTGCGCACGGCACCCGGCGTGATCGACGTGGAGCTTGTTTAACCTTTTTTACCAAGCGCACCGTTGTTGGTGATCGTAATGAAATCGGTCTCGTTGCCGGTTTCCGGTCCGACGCCGGTATCGGAAATCGTCAGCGATGAACCTGATGTCAGCAGATCCTCGATGCGATGGCGGATATCGTCAGGAATGGTGATGCGGTTAAGCGCCTGTCCGGCTGCGTCGAACGATTGCGATTGCTCCTCGCTGGTAATGCCGTAGCGCTTTTTCGTCTGCTTGCTCAGATCTTCTTCCAGCGTCATGCCGAACCAATCGGCCTTGCCGCTGATCCGGTCGATCGTGTTGGCGGTGAAGAAATGCACACCGAGCGCTTCTTGTGGCTCGGCAATGATGGCCGGTCCTTCGAAGAGCGGCTTGAAGTTCTGCCGGACCATGATCGCGCCGTTCGGCGGTTCGCCCTTGCCGGCGGCGGCATAGACTGCCTTCATCAGCGCGGGACTGACAAGGCCGCCCGTCGTCTTGATATCATGCGCCTTCTTGAAGTCTTCGATCGCCTGTACCGTTGCCGGTCCGAGCATGCCGTCAGGCGTTCCGGTGATGAAGCCCATTCCGTTCAGGATGCCCTGGAGGTCGCGCACGTGTTCTCGCAGACCACGTCGGGTGATGAGGATGCTGAGTGGCGCTGGATCGGCCGGTGGCGCTAGAGTCTCCTGTGCCTTCGGTATCTTGATCGAGGTTACGTCATTCGTCGCGACCTGCAGCGGTTGTGCCTGCGGCAGGAAGCTCGCAGTCATCGGACGGAGTTCGATGCCCGAAAACAGTGCCGGCGGTGGAGCTGCCAGCGGCTGGAACAGCATCGCGTTTTCGAATGGCTGCGGGACCAGCGGCTGATCGGCGATGACGACATGTACGCCGCGCTCCGTCATTTGATAAAGCATCTTGGCAAAGGCTTTCGGCATGCGCACGCAGCCATGCGATGCCGGATAATTCGGCACCGAGTTGGACTCGTGCAGCGCGATCCCTGACCAGGTCAGCCTTTGCATGAAGGGCATGGGTGAGGCCGAATAGAGGTTGGACTCGTGATAGACCTTCTTTTCCAGAATGGAGAAGATACCGCTCGGCGTCGTGTGCCCGCGCTTGCCGGTGGAAACCTTCGAAGTCGCGATCACCTTATCGCCGTCATAGACCGCAAGCGACTGCCTGTCCTTCGACACCACAATCTGAAGGGTGCGGGCATCCGGCGCAGCAAAGACGGGATGAGAAAGGGCGGTGGCCGACAATAGCGCCAGCCCAAGCAACAAAAATGGCTTCATAGACACAACCAGAACGCAATACTCGTTGCGCCCAAGGTTAGACTTCGAAGTTTAAGGAAGACTTGCCGAGAGGTCATGCCTTTCCGCGTCTATGAAGACGTGAGTTCGCCGAACGCCAGCCCAATACGCCATCGCCGAAGCGGAGCGATCAAACTCTGCTTCGGCGATGATTGAAATCTTGAACCAACTAGGAATCAGTGGACGCTGGAAGCCACCCAGTTGTGCCAGTCCTGCTCGCTGCCGTGGAAAGCGTTAAGGTCGATCCTGCCTTCGACGCCGTGGGATACGCCGGAGCCGGAATATTGCCAGAACAGCCATTTCCGGCCCGGATAGACCTTGGATGGATGTTGAGCCACGGCGCGCAGCCAGAAGGGGTAGTCGAGCAGTTCGCCGCTCAGATTGTCGCGATAGAAATCCGGAGCTGTGTAGACGATCGGGCGCTGGCCGTAATGCTTTTCGAGCTTGTCCATGAAGACCTGCATCTTGGCGAGAACCTGCTCGCGCGAAGGACGCCGCTTGCAGCTCGACTCACCGTTCCATTCGACGTCGATGACTGGCGGAAGGGCTCCAGCTTCCTTCGGCACGTTGCGGATGAACCAGTCGGCCTGCTCTCCGGCAGTCCGGCACCAATAGAAGAAGTGATAGGCGCCGTGCTTCAGGCCGGCCTGCTGGGCGGCACGCCAGTTCTTCTTGAACATGGGATCGAGATGATCGCCGCCGTCCGTTGCCTTGATGTAGACGAAGTTCGCACCCTGGGTGCGCAGCGTGTCCCAATCGATTTCGCCCTGCCAGCGCGAGACGTCGACGCCATGGACGGCGAGCTTCCGGGGCGAGGTGGACGTACCGAAGTTGATCGGCTTGGCGTCGCGGAAGCGATGGCTGTAGATCTGCATCGGCTGCTGCCGCAGGGCGCGGGGCACCGGATTCGATGGCGAGAGCATTGCGAGCGGCCGTTGCAGCGGGACTGGTGCGTCATCGTCTCCGCTCTGGTCGGAGGGCATAAGTCCGTCAGGCCGGAGGTTCGTCGGCATGGCGACTGCGAGAGCCTGCTGTCGCTCCACGCGCGAAACCGTTTCGCCGATTTCGACCGACGGCACCGGCCTGCTGGTCTTTGCAATGGAACTCGTCACTTCTTTCGAAGGCGGTGCGGCTTGCGCGGCTTCGCGCTCACCTCGAGCGGCGCAGCCTGAAATCGTCAGGCAGGCGAGAAAAATGGTCGATACAGCCGATAGACGCATAGGAACCCGTACGCAAAACACACTCGGCGACGAGTTCACGCCGCCCGGAAGTCACAGAATCCAAGTCCTAATGGAAATTTACCAAAAAAGTTTGAATCCAAGCTTTTTCGCACGAAAGAATCGCGCGCGTCATGCAATTATTTGCGATGCAATCAAAAATCACCAGCCGGTGACTTATACTAAGTTATTGTTATTTATGGTTTCTATCGCCGAACGTGTAGCCGGTTTCGACTGTGTTATTGCCGAATTTTTCTCGCAACTTGTCCATGGCTGCTTCCGCAGCGGCCCGTCGCGTGGCCTGAACGTCGATAAGATCGGGTGGGTCTGCACGCCCGGCATGGCCAAGATCGGTCACGCCGATGCCGATGAGACGGAATTTCGTGCCGTCCGTTTCGGCTTCGAGCAGTCTCAGTCCGGTGCGGAAAATCCGATCTGCAAGCAGGGTCGGATCTTCCAGCCGACGATTACGCGTGCGGATCTTGAAATCCGAGGTTTTGAGCTTCAGCACGACGGTCTGGCCGGCAATGCCGCTGCGCTTCAGACGTCGTGAAACCTTCTCGGAGAGATCGCGCAGGATCGGCACGAGATCCTCATGGCGCCAGATATCTTCGAAGAAGGTGGTTTCGGAGGACACGCTTTTCGCCGCTTCGTTAGGATGGACGGTTCGGTCGTCGATCCCTCGTGAGAGACGGAAAAGCCGCTGCCCAATTACGCCGTAACGGCGCATGAGATCGCCTTCCTCCATGGTCTGCAATTGGCCGATAGTGCGGATGCCATCGCTTTCGAGCGTCGCGGCAAAGGCCTTGCCGACACCCCATATCGTCGTGACTGGCCGTGGCTCCAGAAAGGAGAGGGCCTCTTCCTTGCCGATGACGGAGAAGCCTCGCGGCTTCTGCAGGTCGGAGGCAACCTTGGCGAGGAACTTGCAGTAGGAAAGCCCGACGGAGATGGTAATGCCGATTTCCTGCTCCACCCGCTTGGCGAACTTGGCGAGAATGCGAGCCGGCGGATCGTGATGGAGCCGCTGGGTGCCCTCGAGTTCAAGAAAGGCTTCATCGATCGAAAGCGGCTGCACCAGCGGCGTCAGGTCCTGCATCATGCCTCGAACCTCGCGGCCGACGCGGACGTATTTCTCCATGTTTGGACGGATGACGATAGCCTGTGGGCAGGCTTCCAGCGCCTTGAACATCGGCATGGCGGAGCGCACCCCATGGATGCGGGCGATATAGCAGGCTGTGGAGACGACGCCGCGCTTGCCGCCACCGATGATGACAGGCTTGTCGGCCAACTCCGGATTGTCACGTTTCTCGATGGAGGCATAAAAGGCATCGCAATCGATATGCGCCAGCGTCAGTGCGTAGAGTTCTCGGTGGTAAACGAGGCGAGGGCTGCCGCAGCTTCGACAGCGCGTGCGCGTGGCCGATTGCTCGCTCAAGCAATCGCGACAGAAGCCGGAAATCTTGTCGGGCGCATGGGTCATGAAACGAGAACAAAAATTGAACGTCGTCACTTTATGTTTTAAGCTCGCGAGTCTCAAGCTGGAAAACTGCCGGGGAGGCGGGAGTGCAGAATTTAATCGTGCAGCCGTTGACGCCAGGCCGATGGGACGATTTCGAAACGTTATTCGGGCCAAGCGGCGCCTGCTATGGCTGTTGGTGTACCTATTTCCGCGTGCCGACATCGCAGCGCAAGACGATGGACGCAGCAGCAAAGAAGCAGTTGATCCACGAGCGAATCTCGGCTGGGCCGCCACCCGGACTTCTGGGCTATAGCGACGGTCAGCCGATCGCCTGGGTGCAGGTTGGTCCGCGCGCCGAGCTGCCGCAATGGAACTCGCCGAAAACGGTATCGCGTCCCCTCGATCCAGCCGATGCGGAAGACGGCTCGGTCTGGGCAGTAAGCTGCTTCTTCATAAATTCGAAGGATCGCGGCAAGGGGCACAGCCATCGCATGCTGTCGGAGGCCGTGAATTTCGCCCGCGCTTCCGGCGCGCGGCTGCTGGAGGGCTGTCCGATCGAGCGTACGAAGCAGTCGAAATCCGTCGGCCTCTATGTTGGCTCGCAGCGCATCTTCGAGGCCGCCGGGTTTTCTGAAGTTGCGAAGCGGAAGGATGGCAGGCCCCTGATGCGCCTGGTCCTTTGAAAGGTGGTGGTTCGGGTGAAGTCAGCGCGAGATGTGAGCGTGGATCAGCGGTGCTGCCTGACCCCATTCATTGGCTTGCGGAATGCCGGCGGCCACAGTGGGCGCCATTCGGTGAACGATGGAGTCCGGTTTCAGATTGATGAGGAGGCATCCCGGGACATATTCGCTGACCGAATGCAGGTTGTGGGCCATGTCGTCGACGAAGGCGACGGGCATCTCGCGCTGTCGATGCAGCGAACGCACGATCGGCCCCTTCGGCTGCAGCGACGCGAGCAGCGGATAGGCAAGCTCGAGTCTGTCGAGCAATCGCCGCCTCTGTTCCCAGAACTGCGGTGGCATGGCGGTGAGGAAAACGATGTCAGCGTCTTTCGAGAATTCGCCGAGCGTATCGACCACTCGATCGAGTGGTGTCTGCCATTGTTCCTGCGCCTCGAAGAAGGCCTCGATCAGCCGGTGGACATCCTTTTCTTCCAGCGCGGAACCGTTGGCCTTGGAGACGATGTTGCCTGTCAGCCGGAACGAACGCGGCAGGAATTCATGGCCTTCGGCCTCGATGAAGGTCAGGAAGGGCGCAAAGAAGTGCAGGACGACGTCGTCGACATCGCAAACGATCAACGGCCGCTCCTGGAGCCGGATATGCGATACGTCGAATTCGATCGGGGCATCCATGATCAATATTCTCCAGAGGCAAGGCCGGGCGGCGAAAAATGCGCCGATGCAGTGGCGACCGCCTCCGGCGCAATGCCGCTGGCCTCGCAGAAGGCCAGCAATGTCGGTTCATGGTTCATGAGGAAATCGAGCATGCCGGCAAGAAAGGTGGGCTCGTTGATGGCGTTGCGCACCTGTGCCGGCTCTATGCCGGTCAGCGCCAAGAAGCGGCCGAACATATCCGGTTCATTGGCCAGCCAGCCGAGTACGGCAATGGCAGTCTCTTGCGGGTCGGCCGCGCTCTTCTTCGGGTTCTTGAAGTTACTTTGCATTTTGAAGGGTGAGTTACCTATTTTTCAACCAAATGCCGGTAGTTTGCGATTCAAGTATTTCTGGAATCGGTTCCTCGCGACCCTATATTTCGAGAGAATGGATGCAATACCGGATGCAGGGACAGCTTTCCATGCCTAAGCAGGTAATGATTGTAGAAGACAATGAGCTGAATATGAAGCTCTTTCGCGATCTGATCGAGGCTTCCGGCTACACGACGATCCAGACCCGCAATGGCATGGAAGCGCTCGATCTCGCGCGCAAGCATCGCCCGGACCTGATTCTCATGGATATCCAGCTGCCGGAGGTTTCCGGCCTGGAGGTCACCAAGTGGCTGAAGGAAGACGACGATCTTCATGTGATCCCCGTGATCGCAGTCACAGCCTTCGCCATGAAGGGCGATGAGGAGCGCATTCGTCAGGGCGGTTGCGAGGCCTATGTCTCGAAGCCGATTTCGGTGCCGAAATTCATTGAGACCATAAAGACCTATCTGGGCGACGCCTAATGATGGGGAAGAGCTGATGACCGCACGCATTCTGGTAGTCGACGATATTCCGGCCAATGTGAAGCTTCTGGAAGCGCGGCTGCTTGCCGAATATTTCGAAGTGCTGACAGCCGAAGACGGCTTGAAGGCGCTCGCCATTTGCGCGGGCACGCAGGTTGATCTCATCCTCCTCGATATCATGATGCCCGGCATGGATGGTTTTGAGGTGTGCGAACGCCTGAAATCCGATCCCCGCACCGCCCATATCCCCGTCGTCATGGTCACGGCGCTCGATCAGCCTGCCGACCGTGTGCGCGGCCTGAAGGCCGGTGCCGACGATTTCCTGACCAAGCCGGTCAACGACCTGCAGCTCATTTCGCGCGTCAAGAGCCTGCTTCGCTTGAAGACATTGAGCGACGAGCTGCATATGCGCAACGAGACCGCGCGCAATTTCGGTATTGACGATCTGATGCGGGCTGGCGATGGCCGCACCGAGGAAGCCGGCCAGGTACTGCTGGTCGATGGCCGCGCCAATTCGCAGGAGCGCATCATCCGCACGCTCAAGCCGATCGCCCAGGTCGTTGCGATGTCCGATCCGCAGGCCGCCCTGTTCGAGGCCGCCGAACGGCCGTTCGAGCTGGTCATCGTCAATTCGAATTTCGACGACTACGACCCGCTGCGGCTCTGCTCGCAGCTTCGTTCGCTGGAGCGCACGCGTTTTCTGCCCGTACTGCTGGTGACGGAGCAGGGCGCAGACGACATGATCGTCCGCGCGCTGGATCTCGGCGTCAACGACTATATCGTCCGGCCGATCGATCCGAATGAACTCGTCGCACGCTGTCTCACGCAGATACGCCGCAAACGCTATAATGATCGCCTGCGCGCCAGCGTACAGCAGACGATCGAGCTTGCCGTCACCGATGCGCTCACCGGCCTGCACAACAGGCGCTATCTCGACAATCATCTCAAGGTGCTTTTCGACCGCTCCTTGGCGCGGGGCCGGCCGCTCTCGATATTGATTACCGATATCGATCGCTTCAAGACCGTCAACGACACCCATGGCCATGATGCCGGCGATGAAGTTCTCAAGGAGTTTGCCGCGAGAATCCGTTCCACGGTACGCGGCGCAGATCTCGCATGCCGTTATGGGGGCGAGGAGTTCGTTGTGGTCATGCCGGATACGCCTGCCGATACGGCCGCCGCAGTCGCAGAACGACTACGCGCTGCGGTAGAAAATATGCCGGTGAAATTACGCGAAAGCGGTGTTGCGCTTAACATCACCGCATCCTTCGGAATTTCGTGCCGTTTGGAGGCAATCGAGACACCGGAGCAGTTGATGAAGCAGGCGGACCTTGCGCTTTACGAGGCCAAAAGAGCAGGACGCAACAGGGTTGTAGCTTCTGCGGCCTAGGGACGAGTGGCGGAGAAAATGCGGCCGCCCATGAATATTGAGGGTATTTTTCAAGTTTTGAACAACAATTCAAAATTTTTTGTTCTTTATCCTGCGGGCATCACCACATAGGCCAGTTTTAAAGAAACGCTGCATACTTATACTTTTGAATTTGGCATATACCTTCGCTTTTCGGGTACTTTCGGAATATTCTTGTCGTGTCGACATATAGTTTTGTTTTGTTGGTAGCGTGTCGATGAGATGTCCGTTGGAAGGTGACGGATTAACTAAATGTAATTTGTATATTCAAATGCTCTTGAATATCTGTATTCGATCTTTTCTAGCAAAGGAGGAATTATCACTTTATTCTTGATAGCTTCTTGAGTTTATTTCACTAAGACTATCGGACATTCCTTTCCACCAAAGTCATGAATTTTAACCATCCGAGCAGACAAGCATTTTTTATCATTAAGAATTTGTTGATTTTCTTTCGATTTCGCGCGAATTTAGTCCCGTACATGGACAACTCGCAAGGGTTCCGAGATACCCCATGATGCTCAGGTCCGCCGCATCTCCTGGGTCGTGGGGTCGGTCGGCTGGCAGGCAGAAGATAACGGTTCCTCGTGCCGTTTTGCAGGCTAGCCGGCCCCCAATTTAAAACGCCGCTCTTCGTTCATCGAAGGCGGCGTTTTTCTTTTCTACCGACACGGTGGGCCATTGCTCCACGCGGGAATTTTCTAACTGACATCGCAAATCGAGCGCCGATCGAGACGGTGCCGGCAAAACAAAAAAGGCGCTAACCCGCAGGTTTAGCGCCTTTTTGTAACCTAAAGTTTAGGGAACTTACTTGATCTTCGTTTCCTTGAACTCGACATGCTTCTTAGCGATCGGGTCGTACTTCGTCTTCGTCATCTTGTCCGTCATCGTACGGCTGTTCTTCGTCGTGACGTAGAAGAAACCGGTGTCGGCCGTCGACAGCAGCTTGATCTTGATTGTGGTAGCCTTGGCCATGGTCGTCCTGCCTTTAATAAAAATGAACGCCATGGACGGCCAGTGCGGAGGTCCACGGCGAATTCTGGCGCGAAAATACAAATCGCGCCCGAAAAGTCAACCTCTGTTGCCCATGAAAAGCAGGCGTATCCCCGAAAGCAGGACATAAAGGCCGAAGAAAAAGGCCACAGCCCAGGCAAAGCCGCTGGGATTGGCGAGATCCATGGCGGTGCCGATCGTCGGCGGCCCGAGAACCATGCCGACGGCGTAACAGAAGACGAAAGCCGCGTTGGCGGCCACCAGATCGACGCCGGTCAGCCGTGTGCCCAGATGGCTGAGCCCAACCGTATACATGCCGGAAACGCAGCCGCCCCAGAAGAGCAGGATGATCGCGAGAATGACCCAGTTCGATGCCAGGGAGGGCAGCAGAAGCGCTCCGACAAGCCCGATGGTGGCCATGATCGACAGCAATGGCCGCTTGTCGCGCATGCGGTCGGCAAGCAGGCCGAGTGGGATCTGGAAGACGAAATTGCCGACGCCCATGACGGTCAGCAGCAGTGCGGCCTGTGATTCGTTGAAGCCGAGACGTGTCGCATAGCTGGTGAAGAGCGAGCCGCCGCCGACGGTGACCGCGCCGAACACGAAAACTGCGGCCGTCGCCGTTGGCACCAGGAAGATGTAGCGGACGAAGTGCAGCTCCGGCTTCTCGTCGACGATCGGGCTCTCGTTGCGGGCGATGAAGATCGGAATGGCAGCCGCCAGGATGATGCAGGCGCCGATGATGAAGGGCATCAAACCTTCGCTGCCGACAACGGAAAAGACGAGCGGGCCGGCCGCAAAACCGAGCGAGAAAACGGTGGAATAGAGGCCGAGCACGAATCCGCGCTTGGAAGGCGGCGAGGCGGCATTGATCCAGAACTCCGACAGGATGAACAGTGTTGTCGTCGCCCCATGAAAGACGATGCGCAGCGGAAACCACAGAAGCAGATTTTCCGCATAGTAGAAGCCGAGCGAGCTCAGAGCCGATAGGAAAACCGCCCAAATCATCGTCTGCACGACGCCGAAACGATGCGCGAGCTTGGTCGTGACGACGGCTGCCAGCATCGAGGCGACACCCATCATTGCAGTATTGAGCCCGATCAGGCTTGAGGGAACTCCGCGTTTTTCAAGAATGATGCTCAGAAGCGGCAGGCCAAGCCCGATGGCGATACCGACGGCGGATACGGAGGTAATGGCTGCGACGAGCGAAGGCCAGTGAATTTCTTCGACATGGCCGGCCTTGTCGTTCGTCGGTTCAAGCATAAACTAAATCCTGGAGCATGAGGCAGGCGAATCGATCCGGACGCGGAACATAGAAAGGCACGGCTCGGCCAAATTCAGGTGACGGGTCGGCTTTCATGAGATCGGTCAAACCCTCCGGAATGGTCCTCTTGACGCGGGGCATGTTCAGACAAGAAATCCAGCCGATGTCAAGCCGTTGCTGATGAACGAGCTCGCGCGAATGGCGAATATCGGTCGAATCGACGATGATTCCCGATAGAAGCGCGAGATGTCGCAAGACAACTTCGGCCATGGGCGCCAGTCGGCTTCGGGGGCGGGCACCTATCGTCACGAACGATCGTTCCCTTGATCCCATTCCTCCGGGCTGTCGTCATGGCCGCCGAAGCCATGCATGCGCAGCGCCCATTGCAGGCCGATGACGCCACCCTTGATCGGCTGGATGATGGCAAGCGCCGCGATGATGGTGATGGGTGCCCAGATGGCGAGATGCGCCCAGAGCGGCAGCTTGAAGGTCATGTCCGTCAGCATGTAGCCGCCGACGATGAGGTGGCCGAGTACCAGGATCACCAGATAGGGCGGGAGGTCGTCGGCACGTTGATGGGAGATATCTTCGTCGCAGACCGCACAACGGTCGACGGGCTTCAGGAAAGCGCAAAAGAGCTTGCCGGTGCCGCAGCGCGGGCAGCGGTTCAGCATGCCACGTAAAATCGACCGTCCGAGCGGACGTTCGCTCTCGTCTGAACCACCGAAACGGATGGGAGAGTCGGATGGGCTGCCCGTCATGAATACGCTTCCTCCGTGCCGGCAGCCGTGTTTTATCTGCGGCCGCGCGGCGGTCTCGTGCCCGGCGCCTTGCGGACCTGGCTCTTGTTGCGGCGGGTCGCCTTGTGGAAGGAACGCACCGCCGTCGGCATAGGCTTGCCGTCGCTCAGCATTTCGAAGCGCAGGGCTCCGGCAAGCGGCATGGCTTCCGCCAGTCTCACCGTAACATCGTCGCCGAGACGATAGCCGAGCCCCGTTCTTTCACCCGTCAGCGCCTGATGCGCCTCGTCATAAATGAAGTAATCGGTGCCGAGCGTAGATATAGGGATGAAACCGTCGGCGCCATAGTCCGGCAGGGTGACAAAGAGTCCCGACTTGGTGACGCCACCGACGCGCGCCTCGAATTCCGCACCGACACGGCCGGCAAGGTGATGGGCAATGAGCCTATCCACGGTCTCGCGCTCGGCAGCCATGGCCCGACGCTCGAAGGTCGAGATTTCGGCGGAGATATCGTCGAGCGACGCCTCTTCGTCCGGCGTGATCCCGCCTTCACCGAGGCCGAGTGAGCCAACGAGCGCGCGATGCACGATCAAGTCGGCATAGCGGCGGATGGGCGAGGTGAAGTGAGCGTATTTCATCAGATTCAGGCCGAAGTGCCCGATATTGTCGGGGCTGTAGATCGCCTGGCTCTGCGAGCGCAGCACCATCTCGTTGACCATGGTCTGATGCGCCGTACCTTCGGCCTTGACGAGGATGCCGTTGAAGCTGTTGGCACGCACATTGCCGCCCTTGGCAAGTGAAATGCCGAGGGTGGCGAGGAATTCGCGCAGCACTTCCTGCTTGGCGAGCGTCGGGCCATCGTGGATGCGATAGATCAGCACCTGTTTCCGCTTTTCCAGCGTTTCTGCCGCGGCGACATTCGCCTGGATCATCATTTCTTCTATGAGCTTGTGCGCATCGAGGCGCGGCGGCACGAAGACGCGATCGACGGTGCCGTCAGGTTTCAACAGGATCTTGCGCTCGGGCATGTCGAGCTCGAGCGGCTGGCGCCGGTCGCGGCCCCTTTTCAAAATCTCATAGGCGTGCCAGAGCGGCTTCAGGATCGGTTCCAGCATTGGTCCGGTCTTGTCGTCGGGCCTGCCGTCGATCGCCGCCTGCGCCTGCTGATAGGAAAGCTTGGCCGCGCTCTTCATCATGACGCGATGGAAGGTATGGCCGGCCTTGCGGCCTTCCTTGGAGAAGATCATTCGAACCGCGAGGGCAGGACGGTCGACGCCTTCCTTAAGCGAGCAGAGATCATTGGAGATGCGTTCGGGCAGCATCGGCACGACGCGATCGGGGAAATAGACCGAATTGCCGCGCTTCAGCGCCTCGCGGTCGAGCGGCGAGTTCGGGCGCACATACCAGGAAACATCGGCGATGGCGACGGTGACGATCACGCCATCCGGATTGTCGGGCGAAGGGTCCATTTCGGCGTAGACGGCGTCGTCATGATCCTTGGCGTCGGCCGGGTCGATTGTTATCAGCGGCAGGCTGCGCCAATCCTCGCGATGGGACATGGTCGCTGGCTTGGCGGCATCGGCCTCCGCAATCACGGGAGCCGGAAATACATGCGGAATTCCATGCGCATGGATGGCGATCATCGAGATCGCCTTTTCCGAGGCGACGGAGCCGATGACCGACAAGACCTTGGCACGCTGCAGGCCGAAGCGGCCGAGACGTGCCACTTCGACTTCGACCAGATCACCGTCCTTGGCGCCACCGGTATAATCGGGGTCGATCACCATCTCCTCGCCGCGCCGTTCGATCGGCATGAGACGGCCGCCGCCGCCCGGCGTTTCGCGGAAGACGCCCATGGAGGCGCCCTGCCGCTTGTCGATGACCTTGATGATGCGGGCCGTATAGGCCGGGCCACCACGATCCACGGCCGAGAAGATCTTCGCGAGGATGCGGTCACCCATGCCGGCGACGGGTGCCTTACCCTTGCCGTTGCGGCCAGCCGGCGAGGAAGATTGCTTGATCAATACGGCAGGCGCGACGCCATTTTCCTCAGCCCATTCCGCGGGGCGGCCGATCAGCATGCCATCTTTGTCGCGAGTCGTGATGTCGAGAACGGCAATCGGCGGCAGCGCGCCGGGGCGGATGAGCGACTTGCGGCTCTTCTGCACCATGCCTTCTTCTTCGAGTTCGCGCAGTAATTCCTTCAATGCGACGCGGCTCTCGCCCTTCAGGCCGAAGGCTTTGGCGAGCTCGCGTTTGGACGCCTGCTGCGGATGATCGGCGATGAAGCGCAGGATGACCTCGCGTGGCGGTAACTCGCCGTGGATGATCGCCATCATCGGCTCGGCGTTCTCGCCCCGCTTGGTCGCGCGACCAGACTTGCCGGGGCGTCGCTCCGACGATGAAATCCTACCGCGCGGTTCTCTGCTCACTCTGCACTCTTCTTTTTCGCTGCCGTCTTGGCCGCAGGCTTCTTTGCAGCAGCCTTGGGCTTGGCGGTCGTTTTCGTCGCTTTTGCGCCGGCTGCCGCGGTCTTTGCCTTGGCAGGCGCCTTCTTGGTGGCGCCGCCGCTCCTGCCCGCCTTGGCGGCGATCAGAGCCAGGGCTTCCTCGACCGTGATCGCCTGCGGATCCGTGCCCTTCGGCAGCGTCGCATTGACCTTGCCCCAGTTGACATAGGGGCCGTATTTGCCGTCGCGAACGGTGATCGCGCCGCCGCCATCCGGATGCTCGCCGAGTTCCTTCAGTGCTGCCGGGGTGCCGCCGCGTGCCTTGCCGCCGGCCGCCTTGCTCTGCTTTTCGGCAATCAGCGTCACCGCGCGGTTGAGACCGACGGTGAAGACATC
Organism: Rhizobium pantanalense; assembly: GCF_030182525.1. Lineage (NCBI taxonomy): Bacteria > Pseudomonadati > Pseudomonadota > Alphaproteobacteria > Hyphomicrobiales > Rhizobiaceae > Rhizobium > Rhizobium pantanalense. The sequence goes on from NZ_JAQJCH010000006.1 coordinate 584,717, forward strand.
CTCGACACTTTCGAGATTGGCGTAGCTGCCGTCATGCAGCAGGAAAGGCCCATAGCGGCCGATGCCGGAAGAGATCATCTTGCCGGTTTCTGGATGCTTGCCGATATCGCGCGGCAGCGAGATCAGTGCCATCGCCTTTTCATAATCGATATCCTCGGGCTTCCAGCCGCGCGGTAGCGAGGCGCGCTTGGCGTCCTTGCCCTCGCCGCGTTGAATATAGGGACCGAAGCGGCCCGAACGCAGCGTCAGCTCTTCGCCCGTTACTGGATCGGCGCCGAGCGCCTTCGGCTCGTTCAATCCGTTGGATTCGGCCTCCGCGCCGCCTTCCGACGAAAGCTGGCGGGTATAATTGCATTCCGGATAGTTCGAGCAGCCGACGAAGGCGCCGTATTTGCCGAGCTTCAGCGAAAGGTTGCCCGTGCCGCACACCTGGCAGATACGCGGATCGCTGCCATCCTCGCGCTTCGGGAAGACAAGCGGCGCCAGCGCGTCGTTCAAGGCGTCGAGGACGTTGGTGACGCGTAGTTCCTTGGTGTCTTCGATCTGGGCAAAGAAATCGCGCCAGAAGTCGCGTAGCACGTCCTTCCAGTTCAGCTCGCCGGCGGAGATGCGGTCGAGCTTTTCTTCCAGATCGGCCGTGAAATCATACTCCACATACTTAGTGAAGAAGCTTTCGAGGAAAGCCGTCACCAGCCTTCCCTTGGCCTGCGGCACCAGCTTGCGCTTGTCGATGGTCACGTAATCACGGTCGCGCAGCGTCGCCAGCGTCGCCGCATAGGTGGAAGGGCGGCCGATGCCGAGCTCTTCCATCTTCTTGATCAGCGATGCTTCCGAATAGCGCGGCGGCGGTTCGGTGAAATGCTGGGTCGAGTTGATCTTCTGCTTGGCGAGGTTTTCGCGAGCATTGATTTCGGGCAGACGACCGCCTTCTTCGCTGTCGTCGCTCTGCTCGCCATCTTCCTTCTGATCGGTATAGGCGGCGATGAAGCCGTCGAAACGGATGACGGAACCGACGGCGCGCAGACCGGCCTTCTTGCCGGCATTGTCAGCCAGGATCTCGACGGTCGTACGCTCGATTTCGGCCGATGCCATCTGGCTGGCGATGCCGCGCTTCCAGATCAGATCGTAGAGCTTCAGCTGGTCGTCATCGAGGAATTTGCGGATGCGATCCGGCACGCGGTCGAAATCGGTCGGGCGGATCGCTTCGTGCGCTTCCTGGGCATTCTTTGCCTTGGTGGAATAGAAACGCGCCTTTTCCGGCAGGTAACGGTCGCCGAACTGGTTGGCGATGGCGCGGCGTGCGGCATCGATCGCTTCCGGCGCCATCTGGACGCCGTCGGTACGCATATAGGTGATGAGACCGACGGTCTCGCCGCCGATATCGACGCCTTCATAGAGCTTCTGCGCCACCTGCATGGTGCGAGAGGCCGAGAAGCCGAGCTTCGAGGATGCGGCCTGCTGCAGCGTCGAGGTGGTAAAGGGCGGGCTCGGATTGCGCTTGACCGGCTTCGCCTCGACGGTGTCGACGACGTAGGAGGCACCTTCCAGCAACGCCTTCAGCCTGCCGGCCTCCTCGCCATTGCCGATCGCACGCGGCTGCAGGCGCTTACCGTCGGCAGAGACCAGGCGAGCTTCGAATTCGTCGCCGCGCGGTGTCTTCAGGATCGCCGAGAGATTCCAGTATTCCTCCGAGATGAAGCGTTCGATCTCCGACTCGCGATCGCAAACGAGGCGAAGCGCCACGGATTGAACGCGGCCGGCCGAACGGGCGCCGGGCAGCTTGCGCCAGAGAACCGGCGACAGGTTGAAGCCGACGAGATAGTCGAGGGCGCGGCGAGCGAGATAGGCATCCACCAGCGGCACGTCGATGTCGCGCGGCTCGGCCATGGCGTCGAGCACCGCCTTCTTGGTGATGGCGTTGAAGACGACCCGCTTTACTGGCTTGCCGTTGATGACGCGCTTCTTGTTCAGTACGTCGAGCACATGCCAGGAAATGGCTTCGCCCTCGCGATCCGGGTCGGTCGCGAGAATCAGACCGTCGGAGGTTTTCAGCGCGTCGGCGATGTCCTTGATGCGCTTTTGCGAGGCACCATCGACTTCCCACAGCATTTCGAAATCCTGATCCGGCAGCACCGAACCGTCTTTAGCGGGCAGGTCGCGCACATGGCCGAAGGATGCAAGAACCTTATATCCGGGTCCCAGATATTTGTTGATTGTCTTGGCCTTGGCAGGCGATTCCACCACTACAACGTTCATCATCAAGTCTCTGAATACGAGGTCGCGCCGGTATAAGACGCGGGAGATACCGGGTTTTTCCGTCTTCCCGGCCTTCCGACATGGACAGGGAAATCGTCGCGGTCAAGAGGCTACTGCATAATTCCTTAAATCGGAATCGATTGAAGGACAAAATTATGCAGCACCTTTAACGTGTTACAGCGACCTTCGCGCGTCATTATATGACGCGCGGCGCTGTAATGCGGTTTTTGCGCTTGGCGCGACGATGCGATGCTTAGAATCGGTACGCGTGTCACAGTTTTCAATCCAGCATGGAGATCGACACAAGTCCGCCGGGGTGCCGATGCAGCCGACCAGCCATGTCGAGTTCGAGAAGAACGGAGTGAACGGCCGATATCGGCAGGCCGGTATGGCGGACGATATCGTCGATCTCGACCGGCGTCGGCCCGAGTGCTTCGACGATATGGTCGCGCTCGGCGTCATCGGGTGGCGCGGTGAGCGGCGTGCTCCTTTCCACGGGTGGTACTACGGCGCGCGGGCGAAAAAGGTCCGGCTCGGCGAGCGGCCGCAGCGCCTCAACGACATCGTCCGGCGTTGTAACGATCATCGCGCCATCTTTCAGCAAGCCGTTCGTCCCTTCGCAGCGCGGATCGAGCGGCGACCCGGGAACGGCGAAGACAAGTCGGCCAAATTCGCCAGCAAGTCGCGCGGTTATCAGCGAACCGGATCGCGTTGCCGCCTCGACGACCACGACACCCAGCGATATGCCTGCGATGAGGCGATTGCGGCGCGGGAAATCGCGTGCCCGAGGTTCCCAGCCGAACGGCATCTCGCTCACGGCAAGCCCGTCGCCGTCCCAGATATCGTTGAGCAGGCCGATATTCTCGGGTGGGTAGGGCTGGTCGAGCCCGCCGGCCATGGCGGCGATCGTGCCGGTCGCAAGACTGGCGCGGTGGGCGGCTGTATCAATGCCGCGTGCTAGGCCCGAGACCACGGCATAGCCGGCCTCGCCACAGAGGCGTGCGATCATGGCCGTGAATTTGACGCCGCTGATCGATGCATTTCGCGAGCCGACCATGCCGATGGCCGGACGCGTCGCTGTCGGCACATTGCCTTTGACAGCGAGGAGTGTGGGAGCGCCATCGATCTCGCGAAGGGCAGGGGGATAGTCCGGTTCGCCGATGCCGATGAAGCGTGCGCCAAAACGATGTGCCGCTTCCAGCTCCCGCAAGGCGTCCCGCTCGTCGGCGATGCGGATCGCGCGCGTCGAGCCGCCGCGCTGCGAAAGCTCCGGCAGAGCGGCCAGGGCCGCTTCGGCCGAACCATAGTGATTGATGAGATCGCGGAAGGTGGTGGGACCGACATTGTCGGAGCGTATGAGCCTGAGCCAGGCGATTCTTTGTCTTTCGGTCAGCGCAACTCCCGTCCGTCTTGCGCTGCCTGTGTCCATTATCCCTTTGCTCCGATCTTGCCTTCCGTTCCCGCAGTCAGCCGGGCGATATTTGCCCTATGCTTATACCAGGAGATGACGGTCATCAGCGCCATGACAGCGGCGATTTTGTCGACGCCCAATATCCACAATACAACCGGGATGACAAGAGTTGCAACCAATGCGGAAAGCGAGGAGTAGCGGGTGGTAAAGGCGATCGCCAGCCAGACGATGGCGAAGATCAGGGCCATCAACGGTGCAAGCCCGAGCAGGATGCCGAGATAGGTGGCGACACCCTTGCCGCCCTTGAAGCCGATCCAGACCGGGAAGATGTGACCGACGAAGGCGGCAAAGCCGGCAAGAATGCCAGCATCCTCGCCAAAGAAATGCGCGGTGATCAGGACAGCGGCGGTGCCCTTGAAGGCATCGAGCAGGAGGGTTGCGGCCGCAAGCCCTTTGTTGCCGGTGCGCAGCACGTTGGTCGCGCCGATATTGCCCGAACCGATGTTGCGCACGTCGCCGAGCCCGGCCATGCGGGTCAGCAGGAGGCCGAATGGGATGGAGCCGAGCAGATAGCCGATGACCAGAGCTGCCAGCGCGGTCTGCAGGGTAAGCTGCCAAGTCCAGAAATCAGCCATCGCGTCCTATTCTCCGTAAACCCTAGCGCTTGCCTCAGAGACTGTGAACCAGCTTGCCGGCGACATAGGTTGCAACTGCCCGGCCGCTCATTCTCGCATCTTCGAAGGGCGTATTCTTCGAGCGCGACAAAAGCATGTCTTTTGCGACAAGCCAAGGCTCGTCGAGATCGACGAGAGCGATATCCGCTTTGGCGCCGGGCTTCAGTGTGCCGGCGGGGAGCCCGAAGATCTGCGCCGGCCGCGTCGAGAGCGCATCGACGAGCCGCATCAAGCTGACCTGACCGCTGTGATAGAGCCGGAGTGCCGCCGGAAGCAGCGTTTCGAGCCCGACGGCACCGTCCTCTGCTTCGCCGAACGGCAGGCGTTTCGTATCGACGTCCTGCGGATCGTGCGACGAGACGATGATGTCAATCGTGCCGTCGGCCAGCGCCTCGATCATCCCCGTGCGATCGTCTTCGGAGCGCAGCGGCGGGTAGAGCTTGAAGAAGGTCCGGTATTCGCCGATGTCGTTCTCGTTGAGCGCAAGATTGTTGATGGAGATGCCGCAGGTGACCCTGGCGCCGCGCGAGCGGGCGAGGCGGATGGCTTCGGCCGATTCCGGCACGGAGATCATAGCAGCGTGGTAATGGCTGCGCGTCAGTGTCGCAATGCGGAGGTCGCGCTCCAGCGGGATCAGTTCGGCTTCTTTCGGAATGCCGGAGAGGCCAAGCCAGCTTGCCAGAAGGCCTTCGTGCATGACGCCGTTGGCGCCGAGATATTTGTCGCGTGTCTCGCAGGAAATCACGGCGCCAAATTCGCGCGCATAGGTCATGATGCGGCGCAGAACCTGACTGTCATGGACACTGGAATGCGCGTCGGTGAACACGACAGCTCCGGCTTCGCGCAGCAGGCCGATTTCCGTCATCTCTTCGCCGGCAAGTCCCTTGGTGAGGGCAGCGGCGGGATAGACATTGACGACGGCCGTATCGCGGGCCGTCTTCCGGACGAATTCGACGAGGGCAATATCATCGATAACCGGATCCGTGTCCGGCATCATGATGAAGGAGGTGACGCCGCCGGCCGCAGCCGCGCGGCTTGCGGAGGCGATCGTTTCGCGATGCTCGCCGCCCGGTTCGCCGACATGCACGCGTGCATCGACCAGGCCGGGGATGGCGACGAGACCGTTGCAGTCGCGAACGGTCGCGCCTTTGGGAATGCCGTGGTTCTTCGCATCCTTGCCGGAGGCAACGATTACGCCGTCTTCGACGACAAGCGTGCCGACCTCGTCGAGATCGCGCGAGGGATCGATGATGCGGACATTCTGAAAGACGATCGAGTTGCTCATGCACCGGCTCCCTCGGTGCGAGGTCCCTGGTTCTGCGAAACGAGCAAGGTCTCCATCACGGCCATGCGGACGGCGACGCCCATTTCCACCTGTTCGGCGATGACGCTTTGCGGGCCATCGGCCACCTCGGAGGCGATTTCCACTCCGCGGTTCATTGGGCCTGGATGCATCACGAGCGCATCTTCCTTGGCGGCCTTGAGCGTCTCGGCGTCGAGTCCGTAGAAGTGATAATATTCGCGCACCGAAGGCACGAAAGCGCCCGACATGCGCTCGCGCTGCAGCCGCAGCATCATCACGACGTCGGCATCCTTCAGCCCTTCTTTCATCGAATGGAAGACCTCGACACCCATGTCGGCGACACCGGCCGGCAGCAGTGTAGCGGGGGCCACGACCCGGACGCGTGCTCCCATGGCGTTGAGAAGCAGGATATTCGAGCGGGCCACGCGCGAATGCAGCACGTCGCCGCAGATCGCCACGATGATGCGCGAAAGCTTGCCCTTGGCGCGGCGGATCGTCAGCGCGTCGAGAAGCGCCTGGGTCGGATGCTCGTGCTGGCCGTCGCCGGCATTGACGACCGAGCAGGAGACTTTCTGCGCCAAAAGCGCGGCGGCGCCCGCGCTCGAATGGCGGATGACAAGCACATCAGGCCGCATCGCATTCAGCGTCATCGCCGTATCAATCAGCGTCTCGCCCTTTTTGACGGAGGAATTGCCGACCGACATGTTCATCACATCGGCGCCGAGCCGTTTGCCGGCAAGCTCGAAGGAGGATTGTGTGCGCGTCGATGCTTCAAAGAAGAGATTGATCTGCGTCAACCCGCGAAGCGTCGACGTCTTTTTCTCGCGCTGGCGGCTGATCTTGACCGCTTCGTCGGCCTTGTCGAGAAGATAGGTGATATCCTGCTCGGTGAGGCCCTTGATGCCGATGAGGTGGCGGTGGGGAAAGAAGACCATGAACCTGCCCTCTGAATTTCGTCAGGCGGTCTATAAAGAGGGAGCGCCGATGGGGCAAGCGGCGGTGTGTATTGAGCCTGTTTGTTCCCCATGCAATTTCGCCCGAATCCCGCTACAGGAGCGATGCCGGTGGGAGACGTAACTTCCAGTTTCCCTTTGCAACCCACTTGCTCTACAAGCGATTCATGACCCAAGCGACCCGGACTGACGACCCCTTTGCCGACCTGAACCAGCCGAGCCTCTGGACCGGCATCAATGCCTATCGTTCCGATCCGCTGATCGTCGATCTCACCTCCGGCCTGCCGCGTTCAATACGGGAAGAGCTGGAGCAGCACGGTCGTTTCGTCACCTCGCATGAGGCGCAGGAACTGGCACGCATGGCAAACCAGGGCACGCCGCAGCTGCGCACCCATGGGCCGCGCGGCGAGCGTCTGGATGTCGTGGAATTCCATCCGGCCTGGCATGCGCTGATGCGGCGCTCCATGGCGATGGGCCTGCATTCCTCGATCTGGGATGCGCAGGCTGACCCTGAAGCAAAGGGTCATTCGCACAAGGTGCGCGCCGCCCGCTTCTATCTGACGGCGCAGCTCGAATGCGGCCATCTCTGCCCCCTCACGATGACCAGCGCCTCGGTCGCCGCCATGATGGCTTCCCCAGCGGTGCAGAAGGATTGGGCACCGAAGATTCTCTCGCGTAAGTACGACTCGTCCAACAAGCCCGCCATGCAGAAGAGCGCCGTCACCATCGGCATGGGCATGACGGAAAAGCAGGGCGGCACGGACGTGCGCGCCAACAAGACGAGCGCTGACAAGGTGAGCGAAGGCATTTACCGGCTTTCGGGCCATAAGTGGTTCATGTCGGCGCCGATGAGCGACGCCTTCATCATGCTCGCTCAGACCAAGGACGGCATGGGCTGCTTCCTGGTGCCGCGTCTTTTGGAGGATGGCTCGGCCAACGGTCTGCATTTCCAGAGGCTGAAGGATAAGCTCGGCAACCGCTCGAATGCCTCCTCCGAAGTCGAGTTCACCGATACCTTCGGCTTCCTGCTCGGCGCACCCGATGCCGGCATCCGCACGATCCTCGATATGGTGACGCTGACCCGGCTCGACTGCGCGCTGGCCTCCGCAGGCATCATGCGTGCCTCGCTCGCCGAAGCCGTACACCATGCGCGCGGCCGCAGCGTGTTCGGCAAGATGCTGGTCAACCAGCCGATCATGACGCGTGTGCTGGCCGATATGGCGCTCGATGTCGCCGCCGCAACCGCGCTCGCCTTCCGCCTGGCCGAGGCCTTCGACAAGGCAAGCGGCAGCAGCGAGGACGCGGCCTATGCGCGCGTCATGACACCGGTTGCCAAATACTGGTGCTGCAAGATCGCGCCGGCGCTGATCTATGAAGCCATGGAGTGTATCGGCGGCAGCGGCTATATCGAAGAGCGTCCGATTGCCCGCCATTACCGCGAGGCTCCCGTCAATGCGATCTGGGAAGGCTCCGGCAACGTCATGGCGCTTGATGTGCTGCGCGTGTTGAACCGGGGCAGGGACCTGTTCGAGACGGTCTTTGCCGGCCTTGCCCGTGATCTCGGCCCGGCCGGCAAGAAGACCATCGATGTCCTGCGCGCCGCCATGGCGCTTTGCGAGCAGGATGAGGGCGCTGCCCGCCTGCTGGTCGAGCAGATGGCGCTCGCGGCCGGTGCCGCCGAACTTTATCGTCTCGGAGCCGGCAAGATCGCCGACGCCTTCATCGAAACCCGTCTCGCCGGCGGCTGGCGCGCCACCTACGGCATGCTCGATTCGCGCTTCGATGCCAGCTACATCGTCGATCTACTGTATCCGCCGGCGACATAGCACTGCGCCAGCGATTCTGTCACGACATCCTTGATTGATGCGATACCAATATTTATTATCTATTGGTATCGGCAAGGAGGGCTTCATGGCTCGCAACACATCCGTCTCGCTGGGAGATCATTTCAGCGCCTTCATCGAGGAACAGATAAAGACGGGCCGGTATGGCTCTGCCAGTGATGTTGTTCGCGCAGGTCTGCGCCTGCTTGAAGAGCACGAGGTAAAGGTCAAGGCCCTGCAGAATGCGTTGATCGCCGGTGAGGAATCCGGGGAGGTTGCTTCCTTCGATAACGCCGCATTCCTCAAGCGGATGCGCGCGACCTATGGTGAATAGGCCTTGCAAGTACGGTCTTTCTCCACTTGCGGTGGCCGATCTTGAAGGTATCTGGCGATATACGGTCGAGAACTGGTCTGCAAGGCAAGCCGAGATCTACCATGCCGAAATCGTTGAAGCTTTCGAGGGATTGGCATCCGACCTGAAAAACGGTCGTCCTGCTGATGTCCGTGACGGCTATTTCAAATATGCCGTAGGGTCTCATGTGATCTACTATCTTTTACGGGATGGCGAAATCGCGATCATTCGCATATTGCATCGGCGAATGGATGTCGGTCGGCATCTTTGAAGAGATGTCTGGCGCCGGAAACGACAGTGTGGTTTGGTCAGTTTCTCTAATCTGTGGATTCGCGCGATTTGGCGGACAAGAAGTCTGACGGCTTTGTTGTTCAAGGTGATCCGGCTTGTTATTCACCGCTCGGTGACAGATTGGAGTCGAGTCGATGGCCCCCGCAAACGCTGCCGTTAAAATCCCTTTGGAAATGCCTGTCGTGGAAAAGCGCGTGCGCAATCGCGCCGCGACGGAGCAGGCAATCCTCGATGCCGCCAAACGGCTTCTGGCGGAGGAGGGGTTCCAGAATTTCGGTATCAATGCGGTCGCCCGCGGTGCCGGCTGCGACAAGCAGCTGATCTACCGCTATTACGGCGGCTTGAATGGTCTTGTGGAGGCCATCGGTACCGATCTCGGCAACTGGGTCGCCGATCGCATTCCCGACGATACCGGCGGCATGTTCCTTTTGACCTATGGCGATCTGATGGAGCGGCTTTCGATGCTGTTTCTCGATGCCTTGCGCGCCGATCCGCTGATGCGTCGCATCGTTGCCTGGGAAGTCTCCGAAAATAGCGAGCAGGTTCGCCGGCTATCCGAGGCCCGATCCAAGGCGCTCGCCGGCTGGATCGACCGCATGCGCGGCTCGCTCGTGCCGCCCAAGGGCGTCGATGCCCAGGCGGTCAATGCCATGATCTTTGCCGCTATTCAGCACATCGTGCTGGCTGCGGCCGTCAGCGACCAATGCGCCGGTCTCGTCTTGAAGAACGGCAAGGATTGGGAGAAGGCGGCAACGGCCTTGAAGCGGATCGTGCGCGGCGTCTACGGTTGATATCGACCATCGGGCAGGGGATATCCACAGCTCCGCCTTACCGTTAACCTTAACAAATGGTTTACATTGCGCCGCAGCGGTTAACTCGTCACTGTTGGAAGACGATTAGTTAACCATCAAGCGTGCAGCCATGGGGTTAAAACCTGCAAAATTAGTGTTTCTCGTGACGGCGGTGATGTTCTTTGCCGTGCTCGCACTAGATATCACGCTGCCGACAATGGTGTTGAGCGCCATGGCGCTGTCGAACTGGTTCGTCCTTTCGGCTGGCACGACGCAATTTCAGCGTCGAAGAGGTACCGCATGAAGTGGTTGTTGATTTGCTGGGCCGGACCGGTCTCGTTTCTCGGGGCATGGTATTACCTGTCGTACTACGACATGAGCTTCGGCATCTTCATGCTGACGCGGCAGATGCACGATCTGGTGTTCGATATCTACGGCAAGATCCTCGGCATTCCGCCCGAGACCATTCCGCCGCTGGTAGCGCGCGCCATCGCCTTCGATAGCCTGCTGGTCTTCGCAATCTACGGCTTCCGCCGACGGGCTGCGATCATCGGATGGTGGAGGCGCCGTCAGGAGGCATCCGAATCGGGCAAGGCTGCCCTGCCAAGTGCCGATAGCCTGCCCAAGGCTCCCTGAAGAATGAAGCTTGCCGCCGCCGAGTCGATGCGCTCGGCGCGCTTGGCGCGCGAGACGTCCATTTCAAGAAGCGCCCGCTCGGCCGCAACGGTCGAAAGCCGCTCGTCCCAGAAGACGAAGGGCAGGGCGGTCTTTTCCGACATGCTGCGCACGAAGGCGCGCGTTGCTTGCACGCGCGGTCCGGCAGAGCCATCCATATTCATCGGGAGCCCTATGACGAAGGCTGCGACCTTTTCCTTCTCGGCGAAAGCGAGCAGCGTTTCGGCATCCTGGGTGAATTTCACGCGCTTGATGACGGGACGAGGTGTGGCGAAGCGCCGTCCGAGATCTGACATGGCCAACCCGATCGTCTTCGTGCCGAGATCGAGACCGGCGATCGGCTGGCCGGGTAGGAGCATCACGGCTAGGTCTTCGATGGTCAGCGTCGTCATCAGGGTCTCGCTCCTGTCAAAACAAATTGAAGTCCTAACCGCTTTTCTTTGCTGCGGTTTGGGATATCTCCTAGAGCATTTCCAGCAAAAGCGTACAGCGGTTTTGCCTGCGGAAATGCGGAAGAGCCAATAGAAGGAGCGTTTCCACCGGAAATGCTCCAGACACCAGCCTTTCATTTCAAATCAAGTCATAAGGAGAAATCCAATGAAGATCACCTGGCTCGGCCATGCTGCTTTTCGTATCGAAACAGCCAAGGCAAAAATACTGATCGATCCATTTCTGTCTTACAATTCTTCCTTTGCCGCCGCCGGTCTTAATATCAAGGACGTTGCGCAAGGCGTCACCCATATCCTCCTGACGCACGGCCATGCCGACCACGTCGGCGATGCGGTTCAGATCGCCAAGGATACCGGCGCCGTCGTTCTCGCCAATGCTGACCTCGCTTCCTGGCTCAGCACCAAGGGCGTCGAGAAGCTGGAAATGGGCAATACCGGCGGCACAGTCGGCCTCGGCGGCTTCTCGGCCACCTTTACCAATGCGCTGCATTCCTCCGCCCAGATCACCGAAGACGGCGTTTCCCACGCACTCGGCAATCCGAACGGCCTGATGCTGCATTTCGACGACGAGCCGACACTGTTCCACATGGGCGATACCGACATCTTCTCGGATATGGCGCTGATCAATGAACTGCATCAGCCCGATATCGGCATCCTGCCGATCGGCGACCGTTTCACCATGGGCGGTGCGGTGGCGGCACTTGCCTGCCAGCGCTTCTTCAACTTCAAGACCGCCATTCCCTGCCACTACGGCACGTTCCCGATCATCGATCCGACGCCGGAAAAGTTCATCGCCGGCATGGAAGGTTCGAAGACTGCGGTTGCCGCGCCGAAGGCAGGCGAGAGCATTTCTGCCTGACGATACCCGTTGCGTATGGCGGGCATGGCCTTTATAGCGTGAAGCAAATCCACTTTTGGTGGATAATCTTGCTATCCGGAGAATGCCATGTCCGTCGATCTCGCTACTGTCAAACGCGTCGCCCATCTTGCCCGCATCGCCGTCAATGAAGACGAAGCGCAGCGGATGATGGGCGAGCTGAACGGCATTCTGGGCTTCGTCGAGCAGCTCTCCGAAGTGAATGTCGATGGCGTCGAGGCCATGACCTCCGTCACGCCGATGGCGATGAAGAAGCGCACCGACGAAGTAACGGACGGCAACAAGGCTGCCGACATCGTCGCCAATGCGCCGAATACCGATCAGAATTTCTTCCTGGTGCCCAAAGTCGTCGAATAACGGTTCCTTCGAGCCTTTTCCGACCCGTTGCCCAATTCCAGATCTGAAGCGAAACAAAATGAGCGAACTGACCAGCCTGACCATTGCCGAAGCCCGCGACAAGCTGCGCGCCAAGGAGATTACCGCCACCGAACTGACCGAGGCCTATATCTCGGCGATCGAGGCTGCCAATGCTCAGCTCAATGCCTATGTGAAGGTGACGCCGCAAAAGGCGCTGGCAATGGCCAAGGTGTCGGATACCCGCCTTGCGGAAGGCAAAGCCGGTGCGCTGGAAGGCATTCCTCTCGGCATCAAGGACCTGTTCGGCACGGAAGGCATTCATACGCAGGCCTGCAGCCACATCCTGGACGGTTTCGAGCCGCACTATGAATCGACCGTTACGCAGAACCTCTGGAATGACGGCGCCGTCATGCTGGGCAAGCTCAACATGGACGAGTTCGCCATGGGCTCTTCCAACGAAAGCTCCTACTACGGCCCGGTGATCAACCCCTGGCGCGCCAAGGGTTCGAACCAGCAGCTCGTTCCCGGCGGCTCGTCTGGCGGTTCGGCCGCAGCCGTTGCCGCACATCTCTGCGCCGGCGCGACAGCCACCGATACCGGCGGCTCCATCCGTCAGCCCGCTGCCTTCACCGGCACTGTCGGCATCAAGCCGACCTATGGCCGCTGCTCGCGCTGGGGCATCGTCGCCTTCGCCTCGTCGCTCGACCAGGCCGGTCCGATCGCCCGCGACGTGCGCGATGCTGCCATCCTGCTGAAGTCGATGGCCAGCGTCGACCCGAAGGATACGACCTCGGTCGACCTGCCGATACCGGATTACGAAGCCGCGCTCGGCCAGTCGCTGAAGGGCATGAAGATCGGCATCCCGAACGAATATCGCGTCGATGGCATGCCGGAAGAGATCGAGACGCTCTGGCAGCAGGGCATCGCTTGGCTGAAGGACGCCGGTGCCGAGATCGTCAACATCTCCCTGCCGCACACGAAATATGCGCTGCCGGCCTACTACATCGTCGCCCCCGCCGAGGCATCCTCGAACCTCGCCCGCTATGACGGCGTCCGCTACGGCCTGCGCGTCGACGGCAAGGACATCGTCGACATGTATGAAAAGACGCGCGCTGCCGGTTTCGGTCAGGAAGTGAAGCGCCGCATCATGATCGGCACCTATGTTCTGTCGGCCGGCTATTACGACGCCTACTACCTACGCGCCCAGAAGGTTCGCACGCTGATCAAGCGCGACTTCGAGCTGGCCTTCAACGCCGGCGTCGACGCCATCCTGACGCCCGCCACCCCATCCTCGGCCTTCGGCATCGCCGACGAAGATCTCGCTTCGGATCCGGTAAAGATGTACTTGAACGACATCTTCACGGTGACAGTCAACATGGCCGGCCTGCCTGGTATCGCCGTTCCCGCCGGTCTCGACCCCAAGGGCCTGCCGCTCGGCCTGCAGCTCATCGGCAAGCCGTTCGAAGAAGAAACCCTCTTCAAGACCGCCCACGTCATCGAACAGGCCGCCGGCAAGTTCACGCCGGCGAAGTGGTGGTAAGCACTGCAATGAGACGATTGGCTTGATGACGAATCTCGTCAAGCTTCGTGACGTCTGACGCTACTTATCATAAGGGCCGCCCGGAAATCCGGGCGGCTCTTTTTGTACATGCCAATATTCCGCCTGAACGCCATCACACTTTGGACCGAAATACGATCATAAATTGCAGAGAGCCGCGTGGTCTCGTCCTCTGCAACCGAATCGGAAGGTCTCTTCATGCTCAAGCAAGTCACGGCGATCCTGCTCCTCGGCGTGTCATCTCCAGCGATATCGCTGGCAGCCGACAATGGAGCCATTCGATCCATTACCCTGTCCTCGGGTGGTCTGGCCCAGGTTTCCCGATCGGCCGATGTCAATAGCGACGGCGTGATCCGGATCGAGGTTCCCCTTGATCAGGTCGATGACATCCTGAAGAGCCTCATGGTCAACGGGTCTGCAGGATCTGTGGCCGGCATGTCGCTGGCGGGGCCTCGGCCGTTGCAGGAGACCTTCAAGGGCCTGCCATTCACGCCCGAAGCGCTTTCGTCCGTGCCGTCGCTTCTGACATCGATGCAGGGCGCCAGGGTGTCCGTTACCAGCGGGGGAAAGACCGTCGAGGGAAATATTCTCGGTATCGAGACGAGAAAGTCTGACGATAAAGCAGCGGCTTACCTGCTGACCGTTATCGATAGGGATGGCGCAGTGGAGACGCTGGCATTAGGCGAGGACGCATCCGTCCGGCTTGAGGATGCCGAACTGAGAGCGAAGATCGCCAAAGCAGCGGCAGCCATCGCCCACGGCAAGAACGATCGCACCCGTGCCATCGACATCAAGGTGAACGGTGTGAACGACAACAGCGCCGTCGGCCTGACCTATGTCGTGCCGTCTCCTATCTGGAAAACGGCTTACAAGGTTGTGATCGACGAAAAGAATAAGGCGCGCCTGCAGGCATGGACGGTGCTGGAGAATGCCAGCGGCGAAGACTGGAAAGGCGTGAAAGTGACGCTGACCTCGGCCGAACCGGTAACGCTGAAGCAGGGTCTGCACCAGCTCTATTGGCGCGAGCGGCAGGAGGTGCCAGTCAACACGGCGTCGAACAATGTTCCTGATCCCGATAGCGGCGATCTGTCCAACAGGCAGCGTCTGGCATCGAGCACCGCAGCGCCTGCACCCGCCGGAGCAATGCGGCCCGCGGCCAAAAGAATTGCAGGTGCGCCGGCCTATGAAGCCGACGAATTGGCGCGGCCGGCAGAACCAATGCAGGTTGCCGCCGGAAACCCGACCACGGCGACCGAAAGCGATATTTCCGCCACTTTCGAGCTTCCGGGGACCTACGATCTGGCCAATGGCGATACCTTATCGGTGCCGATCATGGATGCGGATGTGGAAGCCGACATGGTCGACATGTACCGGGCCGGCAGTGTCTATCGCAATCCCATCGCTGCCGTGATGCTCAAGAACAGCACCGGCGTCAGCATGCCGGCGGGAATTCTGACGCTCTACGACGGCAAGACCGGCTATATCGGCGATTCTCAGCTATCGGCGCTGCCGAAGGACGACACGCGTCTCGCGAGCTTCGCGACCGATCGCAAGGTAACGATCAGCGAGCAGCAGACGCCGACGGAGGAGATTGCCTCCCTGAAAGTTGCCGATGGCGTGATGAACGCCACCGTCAAATACCGCCAGACGACGACATATACCGTATCGGGCGCGCTGGACGGCGAACGGACTGTTATCATCGAGCATCCGATCCGGGACGGCTGGTCATTCTCCTCGTCTGAAGGTTTCGGCAAGACGGCAACGCATCAGCGGCTCAAGGCGGACGTGCCGGCAGGCACCGAGAAAGTGCTGACGGCGGTCGACGAGCAGCTTCAGAGCAACAGTTACGCTCTGGTCGATACCGATCCGGACATGCTGCTCAGGTGGTCGGCCTCGACCCATGACAAGGCTCTGACCGACAAGCTCGCCAATCTCGCAGACGCGCGCAAAAGGCAGGTCGCGATCCAGAACGAACTGGCGAGCCTCGATAGCGAGATCGAGAAAACCGTCAATGAGCAGGAGCGGATAAGGCGCAATCTCGGCGCCGTGCCTGATAACAGCGATATGAAGAAACGCTATTTGAAGGCTCTGGCGGATAGCGAGGATCAAATCGCCGCCATGAACGAAAGGCGCGATACGGTGCAGCAGGAAAGCGATCGTCGCGACGACCATGTGACTGACATCATCAGGACATTCTGATCGCTATCGGAGTGTCTTGTCCCGGACCGCATCGGCAGATGAGAGCCACCCACCGGGCGGCTCTCATGCTTTTGCTATCTGTTATCCAGCTGTGCCCTTACCAGCTTCAGCCCCTTTTCCGTGATCCGGTAGGGTTGACCGTCGGTAGAGCGGATGGCTTTCAGCCGTCTGAGCCGGCGAAAGAGTTCAATGCCGAAATCGGGATAGAGCCAGCCGTCCCGTGTGTAGCAGTGGGCGGTCTCGATCTTCTTCTTTTCGGTGCGTTCGAGTTCGATGCGCCCGCCCTGGGCGAGCAGGTGGAGAATGCGCTGTTCCGCGCGTGAAATATCCATTGGAGTCAGAATCCGTAATGCGCCAAAGGGCGCAACAAAACGATCCGAAGCTTCCCTCAAGGGAAGTCGGGGCTTCGTTTTTCAGGCCTGGCACGCAAGAGAACTTGCGAGCGAGGCCTTTACCGGCACTGACAAAAGGTGGACATCAAAACTCCATTGATGCGTCTCTCTAAAACAGGTTGCGCTCCACAGTCAAGCTTCAACCCGGCTTCGCCTTTTACCATTAGCTAAAATGATGAATCTCGCCGCTGGCAAAAGCCTTTCGCGGATGCTTTACTGTCTCCAAATGGCGGGGGCCCGATGATCCACATTCGCAATGCCCATGAAGGTGAAACAGCGGTGTTGGCGAGCATCGGCCTGCGCTCCTGGCAGCAGGCCATGGGCGCGATCGGCGGCACCAGCGAGCTGCTGGAAAGCGCCAGCGAGGCTTTTTCCAACTTCACCCGCAATCTCTGGCTGACGATCACGGTAATCGAGCTGAACGGCGAGGCGGCCGGCTGGGCGGCACGCGAGGCGCTGGACGAGGCGATTTCCGATTTCTGGATCGATCCGGATTTCGTCAGGCGCGGCCTCGGCTCGGCGCTTCTGGCACGGATCGAAGCGGATGTACGCGGGCAGGGACTGGAGAAGGTTTCGCTGCAGAGCCATGCGGGGAATACCGATGCCATCGCCTTCTTCAGGGCACGCGGCTACGAAATCCGCTGGCTGTCGATCGTCTATTCCCCCAAGCTCGACAGCGACGTGCCGACGGTCGGGCTTTCGAAATCGTTGATCGATGACAGCGACGGCGCCTATGGCCCGGGCATATAGCAAGCGTCGATGCCGAAAGCCTTGCGCCGCCTCGCCAATTGCTCTACCTCACCAAAGCAGAAAACAGCATTATACAAGAGCTTCCCATGACCATTGTCGACGTCCGTACGCCAGATCCGAAACGCTTCATTCCCGGTGCCACCGGTGATTGGGAAGTCGTTATCGGGATGGAAGTCCACGCCCAGGTGCTGAGCAAGTCCAAGCTCTTCTCCGGCGCCTCGACGGAGTTCGGCAATCCTCAGAATTCCAACGTGTCGCTCGTCGATGCCGCCATGCCCGGCATGCTGCCTGTTATCAACGAGGAATGCGTCAAACAGGCCGTGCGCACCGGTCTCGGCCTGAAGGCGCAGATCAACAAGCGTTCGATCTTCGACCGCAAGAACTATTTCTATCCCGACCTGCCGCAGGGCTATCAGATCTCGCAGTTCAAGGATCCGATCGTCGGCGAGGGCAAGATCGTGATTTCGCTCGGTCCGGACCGTCAGGGCCAGTTCGAGGATATCGAGATCGGCATCGAGCGCCTGCACCTCGAGCAGGATGCCGGCAAGTCGATGCACGATCAGCACGCCACCATGTCCTACGTCGATCTGAATCGCTCCGGTGTCGCGCTGATGGAAATCGTCTCCAAGCCGGATATCCGCTCGTCCGACGAGGCGAAGGCCTATATGACCAAGCTGCGCTCGATCGTGCGCTATCTCGGCACCTGCGATGGTAACATGGACGAAGGCTCCATGCGCGCCGACGTCAACGTCTCGGTCCGCCGTCCGGGCGGCGAATTCGGCACGCGCTGCGAAATCAAGAACGTCAACTCCATCCGCTTCATCGGTCAGGCGATCGAATATGAAGCGCGCCGTCAGATCGGCATTCTGGAAGACGGCGGCACCATCGATCAGGAAACCCGCCTGTTCGATCCGAACAAGGGCGAGACGCGTTCGCTGCGCACCAAGGAAGATGCGCATGACTACCGTTATTTCCCCGATCCGGATTTGCTGCCGCTCGAATTCGACGACGCTTTCGTTGCTGAGCTTGCCGAGCATCTGCCTGAGCTGCCAGACGATAAGAAGGAACGTTTCGTCCGCGAACTCGGCCTCTCGATCTACGACGCCTCCGTGCTCGTCTCGGAAAAGGCCATCGCCGATTATTTCGAAGCTGTTGCTGCCGGCCGTGATGGCAAGATGGCGGCCAACTGGGTCATCAACGACTTGCTGGGCGCTCTGAACAGAACCGGCAAAGACATTGAAGAGACTCCGGTTTCGCCCGCCCAGCTCGGCGCGATCATCGATCTCATCAAGGCCGAAACCATTTCCGGCAAGATCGCCAAGGATCTGTTCGAAATCGTACTCAACGAGGGCGGCGATCCCGCCGAGATCGTCGAAGCCCGCGGCATGAAGCAGGTCACCGACACGGGCGCGATCGAAAAGGCCGTTGACGAGATCATCGCCGCCAATCCGGATCAGGTCGCCAAGGTCAAGGCCAAGCCGACGCTTGCCGGCTGGTTCGTCGGTCAGGTGATGAAGTCGACGGGCGGCAAGGCCAACCCGCAGGCCGTGCAGGCGCTGGTCAAGGCCAAGCTCGGCATCGAAGAGGAATAGTCGGTGTTCTTCGTTCGCACCGCCAGCGAGCAGGACTTGGAAAAGGTCCGCGCTCTGCTCGGCGAAACCTGGCATGCGACCTATGACCGGATCTACGGGCCGGAAAAGGTCAGCGAGCTGCATGCCTCCTGGCATTCGCCGGCTTCGCTGAAGGCGCGGCTGGCGAACCAGAACTCGGAATTCCTGGTGGCCGACGATGGCAGGACGATCGCCGGCATGGGCTATGCCGCCATGTCCAAAGAGATGACGAAAACCGTCATGCTTCACATGCTCTATGTCGGCCCGGAGCATCAGCGCGAGGGTATCGGCCGCGATATTTTCGCTGAGCTGGAGACTTGCTTCCCGGATGCGGAGATCATGCGCCTCGAGGTCGATCCGCAGAACGCGCCTGCGATCGCCTTCTACAAGGCCCACGGTTTTATCGAGGTCGGCCGCACGGAAAACTGCGGCAACGGGCAGTCGGGCATTCCGGCACTGATATTCGAGAAGCCACTGGCGGGCCACTGAAAGAATAGGCGAGATCATTCATGGAAGCCGGCCGCCTACTAATCCGCGAAGCGAAAGATTCCGACCTTCATGCCCTGATCGCGCTCTTCGCCGCCGACACCATGGGCGGTCACGGCGATACCGCCGATCCCTCGGCCCATGACGATTATGCCAATGCCTTTCGCGTGATTGCCGCATCGTCGAACCAGGCACTCTACGCCGCAGAGCTCGCTGGCGAGATCGTCGGCACCTTTCAGACAATTGTCGTCACCTCGCTGCACGGTCGGGGATCGTCCGTGATGATCATCGAGTCCGTCCAGACGCGTGGCGACGTGCGCGGGCAGGGGATCGGGGCGGCGATGATCAATTTCTGTATCGAGGAGGCGAAACGCTGCGGCATGCGGATGGTACAGCTGACCTCGAATGCGGCTCGCAAGGATGCGCACCGCTTCTATGAAAGACTGGGTTTCAAGCCGACGCATCTAGGCTTCAAGATGCTATTGAAATGAAGCCGTTTGCCTGCTGGAATCACTGGACAAGCCGGTCCGCTGGCGGCATAAGCAAACTATCGAATTCTGGTATCGCTCGCCCCTCAGCGGGTATCGAGGAAAAGACATGTGGAATTTCATCGTACAGACATTTACTTGGTGGAACGGTCAGACCATGGGCACGCGCTTCGCGACCTGGCGTTTTGGCAAGCGTGTCGGCGAGGATGAATTCGGTAACGTCTATTACGAAGGCGGCACGTCCTCCTACGGCCTTCCGAAGCGCTGGGTGATCTACAAGGGCTATGCCGAAGCTTCTGCCATTCCTCCGGGCTGGCACGGCTGGATGCATCATCGCACCGACGTTCCTCCGTCCAAGGAGAATTACGTCGCCAAGGACTGGCAGAAGGAACACCGCGCCAATCCCACAGGCTCGCCGCAGGCCTATCGCCCGCCGGGCTCTCTCGCCGTTGCCGGCGAGCGTCCGCGCGTGACCGGTGATTACGACGCCTGGACCCCAGGCAACTGAGCGCGACAGCCGGCTCGTCCTTTGGCCACAATTGGGCTTTAGGCGCGACATATGCCGGCTTCTGCTCGGCGCCTTGACCGAGACCAAGCGGAGAGTGGCGGATATGATGATTTTCACGCGGAGCGCTTCTTTGCGTGCACTGGCCGTAGCTGGCGTTGTTCTCGTCGCCGGCATCTTGGCAGCTTCCACCGCCGAGGCTGCCCGCATCGCTAACCCGGTCGCCGTTTTCTCCGGCCTCGACAAGATCACCGGCCGCATCACCACCTTCGATGTCTATGTCAACGAGACTGTGCAGTTCGGTGCATTGCAGGTGACGCCGCGCGCCTGCTATTCGCGAGACGATACCGAGCAGCAGAAGGTGGACGGTTTCGTCGAGGTGGACGAGATCACCCTCGATCGCCGTATCCGCCGTATCTTCACCGGCTGGATGTTCGCCGACAGCCCCGGCCTCAACGCCGTGGAGCATCCGATCTATGACGTCTGGCTGAAAGAGTGCAAACAGAAGTCGGACGTCCCGGCGCCGGATACCGCCGGCGCGAAGTAATCGATTTCGAAACATTCACACCAGGATCATGTAGCCCGCAGAAGCTTTGCTCCTGCGGGCTTCGTTTTAACCGTGATCCGAATTGGCGGCGGCTTCACCTATCGCCTGACGATCGGCAACCTCCGATAAGTCGAGAATGATCCTCATGCCATCTTTGACCTTATGACGAAACACGCCATTCCGGTCCGGATGGGCTCTCAATCTGCCTCCATCGCAAAGGGCCTGAAGCCGCGAGCGCGAGATGGCCAACTCCGATGCAAGCAGCCGATCAAGACGCAGGTTTATCCGGAATTGGGCTGATATCTCGATATCAAGCAAAGTCCAGTCGCTTGCCGCACGTATCGCCTCCTTTCGGATGATAACGTCGGGCGGCTTGTCGATACGTTTTACTTTCCGCGTCAATCCATCGAGGTCGAATTCCTGCGCTCGCACCCACTCCGGATCGCTGCGCTGCAGCGCCTCGAGCGTGGAGGGAGCAAGATCGTGAACAGTCCGGCGCTCGAAGAGCGTTCGATTCCAGGTCTTGTCGCAATCGATGCACTTGTAGACGAGCCAGGCATCGAGCCGCTTGCCATTGGCGTTGAGCCTGATCTTGCCGCTCGATCTGAAGGGTTTTGGAGATCGGCAGCCGCTACAGGCGATCCATGGTTGAGGCGATGTTTTGGGCGAAATGGTCCAACGGACCTGAAGAATATTGCACATGCCGTCTTGGTCTTCCGTCTGGAAGTCCACCAAGCTGGCGGTGAGACAAGCCCGTCAGGGCGCGGTATGGCGATATTGCGGGACGGCTGAAGAGCTGAGACAGCGGTGGCTGCATTAGGCGCGTTTTGACAATGCCAAACCGGTCTCAGGCCATCACCCGATGGACATGAATATGCATCGGACGGCGCCACGCCGCCCCGATGCACGGGGTGATTTGGATGAGACCGGTATTTACGACGGCAAAGTGGAACCTCTATGCCCCCACGCTCTTCGCCAGGAGTGTTAGCAGACCACAATCAGGATTTGAAGTCGTAAAAACTTCAGGCGTGGATTGCTTCAGGCGTCGCTATTTCCTTTGCGGCGGAACAGACTCAGGATCTTGCGGCCGGCCGCGACTGCACCCGCCAGCACGACGATGAGGCCTTTCTTCATTGCCAGAAGGGCAACGCCAAAACTCTTGAAGAAGCCGAGAACGACTGCAAGCAGGCCAAGCTTTGCCGCAACCTTTACGCCCGCACCGGCGGCGATCATGCCCGCCATGCTGTAGGCGGCGATCTTGTCGCCATTGGTGAAGTCGGCATAGCGCTTGCCGCTGTCATATTGCACGGTGTTGATGACGTTGGGGATAGCGGCGTTGATTTCCTGCAGCTGATCCAGCCCGGCGACGAAATCGAGCTCGGTGACGCCCTCGCGTCCCAGCACGCGCACGGAATAGTTCAGCGTGTGACCGGCATTGGGATCCTTGCCGAAAATCAGATCGCGCGCCCAGTGGAGGGCATGGGTCGCCTTATCGTAACGCGGTGGCTCTGCCCAGCCGACTAGTGTGATCGGATCGAAACCCTGCCGTTCGCGTTCGGGATTCGCTTCCTTGATCGCGTCTTGGATATTCTTCAGCAGGTCGTCGTAATCGGTCGATGCGGCATCCTCATCGGAAACATAGCCGCTGCCGTCATAATCGATGACGGAACCCCAGGATTGTGGGTCGGTCGGCAGGTATTTGGCCGGGAAGATCATGCCGAGCGGATTGCCGACCGAGCTTTCCGGATTGCCCCAGAGCTCGACCAGCACCTTCTTCGAATCCTGCGGATTGAGATAGTAGAACTGGTCAGAGACATTCAGCGTGGCATTGGCGGTGGGGATTTTGATCGCGCCCTGCTGGAAATCCAGCGTTTTAAGCACGGCGCCTTCGTCGCCCGCCGGCGGCTCGACTCCGAACATGTCGTGGAATGATTTGGCGTTGGTCTGCGTCGCAATGGTCAGCGCGGCGAGAAAGACAATTGCAATATGATTCTTCACGATTCTACCCTCGGCTGTTGTGCCGAACTTAGGGCAGTCCGTTTCGGAATCAATTCATTTCGGGCAGATTTCCACCGTCGGAGAAGCTGAGATTGGGCGATTCCATCGCTTTCTCCAGCATCTTGGCATAGGCATCCTTAGGCACGTCGATGGCGCCGAATGTCTTCAGGTGCTGGGTGGTGAATTGCGTGTCGAGCAGGGTGAAGCCGCGTTCGCGCAGGCGCTCCACCAGATAGACGAGGCAGATCTTGGAGGCGTCCGTACGGCGGGAAAACATGCTTTCGCCAAAGAAGGCCGATCCCAGCGAAACGCCATAGAGCCCGCCAACCAGCCGATCGCCGTCCCAGGCCTCCACGGAATGGGCGTGGCCGATATGATGCAAGGTGGCATAAAGTGTGCGGATCGTGTCGTTGATCCAGGTGCTGGGGCGATCGCTCGTCTCTTCAGCGCAGGCGGCGATGACTGCTTCGAAATCTGTGTCGAAGCGAATATCGAAGGGACGTTGGCGGATCTTCTTGGCGAGGCTCTTGGAGACGTGAAACGTATCCAGAGGGATGATGCCTCGCAATTCCGGCTCGACCCAGAAGATCTCCGGATCGTCTGCCGATTCGGCCATCGGGAAAAGCCCAATGGAATAGGCGCGCAACAGGATCTCCGGGGTAATGCCGGGATGTCTGCCGCGCGCTCCGGGCATTGCTAGGCCGATGTTTTCGCCAGGTAGTTTTCCAGCCAATGGATATCGTAATCGCCGTTGGCGATATCCTGGTTGGAAACCAGATCCTGGAAGAGCGGCAGGGTGGTCTTGATGCCGTCCACGACGAATTCGTCAAGCGCGCGGCGCAGGCGCATCATGCATTCGACGCGGGTGCGCCCGTGCACGATCAGCTTGCCGATGAGGCTGTCGTAGTAGGGGGGAATCTTGTAGCCCTGATAGGCACCGGAATCGATACGAACGCCAAGACCGCCGGGCGCATGGAAATGCGTGATCGTGCCGGGCGAGGGGACGAAGGTGCGAGCATCTTCGGCATTGATGCGGCATTCGATGGCATGGCCTTGGAAATGCACCTCGTCCTGCGTGACCGAAAGACCGCCGCCGGAAGCGACGCGGATCTGCTCGTGCACGAGGTCGATGCCGGTGATGGCTTCCGTGACTGGATGTTCCACCTGCAGACGGGTGTTCATTTCGATGAAATAGAACTCGCCGTTCTCATAGAGGAATTCGATGGTGCCGGCGCCGCGATACTTCAGCTTCTTCATCGCGTCGGCGCAGATCTGGCCGATCTTCATGCGCTGCTCGACATTGAGCGCCGGGGAGTTGGCCTCTTCCCAGACCTTCTGGTGGCGGCGCTGCAGCGAGCAGTCGCGTTCGCCGAGATGGATGGCGTTGCCTTCGCCGTCACCGAAAACCTGGATTTCGATGTGGCGCGGCTTGCCGAGGTACTTTTCCATGTAGACGGATTCGTTGCCGAAGGCGGCTGCCGCTTCCGTGCGTGCCGTCGACCAGGCCTCGATCAGGTCTTCTTCCGTGCGGGCGACCTTCATGCCGCGACCGCCGCCGCCGGCGGTTGCCTTGATGAGCACCGGATAGCCGATCTCGCGCGCCGTCTTCAGCGCATCCGCCTCGGTCTTCACTTCGCCGTCGGAACCGGGAACGACCGGAATGCCGAGCTGCTGCGCCGTGGTCTTGGCGGTGATCTTGTCGCCCATGATGCGGATATGTTCCGCTGTCGGACCGATGAAGGTAATGCCGTGCGCCTCGAGAATATCGGCGAACTTTGCATTTTCCGACAGGAACCCATAGCCGGGATGCACGGCGTCCGCGCCGGTGATTTCACAAGCGGCAACAATCTGGTGGATATTGAGATAGCTATCGCGCGACGGCGGCGGACCAATACAAACGCTTTCATCCGCCAGGCGCACATGCATAGCGTCGCCATCCGCGGTCGAATGCACCGCAACGGTCGCAATGCCAAGCTCCTTGCAGGCGCGCAGCACGCGCAGAGCGATCTCTCCGCGGTTGGCTATGAGAATCTTCGAAATAACGGGCATGGGCCGACCTTACTCGATGACGACCAGGGCTTCGCCGTACTCGACCGGACGGCCGTCCTGAACGAGGATTTCAGTGACCGTACCGGACTTCGGAGCAGGGATCTGGTTCATCGTCTTCATTGCTTCGATGATGAGCAGCGTCTGGCCTTCTTTGACGGATGCGCCAACCTGGATGAAGGCAGCCGAGCCCGGTGCCGGCGCCAGATAGGCAGTGCCGACCATCGGCGCACTGACGACGTTGTCGGGATTGCGGGTCTTGCCGACGGGAGCGGCGGCGGCCGGCGCTGCTGCGGCAGCAGGAGCGGCGTAAGCGGCCGGGGCGGCAATCGGCGCCTGAACGTACTGAGTCGTGCCGGCGCGCGACACGCGGATGCGCAAATCTTCCTGCTCGACTTCGATCTCGGTGAGATCCGTGTCGTTGAGAATATTGGCGAGATCGCGAATCAGCGCCTGGTCGATACCCGATTTCTTTTCAGCCATTGGATTTCTTGCCCTGTATTTTTGTTATTGGGTGATGGATTTCAGCGCTTGAAGCGCCAGGATGTAGCTATGAGGTCCGAAACCGCAAATCATGCCCTTTGCTGCGGGCGCGATCATCGATTTGTGCCGGAATTCTTCGCGTGCGTGGATATTGGAGATATGCACCTCCACGACGGGAATGGAAATGGCGCGGATCGCGTCATGCAGCGCGATGGACGTATGACCGTAGGCACCGGGATTGATCGCGACACCGGCTGCCTTGTCGCCGGCTTCGTGCATCCAGTCGACCAGCACGCCTTCGTGATTGCTCTGGCGAAAATCGACGATGAAGCCCAGGCTTTCACCTGCGGCCTTGCAGTCGGCTTCGATATCCTTGAGCGTCTTGCCGCCATAGATGCCCGGCTCGCGCTTGCCGAGAGCATTCAAATTGGGTCCGTTCAGGACGAAAATAGTTTGCGCCATTAGAGGTTCCGTCAAAGTGCAGCGCAACCTATAGACTCCCAAGGCTCTGTAGGAAAGCCCTGGCACGAAGGTTGCGTGCCTCTAGGTGTGGAAACGCCGCGATTTTGGCATTTTTGCGCCATGCTGTGTCGCGGAACCGCTCCGAAGCTCTTAAAAAAGCGAATAGGCCTCTTGATTACCGCTTTTGAGAGTGGGTGTTTGCTCCGTTCAGCAGCTCGTCTTGCCGCAGCTGCGAACGTTGGCGATCTTCTCTTTGAGGGCATCGAGCCCGATGGCGCCCGAAACCATCTCGTTGCCGATGACATAGGCCGGCGTGCCGGTGACGTTGAGATCGGAGGCAAGCTGATAGGTCGCCTTGATCATGTCGGTGTTCGGCGCTTTTGCCATTTCGGCGCGGATGGCCGCTTCGCTGACACCGAGCGAGGTGGCGACATCGATGGCGGTGTCTTCGGAAGCGCGGCCGTCGCTGCCCAGCAGCTTGTGATGGAACTCGGCATATTTTTCCGGCGCGAGCAGGCGGAATGCGCTGGATACCCGGGAAGCGGCAACTGAATCCTGACCGAGGATCGGGAATTCCTTCAGCACGAAACGAACATTCTTGTCCTGCTGCAGAAGCTTGTCCATATCGCCGAGCGCATGCCGGCAATAGGTGCAGTTATAGTCGAAGAACTCGACGACGGTGATATCGCCCTTCGGATTGCCGATGGCCACGTCATCCTTGGAGTTGAAGATCGTATCCTTGTTCTGGGTGATCACCTGGGCCGACTGCGCAATGCGGGCTTCATCCTGCTTCTTTTCAAGCGCGGCCTGTGCATCGAGCAGTACCTCCGGGTGCTCGACGAGATATTCCTTGATGAAATCCCCGATTTCCTTCTTCTGCTGGTCGTCCAGCGCGGCGGCCGGCTGGATCATGGCGAAGGACGCTGTCAGGGCA
Organism: Rhizobium pantanalense; assembly: GCF_030182525.1. NCBI lineage: Bacteria > Pseudomonadati > Pseudomonadota > Alphaproteobacteria > Hyphomicrobiales > Rhizobiaceae > Rhizobium > Rhizobium pantanalense. Next base: position 611,387 of record NZ_JAQJCH010000006.1, read on the forward strand.
ATCGCCGAAACCGTCAGCAGGCGTTTGAGAGAAAAGGTCATTGGGTCCTCGTTTGGATCTGGGCGGAGACGTCATTCTCGCATGCGCAATAACATCGTCGGGTTAACATCCGCAAATAGGCATCGACAATTTACGGTGCGTCCTTACTTCCAGAAACAGGAATTTTCACGACAATGCCGCAATCGCAGGATTGTGAACGAGCCGATATTGCGGCAAATGTCGCTTGCCAATCCGATCCGAGAGAGAATTGATCTTGTTTTCCCTATCCAAGCGCAGCGATGTCGAACCCTTTCATGCCATGGATGTGCTCGCGGAAGCGACGCGGCGTCGCCAGGCTGGGCATTCCGTCATTTCCATGGCGGTTGGGCAACCCTCACATCCAGCGCCCCAAGCGGCGTTGGAGGCGGCGCGCGCAGCTCTCGGCCATGGCCGCATCGGTTACACGGATGCGCTCGGCACTCTGGCCCTGCGGCAGGCGCTTTCCGCCCATTACCAAGTACGCCACGGCCTCAGCATCGATCCGAAGCGCATTGCGATCACGACCGGATCGTCGGCCGGCTTCAATCTTGCCTTCCTGACCTTGTTCGACGCCGGCGACTGCGTCGCGATCGCCCGCCCGGGCTATCCGGCTTACCGCAACATTCTTGCCGCACTCGGTCTCGATGTCGTCGAGGTGCCGGTCACAGAGGAGACGCAGTTTACGTTGACGCCCGAGAGCCTGGAGGCAGCACAGGCTGAAAGCGGTAAGCGCCTGAAGGGCGTGCTGCTCGCAAGCCCCGCCAATCCTACAGGCACGGTGACGGGCAGGGCGGCCTTGAAGGCGCTGGCTGATTATTGCGCGGATAGTTCCATCGCCTTCATCTCCGACGAGATCTACCACGGCCTGACCTTCGTCGGCGAGGAGACGAGCGCGCTGGAGCTGACGGACGAGGCGATCGTCATCAATTCCTTCTCGAAATATTACTGCATGACCGGCTGGCGCATCGGCTGGATGGTCTTGCCGGAGCGGCTGGTTCGCCCCATCGAGCGCGTGGCCCAGAGCCTCTACATTTCCGCACCGGAACTGTCGCAGATTGCCGCCGAGGCGGCGCTCGGCGCAGGTGCCGAACTGGATGTCTATCGCGAGAGCTACGGCCGCAACCGCGATTTCCTGATGCGCCGACTGCCGGAAATCGGCTTCCGCATCGCCTCGCCGATGGATGGCGCTTTCTACGCCTATGTCGATGTCAGCCGCTTCACGAACGACAGCATGGCCTTTGCCCGAAAGATGCTGGCGGAAATCAATGTCGCTACCACGCCTGGCCTCGACTTCGATCCCGTGGAAGGACATCGCGCGATGCGCATCTCCTATGCCGGCTCGAATGCCGAGATCGAGGAAGCCACCGAACGCATGGCCGCCTGGCTGAAATAGATTCTGGAATCAATCAATTACACAGCAGTTTTAAAGTGCTGCAGCGACCCTTTGTGCGTCACGTATGACGCGCGGCGCTGAAGGGATGTGCAGGAGCCTGTGGCCATATGCGTAAAAGCCTGTGAGACAAAAAATCCGGCCGCGTCGCCACGGCCGGATTTTGAATTCATCGCGAATTGATCTTCTTAGAAGAAGCCGCGGCGTTGCCACCAGCCGGCTTTCTTCGGCTTGGTCGGCTCTCCGTCGCTCTCGCTACCTTCGTTAGCGCGAGTGGATTTCACCACCGGAGCAGAGGAGGAAACGTTGGATTCGCGGTTGGCGCGAGCCGGCTTGGCTACCTCCTCAGACGCTTCGGACGCCGCCGCGTCTGCCGAATTGTCCATAACGTCGGCGATCTCGGCAACTGCCTCGATTTCGACATCCGCTGTAGGCGCTTCCTCGACAGCGGGCGTCTCGACCGGCGATGCTTCGACAGCCTTTGCCTTGCGGCGACCGCGCCCCTTGGCGGGCTTGACGTCTTCGGTAACGACGGCTGCCGTTTCGACCGCTGCCATGGCGGGCTGCGCCTCGACGGCGGCTTCGCCTTCGGCAACCGCGATCTCGGCCACCGTTAAGGTTGCGTCGTCGCCGTCTTCTGCATCATTTTCATCAGCTTCGCCGGAACCGGCTTCCTCACCTGCTGCAATCTGTTCGTTGCCTTCGTTTTCACGATTGCGTCGGCCGCCACGCTTGCCGCGACGACGGCGCTTGCGCTTCTGCTGTGCGTCATCGTCACTGCCGGAGGATGCGGTATTTTCCGCACCGGCATCAGCTTCGTCGTCGTCACCTTCTTCACCGTCCGCATCCTCAGCGACACTGGCGGCTGAGCCTGCCTCGGAAGCCGGGGCAGCTTGGGTATCGTTGCTACGGCCACGGCGCCGGCGACGACGCTTGCGCTTGCGGTTGCCATCATTGCCTTCGGAGCGAGCCGATGGCTGCTGCTCGGTATTCGCAGCCTTTTCTTCCAGCTCTTCGTCTTCCTCCTCGTCCGCTTCAATGACGATATCGTCGTCATCGTCGTCCGGTATGGCTGCGAAGTTGAACAGGCTTTCGATCTTCACCGGATTGGCGACCGGCTCACCGCGGTCGATCGCGAAATGCTGCGTGCCGACGGCATTGTCGGCATCGATCACGATGGCGACGCCGAAGCGGCTTTCATAATCGATGATCGTCTGGCGCTTGTGATTGAGCAGATAGAGCGCAATGTCCGGCGTCGTGCGCACGGTGATGTCATGCGTCGTGTTCTTGAGCAGATATTCCTCGATGCCGCGCAGGACGTGCAAGGCGACGGAAGACTGCGAGCGCACGTGACCCGTGCCGCCGCAATGCGAGCAGATTTGCGTTGTGCTTTCGAGAACCGAGGCGCGGATGCGCTGGCGCGACATTTCCAGAAGACCGAAGTGCGAGATGCGGCCGACCTGGATGCGGGCGCGATCGTTCTTCAGGCATTCCTTCAGCTTTTTCTCGACAGCGCGGTTGTTGCGCTTCTCTTCCATGTCGATGAAGTCGATGACGATTAGGCCGGCCAAGTCGCGCAGGCGCAGCTGGCGCGCGATTTCCTCGGCGGCTTCCAGGTTCGTCTGGAGCGCGGTGTCCTCGATCGAATGTTCCCGGGTCGAACGGCCGGAGTTGACGTCGATCGATACCAGCGCTTCCGTCTGGTTCATGATCAGGTAGCCGCCGGACTTCAGCGTGACTTGTGGCTGCAGCATACGGTCGAGCTGCGCCTCGATGCCGGAGCGCGAGAAGATCGGATGGATGTCGCGATAGGGCTGAACCACCTTGGCATGGCTCGGCATCAGCATCTTCATGAAGTCTTTGGCTTCACGATAGCCTTCTTCGCCGGCAACGATGATCTCGCCGATATCCTTGTTGTAGAGGTCACGGATCGAGCGCTTGATCAGGCTGCCTTCTTCGTAGACGAGGCACGGCGCGGTCGAAGCCAGCGTCAGCGTGCGGACGTTTTCCCAGAGGCGCATCAGATATTCGAAATCGCGCTTGACCTCGACCTTGGTGCGGTTGGCACCGGCGGTACGCAGGATGACGCCCATGCCCTGCGGCACTTCGAGCATCTTGGCGATTTCCTTCAGGCGCTTGCGGTCCTGCGGATTGGTGATCTTGCGGGAAATGCCGCCGCCTCGCGCCGTGTTCGGCATCAGAACCGAATAGCGGCCTGCGAGCGAGAGATAGGTGGTCAGCGCCGCACCCTTGTTGCCGCGCTCTTCCTTGGCCACCTGCACCAGCAGGATCTGGCGGCGCTTGATGACTTCCTGGATGCGGTACTGCTTGCGCGGCTTGCGCTGGGCGCGATCGGGAACTTCTTCCATCGCGTCTTCGGCGCCGACGGATTCGATCACTTCCTCTTCATGGTCATGATCGTCATCATCATCGTCGTCATCGTGGCGGCGCTTGGAGGTCGCGACGTCTTCGGAGATCGAATCGGTTTCGACCATCGCGGCCATTTCGCCGGACGGTCCTTCCTCTTCCTCGCTCGGCGTATCGATGGCAGACGTTGCTTCCGGAGCCGGGGTTTCTTCGGCGGGCGCGTCCGCTACTGCCTTCTTGCGGCTGCGGCGCGGCTTTGCCTTCTTGGCCGGAGCTGCTTCTTCGGCGGGCGCGGCTGCCTCTGCGGCAGGGGCCTCTTCGCCGATCGCAGCCGGTACCTCGGCTTCTTCGCCTTCCTTCGCCACGATGCCGATATCGGGCTGTTCCTGCTGCGAAAGATCGAGCGCCGTCTCGACATGCTCGACATCATCGTCGCGGCGATGCTCTTCGGCCTCCGCCTTCAGAAGCGCCTGCCGGTCGGCCAGCGGGATCTGGTAGTAATCGGGATGGATTTCGGCAAAGGCCAGAAAGCCGTGCCGGTTGCCGCCGTAATCAACGAAGGCGGCCTGAAGCGAAGGTTCTACCCGCGTCACTTTTGCAAGATAGATGTTGCCGCGAATTTGCTTCTTGTGCTGTGACTCGAAGTCAAACTCTTCTATGCGGTTCCCGCGAACGACAACGACGCGCGTCTCTTCCTCGTGAGACGCATCGATAAGCATTTTGTCTGCCATGAAAGCTGTGCTCCTCGGCGCAGACAACCGGATGGGGGCCTGCCTGTCGCTGGGACAGGCCGGGTATGATCCGCAATTGTTGCACCGGATAATGAAAGTCGCGATTGGTTCGGCGATGACAGCATCCAGACGGCAGCCGGGGCATCATTTCCCTGGGGTCTGTTCACTTTCTGAAAAAGCTGCTGCGGTAACATCCGTAACCAAGCGAGATCGACTATGCCTTAGACCCACAAATGGGTCCGATGAATGTGCTCTCTAAAGAGCGTTTGGTGGCTCTCCACCGATGAATTTCCCGTTTGAAGCCGGAAATTCAGATATCCACTGTTTCGAGCGGAAGTACTGCAGACGGCGGATGAATGCCGCTTATTGGCGCCTGGTACTCGAGGCGGCTGCCTTTGCGACGACTCTATCCCGTCAACACTTCTACCCTAATATGCGTTGTATGTTTTATCTGTCACAATAGCAAGGGAAAAGCCAAGTATGCCATAATATTGATGGATTCGTCGGATGATGAGGACGCGGGAGGATGTCTTGTCGATTCGTCTCCCGGCGCATCATCGATGCAGCCATCAGGTCAAACCTGGTTCCCGTTATTGGGACTTCAAAAACAACGTCGAAACCAATATGGGGCGCGTTGAGCACTTGGTAAAGGGATTGCGGCATGTGGCGGAGAGTGGCGTGAGGGCTTTGCGATTTGCGGCAGCGGCCTTCGCTCTGGTGATTCTGGGTTCGGTTTCGACATTTGCGCCCGCCGCGGCGGCGGATGATACCGTGCTCGCCTATGGTGCCCGCATTGCCGGTGATGATGCCCGCACACGTATCGTCGTCGACATGGACCGGGCTCCCACCTTCACGGTTCATTATCTTGACAATCCCGTCCGCATCGTCGTCGATCTTCCGGCGACCGCATTCGGCTTTCCGACCGCCAATCTCAAGCCGACCGGCCTCTTCAAGGATATTCGCTACGGCACGATGGATGCGGACAGCGCTCGCATCGTGCTGACGGCAAAGAAAGCGGTAAAGTTGGTCACGGCCAAGGTTCAGGCCGATGAAAGCGGCAAGGGGCAGCGCCTCGTGCTAGATGCCGAGATGCTGCCGGCGGAACAATTCGCAGAACTCGTGAAGAAGCAGAACTGGACGAGCGACGACACCGCCAAGGATGTCGGTCCGGTCGAGCCGACGCAGAAGGCCGATCCGAATGTGTTCCTCGTTGCAGTCGATGCCGGTCATGGTGGTATCGACGCGGGCGCGACCGGTACGGACGGCGTCACGCAGGAAAAGGACATCACGCTCGCATTTGCGAAGATGTTTGCCGACAAGCTGAATGCGCAGCCTGGGATCAAGGCTTTCCTGACGCGCGACAAGGATCAGTATCTATCCCTGTCCGAACGCGTGACGATCGCTCGCCAGAATCGCGCCTCGCTCTTTATCTCGCTGCATGCCGATACGCTGAAGCAGAAGGATATTCGCGGCGCGACCGTCTATACCATCTCGGATAAGGCGTCGGATCGGCTCGCCAGCGAAGTGGCCGATCGTGAAAACAACTCCGATCAGATCGCCGGTGCCGAGGCTCAGACCCAGCCGGCCGCCGTCAACGACATTCTCATGGATCTGACGCGCCGCGAGACCCAAGCCTTCTCCATTTCACTGGCGCAGGATGTCCTGTCCTCGTTCAATGGCCAGATCTCCATGATCAACAATCCGCATCGTCATGCCGGCTTCCAGGTTCTGACGGCGCCGGACGTGCCCTCGATCCTGCTCGAACTCGGCTTTCTCTCCAACAAGGAGGACGAGAAGCTGCTGCTCGATCCCGACTGGCGGCAGAAGGTCGCCGACCGGCTGACGGAGGCGGTGAAGCAATATCGCGTATCGATTATCGCAAACGGCGGCTGAACGCATCGAAATGGACCGAGGGCCGTGGCTTCCATGTAACAGCGATGCATTTTAGGATTGGATGAAATTGGAATACCGACGGCGAGCCCTATTTTGCTCACATTCCCGCCGTTACAGCGAAGTATCATTTGCTCGCGTATGAAGCACGGCTTTGTCCCATTGCCGTCTTGCATTCACGCCGCGAGCGTGCAAAACGCCCGTGATTATGCGATGATCTCGCGCACGTGCCGCATGAAGAACAAGCACCGGTAGTATCAGATGATCAGACTGATTGGATATTTCTTTGGCCTCGGCTGCCTCCTATTTCTGGGTGCTGCGGCTGCGGCTGCCATCTATCTGAGCGTTGTCTCGAAGGAACTGCCCGATTACGAGGTGCTTGCCAAATACGCCCCGCCGGTAACGACACGCATTCACGCCGGAAACGGCGCGCTGATGAAGGAATATTCGCGCGAGAACCGGCTTTTCGTGCCGATCCAGGCCATTCCCGATCGCGTCAAGGCGGCCTTCCTTTCCGCGGAAGACAAGAATTTCTACAATCATCCCGGCGTCGATGTAGGTGGCCTCATCCGCGCCGTCGCCGTGAACCTGCAGAATATCGGTTCCGGCCGTCGCTTCGTCGGTGCATCGACCATCACGCAGCAGGTCGCCAAGAACTTCCTGCTGTCCGCCGACCAGACCTTCGACCGCAAGATCAAGGAAGCGATTCTCTCCTTCCGTATCGAACAGGCCTACAGCAAGGACAAGATCCTCGAGCTCTACCTGAACGAGATCTATTTCGGCCTCAATTCCTACGGTATCGCCGGCGCAGCACTCACCTATTTCGACAAGTCGGTCAACGAACTGACCATCGCCGAATCGGCTTACCTGGCATCTCTTCCGAAGGGTCCGTCGAACTACAATCCCTTCCGCCGCGCCGAGGCAGCGCTCACCCGCCGCAACTGGGTGATCGATCGCATGGTCGAGAATGGCTATGTCAGCCAGAGCGACGGCGAAGAGGCGAAGAAGCAGCCACTCGGCGTCGTGCCGCCGAAGAGCGGCCCTTCGCTCTTTGCCTCCGACTATTTTGCCGAAGAGGTTCGCCGCCAGTTGATTGACCAGTATGGCGAAAAGACCCTTTATGAAGGCGGCCTTTCCGTTCGTACGTCGCTCGATCCGCAGATGCAGCTGGAAGCCCGCAAGGCGCTGCAGGATGGTCTGATCGATTATGACGAGCGCCGCGGTTACCGTGGCCCGCTCAAACAAATTGCCACCTCGCAGGATTGGGGCGCCGAGCTCGCCAAGGTGCCAAGCCTGACCGACGTGCCGGAATGGAAGGTTGCCGTCGTCCTTTCCGTATCCGATCAAGGCGTTGATATCGGTCTGCAGCCCCGCGTCGATGCCGCCGGCAAGGTATCGACGGAGCGGACGCGCGGTACGATCGCTCCCGCCGACATGCGCTGGGCCTATCGCTCGGCTGGCGGCAAGTCAGTCAAATCGCCAAGTGGCGTATTGAGCCCCGGTGACGTGATTTACGTGCAGAAGACCGGCAATGCCGATTCGAGCAGCTATCGCCTGCGCCAGCCGCCGAAGGTGCAGGGCGGTCTCGTTGCCATGGACCCGCATACCGGCCGTGTACTCGCCATGGTTGGTGGCTTCTCCTACGCGCAGTCCGAGTTCAATCGCGCCACACAGGCCAAGCGTCAGCCGGGTTCGTCGTTCAAGCCCTTCGTTTACGCTGCCGCCATGGACAACGGCTATACGCCGGCCTCGGTCATTCTGGACGATCCGCTGCAGATCACGCTTAGCAATGGCGATGTCTGGAAGCCGACGAATTACGAAGGCGAGGGCGGCGGCGTCCATACGCTTCGTTTCGCCATCGAACACTCGCGCAACCTCATGACGGTGCGTCTCGCTTCCGACATGGGCATGCCGCTGGTTGCCGAATATGCCGAGCGCTTCGGTATCTACGACCATATGAACCCGGTGCTGGCCATGTCGCTCGGCGCCGGCGAAACGACGGTGCTGCGCATGGTTTCGGCCTATTCGGTCATTGCCAATGGCGGCAAGCAGATCAAGCCGACGCTGATCGACCGCATTCAGGACCGCTACGGCAAGACCATCTTCAGGCATGAGGAACGCGTCTGCGACAATTGTAACGTCAGCGCCTGGCAGAATCAGGACGAGCCCGTGATCGCCGACAATCGCGAACAGGTGCTCGATCCCATGACGGCCTATCAGGTCACGTCGATGATGCAGGGCGTCATCATCCGCGGCACGGCCGCCGGCAAGATCAAGCTCAACACCGATGTCGCCGGCAAGACGGGCACCACCAACGAAGAGAAGGATGCCTGGTTCGTCGGCTTCACGCCGAGCCTCGTCGCCGGCCTTTACGTCGGCTACGATACGCCGACCCCGCTTGGTCGCGGTGGCACTGGCAGCGGACTTGCCGCGCCGATCTTCAACGAGTTCATGCAGGCCGCCACGAAGGATGAGGCGCCTGAGAAGTTCCAGGTTCCGGCCGGCATGACGATGGTTGCCGTCAACCGCGCAACCGGCATGGCCGCGCAGCCCGGCGAACCGAATGCCATCATGGAAGCCTTCAAGCCCGGCACAGGGCCGGCTACCAGCCTGCAGGTCATTGGCGGCGGCGATGCCGCGGCTCAGGTGGCGCCCGAGGAAATCCTCAGAACATCGCCGCAGGCGAACCAGGCGGTCACCTCCGGATCCGGCGGTCTCTTCTGATCCGACCCTATTTGTCTGATCGACATGCCGCGGGGCTTTACACCAGCGGCATGTATATCTATGTCACCAGCACTCTTTGAATTGGATGACCGCTTGTCTTGAGCGGTGAACTGAAGAAGTGGGATTATGCGAGCCGAAATCGAGAAAATAGTCGATGAAACCAAGCAGGCTATCACCCTGCTGAGGAGGCATCTTTGACTGGGACCAGGCGATAAGACGACTGGACTGGTTGAACAACAAGTCAGAGGATCCGACCCTCTGGAACGACGCTGCTGAAGCGCAGAAGCTGATGCGCGAGCGCCAGCAGCTTGACGACGGCATCAGTGGCGTGCGCGCGCTGGAACAGCAGCTCGCCGACAATGTCGAGCTGATCGAGCTTGGCGAAGAAGAAGGCGACGCCGATGTCGTTCGCGAGGCTGAAGAAGCGCTCAAGGGCTTGAAGGCGGAGGCCGCGCGCCGGCAGGTGGAAGCCATGCTTTCGGGCGAGGCCGACGGCAATGACACCTACCTCGAAGTCCACTCCGGCGCCGGCGGCACCGAGAGCCAGGACTGGGCGAACATGCTTCTGCGCATGTACACCCGCTGGGCCGAACGCCAGCGTTTCAAGGTGGAGCTGCTGGAAGTCCATGACGGCGAAGAAGCCGGCATCAAGTCCGCGACTTTGCTCGTCAAGGGCCACAATGCCTATGGCTGGCTGAAGACCGAATCGGGCGTGCATCGTCTCGTGCGCATCTCGCCCTATGACAGCAATGCGCGCCGTCACACGTCGTTCTCGTCGATCTGGGTCTACCCGGTCGTCGACGACTCGATCCAGATCGAGATCAACGAAAGCGATTGCCGCATCGATACGTACCGCTCGTCGGGCGCCGGCGGTCAGCACGTCAACACGACCGATTCGGCCGTGCGCATCACGCATATCCCGACCGGGATCGTCGTGCAGTGCCAGCAGGAACGTTCGCAGCACAAGAACCGCGCCAAGGCATGGGACATGCTGCGCGCCCGCATGTACGAGGCCGAATTGATGAAGCGGGAAGAGGCTGCCAATGCCGAAGCCGCCTCCAAGACGGACATCGGCTGGGGTCATCAGATCCGCTCCTATGTCCTGCAGCCCTACCAGCTGGTCAAGGACTTGCGCACCGGCGTTTCCAGCACGGCGCCGAGCGACGTTCTGGATGGTGATCTCAACGAGTTCATGGAAGCAGCCCTTGCGCATCGCATCAGCGGTGCTGCCGATGCCGTCATCGACGACGTCGAATAAGGTCGTATCCGCTCACGCATGAAAAAAGCCCCGTCTCCGGGGCTTTTTTTACGGTACATCCTGCCTTGTTGCTTCTGCCCTTTTGGGCTTGGCACAGATGTCTCGCTCAATCCGAGAATTGTTCCGCCAGGATCCTGTCCGACCAAGACCTGTCCGGATCGGAAAGAATGCGGGCCGTCGTATCTTCGCTCTGGCGGATCTGAATGCCGAGGACCGACTTGACTTCGGTATTGTCAGCGGCGGCGTTGACCGGACGCTTCTCCGCTTCAAGCACGGTGATGTCGACAGTCACCTTGTTCGGAAGGAGCGCGCCGCGCCAGCGGCGGGGACGGAAGGCGCTGACGGGCGTCATGGCAAGCAGCGGCGCTTCCAGCGGCAAGATGGGGCCGTGGGCGGAGAGATTGTAAGCGGTGGAGCCAGCCGGCGTCGTCACCATCAGCCCGTCGCAGATCAGTTCTGGCAGGCGAACCCGCCCGTCGATCTCCACCTTCAGCTTTGCCGTCTGATAGGATTGACGAAACAGCGAGACTTCATTGATGGCGAGCGCGACGCAGGAGCTGCCGTCAGCATTGCGGGTGGTCATCTGCAGAGGGTGAAATGCGTTTTCGACAGCTGCTTCGATGCGCTCGGCCAAGCCATCCGTGCGGTAGTCGTTCATCAGGAAGCCGATGGAGCCGCGATTCATCCCATAAACGCGTTTACCGGTGTTCATCGTCTTGTGCAGCGTCTGCAGCATGAAGCCATCGCCACCGAGAGCCACGACAATATCCGCATTTTCCTGCGGTGCCTGGCCGTAGAGGCGAATAAGCTCCTCCTGCGCCGCTTGAGCCTCTGGCGCGGGGGAGGCGAGAAAACAAACGGATTGAAGATTGCGCGACATGCAATGTCCTCTGAATAGCGATTCTTCGTAATGTTATTCCCCTGCCGCGACAAGACGTTTCGCTCGAACTGGTGAATCGGTCGATCCCCAGCTTTAACGTGGATCGGCCGATTTTCCCTTTACAGGATTTCAAAGTCTGTTATTTGGCATGCCCATACGCCCTTGTAGCTCAGTTGGTAGAGCACCTGATTTGTAATCAGGGGGTCGCGGGTTCGAACCCTGCCGGGGGCACCATTTTTTCCTGAATATCGTCGATCGTTTCATCTCCGCTATGGAAAACCGGCGGCAACGACATAATATCTCGTTGCTAACGGGCTCCGAACGCTCGTCACAGTCATCAATCCTATATTCGTGTGCCTGGAACCATATGCCGAGCAAGCCCAAGAAGCCTAAACTCGAACACTCCGAGCTTTCGGGTGAATTTACTGACGATGGCGTGACCGTCCTGGTTGATATATTTCGCCCGGCCGGCACCAATGCCGACTGGCGGATGGAGGTCATCACGCCGGAGGAAGACCTGATCGAATGGGAAGAGCCCTTCGCGACCGACCGCGACGCATTCGACGAGTTCCTTGCGACGATTGCGCGCGACGGCATCCGGTCGTTCTTCGACGAAGCGGACCCTATGGTTCACTGAACCTGCCGATAGGTCCTGGCGAGCACATCAAATCGCTCTCGGTTCTTCGCGCATCCATTCGCCTGCCTACTCGGGATTGTGGACGCATTTACAACGTCGGAAATCGGCATACACTTCATCCATGAATGGTGGGGAGGACACGTTCATGCGCGAGATATCGCGGCATGTCGTCTTGGGATTGCCGCTCGTCATGATCACGGCGTTTACAGGCGCATCAGCATTGGCTGGTGAAAACTGCTACTGTAAAAATGCGGATGGAAAGCAGCATGCGGTCGGCGAGGTCGCCTGTATGACCGTCGGGGGGCGGAGCTACCTCGCGCAGTGCGAAATGAACCTCAATGTCACCTCCTGGGCGAAGCTGCAGGATGGCTGCCCCGTTACCGAGAGGGTGCTTTGGCGCCAATCGGCCTGGCACCCGGCGCCGATGATCGTACGATAAGCGTTTCGTGCTTGATTTAGCGCTCGCGGTGAGCGTGCTTAGATATGCTTCAGCCGGCCTATTTGCGGACCAGCAGCAGCGGCTCGCCTTCCTCTTCCTCGGACTTCTGAAAACTGCCGTCGGGCTTCATATCAAAAGAGAGCGAGGAGCCATCGCTGCCCAGCATGACAAGTCCGAACCCTTCTGTCGCCCAAAGGGAAAGCTTGAGGTCGCCGACTTCGCCGGAGCAGTTGCCGCTCGAAGACATCTTGGCGGTGCCGTCCTGATCCTTGTCGGTGGTGAGCGTGATATCGCAGACGGGCTTGCCGTCCGGTGTCTGGATGCGCCACGCGCCTGCAAGGCTTGCAGTGGTCGGCACATGATCGACATCGCCGAGCGCCGGCAGCAGCCAGGTCGGGTCACCGCCCTCGCTTTCCCACGGCGAGCCTTCCTCCTGCTGGAAGCGCACGAGAGGCTTGCCCCCACCATCCGCGATCGCCAGCGATCCGTCATCGGTGAAATTCCATATCTTGGCCGTGGCGAGTGCGGGGAGCGGCGTCGTGCACGCGTCTGCCCCCGTAATCTCGTAGCCGCCGGACACCGTATTCGTCCCGAAGATGAGGCGGCAGCCCTTGGCGCCGCTTTCCGGCGCAACCAGCCAGACACCGGCTTGCGCCTGGATCATTTCGTCATCGGCAGCATGTGCCGGTTGGACCATGGTCAAAGCAAGGGCGGCGGCAATCGCCGCGGGACCAAGAAGACGAATCAAAGCAAATTCTCCCAACGTGCTGCGGCCGCCAAAAGCGCCACTATGATTTGAGATAGGACCGCGTCGCATATAGCGCGATCGCGGCGGCATTCGAGACATTCAGCGACTTGATGGCGCCGGGCATATCGAGCCGAGCGAGAGCATTCACCGTTTCCCGGGTCTTCTGGCGCAGGCCCTTGCCCTCGGAGCCGAGCACGAGCGCGATCTTGTCACCGCTGAAGGTGCCTTCCAGCGGTGCCGGGCCTTCCGAATCAAGCCCGATGGTCGTGAAGCCGAGACGGTGCAGCTCCCCGAGCGCATCGGCGAGATTGGTGATCTGTATATAAGGTATGAGTTCCAGCGCGCCCGAGGCCGATTTTGCCATCACGCCTGATTCTGTCGGGCTGTGGCGCTGCGTGGTAATGACCGCACCCGCATCGAAAGCGACGGCCGAACGCATGATGGCGCCGACATTGTGCGGATCCGTCACCTGATCGAGAACCAGCAGCAGCGGACTGTCTTTCAATGCCTCGAGGCGGCGCACGGGCAGGGGGCGCGTTTCCAGCATGACGCCCTGATGAATAGCCTCCGGACCAAGCACCTTGTCGATATCCTGCGGCGAGACGATCTCGACGGGGATGCCGAGTTGATCGGCGGGGCCAACCTCCAGCCGTACCAGGGCATTCTGCGTCGTGGACAGCTTGACGTTCTTGCGTTGTGGATTGCTCAGCGCCGCCCGAACCGTATGCAGGCCATAGAGAAAGACCTGATCGGGCGCGAGCGCCGGCGGCTTCCAATCGTCAGCGCCGGCCTTCTTGCGCTTCTGTGGCGTGGGCGTCGGGATTTCGCCACGCTCGCGCTTGGCATCGCGATGCGCGCGGCGCAGCGTAGCATAATGAGTGTCCTTGGCCGAGCGGTCGCCGGCGGTGCTGTCTTGGCCCTGACGGCCGGATGATTTGTCTTTGCTCATGCGGCTTTATAACCAGCGCCTTCCTGAGCGCCTAGCCTCTTTCAGTGCCGGGCTTTTCCCACAGGCCGAAATTTTTTCGTCATTTTTGGCAATTCCTTGTGTTGACAGACGGAAATCGTCCGGTCATATACGCGGCGCAGATGACGGCGGCGACGCTAACGTCTAGCAAGCTTGGTCGCAAGATCCAGTCGGAAAACTGGAGGGATGCCCGAGTGGTTAAAGGGGACGGACTGTAAATCCGTTGGCTCAGCCTACGTTGGTTCAAATCCAACTCCCTCCACCATTCCGTGCCGGATCTTGACCATCCCGCGGGTATAGCTCAATGGTAGAGCAGCAGCCTTCCAAGCTGAATACGCGGGTTCGATTCCCGCTACCCGCTCCAAGAATTTCAATTTGTTAGCATCTTCACTCGTTCTTCGCCACGCGGAAACGGTATTGTGCTTGCAATCCTTAGTCGGTGCCCTCATGGCCGCTTTGATCACGGCGTGCCTTGCCGGCGCGCCCCGGCATTCCCGTCTTTGCATATTTGACATGAAGGGTTGCTTATATTTGCGCGAGCGATACATATTGCTCAGGCAACCGAAACGGGAGAGCGCAAATGGGTATCTTCGACAAGATCAAGGGTGCAATCTGGGGAGAAGCAAAGGCTGCGGAGGCCGCTCCTGCACCGACGACGACAGCTGCAACTGCCAATCCGGCGCCTGCGCCGACGCCGGCTCCTTCAGCGACGACGGCAGCAACGTCGCCTGCCACCAGCGCGCCGTCCGCTCCAGTGGATATCGCCTCGATCCTCGATGCTGCCGTCAAGAAGAGCGGCCAGAAGCTGGACTGGAAACATTCGATCGTAGACCTCATGAAGGCACTCGGCATGGATGCGAGCCTTTCCGAGCGCAAGGAGCTCGCTCAGGAGCTCGGCTATACCGGCGATGCCGGCGATTCCGCCAAGATGAACATATTCCTCCACAAGGCTCTTCTGAAGAAGCTAGCGGACAATGGCGGCAAGGTGCCGGCCGATCTTCTCGATTGATCGCTGCAAAGCTTCGGCGTGTCCGGTCGGCCGCGTCGAATGATGCATCGTGACAAGCGACGCTTGATCGTTTGATAATTCTGCGCCCTTTCCTGCCGGAAGGGCGCTTTGCGTTTAAGAGCGGACGAATGCCTCGCCCTCTATCGGCACTGGAATTCTTAACCGTGCCTCCCTATCTAAGCGCCTGAACCGGCAAATGCTTTTTTGTCTTTCCGGATCGGCCGGCGGACCTTATGCGGCGAAGGAATGTTGATGGCTTGAGATCATCCGCCATCGGCCAGGCTTCGCCCGGAATAGGGCCTGCAATTAAGTCTTGCGCAAATGCGATGAAAGCCTTAAACGGCGGCACTAAACCGGTTCGCCGGGGTCACTCATTACGTTCATAGGAAGCATTCAAATGGCAAAGAGTAAGTTTGAGCGCAATAAGCCGCACGTTAATATCGGGACGATCGGTCACGTTGACCACGGCAAGACGTCGTTGACGGCAGCGATCACGAAGTACTTCGGCGAGTTCAAGGCGTATGACCAAATCGACGCTGCTCCGGAAGAGAAGGCTCGTGGCATCACGATCTCGACGGCCCACGTTGAATACGAGACGCCGAACCGCCACTATGCGCACGTTGACTGCCCCGGCCAC
>NZ_JAQJCH010000051.1:0-483 GCF_030182525.1 Rhizobium pantanalense
TCCTAATGCACGATCGCTTGGTTTTTGTTTTTTTGGGGTTTCGGGGCGCAGCCCTGAACCACTAACGTAGCGATAGCGGAGTGTATACTGGCTTACTCCTCTGCAAGCCTCGTCAGCCGTGATTTTTGCCAGATCTCGCGCTCTTCACGTTCAACCGCGCCATCATGGTTTTGCCGTCCGTTCACCGCTAAAACGCCTCAGGAATCAGGACAGGATGTGCAATTGTAATACCGTCACACGCGACGCTATCGCAATTGCCACTTGGTCAGGGCTTCACCCCGACACCCCACCCAGCATCTGTGCGTAAGTGCTCAATGTGGCTTCCGGTTCTCTTCCGCTTCCTCGCCCACTCGCTCACTACGTTCGGTCGCTGGGGCTGCGGCGAGCGGAACCACCTCCCGCATGTTGTTGGTGATTCCGTTGTTGTTCTTTCGGGGATGAGTCGCCAGATAGCCCCTCAAACGCGCTCAGAAGCTCTCAGAC
>NZ_JAQJCH010000052.1:0-463 GCF_030182525.1 Rhizobium pantanalense
CCCCTGATTGTCCGCCTGCCGCTAGCTCAATTTGAAAACATGGCCATGATTCGGCGCTTAATTTCCCCGTCTTTGCTGACTAAGGTCTTTGTCAAGAATGCTGCTGTAGGCTTGTTGTTGTCATAGCCTTTCCAGACCTCATGTGGGTTAAGTGCATAGGCGCAAACTCTTCCCGCAACAGGAATTTTGACTATGGCTTTTTGCTCTTCTAGGTATGAGATCCAATTACGCACAGTTCGAGTAGTCACATCAAACTGAGCAGCCAGAAAAGCTTGGTCCGCTACAACCGCACCACAAGCACCATCGATATGTTGTGCCAAAAAAGTATACAACCCAAATGCGCCCTGATTTCCTTTGGCAAGAGCCATCAGTCGCTTCCAGCCTAGTGGATACACTTGAGTGAATCCGAGGTTCTCTCTGTCATGTTTTTCTCGATGATCTGCGATTAGATTCTGGGTATTCA
>NZ_JAQJCH010000053.1:0-454 GCF_030182525.1 Rhizobium pantanalense
GGTGGAAGTGAGCAACTTGACTGTCGATCAATTGCAGCAACGACTGAACGCCGTTCGACAGGGTATTTTTGTCTTCGGAGATGGACAGAACGACGTACCCTATTCCCGCCAGCGCCAGGACGAAGTCATAGTCCACATCAGCGACCTGAATTCCCGGATCGCTGAGAACGAAACTCGGGGCGCCGAAGTCGAAAAGCAACTGACAGAAGAAGGAATTCGAGTCAGCAGCCTCGAATCCGCAACCGCGACGGCCCCGTTCGACGGAGTCGTTTGGAGCAGAAGCATCGTCAATGGCTCCAATGTCGTGCTCAATAATGAGCTCATGCGAATCCTCGATTGCCGGGAGTTGTTCGTCGACATCCTTGTTCCCGAAGTCGATTATGACGAAATCTATCCCGGACTGGCCGCACAGGTTCGGCTGCTTGGTCGCAGCGATGTTTTCAAAGGTTCAGTC
>NZ_JAQJCH010000054.1:0-454 GCF_030182525.1 Rhizobium pantanalense
GACTGAACCTTTGAAAACATCGCTGCGACCAAGCAGCCGAACCTGTGCGGCCAGTCCGGGATAGATTTCGTCATAATCGACTTCGGGAACAAGGATGTCAACGAACAGCTCCCGGCAATCGAGGATTCGCATGAGCGCATTATTGAGCACGACATTGGAGCCACTGACGATGCTTCTGCTCCAAACGACTCCGTCGAACGGGGCCATCGCGGTTGCGGATTCGAGGCTGCTGACTCGAATTCCTTCTTCTGTCAGTTGCTTTTCAACTTCGGCGGCGCGAGTTTCATTCTCAGCGATCCGGGAATTCAGGTCGCTGATATGGACTATGACCTCATCCTGGCGCTGGCGGGAATATGGTACGTCGTTCTGTCCATCTCCGAAGACAAAAATACCCTGTCGAACGGCGTTCAGTCGTTGCTGCAATTGATCGACAGTCAAGTTGCTCACTTCCACC
>NZ_JAQJCH010000055.1:0-446 GCF_030182525.1 Rhizobium pantanalense
GCTGGTGCGACAGGTGCATGGCGAGGACCTGTCGGGTCTGAATGCCGTGGTCATCGGCCGCTCCAACCTGTTCGGCAAGCCGATGGCGCAATTGCTGCTCAATGCCAATGCGACTGTCACGACGGCGCATTCGCGCACAAAGGATCTCGCCTCCGTCGCGAGAGGTGCCGATATCCTGGTGGCGGCCGTTGGCCGTCCGCAGATGATCAAGGCCGACTGGATCAAGCCCGGTGCCACGGTCATCGATGTCGGCATCAACCGGATCGCGGCCCCTGAGCGGGGCGAGGGCAAGAGCCGTCTGGTGGGCGATGTCGCCTATGCCGAAGCATCTGAAATCGCTGCCGCCATCACGCCGGTTCCGGGCGGTGTCGGGCCGATGACGATCGCCATGCTGATGGCCAATACCGTCATTGCCGCTTATCGCGCCGCGAGTAAGAAGCCGCCGA
>NZ_JAQJCH010000056.1:0-436 GCF_030182525.1 Rhizobium pantanalense
ACACCGCAAAAAGAGATGTTTCACCCAGTGAAAACCGGAAAAATGCGTCAGGATCGCTTTCGGCTCACTGCATAGCTATGCATGAAAGTGAATGGCGATCGGTTTGGGCGCATACGGTGCCCATGAGACACATTTTCGGACATTTTCAGTTCGTGAATCCCTGACTCATTGCTACATATCTGAACAGACACCCCTAGCAGCGCCCCCAGGGGTGTCCTGTAAAAAAACACACCGCGCCGCTAGCAGCCACCCTAATATAAGATGATGTTTTTTATGAAAATAGTCAGTACCACCCCTAAAAAGCGGTGTTGGCGCAGCTACAACACCGCGCCGACACCGCTTTTTTAAATATCACAAAGAGAGCAAGAAGAACTAATTTGTCATAACTCTCTATTTATAAAGAAAAATCAGCAAAAACTTGTTTTTGCGTGGGGTG
>NZ_JAQJCH010000057.1:0-431 GCF_030182525.1 Rhizobium pantanalense
CTCAACGACCTGCTCTATCGCTGGAAGATCGGCGCCTTGCCGATCGACATCGTCGGCGTCGTCTCCAACCATTTCGATTACCAGAAAGTGGTGGTCAATCACGACATTCCCTTCCACCACATCAAGGTGACGAAGGACAACAAGCCGCAGGCCGAGGCTCAGCTCCTGGAACTGGTCGAGCAGACCGGCACCGAGCTGGTGGTGCTCGCCCGCTATATGCAGGTTCTGTCGGATGCGCTCTGCCGAAAAATGTCGGGCCGCATCATCAACATCCACCATTCCTTCCTGCCCTCCTTCAAGGGAGCGAACCCCTACAAGCAGGCCTATGAGCGCGGGGTGAAGCTGATCGGGGCGACGGCGCATTATGTGACGGCCGATCTCGACGAAGGTCCGATCATCGAGCAGGACACGGCGCGCATCACCCATGCGCA
>NZ_JAQJCH010000058.1:0-422 GCF_030182525.1 Rhizobium pantanalense
ACGAAGTACCATGGGCGCAGGGGCGTTTCACGGCCGTGTTCGGAAAGGGAACGGGTGCAGCCACCCCGCCATAACCACCAGGTCGGCAAAGCGCAACTTCGGGCTAAACCGCGCTAGCGGTTTATGCCCGTTGAGAAGCTGGCGAAGTTTTCACTTCATTTTGTCTATTTGAACACGTCGTTGGATGCGTTTCCGGACAAAGTCCGCAAGTGCAAAGCGCGTCGCCGGAGGTCCGGCGCGCCGTCCGCAGCGCAGCGATCGAAGATCGCGACAGCGTGAGGACAAAAAGCTCGTCGAATTTATTCGATGAGCACTGGCAATGGGAACGATCAAGCCAATCGAGCTATTAGTACCGGTAAGCTTCATGCGTTGCCGCACTTCCACACCCGGCCTATCAACGTGGTCGTCTTCCACGGCTCTGA
>NZ_JAQJCH010000059.1:0-421 GCF_030182525.1 Rhizobium pantanalense
AACGGCAATCTCCGGCAGCACGGTATAATTGGCGAAGGTCGAGCAGCCCATATAGTGATGGATCTTGTCCTTGCCGATCGAGAAGCGCGAGGTGCCATCCGGCATCAGGCCCTGACCCTGGGTCGCACGGATCGCGGTGCACAGATTGGTCTTGCGGCTGAGACACGACGGGCATTCGCGGCATTCGGGGGTATAGAGCGGAATGACGTGATCGCCCTTCTTCACCGAGGTCACTCCCGGCCCGACATCGACGACGATGCCGGCGCCTTCATGGCCGAGGATGGCCGGGAACAGGCCTTCCGGATCGGCACCGGACAGGGTGAAATCATCGGTGTGGCAGATGCCGGTCGCCTTGACCTCGATCAGCACTTCGCCGGCTCTTGGCCCCTCCAGCTGAACCGTCATCACCTCAAGCGGCTTG
>NZ_JAQJCH010000060.1:0-421 GCF_030182525.1 Rhizobium pantanalense
AACGGCAATCTCCGGCAGCACGGTATAATTGGCGAAGGTCGAGCAGCCCATATAGTGATGGATCTTGTCCTTGCCGATCGAGAAGCGCGAGGTGCCATCAGGCATCAGACCCTGACCCTGGGTCGAGCGGATCGCGGTGCACAGATTGGTCTTGCGGCTGAGACACGACGGGCATTCGCGGCACTCGGGCGTATAGAGCGGAATGACATGATCGCCCTTCTTCACCGAAGTCACTCCCGGGCCGACATCGACGACGATGCCGGCGCCTTCATGGCCGAGGATCGCCGGGAACAGGCCTTCCGGATCGGCACCTGACAGCGTAAAATCATCGGTGTGGCAGATGCCGGTCGCCTTGACCTCGATCAGCACTTCGCCGGCTCTTGGCCCCTCCAGCTGAACCGTCATCACCTCAAGCGGCTTG
>NZ_JAQJCH010000007.1:0-286282 GCF_030182525.1 Rhizobium pantanalense
CAGATCTCTCCAGGTCCCGCGAAGCTCCGCCGCCCACGTTTCTCTTTCTTCTCATCTTCAATTGTCAAATAACAGACCAGTAATCCCAGTCAAAAACAGAGCTTCCTTCAATCCCAGGCCCAGCCCAGAACCAACAATCAGCATCGCAGCCAATCCAGGAAACACCAGAGCGAGAGACTTCGTCGCCAGCAGCGCCGCCGCCCTCGTCAGTGATCGGGCTTATAGACCCTACCTCCGAACCAAGTCAACAGGCCTATTTTGAAAAAAATCAAAAAACGAATAACTGATTGATTCTTATGTTAGTTTTGTGAATATCCCTGTGGTCATCGAGAATAGCCTGCAAAAACACCCAGAGATATCCTATGGGGAGCGTCGGGCGGCCTGCATGATGACGGAACGAGCCGCAAAACCGCATTTCTACGTCCCTATCTTCATCGGCGACCCTGCCATTTTGTGGGAAACAGCATACGGATCGCCGCAAAAAACGGCCCGTTGATTTGACACTCCTGTCATAAATATGCACATCTTCGCCCCCAGCCTGCGGCTCGCATGAAGGAAGCGGATCACGATCGGCATGATGACGGACAAGATGATGCTTCGATCGCTCGGCAACGAGCCGCCTATCCTGGCCGATGGCCGGCGGGCGCCGGATCGGCGTGAAGTGTCTCTCCGTTGGCTTTCCGGCACCTTCCTGACAGGCCTGACGTCGAGCATCCTGATGGGCGTGGCTTTGTTTGCCGCACTTGACGGCCGCCAGCAGCTGGCGATCCCCGCGGAAGCCTATGCGACATCGGACAATCATAATGCCACCGACGACCAGGTCACCCGCGGCAGCCGGCTGATTTCCACCGCGATCGCCTCGAAGCCGTCCGACCGCAATATTCTCGAAGTATCGACCGTTGTGCGCGATGGCGACAAGGAGGTGGTGCGCCGCCAGCCCTTCGCCCATGTGAAGATTGCCCTCGCCACCAATCGCATCGCCAGCGAGAGCTACCCGCCCTTCGATCCCTTGGCGATCTTTTCGACGGATGACAACATACCGCAGCCGGCCAACAAGACCGGCGCCATCTATGGATCGGACGTCGAATCCGAAGTCAGCCTGAAGACGATTGCCTTTCCCACAAAGGATATTCCCTTCCAGCTCGCCGGCTCCATGTCGCTCGATGAGGTCGAAGAGAATGTCCGTTCCAACGGTTCGGTGCTGGCCGACGGTAATACCCAGCTTTCCGCGCTCTATTATGTCGATCCGCGTCGTTTCGCCAATGACGAATCCGACGTCGACCTGACGGCGGGCCTTGCAGCCCGCATCGTTGAAGAGAACATGTCGGTTTCCGCTCCGGAAGCCGTGACCGCACAGACGGAAGAATTTGCCGACGACATCATTCCCGTCCGCGAAAACATGTCGATTGCCGCAGCGTTGATCGGATCCGGTTACCTCAAGGCCGACGCGGACGATGTCGCAGCCAAGATCCAGCCGCTCTTCGGTTCGTCCGATGTCTCCGCCGGCGACGTGTTGCGTATCGGCATCCTTCAGAAGGGTGAGCAGGCGAAGATCATCCGCGCTAGCATCTATCGCGGCACGAAACATCTGCTCACCATCGCGCAGAACGACCACGGCGAATTCGTCGCCGGCAGCGCACCGCCGATGCTCGATGCCATCGCCACGGCCTTCGACAACGACCTGCCAGCTGTTGCGGCCGGCCGCGACCTGCCGAGCGTCTATGACGGCATCTATCGCGCCGCCCTTTCCTACGGCATGACCAAGGAGATGGTGGCGCAGATCGTCAAGCTGCTTGCGAGCAATGTCGATTTCCAGGCGCAACTGAAACCGACGGATTCACTGGAAGCCTTCTTCTCGGTCACCGACGACAAGGGACAGGCGACGGCCGATTCCGAACTGCTCTACGTCAACGCCAGGTTCGGCGACAACGTCACCCGCTTCTATCGCTTCGAGGATCCGACCGATCATTCGATCGACTACTTCGACGAGAACGGCAAGAGCATCCGGCAGTTCCTGCTGCGCAACCCCGTTCCGACGGGCGTCTTCAAATCTGGCTTCGGCATGCGCCGCCACCCGATCCTCGGTTTTGCGCGCATGCATACCGGCGTCGATTGGGCAGCCCCGCGCGGCACCCCAATCATCGCGGCCGGCAACGGCATCGTCGAAAAAGCCGGTTGGGATTCAGGTGGCTTCGGCAATCAGACACTGATCCGCCATGCCAATGGCTACGTCTCCTCCTACAACCACCAGAGCGCGATTGCCAAAGGCGTCGTGCCGGGCGCAAAGGTGGTGCAGGGACAGGTGATCGGCTTTATCGGCTCAACAGGCCTCGCGACCGGCCCGCACCTGCACTACGAGCTGATCGTCAACGGTACGAAAGTCGACCCGCTACGCATCCGCCTTCCCGGCGGCAAATCGCTGGAAGGCGATGCACTCGCCAAGTTCCAGGAAGAGCGCAAGCGCATCGACACCCTGCTCACCGACGAGAAGACGAAGCAGATAGCCAGCAAGTAGCGGCTGTCGCGGATATTGCCTTGCCCGCTCATCACTGTTCGGCCTGAAAGAAAAATGGCGGCCCGAAGACCGCCATCCCTATTCATTCACCAGCTGCCGCTTAGGCTGCTTCGTTCACAGCTTGCTTTGCACGGAACAACAGCCGATCCGAACCGCTGGTGACCTTGACGAGCGAGCCATCCGGAATCTGGCCTGACAGGATCTGCTCGGCGAGCGGATCCTGGACATATTTCTGGATCACCCGCTTCAGCGGCCGTGCACCGTAGACTGGATCGTAACCCCTGTTGGCCAGCCAATGGCGGGCATCGTCATCAAGTTCGAGCGTGATCTTGCGTTCTGACAACAGCTTCAGCAGACGTTCGAGCTGAATGTCCACGATCGCGCCCATCTCATCGCGCTTCAGGCGATGGAAGAGGATGATCTCGTCGATACGGTTCAGGAATTCCGGCCGGAAATGCGACCGGACGACTTCCATCACCTGTTCGCGCACCAGATCGCTGTCATCGCCATCCTTCAGCTGGGTGAGATACTCGGCACCCAAATTGGAGGTCATGATGATCATCGTGTTGCGGAAATCGACCGTGCGGCCCTGTCCGTCCGTCAAACGTCCGTCATCCAGAACCTGGAGCAGAATGTTGAAGACATCGGGATGTGCCTTTTCGATCTCGTCGAACAGTACGACCTGATAGGGCCGGCGGCGGACGGCTTCGGTCAATGCACCGCCTTCCTCATAGCCGACATAGCCTGGAGGGGCACCGATCAACCGCGCTACGGAGTGCTTCTCCATGTACTCGGACATGTCGATACGCACCATTGCCGTCTCGTCGTCGAAAAGGAAGCGTGCAAGCGCCTTCGTCAACTCCGTCTTGCCGACACCCGTCGGACCGAGGAAGATGAACGAGCCGATCGGCCGGTTCGGATCCTGCAAGCCGGCACGCGAGCGACGAACGGCACGCGACACAGCCTGAACGGCGTCACCTTGGCCGACGACCCATTTTGCCAGCTCGTCTTCCATCCGCAGCAACTTGTCGCGCTCGCCTTCCAGCATCTTATCCACGGGGATCCCGGTCCAGCGGGAAACGACCTGGGCGATATTGTCGGCGGTAACGACCTCCTGCACCATGGAATCGCGGGCACTATCCTGCTCTTCCGCGGCGTGGAGTTCCTTCTCCAGATTGGGGATCACGCCATAGGCAAGCTCGCCGGCACGCTGGAATTCACCCTTGCGCTGGGCAATGGCGAGCTCGTTGCGGGCATCGTCGAGCTGCTTCTTCAGATCGGCGGCGAGACCGAGCTTCTGCTTTTCGGCCTGCCAGCGCGCGGTTAGCGCATCGGCTTCCTCTTCCAGCGAAGCAAGATCCCCCTCCAGCCGCTTCAGCCGATCAGCCGAGGCCTGGTCGGTTTCCTTCTTCAGCGCCTCGCGCTCGATCTTCAGCTGGATGATGCGGCGATCGAGTTCATCGAGCTCTTCCGGCTTGGAATCCACCTGCATACGCAAACGCGCTGCGGCCTCGTCCATCAGGTCGATGGCCTTATCCGGCAGGAAGCGGTCGGTGATGTAACGGTTCGACAAGGTTGCAGCGGCCACCAGAGCGGCATCGGCGATACGCACCTTGTGGTGCTGCTCATACTTTTCCTTCAAGCCGCGCAGGATCGAGATCGTGTCTTCGACCGTCGGCTCCTCGACCATGACGGGCTGGAAACGGCGAGCAAGGGCCGGATCCTTCTCGACATGCTTGCGGTATTCATCCAGCGTGGTCGCGCCGACGCAGTGAAGTTCGCCGCGCGCAAGGGCCGGTTTCAGCAGGTTGGATGCATCCATCGCGCCGTCGGCCTTGCCGGCACCGACAAGGGTGTGCATCTCGTCGATGAACAGGATGATCTCGCCGTTTTCCGACTGCACCTCGTTGAGCACGGCCTTCAGCCGCTCTTCGAACTCGCCGCGGAACTTCGCACCGGCAATCAGCGCGCCCATATCGAGCGCCATCAGCTTCTTGTCCTTCAGCGATTCCGGCACGTCGCCATTGACGATGCGCAGCGCCAATCCTTCGACGATCGCCGTCTTGCCGACGCCGGGCTCACCGATCAGCACAGGATTGTTCTTCGTGCGGCGAGACAGAACCTGAATCGTGCGACGAATTTCATCGTCACGCCCGATCACGGGATCAAGCTTGCCTTCGCGAGCCTCGGCGGTGAGGTCGCGGGCATATTTCTTCAGGGAATCGAAGCCCTGCTCCGCATTGGCAGAGTCGGCCGTACGGCCCTTGCGGATATCGTTGATGACCTGATTGAGAGCAACTGGCGTCACGCCGGCATTCTTTAGAGTTGCCGAAGTGGAAGCCGAGGGTTCGATCGCCAAAGCCTGCAAGAGACGCTCGACGGTAACGAAACTATCGCCCGCCTTCTTCGCGGCATCTTCGGCAGTGGCAAAGACCTTGGCGAGCGGCTGCGAGAGATAGACTTGGCCATCGCCGCCGGAAACCTTGGGTAGCTTGGCAAGTGCGGCATCATTGGCAATGCGGGCAGCCTTGGCGTCGCCGCCGGCACGTTCGATCAACGAAGCGGCCATGCCTTGGTCGTCGTCCAGAAGCACCTTGAGAACGTGCTCGGGCGTGAACTGCTGATTACCCTGTGCAAGCGCATTGGTTTGGGCGGATTGCAGGAAACCGCGTACCCGCTCGGAGTATTTTTCAATATTCATATGAGACCTCCATGAATCGCTCTGCCCGGATCCGGCACAGACCGATGATTGAGATTGAGCCCCCTCTAGAGGCAGGCCCCGCCTTTCCGCCATTGAGATTTGCGGCAAGACAACTGGAGGAGATATGGGAGGATATCTGGAGAGTTTAAAGGGTATAAAACGCGAAAAAAGCGCGAGATTTGTCGCCACAGCCCGCCGACTTATTGGCCGGCTCAACCAGCTCAACCCCGGCTTCGGTCGTCGATGACATCGAATCTTTCCTCTCGCGACCTGGTAACCATTCCGCCCATTCCATTCGCCCACAGCAAAACGGCAACGGCAGCGCATCTCGCACTGCCGTTGCCGTTTCAATATTGTGACCACCTGCGCCAGAAGGCGCAGAAGTCTTATTCAGAGGTTGCGTCCGCCAAGGCCGGAGCTTCGCCGGAAGCGGCTTCGCCCTCACCGTCGCCACCGGCAGCACTGCGGCGCGGCTGGCGGCGCGGGCGGTTACCGCCGGCACTGCGGCGGCGCGGCTGGCGCTCGGTGGCTGCCACAGCCGGAGTTTCCTCTTCGATCGCCACTTCGGCCGGAATCCCTTCGATCACCGGCTGTGGACCGGTGCCGTTGATGACCTCGGGCTCGCTGGCCGGAGCGGCAGCAACCACTGGAGCAGCCTGCTGCTGGCGACCGTGGGGCTGAGCCATCTGCGGCTGATCGTCGATCTCCTGCGCATCGATATCGTCGATATCGCGTTCGGCATTATCGCGGTCATTATAGTTGTGATGATCGTCGCGCTGGTAACGCTCCTGCATCTGCGCCTGGGCGCTGGCAATGATCCGATTGTAGTGCTCGGCATGCTGCAGGTAGTTTTCCGCCATGACACGGTCGCCGGAGCTTTGAGCATCGCGAGCCAAGGCCGCGTACTTCTCGGCGATGTGCTGTGCGGTTCCGCGGATTTTCACATCGGGACCGGAGCTGTCGTAAGTCCTGGTCAGCGGGTTCGAGCCCTTGCGGTTGAAATTGTTGTTGTTATTTCCGCCGCCGCCGTTGTTGTTATTACCACGCCCCCGACCGCGCTTGTTTTGCTGTCCTGGCCTCATAGATCCTTCACCTGAATTCTCTTCGTTGGGATAAAATCATACACGGCACCTGCCGCCGCGGATCGGACACTTCCGAACCGGGGCCTGCGTGCCGCAAGCAAACTGCGCTTTAGCGCTCGTCTGCCGCTCGACTACGTCAGATTAACTGATCACGCATTGGGTTATCTTCAACCTTTGACACTCTTATCAGAGAGCGGATCCCCGAGGCTGTCCAAGATGAGCGAATCGTCTCGTTCATTCCCAGCCGCCCAACGCGTGAGCGCAACCTATATTGCTTCCTCAGGAAATCCAAGCTTTTTCTTTGCGATAACAACGGGGTTCCACAAATCCGCTGCAAAATGTCACGTTAATGTTGAAATTCAAACACAAGAACCCGGTCGTTCTGGCCGTAGTCCCGAACCGCCTCGACAAGGGAAAATCCTGCTCCTTCAAAAACCGAAGTAACCGTTTCACGCTGATCGTAGCCGATCTCCACACCAATCATACCATTCTGATATAGAAATCGAGCCGCATCTTTTGCGATCGCCCTGTATGCATCCAGCCCGTCAAGGCCCCCATCAAGGGCCATGGGAGGATCGAAATCCTTTACTTCTGGAGCGAGAGTGGAAATGACATTAGACGCAATATAGGGCGGATTTGAGACAATCACGTGAAAACGTTCGTGGATGGCTTCAAACCAGCTTCCCTGCGCAGTTCTGAACCGCGCCGCCAAGCCATTTCGCTCCGCGTTCCCGCGAGCGGTTTCCAGCGCTTCGCTGGAAATATCGGAACCAACGCCCATCGCTTTAGGGCATTCATGAAGCAGGGCCAGGCAAATGGCCCCAGTTCCCGTTCCGATGTCCAGTATATGGATATTGCCGATCTGGGATTCAAGGCGCCTGACATGCGGCAGCATCGTATCGACGAGAATTTCCGTATCGGGCCGCGGTTCGAGCGTCGCAGCCGAAAGCCGCAGCGGCAGGCCATAGAATTCCCGCTCGCCGAGAATACGATAGACCGGCTCATGATTGAGCCGGCGGGCGATCGCCGCGCGTACCATCACCGCATCATCCTCGGATACGGGCTCGGAACCGTGCGTCACGAGGCCGGTCGCGGAAAGATGCAGAAGACCGCCAACAAGAATGCGTGCTTCCGTGGCGGGATCATCGAGATCGGCCCCGGTAAAACGCGCGCGCACCTCCTGCAGGAGCCCGGATATGGTTGGCCCCTGCCCGCCACTCATGCCTGTTCGCCGAGCTGGGCGAGCTGGCTCGCCTGATAATCCGCCAGCAGCGCATCGACCACCTCGTCGATCTCGCCCATCATCATCCGGTCGAGCTTATAGAGCGTCAGGTTGATGCGGTGATCGGTCACGCGCCCCTGCGGGAAATTATAGGTGCGGATGCGTTCAGACCGATCGCCGGAGCCGACCTGGCTCTTGCGGTCGGCGGAACGCTCGCTGTCGGCCCGCTGGCGCTCCATGTCAAACAGGCGAGACCGCAGCACCTGCATGGCCTTAGCGCGGTTCTGGTGTTGCGACTTTTCCGAGCTCGTGACGACGATGCCGGAGGGAAGATGCGTGATGCGCACGGCGGAGTCGGTCGTGTTGACGTGCTGGCCGCCGGCGCCCGAAGAACGCATGGTGTCGATGCGGATATCCTCGGGCCGGATTTCGATATCGATTTCCTCGGCTTCCGGCAGCACGGCGACCGTTGCCGCCGAGGTGTGGATGCGGCCGCTCGCCTCCGTTTCCGGCACACGCTGCACGCGATGGACGCCGGATTCGAACTTCAGCCGCGAAAACACGCCCTTGCCGCTGATGGTGGCGATGATTTCCTTGAAACCACCCGCTTCGCCGTCGCTCGCCGAAAGCACCTCCACCTTCCAGCCGTTGCTGGCGGCGAAACGTTCATACATCCGGAAAAGGTCGCCCGCAAAAAGGGCGGCCTCGGAGCCGCCGGTGCCGGCCCGGATTTCGAGGATCGCGCTCTTTTCGTCAGCCGCATCCTTCGGCAGAAGCTCGATCTGGATGGCTTGTTCCAGCGTCTCGATGCGCTCCTTGACCTCGGGCAGCTCCATTTCGGCGAGATCGCGCATATCGCGATCGACCGATTTGTCGGAGAGCATGGTCTCGAGATCGGCTGCTTCGGCAAGAGCGCGCTCATAATCGCGGATCTTGGTCACGACCGGCTGCAACTCGGAATATTCGGAAGCAAGCTTCACATAGACATCCGCAGCCGGACCGGCAGACATGCGCGCCTCGATCTCACCGAAACGGCGTTCCAATTCGCGCATTTTTTCAACAGGGAGCTTCGCCACCCTCTACTCCAATTCTTCTTATTATCTCTGCTTTGATGTTGTGATGCGCATGATCCCGCCTGCAAACCGCTTCGTGTTTTTCAGGATCGCGCGCTAAAGCGGAATATTGTGGCTCTCGGCAAAGCGCACAAGGATATCCCGCATGGAACTCGTCGGCTGCTTGTCATCGAGCGCGGCTTCCATGACTTCGGACAAGGCCTTGAGATCGAGCCCGAGCAGCATCGCCTTGACCGGGCCGATCGAGGCCGGCGACATCGAAACCGAGCGGAAACCGATGCCGAGCAGGGCCATGGCCGAAATCGTCTTGCCCGCCAGTTCGCCGCAAAGCGTCACCGGCGTCTTGTTGCGTTCGCCAGCCCGCACGATATCGCGCAGGATGCGCAGGAACGGCCGCTCGAGCGGATCGAAGCGATCCGAAACGCGGGCATTGCCACGATCGACAGCCATCGAGAACTGGAACAGGTCGTTGGAGCCGACCGAGACGAAATCGACTTCCGCCATCAGTTCATCCAGCTGCCACAGCAGCGCCGGCACCTCAAGCATGGCGCCGAACTGCAGCTTGCGCGGCAGGCCATGCCCGAAGCGCGAGAGGTGCTGCACTTCCTTCTGCAAAAGCTCACGGACGGCCCTGATCTCGGAAACTTCCGTGACCATCGGCACCATCATCTTCAATTCGTTGTCAGCTGCAGCCTTCAGCATGGCCCTCAGCTGTGTGCGCAACAGGCCCGGCCGGTCGAGCGAGAGGCGGATGGCACGCCAGCCGAGCGCCGGGTTCTCCTCCTCATGTGCCCGGAAATAGGGCACGACCTTGTCGCCACCGATGTCGAGCGTGCGGAAAGTGACGACGCGCCCGCCCGCCTGCTTCATGACATTGCGATAGAAGACTTCCTGCTCATCCGCCTTCGGCATGGTCGAGGCGATCATGAACTGCAGCTCGGTGCGGAACAGGCCGATACCCTCGGCGCCGGATTCGGAGAGCTGCGGCAGGTCGACCAAGAGACCGGCATTCATCAGCAAAGAAATGCGCTGCCCGTCCTTGGTGACCGGCTCGACGGAGCGCAACGCACGGAACTGCTCCTGCCGGCGGGCGCGAAACCGCACCTTCTCTTCATAGGAACGTTGATGATCGGCCATCGGCCGAAGGTGAACATGGCCGCCATCGCCATCGATGATGACCGGATCGCCATTTTCCGCCAGCGCGACAACACCTACCGCCTGTCCGACGACCGGAATGCCCATGGCACGCGCCACGATGACAACGTGGCTCGTGACCGCGCCCTCTTCCAGCACAAGACCGCGAATATTGGAACGCGGATAGTCGAGCAGCTCTGCCGCACCCATGGCGCGCGCAAAGATGATAGCATCGCTCGGAAAACCTTCCGCGCTGGTGCGGCCCGAATGGCCGATGAGCTGCCGAAGCAGTCGGTTCGCCAGATCTTCGAAATCGTGCATGCGCTCGCGAAGATAGGGATCGGTCAGGCGCATCATGCGCGCCTTCGTGTCGCTCTGCACCTTTTCGACGGCGGCTTCGGCGGTCAGGCCGTTGCGGACGGCTTCCTCCAGCTTGCGCACCCAGCCCTGGTCATGCGCGAACATGCGGTAGGTCTCAAGCACCTCGCGATGCTCGCCTTCCATGGAAACGTCGCGGCGCGACAGCATGTCGTCGATCGAAATGCGCAGCGAGCCGAGCGCTTCGGCGAGACGGCCGATTTCCTTGTCGGCATCCTCGTTCAGCAGGTTGGTAACGACGATGCGCGGCTCGTGCAGCACGACATAGCCGAGGCCGATGCCTTCATTGTAGCTGTCGCCATCGATCGTGACGGAGCGAGTGAGATCGAGTTCCAGGCCAGGCTTGGTGATCTTCTTCAGCTCGCCGGTCGCGATCATCTCGGCCAGCACCATGGCCGTCGTTTCGAGCGCCTCAAGCTCTTCCTCGCGATAATTGCGGCTCGCCTTGTTCTGGACGACGAGAACGCCGAGCGAACGGCCGGTGCGTAGGATCGGCACGCCGAGGAAGGAGTGATAGATCTCTTCGCCGGTTTCCGGCAGGTAGCGGAAGGCCGGATGCGATTGTGCATCGGATAGATTGAGCGGCTGGGCGGATGCGGCAATCGTGCCGACGAGGCCTTGCCCCATCTTCAATTGCGAAAGGTGGACGGCCTCTTTATTCAGACCCTCGGTGGCATAAAGCTCAAGGACACCGTCGGCGCGCAGCACATAGACCGAGCAAACCTCGGCAACCATGTTGCTGGCAATCTGGCGGACGATCCGGTCAAGGCGCTCCTGCGGCTCCAGCGGCTCCGCCATCAATTCGCGTAGCCGCTTGAGCAGAACGCGTGGACCGCCGGATAGGTCTCTCATTGCGCCACTAGCTCCCGAATCAAGATGTCATGCCCGTCTTGCCCACGTCAGGGCCGGCCGAAATTCGCCTCCGTCACGGTCCGTCGTCAGCAGTCGTGACTCAACTCTTATCCAGACCGTAGCAGGAATGCAAAGTCCTGACTGCGAGTTCTGCATAAGGACCGTCAATCAGGATGGAAATCTTGATTTCTGACGTCGTAATGGCCTTGATGTTGATGCCTTTTTCGGCAAGTGCCCTGAAAGCGGTCGCAGCCACGCCTGCATGCGAGCGCATGCCGATGCCGATGACCGAAACCTTGACCAGACCTGATTCGCTCTGGACGACGTCGTAGCCGATCTTTTCCTTGTTTTCGCCAAGAACGCGCAGCGCCTTTTCGACATCGCCCGAGGGGACCGTGAAGGTCATATCGGTCTTGGAGCCGTCTTCGGAAATGTTCTGGACGATCATATCGACATTGATGTGGTTTTCGGCCAGCGGCCCGAAGATGGCGGCGGAAACACCCGGCCGGTCGGCAAGACGACGCAGCGAAATCTGAGCCTCATCCTTGGCATAGGCAATGCCGGTGACTACTTCCTGTTCCACGATTTCTTCCTCGTCACAAATCAGCGTTCCGGGCGGATTAAGCAGATCGCCCATGCCCGGAGCATCGGGATCCTCGAAAGAAGAGCGCACGAAAGTGCGGACCTTGAACACCATGGCGAGCTCGACCGAGCGCACCTGCAGCACCTTCGCGCCAAGAGACGCCATTTCGAGCATTTCCTCGAAGGCGATCTTCTTGAGGCGGCGCGCCTTCGGCTCGATGCGCGGGTCGGTCGTGTAAACGCCATCGACATCCGTATAGATATCGCAGCGATCGGCCTTCACGGCGGCGGCGATCGCAACGGCCGAAGTGTCGGAACCGCCGCGGCCGAGCGTCGCGACGCGATTATCCGGGCCTAGACCCTGGAACCCGGCGACGACAGCGACCTGCCCTTCCTTCATGCGGCGGATCATGTCTTCGCCGTCGATGTCGAGAATGCGGGCCGCACCATGCGCATTGTCGGTGCGGATCGGGATCTGCCAACCCTGCCACGAACGGGCGTTGATGCCCATGGCCTGCAGCGCAATCGCCAGCAGACCGGAGGTGACCTGCTCTCCCGACGCCACGACGGCGTCATATTCGCGCGCATCGTAGATCGAGTGATTGGCGCCGGAGACTTTCGGCATGTTCTGGACCCAGCCGACCAGTTCGTTGGTCTTGCCGGACATGGCGGAAACGACGACTGCCACTTCGTGACCGGCATCGACCTCGCGTTTCACATGGCGTGCGACGTTCTTGATACGGTCCAGATCCGCGACGGAGGTCCCGCCGAATTTCATCACGATGCGTGCCATGTGCCTCTACCAGTACCCTGCGCCGGGCGGCCGAATGCGGAAAGCCCGACATGCAAAATCGCCCTCCCGGTTCGGTAGCCGGAAAAGCGTGATCTCAATGGGGCCGTCTCTTAGCGAGTTTGTCGGGCAGGCGCAATAGCATCGGACGCAGAGGCGATGAAAAGTTTACTCTAAAAATCCACTTTTAAAGTCGACCAGAGCTTGTCGAGAATACCCCCTTCCTTGGGGATATTTTCTTTGTTGAGGAACGTGGCGACAAGCACGCCGCCTTCCGGACGGCCGGTCGCGACGATCTCATACTCCATGACGTCGTCGTCCGTGGTCGTCTCGGCCTTTACGCCCTTCAGCACTGTGCCGCTCGGCAATGTGCGCTGGGTTGATCGCTTGCTGATTTTCGCGCCGCCATTGATGCTCTCCTGCACCATCTGCTGGAGTACGACATCGGTATAGCTGGAAGGGTTGAGACCCTTATAGACTTGCACGATGATGCCGGTGCCGATCGGCGTCATCAGCGCATATTGCTGCACGCCGTCGCCGAGATCCGTCTTTGCGACCGTGAACTTGCCATCATGATCGAAGGAGAATTTGCCGCCGGTGAAGGTCACCGTCTCGCTGCGCTGCAGCTCCACCGGGACCTTGCGGCCATCCTTCATGGTGACTTCGAGCGTATCGCCGGGATTGATGCCGACGCTGACTCCATCGATCGTCAGGCGAAACCCCTTGCCGTCCCCGGCGCATGCATGGCTGGCCGCAAACCAGCACATGGCGACGACCGTCGCGAGACGGAGTGGTCTCATGAGGAGCTCCTCTACAGGCCAGTCGATCGCAATCGATCCCGGTTCCGAAAGTCCATTTCACAACCTGGCGATTGATCGGCCATAAAATACCGCCATGTCAACCTCCGCACCGCAATTCGCATCGCGCAATCGAGATACCCCACAGCTGATCGAAGACCGCAGGCCCTTGACATCGCGCATCGATCGTCCGACTTCACCCTTCAGGTAGAATTATTGCTTGCAGTCGTCCGAACCACAGAACGACGCAAATGATGGAGTGAACCATGAGCGAAACGGCAAAGAGTACAATCGACCAGAGCGAAGTTGACCGTTTTTCCGCCATGGCGGCCGAGTGGTGGAGCCCGACCGGCAAGTTCAAGCCGCTTCACAAGTTCAATCCGGTCCGTCTGGCCTATATCCGCGACCGCGCCTGCGAGAATTTCGACCGCGATCCGAAGAGCAGCCGACCGCTTGAGGGCCTTCGGGTGCTCGACATCGGCTGCGGCGGTGGCCTGCTGTCGGAGCCGGTAGCGCGCATGGGTGCCACCGTCATCGGCGCCGACCCGTCGGAAAAGAACATCGGCATCGCCTCGACGCATGCGAAAGCCTCCGGCGTTCCCGTCGACTACCGCGCCGTCACCGCCGAACAATTGGCCGAAGCCGGCGAAACCTTCGATATCGTGCTGAACATGGAAGTGGTCGAGCATGTCGCCGACGTCGAATTCTTCCTGTTGACCTGCGCGAAAATGGTGCGCCCCGGCGGCTTGATGTTTGTTGCGACCATCAACCGCACCATGAAGGCAGCGGCCCTTGCGATCTTCGCTGCCGAAAATGTTCTGCGCTGGCTGCCACGCGGCACCCACCAGTATGAAAAGCTCGTGCGTCCGGAAGAAATCGAAAAGCCGCTTGCCGCAGGTGGTCTCGAGATCACCGCCCGCACCGGCGTCTTCTATTCACCGCTGCAGGACCGCTGGAATCTATCCAAGGATATGGACGTCAACTATATGCTGCTGGCGAAACGCGCGAACCTGAGCTGATCGCGCGACTGCAAACCTGCCTCAGACCTTCGTTTCAAACTTTCAATGTCAGCACATGCGCCAGCAACTCACTCTGGCCTACGGCATTGCGAGCAACGATCTCTTTAATGCGAAGGCGGTCGATCTCCTGAGGCCGACCATCAGGCCCGTACGGCTGCTTGAACGAGAAGGCAGCCGGGCCGGCACCATGATCGTGAAGATATTCCAACCGCTCCACGCCGTCCTTCCACTGCGGAACGACCCCTGCATCCACCCACCAGAGGACCAATGGCGGCCAGCTCTGCCTGACATTCCAGTGCCGCGCATGTTTCAGGGCTTCGGCATGCACGCCGCTATAGGTAAATGCCATCAGCGATTCGATATCGGCCCAAAGCGACAGCGACGATGGCGCCGTCTGAAAGCCACTGCCCTCTATGAAACGCGGAAAGACCTGTTGACCCCAACAGGGAATGCCCGGCTCGCCGGAGTAACCGGATCGGCCAATAAAGCCATCAGCGCGGGCAGCGGCTTCGAAATTCGCCGCCTCGCGCAGCCGAAATCCCTCGACCTCGGGGCTCTCATAGGCAACATGCAGCCCGAAATTATACATGGCGAGATGTTTGCTGCCGGTCGCCGGCATCAGTTGACGTCGTCGG
Source organism: Rhizobium pantanalense (assembly GCF_030182525.1). NCBI lineage: Bacteria > Pseudomonadati > Pseudomonadota > Alphaproteobacteria > Hyphomicrobiales > Rhizobiaceae > Rhizobium > Rhizobium pantanalense. The sequence goes on from NZ_JAQJCH010000007.1 coordinate 14,781, forward strand.
GCAGAACGGGAATGGCGGCGATCTCGATGCCTTCCTCGACCAAGGCTTGCGCCTCGTCTGGCGTCGCCTTGCCGATGATCCCACGCGCATCTGCTTCGCCGTAGTGGATCTTGCGGGCCTCTTCCGGGAATTTGGCGCCGACATCCTCGGCATTGGCCTTGATGGCGTCTATCGCTTCCTTGAGCTTTGCCATCGCCTGCTTGCGGGCAGTATCCATGGCAAGCGTCTGCATCTCGTCCTTCTTGCGCGCGGTCGAAACCGAAGGCGCCATCAGCTGCTTGGAGATCGCAGCCGAATTGCAGACCGGACAGGTGAGGAAACCGCTTGCGACCTGGCGGTCGAAATCGGCACTTTCAGAAAACCAGCCCTCGAACTCATGGGCATTGTCACAGGTAAGCGAATAACGGATCAAGCAGCGACGCCTCCAGCCGCCGGCGTCGCGATCTTCTCCAGCGAAAATTCACGCGCATTCTTCAGGTTCGGTATCTTGTCATGAGCTGACTTGACAGCGGTAACATCGATCTCGGCGATGACCACGGCCTCGCCCGCGCCACCGGCGGATGCCAGCACCTTGCCCCAGGGATCGATAATCATCGAATGGCCGAAAGTCTCACGGCCGTCCTCATGCTTGCCGGCCTGCGCGGCGGCAATGACGAACATGCCGTTTTCGATGGCACGGGCGCGCAGCAGGATTTCCCAATGCGCCTCGCCCGTCTGTTTGGTGAAGGCGGCAGGTACCGTCATCACCTCGGCACCGGCAACTGCCTGAGCGCGGAAAAGCTGCGGAAAGCGCACATCGTAGCAGATGGAAAAGCCGAGTTCGGCAAAAGGCAGCGAGGCGATGCGCGCCTCCGACCCCGGCCGATAGACGGCGCTTTCGCGCCAGCTCTCACCATTATCGAGATCGACGTCGAACATATGGATCTTGTCGTATCGGTTGATGAGCTTGCCATCGGGACCGAAGAGAAAGCCGCGATTGGCGATCTTGCCGTCATCCAGCGCAATGGCGGTCGAGCCGATATGCAGGTATATGCCGAGCTCTTTTGCCAGCTCGGACGCCGTCTTGACGATAATATCGTTCGGCTCGTCACGCAGCACGGCGCGCAGGCCCGGTCGATCCTTCTGCACGGCACCGGTCATCTCCGGCGTCTGCACGTAGATGGCGCCCTGTGAAGCGGCGTCGCGCACCAAGCGCGCCATGTCAGCCGCGTTCTTCACCGGATCGACACCGGAACACATCTGGATGGCAGCAGCCTTGAAGCTCATCGGTTTCTCCCTCGTCAATATGGATCAGGCTGCCAGCATCGAATCAAGCTTGCCGGCCCGGTCGAGCGCATGGATGTCGTCGCAGCCGCCGACATGCTCGCCATTGATGAAAATCTGCGGGAAGGTGGCGGCGCCGTTCGACTTCGCGATCATCTCCTGCCGCAGTTCGGGCGAATAGGTCGCGTTGTGCTCGACATAGTCGACGCCTTTGGATTCGAGCAGGGATTTCGCACGGGCGCAATAGCCACAGAATTCACGCGTATAGATAACGACGGATGCCATGATCCACTCCGGAAAAGCCTATATCGATTGTCATATAAGATGGCCGACGACCCTTGCAAAGGTCAAAACCGTGACATCGGCAGCCCCTGCTTTCTTCAGGGCCCGCGCAGCAGCCGCAACCGTGGCGCCGGTCGTATAAACGTCGTCGACCAGAACGATGCGCCGCCCGAATATATCGGCCGCCCGATGCTCGGAGACGGCGAAAGCCCTGCGCACATTGTCTTGTCGCGCCTTGGCTCCCAGACCCACCTGCTGGCTCGTGCGTTTGACGCGCAGGAGCGTTACGGCGAGCAGCGGTTTGCCCGAAAGACGGGCAATGTGGCGAGCAAGCTCGGCAGCCTGATTGTATTTGCGCGCAAACAGCCGGGCCCGATGCAACGGCACCGGAATGATCGCATCGCAATCCGCAATCGTGCCGTCGCTGGCGCGCAGCATCCAGCCGGCCATCATCGGAGCGAGATCGGTACGATCGCGATATTTCAGGCTGAGAACGAGATCGCGCACGATGCCGTCGTGAACGGCGGCGGAACGCAGGCGATCGAAGACGGGCGGATCGGCAATTGCCTCGGCACTCAAAATGCCGGCACCAAGATCATGGGAAAACGGACTGCCGAGCACCTCGCAATAGGGCCGCTCGATAAAGCGAATGCCTGACCAGCATGCCGGGCAAAGACCGCGATGCGCGCCGACGGACACTCCACAACCTGGGCAGGCCGGCGGATAGACAAGGTCAGCAAGCGCTACCCAGGGTCTTTTCAGCCCGGCGCCCAGCATCGACAAGGTGATTTCACGTCCCATCATCCCCATATGATTGAGACTAGCAATTCCGGGAAAAGTGTATAGCGGTTTTCCGTCCGGAATTGCGCAAGAGAAAACGCGCGTGCCGGCACGCCCCGCCGAATTGATGATAGTGCAGGAAACCACCATGGAAATCGTATTCGACCAATCGCTGCTTGCAGCCCGCAAGCGCCGGGCCTTGAGACAAGGCGACCCGAAAGCGGCATTCCTGCTCGACATTGCCGCCGGCGAACTGGCAGAACGGCTTGGCGTCACCGAACGCCATTTCGACGAAGCCGTCGAACTGCATGGAGCGACCGGCATCGCTGCGCGGCTCGCCCTGGCGACGGGCAAGATCGGTCATTTGAAAAGGATCGAAAGCGAAATGGGTTTTGCCGCTCCCGGCGAGACTATCATCGAGGCGCCGCCAGAGGAACTGCCGCTTGAGGCGGAATCGGTCAATCTCGTACTTTCGCCACTCAGCCTGCACGTCACCAACGACACACCTGGCGTCTTCATCCAGATCCGCCGCGCGCTGAAGGCCGACGGGCTTTTCCTGGCGGCGATCCCCGGCTCCGGAACCCTGCAGGAATTGCGCGACGTGCTGCTCGCAACCGAAATCGAGCTGACGGGGGGCGCCAGCCCGCGCGTCATCCCGTTTGCCGATGTCCGCGATGTCGGCGGTCTCCTTCAGCGTGCCGGCTTTACCCTGCCCGTCATAGATGCCGAAAACTACACCGTACGCTACGACAATCTGTTTGCCCTGATGCGCGACCTGCGCGCCATGGGCATGACCAATCCGCTGGTCGATCGCAGCCGCAAGCCGCTGACGCGTGCCTTCTTTCTGCGTGCGGCCGAGCTTTACGCCGAACGTTATTCCGATCCGGACGGGCGGATCAAGGCGACATTCTCGATCATCTACGTCTCGGGCTGGACCCCGCATGAAAGTCAGCAGAAGCCGCTGCGGCCTGGTTCCGCCAAGGCGCGGTTGGCCGATGCGCTCAAGGTTGAAGAGCACAAGCTGAAGCAGTAGGCAGCCGTGTCAGTTCTGGGACGCAGCCGAATTCTGAACCGTATCGGACAGAAGGTTGAATGTACGTGAGAGGCTGCCCCCGAAGGCGCCGACACCGCTGATGATTGCAGCCGACATCAAGGCTGCGATGAGGCCGTATTCAATGACCGTGGCACCGGTCTTATCGGTGAAAATACGCCGAACGGAACGCATAAGCTCGAAGCTCCCAGCATTGGACAACTGATAAATCCGATGCTCGTCATGGCATCCGGCAGGCTATGCTCATGCGCCAGAGCGTTTGTGCTTTCTTTTGAATCGCAAAACGCTCCATCTTTTTGTTTCTACGCAATTCCGGACGGAAAACCGCTAGGCACTTTTCCTGGAATTTCTCTATTGGCAGCCGCTGTCGGCACCATAGCCCTGGACGATACAAACCGAACCCGGTTCCTGCTGCAAAACGCTGCGGCGGATCGTATACCGCTTGCCGTTTTCCGTCTGCGGGATCGAACCCGTGGTAATATTGTCAATATCCGGCGCGCTTGCAAGCACGCGCGATTTTGATTTGTCGGAGAGCATCGGCGTGAGAATAAGCGAAAGCGCCACCGCCGCCGTACCGAACAGCAAAGCGATATTCAACGCGCCCGTCCTGCGCGACGTGGAATAGGACTGCTCTTTCTCCTGAACAGCTTTCCAGAAATCGTCGTCCATTATGTCAAGCCTTCTTTAACGCACCCAACAACCGCTTGATTGAGAGAATTCAATGCCAGAAGGTCATAAACGATCCCTTAATATCCACATGCAAATTAATGAGACGTAAAGTTCCGGGACAGTACGTGATTCGCATTATCAGGCTGATATTAAATGGCTAATTCTCGTTAACCATAAATGCGATGCACCGCCTTAACGCATTTCACACCGTCACCGCGTAAACCCGAAAATGGTGCGGCCCGCTACGGGACATCAAACTCGCCTCGCAGACACACGCGCTGCCAGAGAATTTCCTCCATACACCAAATAATAGAGGCTGACGCTTGCGCGCCATGATATACTGCCCAAGTCATATTTTATTATCTTGGGTTGCAGGAATTTACACATGGCAGGTTTGCTCAAGGCGGTTGGTGGTTTGGTGATTGGTATTGCGATCCTGGGATTGCGACGTTGTTTATTGGAAGTGCAGCCGGCGTAGCGGCAGGGCTGATAGGCGCCCTTTCCTAGGCTTTTAGCGGCGCCGTGATTTTTGCCCTTGGACTGATGCTCGAACATCTGGAGGCAATTCGCCGCGAATGTGACAGGCAATCTGACATGCTGACGGATTTGCTCCGCAAAATGCCGAAGACGGATGCATCCCTAGAGGACCGGGCGTCTTCCCCCTCGATCAGCTGGCAAAATCGACTTTCAAATTCAAGGATATCTAGACACGGCGCGACGCCGCCCCACGGCGGCGCTCCCTCAGCCCTTGCCATAAAAAGTTAAAGCAGATCCTGCAGGAACGGGATCAGCGGCTCGTCGGCGGGCGGCATGGGATAGTCACGCAGAGCCTGCGGCCGCACCCATTTGATCGCCTGCCCTTCCCGGCCATGCGGGATTCCTTCGTAACGCCGGCAGATGTACAGCGGCATCAGCAGATGGAAGGTTTCATAGGTGTGGCTGGCGAAGGTCAGCGGCGCGAGACAGGCGATTTTCGTCTGGATGCCGAGTTCTTCCTGGAGCTCGCGCGCCAAGGTCTCCTCCGGCGTCTCGCCAGCCTCGACCTTGCCGCCGGGAAATTCCCAGAGGCCGGCAAGCGACTTGCCCTCGGGGCGCTGTGCCAGCAGGATACGGCCATCGGCGTCGATGAGCGCGCAGGCGGCCACGAGAACGATTTTGCGGCCAATCTCGTTCATGCAGCCCCCGGCGGTCGCCAATAGCAATAACGATAGGCTTCGCGGAAGCCGAAACGAACGTAGAGCGCTAAAGCCGGAGTATTGTCGGCGCTGACCTGAAGCCAGGCGGTCTTCGCGCTGCGCATGCGCGCCCAGCGAAGCGCCGAAGTCAGGATCTCGGCTCCGAGGCCCTTGCGCCGATGCTGCGGCGAGACGGCAACCGACATGACGCCAGCAAGATCATTGTCCTGCACGCAGAGCGTTGTCGCCACCGGTCCGGCATCATCATTTTCGATGACGAAGAGGCCCGATGGCGGCTTGATGCCGCTCACCACCTCGGCCAATGCCGGCTTCAAAGCCGGATCGGCCTCATCGACGATAAGGCTAGCATCGACAAAACGGCCAACATCGTGGCTCGGCAGATGGTCCAGCATGTCAGGCAGTTCGAGATCGACGAGATTGGCGGTCATGACGATCGTCTCATCAAAACACGTCCAACGGCGCTCCCGTAGCAGATCGATGAGCTTCGGCGAGGCGAGAGGCGTCTCGCGCACGACCATCGGCCTGCCATAGGCCTCGAACTTGCGCTGTGCCTTAGCCAGCCTGATTTCGAGATCGCGATGGTCTGAGGGATCGAGCGGCACGACAGAATTCAGCCGCTTCGACGGATGACCCGCTGTTAGCCGAATCTGCCAGCTGCCATCATATTGCACCGACGAGGCGGGCCAGGCCCGGAAGCCGACGGCTTCCAGCCTGCGCACCAGGGGCAGCTTGTTTATCGTGGACTGCGCTTGCATCAGCTAGGTATCAGCTCCGGTAGTCGCCATTGATGGCAACATATTCCTTGGTAAGGTCGCAGGTCCAGACCGTTGCGCGGCCATTGCCGAGGCCGAGATCGACCTTCACGGGAATATCCTGCTGCTTCATGACATTCGAGGCGGCTTCTTCCGAATAGGAAGCGTCACGCTCGCCGTTGACGGCGACGCGGACATCGCCGAACCAGATGGCAAGCTTGTCGCGATCCGCCATTTCGCCCGCCTTGCCGACAGCCATGACGACCCGACCCCAATTGGCGTCTTCGCCGGCGGCAGCGGTCTTGACCAGCGGCGAATTGGCGATCGAAAGGGCGATGCGCTTGGCGGCCGCGTCATTTTCGGCGCCAGTCACCGTAATTTCGAGCATCTTCGTCGCGCCTTCGCCGTCACGAACGACCTGAATGGCGAGATCCTTCAGCAACTCGTTGAGCGCTGCGCGGAAGGCACCAAGCTTCGGATCGTCCGCGCGGTCGATATGCGCCTGCCCATCAGCTGCGGCAGCGCCGGTGGCAAACAGCATCAACGTGTCCGAGGTCGAGGTATCGCTATCGACGGTCATCGAATTGAAGCTCGGGCCAACGCCTTCGGACAGCAGCGTCTGCAGCGCGGTGGAGGAAATATCGGCATCGGTGACCACGAAAGAGAGCATCGTCGCCATGTCGGGCGCGATCATGCCGGCACCCTTGGCAATGCCGTTGATCGTGACCTTGACGCCGCCGATCTCGGCGGTGCGGGTCGCGACCTTCGGATAGGTATCCGTGGTCATGATCGCCTTGGCGGCCTCGAACCAGAAATCGCTTGTCGCATCCTTCGCCATCGTATCAAGCACGCCGGCAAACTTGGTGGCGTCAAGCGGCTCACCGATGACACCGGTGGAGGCGAGATAAACTTCATTTTCTCCGCAGCCGACGGCGGCCGCCGCGGACTTGGCGGTCAGTTCCGTCGCCTGGCGTCCCTTCAGGCCGGTGAAGGCATTGGCATTGCCGGAATTGACGACGACGGCGCGCGCGCTGCCGTGCGCCAGGTTCTTACGGCAGAAATCGACCGGAGCCGAAGGGCACTTCGAACGGGTGAAGACACCGGCAACGGCCGCCGGCTTGTCGAAGACCATCAGCAGGACGTCGGTCCGGTTCTTGTACTTGATACCGGCGGATGCCGTGGTCATGCGCACGCCGCGAAGGGCGGGCATGGCAGCAAAGGTTTTAGGAGCGAGCGGAGAGACGGAACCGGACATGAGAGCCACCTAATAGTGAAGGGCCCGGAAAACCGGGCCCTGATTGTTTGACTGCTGTCAATTACTGCTGCGGCTGAGCGTCAGGCGCTGCCGCACCATCAGTAGGAGCAACGGCGTCGTCAGCCGGTGCTGCATCCTGCTGCTTCTGCGCGTCGTCATAAGCCTTGCTGAGCGCCGGATCGTTGATGACGACCTTGGTATCCTGCTTGGCCTTGTTCAGGAGCTCAAGATACTTGTCGCGCATGACAAGCTGACGAACCTGGTCCTTGACCTGATCGAACGGCGGAGGAGGAGCATTGCGCTTGTCCTCGACCTTGATGATGTGCCAGCCGAAATCGGTCTTGACCGGGGTCTTCGTGTAGGTTCCCACAGGAAGCGCGAAAGCCGCGTCTTCAAATTCCTTGACCATGCGGCCATGGCCGAAATAACCGAGATCACCGCCGTCAGCCTTATTCGGATCCGTGGACTTTTCCTTGGCAAGTGCGGCAAAATCCTTGCCGGCATCGAGTTCCTTGATAATCGCCTTGGCTTCGTCCTCGGTCTTCACGAGGATATGGCGGGCATGAACCTCTTCCTGCTTCGGCAGGGCTGCGACTTCCTTGTCGTAACGAGCCTTGACTTCATCATCCTTGATGGCGTCGGCCACGTGAGCCTTGAAGTAGGCATTATGCAGCTCGCGGTCGCGCAGATAGGCCATGTGAGCCTGGAAGTCCGGCGTCTGATCGAGCTTCTCGGCGGCGGCCTTCTGCGACAGCAGCTTTACATCGACCGAGGCCGAAAGCGCTGCGACCTTCTTCTGGTCGTCCGGAAGCTGGCCGAGCTGCGGATCGAGGTTGGCGATTGCCAGATCGAGTTCGGATTGATGGATTTCGACATCGCCGACCTTGGCGACAACGGGGTCCTTGGCATCGGCCGCGAAGGCCGGAGCCTGAAAGGTAACGATTGTTGCGAAAGCAACCGCAGCAAGTTTGTTATACTTCAACATAAAATAACCCTTCGGTGATCTCGACCGGCTCGACAGATGTGAATCCGGCGTGAAAAAGCCTTCAGCAGGAGAATGTGGCCTTTCTGTATCGGCCAAATCCCGTTGACATCAATCGACCCCCCTCTTATCTGTCACGCAACCTCGCGTCCAGAACAGTTTCCGGCCGTTTTGTGCTATACTCCCGTTTTTTTCGGGAAGGGATAAAGCAGGAAACGGCAGGATGAAATCTCAGAAAGGACCAGTCACATGGTCAGCCTAGGTGGAATTGCCCGCAAGTTGTTCGGCTCGTCCAACGACCGCCGGGTCAAATCGTTCCAGCCGAAAGTAGCTGCAATCAATGCGCTCGAACCGGAGATGCGTGCGCTGTCCGATGAAGCTCTGGCCGCCAAGACGGTTGAGTTCCGCCAGCAGCTCGCGGAAGGCAAGACGCTGGACGATATCCTTGTGCCCGCCTTCGCGGTCGCCCGCGAAGCATCGCGCCGCGTTCTTGGCATGCGACCCTTTGACGTGCAGTTGATCGGCGGCATGATCCTTCATTCCAATGCCATCGCCGAAATGAAGACCGGTGAAGGTAAGACCCTGGTTGCAACCCTGCCGGTCTATCTGAACGCGCTGGCCGGCAAGGGCGTGCATGTCGTTACCGTCAACGATTACCTGGCGCAGCGCGACAGCGGCACCATGGGCCGCCTCTACAGCTTCCTCGGCCTGACGACGGGCGTCATCGTCCATGGCCTGTCGGATGAACAGCGCCATGACGCCTATGCCTGCGACATTACCTACGCCACCAACAACGAGCTCGGCTTCGACTATCTGCGCGATAACATGAAATATGAGCGCGCCCAGATGGTCCAGCGCGGCCATAGTTTCGCGATCGTCGACGAAGTGGACTCGATTCTCGTCGACGAAGCGCGCACGCCGCTGATCATCTCCGGTCCGCTCGACGACCGCTCCGATCTTTATATCACCATCGACGCCTTCATTCCCCGCCTGGCGAAGGAAGACTATGAAATCGATGAAAAACAGCGCTCGGCCAACTTCTCCGAAGAAGGCACCGAGAAGCTGGAAAACATGCTCCGCGAAGCCGGCCTCTTGAAGGGTGAATCGCTCTACGACGTAGAGAATGTCGCGATCGTCCACCACATCAACAACGCGCTCAAGGCGCACAAGCTGTTCCAGCGCGACAAGGACTATATCGTCCGCAACGGTGAAGTCGTCATCATCGACGAATTCACCGGCCGCATGATGCCGGGCCGGCGTTATTCGGACGGCCAGCATCAGGCGCTGGAAGCCAAGGAACATGTGCAGATCCAGCCGGAAAACCAGACGCTGGCGCAGATCACCTTCCAGAACTATTTCCGCATGTACGAAAAGCTCGCCGGCATGACCGGTACGGCATCGACGGAAGCGGAGGAATTCGGCAACATCTACGGTCTCGACGTGATCGAAGTGCCGACCAACCTGCCGATCCAGCGTATCGATGAGGACGACGAGGTCTATCGCACGCACGCCGAGAAATATAACGCCATCATCAACGAGATCCTCGATGCGCACAAGCGCGGCCAGCCCGTGCTGGTCGGTACGACCTCAATTGAGAAGTCCGAACTTCTCGCCGATCTCATGCGCAAGCGGGGCTTCAGCAACTTTCAGGTTCTGAACGCGCGCTACCACGAGCAGGAAGCCTACATCGTCGCTCAGGCCGGCGTTCCGGGCGCGGTGACGATCGCCACCAACATGGCCGGCCGTGGCACCGACATCCAGCTCGGCGGCAACCTCGAAATGCGGGTCGAGCGAGACCTGCACGAAATGGAACCCGGTCCGGAGCGCGACGCGGCCATTGCCCGCATTGCCGAAGAGATCAAGGAACTCAAGCAGAAATCGATCGCTGCCGGCGGCCTCTACGTCATCGCCTCCGAACGCCATGAAAGCCGCCGTATCGACAACCAGCTGCGTGGCCGTTCCGGCCGCCAGGGCGACCCGGGCCGCTCGAAATTCTACCTGTCGCTCCAGGACGACCTGATGCGCATCTTCGGTTCCGACCGCATGGATGGCATGCTGCAGAAGCTCGGCCTCAAAGAAGGCGAAGCGATCGTCCACCCCTGGATCAACAAGGCGGTTGAACGCGCCCAGAAGAAGGTCGAGGCCCGCAACTTCGACATCCGCAAGAACGTTCTGAAGTATGACGACGTATTGAATGATCAGCGCAAGGTCATCTTCGACCAGCGCGTCGAACTGATGGAATCGAAGGACCTCTCCGAATTCGTCGGTGATATGCGCCACGACGTCATCGAAGATCTCGTCGCCAGACATATTCCAGAGCGCGCCTATGCCGAACAGTGGGATGCCGACGGCCTGAAGACGGCTGTCGCCAACTTCTTCGATCTCGACCTGCCCATTCATGACTGGGTCAAGGAGGAAGGCATCGGCGAAGACGACATCCGTGCGCGCCTGACGGAAGCTGCCGAAAAGGCTGCGGCCGAAAAGGCTGAACGCTTCGGCCCTGAGATCATGACCTATGTCGAGCGCTCCATCGTGCTGCAGACGCTGGACAATCTCTGGCGTGAGCACATCGTCAACCTTGATCATCTGCGCTCGGTCATCGGTTTCCGCGGCTACGCCCAGCGCGATCCGCTGCAGGAATACAAGGCGGAAGCCTTCGAACTGTTCCAGGCGTTGTTGAACAATCTTCGCCAGGCCGTGACCGCGCAGCTTTCGCGCGTCGAACTGGTGCAGCAGCCAGCCGAGCCGGAGACGCCGCCGATGCAGGCCCGCCACATCGACGCGACGACGGGCGAGGACGAATTCTCACCGTTCACACTTGCAAGTGAGAGCGTTGTGGCCCCGGAAAATCGCGATCCGCGCAATCCGGCGACCTGGGGCCGCGTCGGCCGCAACGAGGCCTGCCCCTGCGGCTCCGGCAAGAAGTACAAGCATTGCCACGGCGCCTTCGAAAGCAGCGAAGTGGTCTGAAGCAAACCCATAGCCATGAACAAAAATGCCGCCTTCGGGTGGCATTTTTGTTTGTACTGATCCAGATCTCACCGTTGGTCGACAGGCGACAGGCAGGCCTAGCGCATTCAGACAGCGGAATGCGGATCCTCACTATAAAGATGGACCGGATAGCCTGGTCCGATGACGTCAAGCACACGGCCGAGCCAAGCTGTGAACGCGGGATAATCGGCAAGATCAAAGCCGCAATCCGCCGCTCTATGCGCGTAGGCGTAAACCGCGATATCCGCGATCGAAAACTCGTCGCCAACAAGGAACGGCGTATTCTTCAGCCCGCGCTCGAGCGCTGCAAGCGAACGAAGACCAGCCGAGCGCTTGGCTTCTGCTATGACGGCATTGGATTCCAAGCGCCCCGTCAGCGTCCAGAAGCGCAGCGTACCGATGATCGGCTCGACATGATATTGCTCGAAGAACAGCCATTGCATGACCTTGGCATGTCGATAGCGATCCACTGGAAGAAACCGCGTGCCTTCAGCAACATAGGTGAGAATAGCGTTCGATTCCGCAATCGTTCGCCCATCCTCCAGTTCGAGAACGGGAATGCCCCCTGCCGGATTGAGATCGAAAAAGGCGTCGGTGCGCCCCTCGCCCTCGAAGATGGACACCAGGCGGGTCTGATAGGGGATATCAAGCAATCCGAACAGAACTCTGGCCTTCCAGCCATTCTGCGACGGCAAATAATCGTAAAGTGTGAGCATGAGATCCTCCTCCGATAGACCCTGGATTCTACATGTCGACCAAACCTCCGCCACCCGTTTCCTGCCGAACGACATGGCGCGGCAACCCGAGGGCCAATTGCATCTTATGGTTGCTTTCCGCCTTGACTGATAAGCAACTCTCCACTTCGGTAAAGCCACTTTTACATGCCGCAAGAACCGATTCTTAACTCTCCTCTGCCAAGACTAACGCGAGTTTGGGATCATACTTAAAGTATTGCGTATCGATCATGGCAGTCTTTCAAACAGCGGAAAGAATGTTGCCGTCCGCATTGCGGGCCGCGCTATCGCCGTATCTGCGCAAAGTCGCCGCTCTACTAACCGGCCGGGACGAAAAGGCAGTCTCGCAGCGCATGGCGCTGATCGCCTTCACAATCCGCGTTGCGGGCGCCGCCCTCGCATTTCTCTCGCAGATCATCCTGGCCCGCCTGATGGGACGGTTCGAATACGGCATCTTCGTCTTCGTCTGGGTGTTGATGATCCTGTTCGGCAATCTCGCCTGCCTCGGCTTCCCGACCGCCATCATCCGCTTCCTGCCGCAATATGACGCCGGCGGCAATCATGATGCCATTCGTGGCTTGAACGCCACGGCACGCCTGTTTGTGGTCGCCGTCTCGGGCACTCTAGCACTGATCGGCGCGCTGCTGCTCTTTGCCTTCCGCGGCATGGTCGAACACTATTACGTCATGCCGGTTTTCCTCGGTCTGGTTGCCGTGCCGATGATCGCGCTCGGAGACGTTCTGGACGGTACGGCCCGCGCCAAGCACTGGCCGATCATGGCGCTCAGCCCGACCTTTCTCATCCGCCCGACGCTGATCCTGCTCTTCATGGTGGCTGCGATCCTTGCCGGCGCGCCACGCGATGCCGTCACCGCCATGGCGGCGGCACTCGCCGGCGCCTTCGCCAGTGTCCTGCTGCAATATCTCGCAGTGACGTTCCGTCTGCGCCGCCATTACCCAAGCGGTCCGAAAGCCATCGAATTCAACGCCTGGACGGCCGTGGCACTGCCGATCTTCCTGGTCGAAGGCGTGGGTTACCTGCTCACCAATTCCGACGTCATCGTCGTCGGCATCTTCCTCGATCCAGATGAAGTCGCCGTCTATTTCGCCGCCGCCAAGACGATGGCGCTGGTGCTCTTCGTCTCCTTCGCCGTCAGGGCAGCCATCGGGCCGCGCTTTGCCGCCATCCTTGCGGAAGGTGACCGAAGCAAGCTCGCAGCCTTTGCCACGGAGGCGACACGCTGGTCCTTCTTTCCGGCGCTTGCCCTCGGTCTCGTGGTGCTGGCGGCAGGGCAGCTCTTGCTGTCGCTGTTCGGCGCCGCCTTCACCGAGGGCCAAATCGTGATGGCGCTCCTGCTTGCCGGCATTCTCGCAAGAGCGCTCGTCGGCCCTGCCGAAGTGCTCCTGACCATGGCGGACAAGCAGATGCTTTGCGTCTATCTCTATGCTGTGGCGCTCATTGCCAATGTCGGCCTGAACGTTGCGCTCATCCCGCATCTCGGCATCGAAGGAGCGGCGATTGCCGGAGCGGTCGCCATGGCGATCGAAGCCCTGCTCCTGCATATCGCCGTGCGCCGTGCGCTCGGTATCACCCTATTCGCCCTTATCCGGCGTTCTGCAGCGCCACCGGCAACGAGGGCCCTCTGATCATGGCACGTCCACCCTATACCGAAACCACCGACAGCCAAGTGAACGCCCTGACGCATACACTCGCAGCACTGCATTTCGAAGCACCGAAGGCCGAGGCTCGCGTCGAGATCGGTCGTGTCGGCCGCGAATTCTGCCTCTATCCCGGCAAGCTCGGCTATGAGCTGCAGGATGAGCTGGACTTTCTCTCCAACCGTGCCATGGAGCCGAACGTTTTCTTCTCCGGCCGCTTCCTCGCGCCCGCCATGCCTCGCCTTGAGGATCGGCAGGTGCGGCTGGCACTGATGCGCGACAACAGCAGCACGCGCAGCCGCATCCGCCTGCTGATGCCCTTCACCGTCGACAAGCCGGGCTTTGCAATAGGGCCGTCCATTATCCGGGTCTGGTCGAACTCGTTTGGCCCACTCGGCACACCCTTGCTCGACGCCGAGGATGCTGGCGAAACGCTTGACAACCTCCTCGAGGCGCTCTCCCGGCCGGAGCTGCATCTGCCGAGCACGCTCGTATTGCCGGATGTTCGTCTCAACGGTCACTTCGTCCAAATGGCCAAGGTCATCGCCATCGGCCGGAACCTGCCGATCGCCGTCGCCAACCCATTCCAGCGTCCGATGCTCCAGAGCAATGACGACGCGCTTACCTATCTCAAGCGGACGATTTCCAACGCGCACTTGCGAGAAATGCGCCGGCAGTGGCGGCTGCTGGAAAGCCTGGGCGAAGTCACCTACAGCGTCGCGCGCCAGCCCCGCGATATTCACGGGCGCATGGAAGAATTCCTGGCGCTGGAAGCAAGCGGCTGGAAGGGCAAGAAGCGCTCGGCGCTGGTCACCGATCGCCACCATGCCGCCTTCGCCCGTGAGGCAATTTCTAATCTTGCAGCCATCGACGCGGTGCGCATCCACACCATCGATCTCAATGGTAAGGCTGTCGCCTCGATGATCGTGCTGATCATGGGCGGCGAAGCCTATACGTGGAAGACGGCATTCGACGAGGCCTATGCCCGTTATTCGCCGGGCAAGCTCTTGATGGGCGAGCTGACGGAATGGCATCTCGATGACGCCAACGTTGTCCGCTCCGATTCCTGCGCGGTGCCGGATCATCCGATCATGAGCCGTTTCTGGCACGAACGCGAGGAGATGGGCACGCTCATCATCGGCCTGACGCCGAATGGCGACCGCGACGTCCGCCAGGTGACCACGCAGTTGCACATGTATCGCAGCACCCGCAACATGGCGAAGCTGCTGCGCGAAAAGATCCTGTCGCTTACGAAACGCTAGAACGCCGCGCGTTCTAGTTTTTTGAAGATGGCGCCTCGGCAATCGCCCGCTCGCGCAGCAGGCGGCGGATCACCTTGCCAGAGGTCGTCAGCGGCAGAGCGTCGACGAATTCGATCTCACGCGGATATTCGTGCATGGAAAGCCGGGTCTTCACCCACTTGCGGATTTCGGCCGCGAGCGCCTCGCTTGGCTCGTGGCCGGGCACGAGAACGACATAGGCCTTGACAATTTCCGTCCTGACCGCATCCGGCTTTCCCACAGCCGCGGCAAGCTGCACGGCAGGATGGCCGCCGAGGCAATCCTCGATCTCGCTCGGGCCGATGCGATAGCCGGACGAGGTGATGACATCGTCATCGCGCCCGACGAAGGAAATATAGCCATCCGCATCCTGCCGGCCGATATCGCCGGTCAGCAGCCAGTCATTGGCGAATTTCGCCTCCGTCGCCGCCTCGTTCTGCCAGTAGCCGAGGAACATCACCGGATCAGGCCGCTTGATCGCGATTTGTCCCGTCTCGCCCACGGGAACCTCGATACCATCGGCATCGACGATTGCGACACGATGGCCGGGTACTGGTTTGCCCGTCGCGCCAGCACGGCTGACGCCGAAGGCTTCGCTGGAAGAGAGCACGAAATTGCATTCCGTCTGACCGAAGAATTCGTTGACGCTCACGCCAAGCGCGGACCGCGCCCATTCGAAGGTTTCGCGGCCAAGCGCTTCGCCGGCCGAACCGATGGTACGCAGCTTGAGATCGTAATGCGCCCGCGGATTGTCGACCGACTTCAGCAGGCGCAGCGCCGTCGGCGGAATGAAGGCATTGCGCACCTCCATCTCGGCCATGATGCGGAAGGCCATGTGCGGATCGAATTTCTGTGCCGGCGAGGAAACGACGGGAACGCCAAGCATCAGGCTCGGCAACAGCGCATTCAGGAGACCGCCGGCCCAGGCCCAGTCCGACGGCGTCCATAGCCGGTCGCCAGCTTGCGGAAAGCCTTCATGGGCGAATTGCATGCCTGGAATATGCCCCGGTAGCACACGATGGCCATGCAGCGCACCCTTGGGCGGGCCGGTCGTGCCTGACGTGAAGATCATCAGGGCCGGATCGTCCGGGCCGGTATCGGCGACCTCGAACAGCGGCGGATGTGCCGCCACCAGATCGGCAAAGCCGGAAACGCCCTCTTCGGCGCCATCGATGCTGATCACCTGCGTCAGTTCGGACAGCCGGTCCCTGATCGGGCGCAGCCGCTCGAGGCCGAACCGGTTGGTGACGATGGCCGACGCCCCGGCTGCCTGCAGCCGGTATTCCAGTGCCTCGGCGCCGAACAGCAAGGCCAGCGGCAGGGCGATGGCGCCCATCTTGTAGATCGCCACATGCGCCACGACGGTCTCGAAACCCTGCGGCAGCAGCAGCGCCACCCGATCTCCCGCCCCAACCCCAAGCGCGACAAGCGCATTGGCGAAAGAGGCGGAACGATCGCTCAACTCACCGTAGCTCATGGAAAAGTGATTGCCGTCCGGATTGAAATGCTGAAGGCAGATCCGGTCGGGCTTGCGTTCGGCCCAGGCATCGCAAACAGTATGCCCCATGTTGAATTTCGCCGGAATCTCCCAACGAAAGTCGCGATAGAGGGCTTCATAAGTATCACGCGGGGGCAATTTCATGCGCAGTTCCAGAAAATGGTGCGGTGCAGCTAACACCTGTCGCCCTTGGGGTTCAAGGAAACATTTGAGGTTGCCATCTTCTCTGCCGGGCGAATTGCCTTATTTATTGAAGAATACTTCGAAGCTCTTCACGAACTGATGCGTCGTCCGGCGACGATCTTACCCGCCGATTTGCTTTCGCGACGCACATATTCCACCGCTCTTCCGGCGGTGGTCCTCATTGCCCCGAATAATCGAATGGACGGAGAATAGCGATGGAATACGTAAAGCTCGGCAGGACCGGTCTTGAAGTCTCACGCATCTGCCTGGGTTGCATGACCTATGGCGACCCCAACAAGGGCACGCATGCCTGGTCGCTGAAGGAGGAGGACAGCCGGCCGCTGCTGCGCCAGGCGATCGAGGCCGGCATCAACTTCCTCGACACAGCCAACACCTACTCCAATGGTTCCTCGGAAGAGATCGTCGGCCGCGCCATCAAGGATTTCGCCAAGCGTGACGATATCGTGCTTGCCACCAAGGTCTTCAACCGCATGCGCCCCGGCCCGAATGGCGCCGGCCTGTCGCGCAAGGCGATCTTCGACGAGATCGACAACAGCCTGCGCCGCCTCGGCACCGACTATGTCGATCTCTACCAGATCCATCGCTGGGACTATACGACGCCGATCGAGGAAACGCTGGAAGCGCTTCATGATGTCGTTAAGGCCGGCAAGGCCCGCTATATCGGCGCCTCCTCCATGTATGCCTGGCAATTCGCCAAGGCGATCTACACCTCGCGCCTCAACGGCTGGACGGAGTTCGTCAGCATGCAGGACCACCTGAACCTGCTCTACCGCGAGGAAGAGCGCGAGATGCTGCCCTTCTGCGAGGACCAGAAGATCGCCGTCATCCCCTGGAGCCCGCTCGCCCGCGGCCGCCTGACGCGCGATTGGGACGAGGCGACGGCCCGCACTCAGTCGGATGAATTCGGTAAGACGCTCTACACCCAGGCGCTCGAAGCCGACCGCAAGATCGTCGATGCCGTCGGCACCGTCGCCAAGGCCCGCGGTATCCCGCGCGCGCAGGTCGCAACCGCCTGGATCCTGCAAAAGAGCGCCGTCACCGCCCCGATCATCGGCGCCTCCAAGCCCGGCCACATCACGGATGCCGTCGCCTCCCTGGAGGTCAAATTGACGCCGGAGGAAGTCGAGGCGCTGGAGAGCCCTTATGTTCCGCACGGGGTTGCTGGGTTTAAGTGATCGGGGATTTTGAAGCTGGCTAGGTTGGGCTGGTGATATTGCGGCTAGCTGTCTGCCTGGTCCCTCAACTCTCTTCCGGCAGAGCAATCCGCATATGAATGAAGTGGTTGCCGCGCAACTCCTTCTCCTCAGCGGGGAGAAGGTGGCCCGAAGGGTCGGATGAGGGGACGGGCTGGCCGACCTGAATTCATGGACTTCCTGCTCTCGGCAGGCCCCCTCATCCGCCTGGCGGCACCTTCTCCCCGAGGGGAGAAGGAAGTGAGGGGGCACTCACATCCTCTGAAGCCGATTGACCCTACGGTAAATCGCGCAAAAGTGACTTCACGAACGGGTCACAGTTGAGGCTTAACAGGTCATGATTCCCTACCCGAGGATGACAGCCCATGATCACAGTCCCCTTCGAAGCACGGCGCTTTCAATCGACCGCGGCCTATTACCTGCGCTATCGTATCCCCTATCCGGACAGGCTGATTACCCGCGTCGTGGAGCGCAGCGGCCTCAAGCCCGGCGATCATGTACTGGATCTCGGCTGCGGCCCCGGCCAGCTCGGCATCGCCTTCGCGCGGCTGCAGGGTGCCGCCGTCACCGCCATGGATCCGGAGCCGGAAATGCTCGCCGAAGCCGCGCTCGGCGCGAAGGCAGCCGGCATTGATATCAGCATCCGCCAAGGGTCCTCCTACGATCTCGGCCCCGATATCGGCAGGCTGCACCTCTGTGTCATGGGCCGCTCGTTCCACTGGATGGACAGGCCCGCAACGTTGGAAGCGCTCGACAAGCTGATTGAGCCGGGCGGCGCCGTCGTGCTCTTCCACGATAAGGGCATTCTGGCGGAGCCGAACTGGCGCGGTATCCTCGAGCCGCTGATGGAAACCTATTCGCCCGAGCGCAGCGCGGAGCGGCAGATGCGCCGGAGCAAGGAATGGGCGCCGCATGAAGCCATGCTGCTCACCTCGCCTTTCCGCAACCTCGAACGGATCGGCATCATCTCGGAATACACCAGGGATATCGAAGAGATCGTCGGCCGCATCTTCTCGATGTCGTCGACTTCGCCGCAGGCGCTGGGCGACAAGGCAGCCGATTTCGAGGCGGCTCTGCGCACCGAGCTGCTGGCGGTCGCGTCCGACGGCAAGTTCAGGGAGGTCGTCGAGGCGAACGGGCTGCTCGCCTTCCGCGATTAGGCAAGCTTAGCCGTTGCTTTCACCAGGCGGCGGCGACAGCTCCTGCCGGGTCGCCGACAGGAATTCCTGCGACAATTCGGAACTGTCCATCGCGCGTGCCAGGATGACTGCGCCGACCATGGCTGAAAGGCTGGCAAACGCCTTGCGACGGCGCTCCTCCGGCGTTTCGCCGGGAACGATCTCTTCCAGCACCTCGACCAGCCCCATCAGGCCGCCGGTGAAGGTGGATTGCATTTCGGGGCCGTGTCGGCTGACCTCCTGCGTCAGCGCCGCGAAGACGCAGCCGGTCGCATGTTCCACCACGTTGCGGTGCGAGAGATAATGGGCGAGCAGCGCTTCCAGCGGCTGGTCGGGCGAGCTTGACGCTACTTCCTTCCAGCGCTCCAGCGAGCGGGCCACCAGCGCTTTGCTCGCCTCGCAGGCAAGCTCGTCCTTCGAGTCGAAATGGCCGTAAAAGCCGCCATGCGTCAGCCCCGCCGCCTTCATGATCTCGGCGACGCCGATGCCGTCGAAACCCTTCTCGCGAAAGAGCTCGCCTGCCACGGCAAGGATCTTCTCGCGATTCTCGGCGAATTTCTCCCGGCTCACTCTCATCAATAAACTCCATCAGAGCATCAATAAATCTGTATTGACAATTTATATGATGACCATCATCAATACGCAACAAATATGATAGCAATCATGTAAATGCCTTTGCACAAACGTTCAAGCCGGAAGAACGGCAGAGCGCTAGACGTGGTACGGTACCCCCGACTGTCCGCGATCCGGTGTTTTCGCAAGTCCGGCCTGGCGACACGATACCCAACCTGATTGGAACGCAGCTCATGGTTTCCACTGCCCTTGCCTCGACGCTCGCCCGGCGCAACATCCATTATGGATGGGTCGTCGTCGCCGCCACCTTCCTCACCATGCTGGTCACCGCCGGTGCCATGGGCGCGCCCGGCGTGCTCATCAAGCCGCTGGAGGACGAGTTCGGCTGGAGCACTTCCTCGATTTCGTCCGCGCTTGCCGTCCGCCTCGTGCTGTTCGGCCTCATGGGTCCCTTTGCCGCCGCCTTCATGAACCATTTCGGCGTGCGCAAAGTCATCGTCTTCGCGCTGGGCACCATATGCGTCGGCTTCATTGGCTCGCTTTATATGACGCAGGTCTGGCAGCTGCTGCTCTGCTGGGGCATCATCATCGGCTTCGGCACCGGCCTCACCGCCATGGTACTGGCGGCAACCGTATCGACGCGCTGGTTCACCAAGCATCGCGGCCTCGTCATCGGCATGCTCTCGGCCAGCTCGGCCACGGGGCAACTCGTCTTCTTGCCGCTGATGGCGGAGCTGACGACGCGCTATGGCTGGCGCACCACCGTGCTCTTCGTCTGCGGCATGATCGTCGTTGCCGCCCTCGTCGTGCTGCTCCTGATGCGCGACCGCCCCTCGGACGTCAACCTGCCGCTGGTCGGCGAAATCCACATCACGCCGCCGCCGACGGCGACCAGGAACCTGAAGGCAGCACTCGCCTCGCCGATCGCGATCCTGCGGGAAGTCTCCACCACCTCGACCTTCTGGATCCTGTTCGCCACCTTCTTCATCTGCGGCCTGTCGACCAACGGCCTGATCCAGACGCATTTCGTCACCCTGTGCGGCGATTTCGGCATCGTGCCGGTCGCAGCTGCCAGCGTGCTTGCCGTCATGGGCATCTTCGATTTCTTCGGCACGATCGGCTCCGGCTGGCTCTCCGACCGCTTCGACAATCGCTGGCTGCTCTTCTGGTATTACGGCCTGCGCGGCCTGTCGCTGGTCTACCTGCCCTTCAGCGATTTCACCTTCTACGGCCTGTCCATCTTCGCCGTCTTCTACGGCCTCGACTGGATCGCCACCGTACCGCCGACCGTCAAGATCGCCGCCGACCGTTTTGGCCGCGAAAAGGCCGGCCTCGTCTTCGGCTGGGTCTTCGCCGGCCATCAGCTGGGTGCCGCCACCGCCGCCTATGGCGCCGGCCTGACCCGCACGGAACTGAACACCTACCTGCCCGCCTTCTTCGTCGCCGGCGCCTTCTGCCTGCTCGCCGCGATCTTGGCGATCACGCTGCAAAAGTCCGGCTCCACCAGCAAAGGCCCGGCCATGGCGCACTGAGCCTCAAACGGCAAAAGCCCATGGCGTCCACCCACGCCATGGGCCAAACCGCAACCTGCGGAAACACTCGCAATATCTGCCGCACCCGGCTTGCGCGCCCCGCCGGTCACATGCTAGACAGCCGCCTCGTCAGTACCCCGTTGCCCCATTGGCGGAATTGGTAGACGCGCTCGACTCAAAATCGAGTTTCGAAAGAAGTGCTGGTTCGACTCCGGCATGGGGCACCAAAACCACTATCATTTGATGTGCCTTCCTTCAGCAGACCTCAAAAACTGCTGCAAGTACTTCATGTTCTCCCCACCCCATCACGAAAAATTTTGCCTTTCCGCCGCTTCCGTCCCTCCCCGACCATTTACAGCCATAATCCTGCCCCCTAAAGGTTTGCAACGCAGCAAAAAGGGGGCCTTATGCTTCGTAGACTGTACGACTGGACCATGTCGCTCGCCGGCCGCAAATCGGCGGAAATCTGGTTGGCCGTTATTGCCTTCGTCGAGAGCTCCATCTTTCTCGTTCCGGCCGATGTGCTTTTCCTGCCGATGTCGCTGGCGAAACCAGAGCGTGCCTGGCGCTACGCGCTGACGGCGACAGTTGCCTCCGTGCTGGGCGGCATTGCCGGCTGGGCGCTCGGCTATTATGCCTTCGAGACCATCGCCAAGCCGATCCTTGAATTCTACGGCAAACTCGATGCCTTCAACCAGATGAGCTCCGGCATCACCTATGAATGGGTGCTCCTGCTGCTGGTCACATCGGGTCTGGCGCATCTGCCGCCGATCAAGGTGGTGACCATCCTCTCCGGCGTCGCCCATATCGATCTCGGCCTGTTCATCATCTCCGCCATCGTCGCGCGCGGCGGGCGCTTCTTTCTCCTGGCCTTCCTGCTTCGCCGCTATGGCGAATCCATCCGCCATTTCATCGAGAAGCGCCTGGGCCAGATCACCATGGCAGCCGCCGCCGTTCTCATCGCCCTCTACGGCATCTTCCATTTTGCCCTGGCGAGCTGATCCAAGGAGCCCCCAACGCATGTCCACGACTTTGCCTTCCTCCCGCGCCGGCCTCGGCTATGGCGTCCTGCTGACGATCGGCATGATCGTCGTCATCGGCTCGGCGCTCGGCTTCCAATATATCGGCGGTTATATCCCCTGCGCGCTCTGCCTCGACCAGCGCCAGCCCTATTACTACGGCATCCCCGTCGCCATCATCGCCGTGCTGACGGCAGTCGCCGGCCTGCCCTCCTGGATCACCCGCGGGCTGCTGATCATCGCCGGCCTGATGATGGTTGTCGGCGGCGGCATCGGCGTCTATCACGCCGGCGTCGAATGGCACTTCTGGGAAGGCCCGACCACCTGCTCGACGACGGCCAGCAGCGTCACGCAGAATGCCGGCGACCTGCTTGGCCAGCTGAATACCATCAAAGGCCCGTCCTGCACGGAAGCAGCACTGCGCATCCTCGGCCTGTCGATGGCCGGCTGGAATGTGATCGCCAGCGTGATCCTGGCCGCTATTGCTTTTGTGGGTGCGAAGAAGGCGGGTTGACCCCTTCTCTCCCGCGGAGAGAAGATGGGCGCGAGCAGGTGAGCAAAGCGAAACTGCAAGCGGCCGGATGAGGGGGACGAGAAGCGAAGCGACGAGGGCCTTGAGCGGCAAGCGAAAGGCAAATTTGCGTGCCGCCGCTCCCCCTCATCCGACCCTTCGGGCCACCTTCTCCCCAAGGGGAGAAGGAAAACCTACGGCTGCAGTTCCGAATCCCAGTAGAGATAGTCGAGCCAGCTGTCGTGCAGATAGTTCGGCGGGAACAGGCGGCCATTGTTGTGCAGGTCCTGCACGGTCGGCTGGTATGGCTTCTGCGCCGGGAACATGCCGGCCTGCTTCGGCAGCTTGCTGCCCTTGCGCAAGTTGCACGGCGAACATGCGGCCACGACGTTCTCCCAAGTGGTCTCGCCGCCATGGGCGCGCGGAATGACGTGGTCGAAGGTCAGGTCGTCATGGGAGCCGCAATACTGGCATTCGAACTTGTCGCGCAGGAAGACGTTGAAGCGGGTGAAGGCGGGATTGCGGGACGGCTGCACATAGGTCTTCAGGCATACGACGCTCGGCAGCCGCATCGAAAAGCTCGGTGAGGACACGCACTGATCGTATTCTGCGATGATGTTCACACGGTCAAGAAAAACCGCCTTGATCGCGTCCTGCCAGGACCAGAGCGACAAGGGATAGTAACTCAGCGGTCTGTAGTCAGCGTTCAGGACGAGCGCTGGCAGGGACTGCGGGGAGACTGCAATCGTCAAGGAACCCTCCTGATCGATTCGGCATCTGCACCTGTATATTAGGCCGGTTGTTACAGGATTGTGAAGTCCAATAAATTCAGTGCATAAAGGCGATTTCAGGACGCGGCCGATTAAACGATAGGCAGTGCATCCCGGCGCGTTTTCACGGCATAGTAAGCCCAGAAAAGCCGGGCGGCGACCGAGCGCCAGGGTGCCCAAACCACGGCTTCCCGGGCAACTGCCTTGGCCAAGGGCCTGGCTTCATGGCCAAAAGCCATGCCGACGGCCGCCTGAAGCGCGACGTCGCCAGCCGGAAACACATCTGCGTGACCGCCGCAAAACATCAGGTAGACCTCGGCAGTCCAAGGCCCGATTCCCTTGATCGACGTCAATTCGGCAAGCGCCTTGTCAGGTGATTCGGCGCTGAGCGCAGGGAGATCGAGGCTGCCGCCGGCAACGGCTTCGGCCACGCGCGCCAACGTCTCGTGCTTGATTCGCGACAGGCCGAAGCTTCGCCATGCCTCCGGCTCCAGCCCGACATAACCTTCAGCAGTCACCTGCTCCATCCCGGCGATCATCTTCCCCCAGATCGCATCGGCGCTGGCGCGCGAAACGACCTGCGAAACGATGATATGGGCAAGCCCTTCGAAGCCCGGTTCGCGCAGGCGCAGCGGCAAGCTACCCGCCTCTGCGGCAACGGGCCGCAGGCGCGGATCGATCTTCAGTAGTGCGGCCAGTCCTTGTTCGATATCGCGCTCGTTGCGAATGATCTGCATGAAGTCTCGTAGTCCCTGGTTCAAATTCGTGGCAGAAGAAAGCATGATCGAGATTCCCCGTCAAAAGCCGAAATTCCGTTTTGCCCCGAGCCCGAACGGCCCGCTGCATCTTGGCCATGCGCTGTCGGCGATCCTCAATCACGACATGGCGGCAAAGGCAGGCGGCGATTTCCTCTTGCGTATCGAAGACATAGATCAGGCGCGCTGCACACCCGATTTCGAAGAGGGCATCTATACCGATCTCTCGTGGCTCGGCCTTCGCTGGCAGCAGCCGGTGCGCCGGCAATCCGAGCATTTTGCGGCCTATCAAACGGCGTTGCAGACACTTATCGAGCGCAGCCTCGTCTATCCCGCATTCCTGACGCGCGGCGAGGTCAAATCACGCGTCGCCGCTTTCGAAGCCGAGGGCAGTTCCTGGCCACGCGATCCGGACGGCACGCCGCTCTATCCGCCCGATGACCGCGAGCGCAGCGATGCCGAGCGGCAGCGCCTGCTGGCATCAGGCATCAAGCACGCCTGGCGTCTCGACATGGAAAGGGCACTGGCGATAGTGGACGAACCATTGCACTGGCAGGAAAGCGGCGACGGTGAGACGGGCGTCATCCCCGCCGATCCCGCGGCCTGGGGCGATGTCGTGCTGTCGCGCTCGGACGCGCCCTCCAGCTATCATCTTTCTGTTGTCGTCGACGACGCCGTGCAGGGCATCACCCATGTCGTGCGCGGGCTCGACCTCTTCCACGCCACCTCGATCCATCGCCTGCTGCAGGCGCTGCTCGGCCTGTCGGAGCCGCTCTATCATCACCACCGCCTCGTCCTTGGAGAGGATGGCAAAAAACTCTCAAAGAGCATGGGCGATACCGGCATTGCCGAATGGCGCCGGCAGGGCCTCTCACCGGCGGAGCTTCGCCGCCGCATCGGCCTCTGATCCGGCCCTTGGTTCCGGCGATGCCTTCTCCGTCGGCACCTCAGCTGGGCGGCTTGCCGCCTTGCCGAACAGCAGGCGGCGCACGCGGAATTTCATCAGCGCCGCATTGATCTCCGCCCCCATGATGAAGATCACGGCGAGCATATAGAGGAAGATCAGCACGATCATCACCGACGCCAGACCGGCATAAGTGGCTGTGTAATTGGCGAAGGTGGAGAGATAATAGGCGAAGAGCACAGCGCCGATCGACCAGAACACCAGCGTCAGTATCACGCCGGGGATGACGTCGAACACACGCCTGCGGCCGGCTGCCAGCCATAGATGCAGGATCATCAGCCCGGCCAAGAGCAGAAAGATGGTGCCGTAGATCCGCCAGCTGAAGACGATGTCGAGAATATCGGCAAGCTTCGGCAGCCATTGTCTGGTGTAATTGAGGGCGAGCGGCACGGCGACGAGCAGAATGCTGAGGATGGCGAAGATCAGCACCGCGATCAGCACGTAACCAAGGCTGGCAAGGCGATTGAAATACCACGGCCGTGTCTCAGGCACGCGATAGGCGCGGTTCAGCGATATGCGCAGCGCCTCGACGCCGTTCGAGGCGAAATAGGCGGCCGCAAGCACGGAGATCGTCAAAAGCCCGCCGCGCGGGATTGTGAGCACCTGCACGACCTGATCGGCGAGCGGCTTGGCGATCGCCTCCGGCCAGGTATCGAAAATCAGGTGTACTGCCGTCGACGAAAACTGGCTGGCGCCGAGAAAGCTTGCGAGCGCCGTGCCGAAGATCAGGAAGGGGAAAACCGCCAGCAGCGTTGACAGCGCCACATGGCTTGCCATGGCGAACCCGTCATCCTCGACGAAATGGAACACTGCGTCGTAGATCACCTTGTAAGTCGTCCGCAGGGCTGTCGGCATTCCATCTCCGCTCGGCGTCGGCATTCATCCGGCTGATACCGCCGGTTGTCGATTGTATCGGGTTCCTGAATATGGGAAACGAGTCCCGGTTTGTACAGGAATCATCTTTCCATGACGGAACAACGCACGATCCTCGTCACTGGTTGCTCCTCCGGCATCGGCGCTTATTGCGCGCGAGCGTTGCGCGGCGATGGATGGCGCGTCTTTGCAACCGTGCGCAAGGAAGACGATCTCGCCCCGCTCGAAACCGACGGCATCGAAGCGCTGCTCCTCGACTATACAAGGCCCGAGACCATTTCTGCCACGGTGGCGACAGTGCGTGAGCGCACGGGCGACCGCATCGACGCCCTCTTCAACAATGGCGCCTACGGGCAGCCAGGCGCCGTCGAGGATCTGCTGACCGATGTGCTGCGCGAACAGTTCGAAACCAATTTCTTCGGCTGGCACGAGCTCACGCGCCAGATCCTGCCGCTGATGCGCAAACAGGGGCATGGCCGCATAATCAACTGCTCCTCCATTCTCGGGCTGGTTCCCTACCGTTTCCGCGGCGCCTATACCGCCTCGAAGTTCGCGCTCGAAGGGCTGACGATCACGCTCAGAATGGAGTTGCAGGATAGCGGCATCCATGTGAGCCTCATCGAGCCCGGCCCGATCGCAACGAAGTTTACCGCCAATGCGCTCGCCAAGATCAACGAGCATATCGACCTCGAAGGCTCGCCCCATGCGGTGGAATATCGCAGGCAGCTGAAACGGCTTGATGGATCAGGCCCGATCAATAAACATAAATTGGGTCCGGAAGCGGTCTATGATGTGCTAAAATCCGCTTTGAACGTGAGAAATCCACGCCCACATTATCTGGTAACGACGCCCGCCAAGCAGGGCGTGCTCTTGAAAAGGCTATTGCCGGCTAACCTTTTCTATCGTCTGATGCGCCGGCTGGATTAGAGCAACCTCACGAAAGGGCAAAGAGCCTTTTCCGCTTGAGATTGCTTAAAAGAAGACAAGGATGGAGGAGCCATGTCTACCGTTACTTATGTTGCCGCCATCATTGTCATGGGATTTGTCGCGATCGTTCTCATTCGCGGCCTGCTGAACATGATGAAAGGCGACAACCCGAACCTTTCGAACCGGCTGATGCAGCTGCGCGTACTGCTGCAGGCAGTCGCGGTGATCCTGATCATGCTGACGCTCTGGCTGACGGGCGGCGGCCGCCCGGCCTAAAGCAATTCCAGGAAAGGTGCGAAGCGGTTTTCCCTCCGGAATTGCTTAAAATAAAAGGTTAGGGCATTTCGCGATCAAAAAAGGCGAAAGGCTCTAACCACAGGAACCCGATGGTCAAGCTCAACAAGATCTACACCAAGACCGGCGACGACGGCACAACAGGCCTTGCCGCCGGCCCGAGGCGGCTGAAGCACGATTTGCGCGTCGAAAGCTACGGCACGGTCGACGAGACCAATTCCGCAATCGGCGTCGCACGGCTGCACACGTCGGACATGCCCGAGATCGACGCTATGCTGATGCGGATCCAGAATGATCTCTTTGATCTCGGCGCCGATCTTTCGACCCCCGAAACGGACGAGCCGCCGGCCTATGAACCCTTGCGCATCATCGATCCCCAGGTCGAGCGCCTCGAACAGGATATCGACCGGCTGAACGCCGATCTCGAGCCTTTGCGATCTTTCGTCCTGCCCGCCGGTAGCCCCGCTTCCGCCCATCTCCACCTTGCCCGCACGATAGCCCGTCGCGCAGAGCGCCTCATGGTGGCGCTGTCGCGTGAGCAAGGCGAACGGGTGAGCCCGGCGGCGCTGAAATATATCAACCGGCTTTCCGATTTTCTCTTTGTCGCGGCAAGGCACGCCAATGATCGCGGACAGGCCGATGTTCTCTGGGTTCCCGGCAAGAATCGATAGCGGCGCGAATTCGATCACCGAAGGCATACGTATTGACGTTGACGTAAACGTTATTTATGCCTTTCAAGCAATTCGTCTCTAGGCGGCCTGGAAGCGTTGTAATTGGGAAAAAAACGCGTATCCATGTCGCCATTCGACAAATGGAATGGCGCTAAACAGCGCATGTTCTCGGGCGGTCATGTTGAAGGAAGGATTCCATGAAGATTCTCGTCCCCGTTAAGCGGGTTGTTGACTACAACGTCAAGATTCGCGTGAAGCCGGATGGTTCTGGCGTTGAGCTTTCGAACGTGAAGATGTCGATGAACCCGTTCGACGAGATTTCGGTCGAAGAAGCGCTGCGTCTGAAGGAAGCCGGCAAGGCCGAGGAAGTGGTGGTCGTATCGATCGGACCTGCCAAGGCTGAAGAAACGCTCCGCACGGCGCTCGCCATGGGTGCGGATCGCGCCATCCTGGTCGAAACCGATGATGCCGTCGAGCCGCTCGCCGTCGCCAAAATCCTGAAGGGCGTCGCCGAGGCCGAACAGCCGGGCCTCGTCATCGTCGGCAAGCAGGCGATCGATGACGACTCCAACCAGACCGGCCAGATGTTGGCGGCCCTGCTCGGCACGGCGCAGGCGACCTTCGCCTCGAAGATCGAGATCGGTGATGGCAGCGCCAAGGTCACCCGCGAAGTCGATGGCGGCCTGCAGACCATCGAGGTCAAGCTTCCGGCGGTCGTTACGACCGACCTGCGCCTGAACGAGCCGCGCTACGCCTCGCTGCCGAACATCATGAAGGCCAAGAAGAAGCCGCTCGACAAGAAATCGCCCGCCGATTTCGGCGTCTCGACCGAGCCGCGCCTGAAGGTACTGAAGACCGAAGAGCCCGGCGGCCGCAAGGCCGGCGTCAAGGTCGCCTCGGTTGCCGAGTTGGTCGAGAAGCTTAAGACCGAAGCCGGCGTGCTTTAACCCAGTCCGAACGAGGAGTTAGACATATGGCCATTCTTCTTCTGGCTGATCATGACAATGCCCACCTCTCCGACCAGACCGCCAAGGCGCTGACGGCTGCCTCCAAGATCGGCGGCGATGTGCATGTGCTCGCTGCCGGCGCAGGCGCCAAGGCTGCGGCCGAGCAGGCGGCAAAGCTTGCCGGCGTCTCCAAGGTGCTGGTTGCCGAGGATGCAAGCCTCGCCAACAATCTCGCAGAACCGCTAGCGGCACTGATCGTATCGCTTGCCGGTTCCTACGACGTGATCATCGGCGCCGCGACCTCGGTCGGCAAGAACGTGCTGCCGCGCGTTGCCGCCCTGCTCGATGTCGCCCAGGTCTCGGAAATCATCGAAGTCGTTTCCGCCGACACCTTCAAGCGGCCGATCTATGCCGGCAATGCCATCCAGACGGTGCAATCCACCGACGCGAAGAAGGTGATCACCGTGCGCACGGCTTCGTTCGCCTCCGCCTCTGAAGGGGGTTCGGCTGCAATCGAGACGATCTCTGCGGCTGCTGATCCGGCGCTGTCCACCTTCGTCGGCGATGCACTGTCGACATCGGACCGTCCGGAGCTGACCTCCGCCAAGATCATCATCTCGGGCGGCCGTGCACTCGGCTCTGCCGAGAAGTTCCGCGAAGTGATCCTTCCCGTCGCCGACAAGCTCGGTGCCGCCGTCGGTGCCTCCCGCGCTGCCGTCGATGCCGGCTATGCGCCGAACGACTGGCAGGTCGGCCAGACCGGCAAGGTGGTCGCACCGCAGCTCTATATCGCCTGCGGCATTTCCGGCGCCATCCAGCATCTGGCCGGCATGAAGGACAGCAAGGTCATCGTCGCCATCAACAAGGACGAGGAAGCGCCGATCTTCCAGATCGCCGACTACGGCCTCGTCGCTGACCTCTTCGAAGCGCTGCCGGAACTCCAGAAGGCGCTCTGATCGCACCGATCCGGTTTCTCGCAGTTGCGAGAGACTGGAAAATCGTCTTTTATAGGTCTATCAATCTTTGCCGGGCTAGAAATGGCCCGGCAAATTTGAATTAAGAGCATAGCGCATCGCCAGGAGCGCGCCGGGGAGTTGGCAATGAGTTCGCTGAAGACGATCGGTATTATCGGCGCAGGCCAGATGGGCTGCGGCATTGCCCATGTGTCCGCCATGGCCGGCTACAAGGTCCATATCTACGATCTCTCGCAGGATCGCATCGAAAGCGGCCTTGCCACCATCAACGGTAATCTCGCCCGCCAGGTCGCATCCGGCAAGACGACCGACGAGGAGCGCAAGGCAGCCCTTGCCCGCATCACTGGCTCGGCCGATCTCAACGATCTCGCCCAGGTAGATCTCGCAATCGAGGCGGCGACGGAAGATGAAAGCGTCAAGCGCAAGATCTATGCGCAGGTATGTCCGGTGCTGAAACCCGAAGCGCTGCTCGCAACGAATACCTCGTCGCTCTCGATCACCCGCCTTGCCTCCGCCACCGACCGTCCCGAACGCTTCATGGGCATCCACTTCATGAACCCGGTTCCGGTCATGAAGCTCGTGGAGTTGGTACGCGGCATCGCGACCGAAGAATCGACTTTCTCCGCAGCCAAGGACTATGTCTCCTCGCTGGAAAAGACGATCACCGTCGCCGAAGACTTCCCCGCCTTTATCGTCAACCGCATCCTGCTGCCGATGATCAACGAGGCGATCTACACACTCTACGAAGGCGTGGGCACGGTCGATGCCATCGACACCGCCATGCGGCTCGGCGCCAACCATCCGATGGGCCCGCTGCAGCTGGCCGACTTCATCGGCCTCGATACCTGCCTTTCGATCATGCAAGTGCTGCATGACGGGCTCGCCGACTCTAAGTATCGCCCCTGCCCGCTGCTGGTAAAATACGTCGAAGCCGGCTGGCTCGGCCGCAAATCGGGCCGCGGCTTCTACGACTATCGCGGCGAGACGCCGGTTCCGACGCGGTAAAACACCGTCGCCCCATCGGGGGGAGGGTCGCGCGACAGCGCGGATGAGCGGGGGCCGCCGGCAAGACGGTGC
The DNA here is from genome assembly GCF_030182525.1 of Rhizobium pantanalense. Lineage (NCBI taxonomy): Bacteria > Pseudomonadati > Pseudomonadota > Alphaproteobacteria > Hyphomicrobiales > Rhizobiaceae > Rhizobium > Rhizobium pantanalense. The sequence continues at coordinate 45,634 of NZ_JAQJCH010000007.1, forward strand.
TGCTTTATCCAGCGACGCGTTTGTTATGACACACTCCCCCTCATCCGCCCTACCGGGCACCTTCTCCCCAAAGGGAGAAGGAGAAAATTAAATCCCAGCCGCAGCCTTCACCAGGTTCTTGGCATCATCGCTGTCCCACGCCGCCGGTCCGTTCATGGCCGACAGCAGGCAGCCCTTGTCGTCAATCAACAAGGTCACCGGCAAACCAAAGGCAAGGCCTTGCTTTTTCAATACGTTGAACACGCCCATCGTATTGTCGCGATAGTAGCCGAGCTTGTCGATCGCATATTCCGCACGAAAGGCCTTGGTCTTTTCGTCGTCGCCGGTGTCGATGTTGACGGCAACCACTTCGAATTTGTCGCTGCCGGCGGTCTTCTCGAGCGCGTTCAGTGCCGGCATTTCCTCGCGGCACGGCACGCACCATGTCGCCCAGACATTCAAGAGCACGGTCTTGCCGGCGAAACTGCCGATCGACAGCGGCTGTCCCTCAGCCCCCTTGAAGGAAACGCCCTGAAGCGAGATCGGCGCCGGCGGCACGCTCATGGCAGCGACCTGGCCCTTGGTAAAGGGCGTCAGGGCAGCGGCGCGATCCCTGGCGGTCCCGCATTGATCGGCCGAAGCCGTTTCACCAATGCCATTGCCATACCCCGCCTCCTTCACGTATACCGCTGCCGCACCGGCAATAACCCCAGCGACGGCAGCAAGCATAACGAGTTTCATGGACGGCAGACCGAACGGCTTCTTTGCTGTCATTTCATTCTCCAGGTGGGCATCTCATGACTGACGGCACGGACACCAAATCCTCCAACCAGATGTGGGGCGGGCGTTTCGCTTCCGGCCCCGCGGCAATCATGGAGGAGATAAATGCCTCGATCGATTTCGACAAGAAGCTGTTTGCCCAGGATATCCGCGGCTCAATCGCGCATGCGAGCATGCTCGCCAATCAAGGCATCATTTCAACCGAGGATAAAGACAAGATCGTTCACGGGTTGAACACGATCCTGTCAGAGATCGAAAGCGGCAATTTCGAGTTTTCGCGGCGCCTCGAAGACATCCACATGAACGTCGAGGCGCGGCTTGCGACCCTAATCGGCCCAGCCGCCGGCCGCCTGCACACCGCCCGTTCGCGCAACGATCAGGTGGCGCTCGATTTTCGTCTGTGGGTGAAGGAAGAGCTGCAGAAGTGCGAGCAGGCGCTGACCGATCTGATCGCAGCCTTCCTCGATCGCGCAGAGGAACATGCCGAAACCGTCATGCCCGGCTTCACGCATCTGCAGACGGCACAGCCCGTCACCTTCGGTCATCACTGCATGGCCTATGTCGAAATGTTCGGCCGTGACCGCTCGCGCGTGCGCCACGCCATCGAGCATATGGACGAATCGCCGATCGGCGCCGCTGCCCTTGCCGGCACCGGCTTCCCGATCGACCGCCATATGACGGCCAAGGCGCTCGGCTTCCGCGAGCCGACCCGCAATTCGATCGACACCGTCTCCGACCGCGATTTCGCCCTCGAATTCCTGTCGATCGCCGCCATCGCCGGCATGCATCTGTCGCGCCTTGCCGAAGAGATCGTCATCTGGTCGACGCCGCAATTCGGCTTCGTGCGCCTCTCCGACGCCTTCTCCACCGGCTCCTCCATCATGCCGCAGAAGAAGAACCCGGATGCCGCCGAACTCGTGCGCGCCAAGACCGGCCGTATCAACGGCTCGCTGGTGGCGCTGCTGACGATCATGAAGGGCCTACCGCTCGCCTATTCCAAGGACATGCAGGAAGACAAGGAACAGGTCTTCGACGCTGCCGAGAGCCTGGAACTGGCCATTGCCGCCATGACCGGCATGATGCGCGACATGACGATCAACACTGCCCGCATGAAGGCGGCCGCCGGCTCCGGCTATTCGACCGCCACCGATCTAGCCGACTGGCTGGTGCGCGAAGCCGGCCTGCCCTTCCGCGATGCCCATCACGTGACGGGACGCGCCGTGGCGCTTGCCGAAAGCAAATCCTGCGAGCTGGCGGAACTCTCGCTTGCGGACCTGCAGGCGATCCACCCCGATATCACCGACAAGATCTTCGATGTCCTGACAGTCGAAGCCTCCGTTGCCAGCCGTAAGAGTTTTGGCGGAACGGCGCCCTCGGAAGTGCGCAAGCAGATCGCCTTCTGGCGCGCTCGCAACTGAGAAAATCGCCGAAAGTCACAACCAACAATCAGGGTGCACAAGGCTCGGAAACTTCGCTATGAAGGACTGCTTCCGCGTTTGTCGCCCAAGAGGATTTCGATGCAGATCAACATGCCGCACATCATCCGCCTGACCGTCGTGCTTTCGGTCGTCGGCCTTGCCGTCGTCGGATGTGGCCGCAAAGGCCCGCTCGATCCGCCGAGTGCTCATGCGACCAAAGGCGGTGACGTCTCCAAGCCGACGAAGGAGCCGGGCACCGAAGACAAGAAGTTCTTCCTCGACCCGCTTCTCTGATTAGGCGACGACCGTGAACCATTTTGAGTATCGCGACGGCATCCTCCACGCCGAGGATGTTCCGGTTCCAGAGATCGTCAAGGCGGTCGGCACTCCTTTCTATGTCTATTCGACGGCAACGCTGGAGCGCCACTATCGCGTCTTCGCGGAAGCCTTCGGCGATGTCGATGCCATGGTCTGCTACGCCATGAAGGCCAATTCCAACCAGGCGGTGCTGAAGACGCTCGGCCGCCTCGGCGCCGGCGTCGATGTCGTCTCCGTCGGCGAACTGCGTCGCGCACTGGCCGCAGGCATTCCGGCAAGCCGTATCATGTTCTCCGGCGTCGGCAAGACCGCGCAGGAAATGGACGTGGCGCTCGAAGCCGGCATCTACTGCTTCAACGTCGAATCCGAGCCGGAACTGGAAGTGCTGAACCAGCGCGCCGTCCGCGCCGATAAGGTGGCCCCCGTCTCCTTCCGCATCAATCCCGATGTCGATGCCCGCACCCATGCGAAGATTTCGACGGGCAAGAAAGAAAACAAGTTCGGCATTTCATGGCAGCGCGCCCGCGCCGTCTATGACCGCGCCGCCAACCTGCCTGGGATCAAAGTCACCGGCATCGACATGCATATCGGCAGCCAGATTACCGAGCTGCAGCCCTTCGACGACGCCTTCAAGCTGCTGCGCGATCTCGTGGAGACCCTGCGCGGCGACGGTCACGACATCCATCATGTCGACATCGGCGGCGGCCTCGGCATCCCCTATCGCGACGACAACAATCCGCCGCCTTTGCCGGATGCCTATGCCGAAATCGTCAAGAACCAGCTGCGCGGCCTCAACTGCCGGATCGTCACCGAGCCAGGCCGCCTGATCGTCGGCAATGCCGGCATTCTCGTGACCGAAGTCATCTATGTGAAGGATGGCGGTGACAAGAGCTTCGTCATCGTCGATGGCGCCATGAACGACCTCATCCGTCCGACACTCTATGAGGCCTATCACGAAATCAGGCCGATTGCGGTCGGCGATGTGAGCACGCCGCGCATCAAGGCCGATGTCGTCGGCCCGGTCTGTGAGACGGGCGACTATCTGGCACTCGACCGCGAGATGGCGCTGCCGAAGCCCGGCGATCTGCTGGCCGTCGGCTCGGCCGGTGCCTATGGCGCCGTGCAGGCCGGCACCTATAACAGCCGGCTTCTGGTTCCCGAAGTGCTGGTCAAGGGCAATGAATTCCACGTCATCCGCCCCCGCGCGACCTATGAAGAGTTGATCGGCCTGGATTCGATCCCGGCCTGGCTTGAGGGATAATCGGCTTCAATCGATGATTTCGGGGGGGACGGTGGAATAGCCGCCCTGCCCGATCACGTTTCGGCGAAGTCCGGTGAAAAAACAGCCTTTCATGCCCGTTGCCCTCGTCTTCGCCACAAAGAATGTTATCTTTGATTGAATGGTGTCTCGCCGGGCGCCGCGTGCGTGAGCGTGTGGGACGCCGCGCCGGCTTCTAGCCATCAACGTCAGATCGGAGAAGACCGGACCGATGACCAGCCCCAGCAACCCTAAGAAGGGCGCTTTTGCCACCCGTCCGGCGCTGGCGCGCATGGTTGCGGTCAAGCGTCTCTTTGCGCGGCTGGTACTTGTCAGCGAACAGCTGCTGCCGCGGCTGCTGCTGCCGGCCTCTATTCTTGCCCTTTTCCTGTCCGTCGCCTGGTTCGGCATTTTCCGCATGGTGCCGGATATTCTGCGCTTTCTGCTGCTTGGCGTCTTCGCGGTCGGCTTCGCCATCTCGCTCTATCCGCTACGCCGCCTGCGCTGGCCGGGCACCACGGAGGCAGACCGACTGCTGGAAGAGCGCAATGGCCTCGCACACCAGCCCGTTACAGTTCAGGAAGACGAACCGGCGCTCGACACCCCGTTTGCCCGCGCCCTCTGGCGCGAACACCAGACGCGCATGGCCGAGCGCATCGCCGCCCTGGACGCCGGTCTGCCAAGGCCGGATATCACCCGCTACGACCGCTTTGCATTGCGCGCCGTTCCGGCTCTGCTGCTGGTAACAGCCTTCAGCTTTTCCATGTCCAATAGCGGCGGCTCGCTCGGTGATGCCTTCACGGCATCGAGCTCGACATCGAGTAACCCGGATGTCCGCGTCGATGCCTGGGTTACCCCGCCCTATTACACCGGCGAAGCGCCCGTTTATCTGACAGGCAATGTCGACAATGCCGGCAATAGCCTGAACGTGCCACAATTCTCCGAGCTTACTGTGCGTGTTTCGGGTGCTGCGACGGATGAGAAAGTACTATTCCAGGCGACGGACGCGGAAAAAGGCGCCGAAATTCCCGAGCAGGCCGCTGATGCCGACAAGCAGGGCCCTGCTGGCGCAAAACCTGCAACGCCTCCCGCCGTGCCGATCGCAGCAAGCGGCACCGGCAATATCCCGGCCGCGGACGGTATGGTCGCCCGCACCCATGTTCTCAAGCTCGAAAAGGGTGGCGAACTCACCGTCAACGGCAAGTCCTGGTCCTTCACCGTAGTCGTCGATAAACCGCCGGAAATCACCTTCGACGGCATTCCGCATGCGACGGCGAGCGGCGCACTAGAACTCGGCTTCAGGGTCAAGGACGACTACGGCGTCGAGGAAGCCCATGCCGACATCGTGCCGGTCGAATCTGACCCGGCCGCGGCCCCTCTATATGGCCTGCCCGAATACAAGCTGGAGCTTCCGCGTCGCGACCGCCGTAATGGCAAGGGTCTGGCGAGCCATGATCTGACACATGACCCGCTCGCCGGCAGGCGCGTCCGCATCACCCTCGTCGCCAAGGACGGCGCCGGTCAGACGGGCCGCAGCTCACCCTACGAGATGGTATTGCCATCACGCAATTTCAGCCAGCCGCTTGCCGCAGCCGTTGCGGAAGAACGCCAGGTCTTTGCGCTCGACACGCGGAAGATGCCGGAAGCGATCGAGCTCAACAAGTCGCTGACCATACGGCCCGAAGAGACAATTCCCGATCTCGGCAATTATCTCGCCATCAAGTCCGCGCTGACGCGGATGAAACTCGCGAGCAACGAGGCCTCGCTGAAGGATACCGCCGATTATCTCTGGCAGATCGCGCTCGGCATGGAGGACGCGCAGCTGACCGATGCGGAAAAGGCCTTGCGGGACGCCCAGCAGAAGCTTTCCGACGCCCTGCAGCGCAACGCCTCCGACGCCGAGATCAAGAAGTTGACCGACGAGCTGCGCAAGGCGATGGACGCCTATATGAAGGAGCTGGCCGAGCGCATGCGCAACATGCCGGCCCAGCCGAACCAGCGTTCCGCCAATATCCTGCGCCAGCAGGACCTGCAGCGCATGATGGATCAGATCGAGAATCTCGCCCGCTCCGGCAATCGCCAGGCCGCGCAGCAGATGCTTTCCGAACTGCAGCAGCTGATGAACAGCCTGCAGGCTGGCAAGCCGCAGCCTGGGCAGCAGCAGAACCAGGCCAACGACAAGATGCGCGAACAGATGGACAAGCTCGGCCGCATCATGCGTGATCAGCAGAAGCTGATGGATCAGACCTTCAAGCTCGATCAGGCCATGCGCGACCGTATGCAGCGCGGCGATTCCAACGAGGATGGCGATGGCCTGATGGATCAGCCCATGCCCGGCCTCAACGATCCGATGCGGCCGGACATGGGCCAGCGCAATCAGGGCCAACAGGATCAGCAGCAAGGCCAGAACCAGCAGGGCCAGAAGGGCAAGGACCCCACTGACGGCATGACGGCCGATCAGCTGCGCGACGCGCTGAAGCAGCTGCGACAGCAGCAGGAGGATCTCGGCAAGCAGCTCGGTGAGCTGCAGAAAAACCTCGGCTCACTCGGCATGAAACCGAACCAGAATTACGGCAAGGCACAGCAGGAAATGAGGGGCGCCTCAGGTCAGCTTGCCGAGGGCAATGGCGAAGGCGCCGTTCAGGGTCAGGGACGCGCGCTGGATGCCCTGCGCAAGGGCACCCGCGAGATGATGAACCAGCTCATGGCCCAGATGCAGCAAGGGCAGGGGCAAGGCCAGGGTCAGGGCCAGATGCCGGGACAGATGGGCCAGGGAGGTCAAAACGGCCGCGACCCGCTCGGCCGGTCACGCAACGACGGTGGTTTCTCTGACAATCCCAACGACAACATGGTGCCAGACATCATTAACGCAGAGCGCGCCCGTCAAATCCTCGACGCCATTCGCGAGCGGCTGAGCAACAATCCATCGCTCACCGAAGAACGGCGCTATCTGGAACGTTTGCTGAATCTGGGTCAGTAAGGCAGCTCGCCATCAAAGAAGTTGCCTGTCTTCATGCTTCGCAAAGGGGGAGGATATGGAGACCAAGCTTGCCCATATTTCGGATCTGCCTGTCACGACAGGTCTGCCCGGCGTTGCCGACGTGGATGCGAGGCTGAGCGGCAAGCACGAGATTCGGCTTGCCAAAGCTGTGGGCATCACGCAATTTGGCGTGAACCTCGTCACCCTCGATCCCGGAGGAATGTCTTCATCGCGCCACTGGCATATGGCGGAAGACGAGTTTCTCTATATTCTGACGGGCACCCCGACGCTAGTTGACGAAAACGGTCACCATATTCTCGGGCCTGGCGATGTTGTGGGATTCCCGGCTGGGCAACCGAATGGGCATCATCTGCTCAACTATTCCGCCGCCGCGGTGACGATGATCGTTGTCGGCTCAAGAAAGCCGGGAGAAGAAACCATCTACTATCCGGATGACCATTTCGGTCCTATCCGCAAATGATGATGCCATCGGCACAGGAAACGACTGTGCCGATAGTCGGGAACTTCAGGCAGCCAAGGCCCGCGCAACGGCCTTGCGGATATCCGGCAGCGCGAAGGGCTTGGCTACAACGTCGACGATCTTTTCCATGAGGTCGTCGGCGCGCTCGCGCTGTTCCGCATAGCCGGTCATCAGCAGGATCTTCATGCCCGGGCAGGTCGAATGGGCCTGATGGGCAAGCTCGATGCCGTCCATCACGGGCATGCGGATATCCGACAGCAGAAGGTCGTAGCCGCCCTGCTTCAGTTTCTCCAAACCCTCCGCGCCGTCGGCCGCCTCTTCGGTCTCGTGACCGTCCAAGCGCAGCGCGCGGGCGACGAAGGTGCGAAGAGAGTCTTCGTCTTCCGTGATCAGAATTTTTGCCATGGTCCGTGCTCCTGGTCCGTCATGTTCCGCGACCGAAATCACCAGAATTCCGTTTGCGATAGGTAAACGGCGGACAGGCGATCAAGCTCCGTGGTTAACGGTTCGTCATCGCCGGAGCAGAATGGGACAGGCGGACATGCCGCCTGCATTAACTCAAGATCAGGCCTCGGCGTCACCCGTGACGACGCCGACGAAGGGCAATTCGCGGAAGGCGTAGGCGACATCCATGCCGTAGCCGACAACGAAATAATCGGGGCATTCGAAGCCGACATAATCGGCCTCCAGCTCTTCTTGACGCTTGACGCTCTTGTCGAGCAGGACGGCCAGCGTGACATTGCGGGCGCCGCGCTCATAGAGCAGCTCCTTGGCGAAACGCAGCGTGCGGCCCGATTCCAGAATGTCGTCGATCAGCAGCACGTCGCGATCCCGAACGTCGCTGTCGATGTCCTTGACGATGCGCACGCCTTGCGATGTCGTGCCGGCGCCATAGCTTGAAAGCGTGATGAACTCGACCTCCGGGGCAAGCCCGGTCTCATGCAAGGCGCGCAGCAAATCGGCTGCGAAAATGAACGAGCCCTTGAGAATGGCGATGACGAGGAGGTCCTTCGTCGGTCCACTGGCGATTTCCTTGGCCAGGGCATGATTGCGCTCGGCGATCTGCTCGGCAGTGAAAAGCGGCTCGATATTCTTCCCGCGTACGACAGGCATTGATTGGCATGCTCCATGGCTGCGCGGCCCATGGCCGCCGATCAAGCTCTACAGCGCCGCGCGTCCTGTATGACGCGCCAAGGTCGCTGTAGCACTCTAAAGCAGTAGCCCGTAGCACAATCAGCGGCTTGGACACACCCCCTACGGCATGAAGGAAAGCCGGACATCTGGCGTTTTTCCACCAGGATGCTGCAATCTTGTGGAGAATCCGCGGCTTTCATGCGGTCCGAGGCGATCGACGGGCGTATCCACGACAATGCTTCTGACCAGCTGATCGCCGGCAAAAAGATCGGCGCGCACCTGTGGAACCGAAAGCGTGGCACCGCTGGCATTCTCGATGATCCCGTTCAGTCTCAAGACCGGCAGCCCGTTCTCATCCCTTGGCGTCAGCGTGACATGCGAAAACTGCAGCGGATCGGACGTCGCCTCGGCAGGGGCGTTGGAGAGACCGGAAAAACCGCCGGAAAGACCGAAGATCAAGATTGCGAGGCAAACGATGAGCGCCACGAAGCTGCGCCGCGATGCCTGCTGCAAGACCTCTTCTGTCACCCGCAAAATGGACAGGATGCGCGAGAAGGCAGTCCTGCGCGTCACCGGCTGCGGTTTCGATCGGGCATGCCCTCCATAGCGCATATTGACACCGGATGTGGTCCGCCCGCGTGCGGCGGAAACGGTCACGAATTCGGCATCGACGATATCGGGTTTCGGCGTGACGTAATGCACCGGGCTTGACCCCGCTCCGCGTTCGGGCGGAATGAGGTCATAAATAAGCCCCGTCTGTTGTTGACGGTGGCGAAAAGCGCCCATGATGGCCTCCCGTTGCGGTGATCCACATGGTTTCGACGCCCATTGCCAATCTGGGCATTGAAACGAATCCTGCCCAGTCGTAAATTTTATTGGTTAATGCTTCGCAAAGATCGCCATGAATAGGGCGCCTTTCCAGAAAAATTTACCGGCTGTTAATGCCATTGGTTAACAAGTCGCCTGATTGAACCCTGCGGAAGACTGGACTGCCCGTTGATTCATTTTGAGAACGTCGGTTTGCGCTACGGCATGGGTCCGGAGATCCTCCGCGACCTGAGCTTCGACATACCGAGGAAATCGTTCCAGTTCCTGACCGGCCCTTCCGGCGCCGGCAAGACGACACTGCTGCGGCTGCTCTTCATGTCGCTGCAGCCGACGCGCGGGCTGATCCGCATGTTCGACCGGGAGATTTCCTCGATCCCGCGCAACGAACTGCCGCTCTTGCGCCGCCGCGTCGGCATCGTCTTTCAGGATTTCCGGCTGCTCGAGCATCTGACGACTTATGAAAATGTCGCCCTGCCGCTCCGCGTGCGCGGCAAGGAGGAAAGCTCCTATCGCACCGACGTCCTGGAATTGCTGAAATGGGTAGGCCTCGGCGAGCGCATCAATGTGCTTCCGCCGGTTCTCTCCGGTGGGGAAAAACAGCGCGCCGCCATCGCGCGCGCCCTCATCGACCGCCCGGAAATTCTGCTCGCTGACGAACCGACGGGCAACGTCGACCCACCGATGGCGCGCCGCCTGCTCAATCTCTTTCTCGAGCTTAACCGGCTCGGGACCGCTGTCGTCATTGCCACGCACGATCTCGCTTTGATGGACCAGATCGAGGCGAGGCGCATGATCCTATCCGGGGGGCATCTCGATATCTATGACTGACCCCCGCCCCCGCAGGACAGCCCCGACCACCGGAGCTCCGCAAGCACGGCAGGCGCCTGCAGCACCCGCAGAACGCAGGCGCCCGGAGATGCGCGTGCGCCCGACGGGACCGATCGTGCCGTCCTCGAACATTCAGGGCAATGCGCTGATCGTCGTTATCGCCATCATGGCCTTTCTTGCCTGCCTGACGCTCGGTGCGGTCAGTATGGTGCGCTCGACGGCGGCAAGCTGGGAAAGCCAGATTTCCCGCGAGATCACCATCCAGATCAAGCCGGACGACAATCTCGACATGGAAAAGGCGCTCGCAAGCGCCCGCGATATCGCATTGAGCTTCGTCGGCACCAAATCAGGCCAGATCGTCGACGAGGCTGCGACTGCGCGCCTGCTCGAGCCGTGGCTCGGCGCCGGCCTCAATATCAAGGAACTGCCCGTCCCGCGCCTTGTCATCATCACCATCGACGAGACGCATCCGCCTGATTTCGAGGCGATGCGCAGCCTGCTCAAGGCGCAGATCCCGCAGGCAACCCTTGACGACCATCGCACCTGGGTCGACCGACTCGTGTCGATGGCGCACACCACCGTTCTCATCGGCACCGGCGTGCTCCTGCTCGTCTTCACCGCCATGGTGCTGACGGTGGTCTTCGCCACGCGCGGCGCATTGTCGGGCAATCGCCATATCGTCGAAGTCCTGCATTTCGTCGGCGCCGAAAGCACCTTTGTCGCCAATGAATTCCAGAAGCATTTCCTGAAGATCAGCCTCAAAGGCTCGGGAGCCGGCAGTGCGCTCGCCGCCCTCTTCTTCGCGATAGCCGGCCTTCTGCAGAGCCATACGATCGCCACGCCGCAGACCGACCAGGCGACGGCGTTGTTCGGGACTTTCTCCGTCGGCGCACTCGGCTATGTCGGCATTCTCGCCACCATGATCATCATTGCCCTGCTGACGACGCTGACTGCACGTTTCACCGTCATGCGCACGATCTACGAGATCGATCTGATCCGTTCCGATCCCGGGCGGACGGATAGCGTACAGAATTGACGCTTCAGCGATGTTTTTTTACCGTTTGCCAGCCCGTTCCTTGCCGCAATTGTCGTATAATAGCGAATCATGAGCATGGATCTGACGACTCGCAAGACCGTGAGTTTGCAGTCGCTGCGGGCCCGACCCGGCGGCGATAGACCCGTGCGCCGCAGCCTGTTCCGCCGTCTTTTGCGCTGGGGCGGCTTCGCTTTCATCTTCCTCGTCGCCATCATTTTCGGCGGCTTCCTGCATTTCGCCGATTCGATCACCACCTTGAAGCCGCCGCTCGACCCCAAGGCCGATGCCATCGTGGTGCTGACGGGCGGCTATCAGCGGATCGATCAGGCGGTGGAGCTGCTGCGCACCGGTGCCGGCAACCGTCTGCTGATATCGGGCGCGCATCCGACCACCACGCCGACACAGATCCGCAAGCTGACGCAGAGTTCCGCCAGCCTGTTCAGCTGCTGTGTCGACATCGGCTATGACGCGCTCGATACGATCGGCAATGCCCGCGAAGCGGCAAAGTGGATTCACGCCAGGGGCTATAAGAGCGTTCTCGTTGTCACGAACAACTACCATATGCCCCGCAGCCTCGCAGAATTGAAATACGTCGATCCCTCGACCGATTTCATTCCCTATCCGGTCGTCAACTCCGATCTGAAGACCAAGAATTGGTTCACGGACCCGAATGCGCTGCGCACGATGATCTCGGAATATGCCAAGGTCCTCCTTGCCGGCGCCCGCAACCTGACGGGCCTCGGGCGACCGGTAGGCCTGCGCTCGCGGCAGCCTGTCGAGGACGACGACTGAGGCTCGCCGCGTCAAACCACGCAGACGCGAAAACCACGCAAACACCGACTTTTTATTGACGCTGTAATCGTGTAGGCAAACTTTCGGATGCCGGCGCAAGCCGGTGCATTGGGAAAGCCTCGATGATTATCTTGCGTTCGATCCTGTTCAACACGGCCTTCTATGCCAATCTGATCATTCGCATGATCGTGTTGGCGCCGATTTACTTCCTCATGCCGCGCAAGGCGGCCTATGCGATCCCCAAGGCATGGGCGAAATCCAGCACCTGGCTGATGGAGAAGATCGTCGGCACCACCTTCGAGATCGAGGGCTTGGAAAATATCCCCCAAGGCAGCTTCATCTTCGCGCCCAAGCATCAATCCTTCTGGGATACATTTGCGCTGCTGCCCTATCTCGACGACCCCGTCTATATCCTGAAGCGCGAGCTGATGTGGATCCCATTGTTCGGCTGGTATGCCGGTAAACAGCGCATGATCCCGGTCGATCGCGGCGCCCGCGGCAAAGTCATGTTCGATGTCCTGAAGCGCACGCGCGAAGAGCTCGCCACGGGTCGCCAGCTCATCATCTACCCCGAGGGCACGCGGCGACCGCCAGGCGCCGAACCGATCTACAAATACGGCATCGCCCGCATGTATCGCGACCTCGGCATTCCCGTCGTCGCCGTTGCCATGCATCCGGGCCTTTTCTGGCCGCGCCGCACCTTCCGCAAATATCCCGGCCATATCAAGGTGCGCATCCTGCCGCCGATCGAGCCCGGTATGGATCCGGATGCCTTTTTCGCGCGCCTGATCGAGGAGACGGAAAGAGCAAGCGACGAGCTGCTGGTCGAAACGATCGCCAACAACCCGAACCTGCCGGTTCCGCCGACGGCGGCGCAGCGTCTCGCGGAAATCGCCAAGGCAAAACCCGTTACGGCGGCAGTCTGAGCGAGCTCTCAATGCCAGACGATAGGCTCAAGATGCCTTTCGCATCCGCTCCACTTCACCGGCAACCTGTTCGAGCCAATGATCGCGGATGCCCATGTCGCGCAAATGCGTCAGCGTATTGAAGACATAGGCATCGTTCGGGCCGGAACGCCCATTGGCAGCTTCCACCACATGCGCCGCCTCGATCGCATCCAGCGAGCCGGCATATTGCCTGTGGTTACGATCGACGACATAGGCAACGGCGATCACGCGCCGCCCGTCGGCGAGCCGGATCGGCAGGGTCTTTTCCAGATAGACGTTGGTGACGAGTTCGCGCTCGCGCAGATAGGTCAGCACCTCATCCCAGGAGGCCGCCGGCACGCGAAAAGCCATGCCCCGGCAGGAGCCGCCGCGATCGAGGCCGAGGACGAGGCCGGGGTTTTCTTCCGTGCCGCGATGGACCCAGGAACGGACGCAGAGCGATCGACGATAGCCAAAAATCAGGGCCTCGGCCCGCTCGTCATAACCAAAGCCCGGATTCCACATGAGGGATCCGTAGCCAAACACCCAAAATTCGTCCATATCCAACGCCAAATCACTGTGAAGCTTCAGTCCAACCATTGGAGAACAAGATGGCAGCGTCAAGCCAGAGCGTAACGACCGGTCGAGGCAAACGTTTGTGGCTCATCCTTTTTGGGCTGGTGGTGGTTCTAGCCGGTCTTTACACCGGCGGTTGGTACTATGCGACCGGTTTCGTCAGGAGCAATGTCCTGAAGGCGCTCGGCCAGCAGAACAGCGCGGGCATTGCCGGCAAATGCGAGAACATGGTCTTCAACGGCTTCCCCTTCTCCATCGGGCTGACCTGCGACACTGTGACGGTCGACAACCAGACGCGGGGCGTCTCCACCAGTTTCGACAGGCTCAGCGCCTCCGCACCGGTCTTCCAGCCCAACCATGTGAGCTGGAGCCTGAAATCTCCCGCCCAGTTGCGGACGACGGAGGGCCTGACCGTATCGGCTGAATGGGCCGATCTGCAATCGAACCTCGTCGCCAAGGGCCGTGGCGTCGCCCAGACTCAGACTGTCATCGAAGGGCTGAAGGCCGGCATCGTCTCCTCCGTCACCGGCCAGAGCCTCAATGTCACCGCTGCCCACACGGAGATGCACGCCAGTCAGAATGGCAGCGATCTGGATTTCGCGATCGGCGTCGAAAATGCCAATGCCGTCATCAAAGACTTCCCGCAGACATTGCCGACCGCATCGACCAGCGCCAAGGTGACGCTGTCAGGCAAGGCCGGCCTGCTCGATGGCAGCGACCGAGAGGGGCTTCGCGGCTCGGCAGGCATGCTGCACCAGGCTGTCATCGATATCGGCGATGGCCGTATCATGACGCTTTCCGGCCCCTTCAATTTCGATGATGAAGGTTTTCTGTCCGGTCAGTTCAAGCTGGAGATCAACCAGATCGGCCCTTGGGGCGATAGCCTGACCACGACGCTTCCCGCCGCCAAGAACATCATCAAGACGGCGACGAAGATGCTGAAGGCGCTAGCCAATGGCGCGGATAAAGTCTCCGTCGATCTCACCGCCGATCGGGGTCGCCTCTCACTCAGCGGCTTCATCCCGCTTGGAAAGATCCCACCGATCTGAAGCCTATCCTCTGTGGACGTGAGATATCCTTCACAAAGAATATCTCCGGGCTTGGCTGGACGATGCGGAGGTCGATGCTGCCAGCCGCCTTGAAGCCGTTGCGGCGGTGCCAGGCCTGTGGTTCGGCTTCGGCCCATTCGCTCGAGGTCATCAGATGCTTGGCGCCATCGTCGATCATGGCGCTTTCCCAGGCGCGGAACAGAGCCGTTCCGACACCCTCGCGCCGGTGCAGCGGCAGCACGCGGATCATATCCATATTGGGTATCTTGCCCCAAAAGCGGCTGAAGCGTAGGAAGCCGACGAGTTTATCGTCCCGCTCGACCACAAAATATTCACCGAACGCAATGCAACGCCCGATCCAGTCTTCACTGGCGTCATCATGCTCAAGGAGCCAGGACAAATCTTCGGAATGCGCGCGCCTGATGATCATAAGCGCCCTCCGTCGTATAGGGATGCCTATTCCTTCACATCCAGCGCATGACGGCCGAAGTCAGGCACGTCGACATCCTGGCCGGCTTCGACGATCGAGCGGCGAATGGCGCGCGTACGGGTGAAAAGTTCGAAGATCTTGTCGCCGTCACCCCAGCGGATGGCGCGCTGCAGCGATGCCAGATCCTCGGAAAAGCGCGACAGCATCTCCAGAATGGCATCGCGATTGTGCAGGCAGACGTCGCGCCACATGGTCGGATCGGATGCGGCAAGGCGCGTGAAATCACGGAAGCCGGAAGCCGAATATTTGATGACTTCCGATTCGGTGACCGTCTCCAGATCGTCGGCGGTGCCGACGATATTGTAGGCGATCAGATGCGGCAGATGCGAAACGATCGCCAATACCTTGTCGTGATGTTCGGGATCCATCTCGTCGACACGGGAGCCCAGAGTTGCCCAGAAGCCGCGAAGCGTCTTGATCGCAGCCTCGTCGGTACCCGGAACGGGCGTGAAGATGCACCAGCGCCCCTTGAACAGCCCCGGAAAACCGGCATCCGGACCGGATTTCTCCGTACCTGCGAGCGGATGGCCCGGAATGAAATGCACATTGGAGGGCATATGCGGCTGCATCTGCGCGATGACCGACGCCTTGGTGGAGCCGACATCGGTGACGATAGCGCCCGGCTTCAGATGCGCAGCAATTTCCTTGGCGACACTTTCGGAGGCGCCGACTGGCACGGAGACGATGACGAGATCGGCGTCCTTGGCTGCCTCGGCCGAGGACAGCGTATAGCGGTCGCCGAGCTTCAGTTCCTCGGCACGCTTCAACGTCTCGGCGCTGCGTGTCGAGATCACCACTTCCTTTGCGATACCGAGGCGCTTGATGTCGTGGGCGATGGAAGAGCCGATAAGGCCGATACCGATCAGGGCGATGCGGTCGAACTGGATGTTGCTCATGCCTTGCGTCCCATAAATTCGGCCAGAGCGTCGATGACGCCGAGATTGGCCTCTTCGGTGCCGATGCTCAGGCGCAGCGAATTCGGGAAGCCGTAAGCGCGGACGGCGCGCAGGATATAGCCGCGGCTCGTGAGGAAATCGTCCGCTTCCGAAGCGCGCTTGCCGTCGCTGTCGGGGAAGTGGATCAGCACGAAATTCGCAACCGACGGCGTCACCCTGAGACCCAAGGCTTCGAGCGCAGCCGTCATCTTCTCGATCCAGAGTGTATTATGCGCGACCGCCCTTTCCGTGAAAGCGTGATCGCGAATGGCAGCCGCTCCGGCGGCAATGGCTGCGCCGTTCAGGTTGAACGGAGCACGCACGCGGTTGATCGCATCGACGATATCGACCGGGGCGTACATCCAGCCGATACGAAGGGCTGCCAGGCCGTAAACCTTGGAGAAAGTACGGGTCATGACGACGTTCTGATTGGCCGAAACGAGTTCAAGGCCGGCTTCGTAATCGTTGCGCCGGACATATTCGGCATAGGCCGCGTCGAGGATGAGGATGACGTGCTTCGGCAGGCTCGCCTGCAGGCGGCGGATCTCGCTGACAGGAACATAGGTTCCAGTGGGATTGGCCGGATTGGCAATGAAGACCATCTTGGTCTTCTCCGTGACGGCCGCAAGGATCGCGTCGACATCGACGGTGCAATCCTTTTCCTTGACCGTGACCGGCGTCGCGCCGGCGGCCATGATCTGGATCTTGTAAACCAGGAAGCCGTGCTCGGTGATGATGCCTTCGTCACCGGTGCCGAGATAGGTGTGGCAGAGCAGGCCAAGCAACTCGTCCGAGCCGGCGCCGCAGAGGATATTGGCCACATTCAGCCCATGCACATCGGCAATCGCCTGGCGCAATTCCTTGGCCTGACCGTCCGGATAGCGCTCGAGATTGCCGGCAGCGTCGCGGAAGGCTTCGATGGCCTTCGGGCTGGCACCAAGCGGCGTCTCGTTCGAGGAAAGCTTGAACACGCGCGCAACGCCCGGTGCATGCTCCTTACCCGGCACATAGGCGGCGATGTCGAGGATGCCGGGACGCGGGACGGGCTTGCTCATTTCCATGCTCATGGGATCGACCTTGGGAAAGACCGGAAAATTCCGGTTTATGATACCCCGTCGCATTAAAGCGGATTGATAAATTTGTCGAGTGTCGGCGCTACGGCGAAAGCGTCACGCGCCATCACGCGTCGTCGGTATGCCCCGCGGGGCCAGCACCGGCACGAAGACACGGCGCGAGGCGCGAACGGCAACGGGCAGCCCCTGATAGAGCCGTTTCTGCGCCTCGACGATGATGACGCCGGAAAAGGCGGGCCACAGGGTCCGGCCGACCCGCTCGAAGGCGCGGCGTAGCCGCAGTACGGTCCGCAGCTTCGAAGGCGGAAAGAACAGTGCTTCTGCCGTAGCACCGGGCGTGAAGTTTGTTTCGCGCAGCAGCGAGGTGAGCTGGCCGCGTGAATAGGGCCGGCCGGAGCCAAATGGGGTATGCTCCATGCGCGCCCACACGCCGGTACGGTTCGGCACGACGATGACCAGCCGGCCGCCGGGCGCCAGAACGCGCCAAAGCTCCTTCAGCGTCTCGCGCGGGCTTTCGGCAAACTCCAGTGAATGCACCATCAGCACCCGATCGATCGAACTGTCGGGCAACGGCAACTCTTCATCGAAGATCAGCGCCGTCGCCGAGGCCGAGCCCATCGGCCAGTTCACCGCACCCTGCCCCGCCGGCATGAAGGCGAAGGTACGCTCGGTGTCGGCGCGGAAACGATCGAGATAGGGTACGGCATAGCCGAGGCCGACAAGCCGCTCTTCCGGCATCCGCGCCCAGATGGAGGATAGTGCCATGGCGATCGACTGCTCCGCCAAGCGACCGAGCTCGGAATGATAAAACTGGCGGAGATCGACAATATCGGCGTGCATCGAAACAAATGTTATCAGCCGAGCGTTGGACTTCAAGGCCGAACGGCTTACATTCTCTACCAACGTAAAAGACGAGGACGATTTCGATCATGAAACCATTGGAATTAGAGATTTTTATCTGCCGTTCCGACAATTACGGCGTCTTGGTCCATGATCCCGAAACCGGATTGACGGCATCGATCGACGCGCCGGAGGCAGATGCGGTCCTGAAAGCCGCCGATCGGCGCGGCTGGACTATCAGCCATATTCTGACCACGCATCACCATACCGATCACGTCGAGGGCAATCTGGCGCTGAAGGAGCAGTTCGGCTGCGAGATCATCGGTCCGATCAACGAGGCCGTTGCCATTCCCGGCCTTGATCGCGCCGTCGGCGACGGCGATACATTCGAGTTCGCCGGTCATACGGTCAATGTCATCGAAACGCCCGGGCATACCGCCGGCCACGTCTGCTATCACTTTGCCGACGACAAGCTGCTTTTTGCCGCCGACACGCTGTTTGCGCTCGGCTGCGGCCGCCTGTTCGAACGGCCGGCAACGGATATGTGGGCCTCGCTGCAGAAGCTCGCCGTGCTGCCGGACGAAACGGCCGTCTATTTCGGCCATGAATACACGCTCTCCAACGCGCGTTTCGCGCTGACCATCGATCCCGACAATGAGCGGCTGAAGGCGCGCGCCGCCGATATCGAGGCATTGAGAGCGGAAGGTAAGTTCACTATCCCGACGACGCTGGCGCTCGAGAAGGAAACCAATCCGTTCCTGCGCGCCGCCGATCCGGCAATCCGCCGCCATCTGCTGATGGAAAGCCGCAGCAACGAAGAAGTCTTCGCCGAGATCCGCAAGCGCAAGGACAATTTCTGATGCAGGCAAAAGAGATCATCGAAACGCTTTCCATGCAGCGGCATCCGGAGGGCGGCTGGTACGTGCAGACGTTTCGCGATGAGAACGGCGGCACGAGAGGCCACTCCACCGCCATCTACTATCTGCTGGAGGCGGGCGAGCGCTCGCATTGGCATCGGGTGCACGACGCCGCCGAGGTCTGGCACTACTATGCCGGCGCCCCCCTTGCTTTGCATCGGTCGGCCGACGGCAAGGCGAGTGAAAAACTCGTTCTCGGCATGGATCTGGCAAAGGGGGAGCGCCCGCAGGCGATCATTCCGGTCAACTGGTGGCAATCGGCCGAAAGTCTCGGGCAATTCACGCTCGTCGGCTGCACGGTCTCCCCCGGCTTCGAATTTTCGAGCTTCGAGATGGCGCCGCCGGACTGGAAGCCCACCTCAGGCTGAACCTTTTCACCTTTCATTGACATCACGCAGGGTGCGGCCAGACAGCGCGCAGCGACGGTCTTGAAAAAGCGACGCGCTGTGTCAGCTTTACACGGGGGAAGTGAAAATTGATTCATCCGGAGGAGGTTTTTTCGTGCGTTTGTTGTTTCCTTTGCTCGTCGCGGCAGGCTGCGTCATGAGCGCCCCTGTCTTTGCCCTTGATGCCCCGGCCTCACCGCCGGCCGGCCAGCCGCTCAAAAACTTTGTCACCTCTGTCGAAAAGGATGGCTCGATCACCTTCCGCCTCTATGCGCCTTCGGCAAAGGCGGTTTCCGTCACCTTGGGATCGCGCGATCCCATTGCCATGCAGCGCGGCGACGACGGCACCTGGAGCGCCAAGACGGAGGTGCTGAAGCCGGATCTCTACGAATATTACTTCAACGTCGACGGCTTCCGCAGCATCGACACGGGCACCAATGCGCCGAAGCCGCAACGGCAGGTCAATACCAGCCTCATCCTGGTGCCCGGCAGCATTCTGGATATCCGTAACGTGCCGCATGGCGATCTGCGGCTGGTGACCCTGCATTCCAAGGCGCTCGATTCGGAACGGCAGATGTATGTCTACACGCCGCCCGGCTATACCGATTCCTCCAAGCCGCTGCCGGTGCTCTACCTCTATCACGGCTTCGGCGACACCGTGGGGTCCTGGGTGCTCCAGGGCCGCGCGCCGCAGATCCTCGACAATCTCCTTGCCGAAAAGAAGATCGAGCCGATGATCGTCGTCATTCCGGATACGGAAACCGACGTACCGAATGCGATCGCCGAAAACTTCCCCGCCGCCGATCGTCGCGCGAATTTTTATCCGGCGAACGCCGAGGCAGCCGATCGCGAGCTGACGGAAGACCTTATTCCCTACATGAAGAAGCATTATCGGGTGCGGAACGAGGCGAACGGCCGCGCCGTTGCCGGCTTGTCGCAGGGCGGCTATCAGGCCCTCGTATCCGGTCTTTCACATCTGGATACCTTCGGCTGGGTCGCAACCTTCAGCGGCGTCAGCACGACGACGGTTCCCAACAAGACAGTCGATGCCATGCTGAACGAGCCTGAGAAGATCAACAAGGCCTTGCACAATTTCACCGTGACGGTCGGAAGCAAGGATCAGGTCGTCGGCAAGGACGTAGCCGGCTTGAAGGCGACGCTCGACGCCAAGAAGATCAAGCACGAATACCATGAATACCCCGACCTTCAGCATGAGATGGATGTCTGGCGGCCATCGCTCGCGGCCTTCCTGGAAAAAGTCTTCAAGAAATAAACGGCAGCGAGGGCGGCGGGAGCTATTCCGCCGCTTCCGCCTGCGCCCGCATGGCATCTTCCCGGCGCAGGATCATGCGATGGGCGGCCAGCACCGCCCCTCCCGTCACGAGCAGGCAGGCAAGCGCAATACCCCAGCTCGGCTCGGCAAAACCGAACAGCGTCAGGATCAGCGTCGAAAGCAGTGGTGCAGCATAGCTTGCCGCGCCGAGGATCTGGATATCGCCGTTTTTGACGCCATAATCCCAGGCATAGAAGGCGGCGCCGACCGGAAAAAGGCCAAGGCCGAGCACGGCGATCCACTGGGCCGGGTTCTCCGGCCAGATGGTCTCCTCCAGGCCAAGGTGGCAAAAGAAGGAAAGGATCGATGTCGCAAGGCAAAATATCGTGACCACATCGGTGGAAACAGCCTCGAAACGACGCGTGATCAGCGAATAGCCGGACCAGGTGAAGGCACAGAGGAACGCCGCGCCATAGCCGACGGCATAGGCGCCTTCGAAATGAAAGCCATTGCGGCCGACAATCAGGATTGTACCCGCAAGCCCCATCAGAGCGCCGACGATGTGGTGCCAGCGCAGCCGCTCACCTGGCAGCAATGTGGAGCCGACGACGATCAGCAATGGCCAGAGATAGGCGATCAGGCCCGCCTCCACCGCCGGCGCGTGACGCAATGCCGTGAAATAGAGAAAGTGGTAGCCGAACAAGCCGGCAATGCCTGTTATCCAGACCTTGGCCGGCTGGCGCAGCAGCTGCAGCCGCTCGGGCCTCAACAGAAGAACGATAATACCTGGAATGCTGCCGATCGCAAAGCAGACGGCGAGCAGCTGGAAGGGTGGCATCTTGCCGGAGGCGACGGTTAAAAGCGCCAGAAACGACCACATCAAAATGGCCGAAAAGCCCGTCAATGTCGCACGAAATTTCATCTCTGTCCCCAACCCCTTGCCGCGGAGGTCCCCAGCCCGCTAAAGCAATTCCACGAAAATGCCAGCAATTTTCCACTGGAAATTGCGTAGAAATAACGACGGAAATCGTCAAGCTTTTCCGTGAAGTTATAGCCCGGCCTAGCTGCCGTATTTTACGGCCGTGATCGTCACTGTCCCGTATTGCGTCGGAATCCGGACGTAGACCGGGGCATAGACATTCATGGTATCCGCCTTGGCAAACCAGATTTCCATATTGTCGCTCTTGGCCAGGTAGAGATAATCCTTGCGGGTGCTCTTATAGCCGCTCTTCGGCGTGAAGCGCACGCCGCAGGCGATGGTCTTGCCCTTGAAACCCTCCGTCGAGAAGGGATGCGATCCCTTCGGCGACAGCTTCAGATCCATGCGCATCTCGCCATCGAAGACAGCCAGCGTCTGGTTGCAGAGGTTGAGGCTGGGCGTGATCGGGAAGATCATGCCCGATATCGGATCGAGCACCGACTTCAAATCGCTTTCCGTGATGGGGACCCAGGTGTCCGGACGCTTCGGCTCGGGCGTGATCGTATTCGACGTCACATTGCCGTTGGCATAGGCGACATCATAGGTGCGCTCTCTCTTGCCACTTTTGTAGAAGAGCGTGTAATGCGTCGCTTGCAGCTTGCTGTCGTTGACGACGCCGGTCACATCCGTCCTGGCGTCGATGGAGGTGACAAGATCGGCAAGGCCCGCGGAGGTGATATCGCCGCGAAT
This sequence comes from Rhizobium pantanalense, assembly GCF_030182525.1. Lineage (NCBI taxonomy): Bacteria > Pseudomonadati > Pseudomonadota > Alphaproteobacteria > Hyphomicrobiales > Rhizobiaceae > Rhizobium > Rhizobium pantanalense. The sequence goes on from NZ_JAQJCH010000007.1 coordinate 67,600, forward strand.
GGTGAACTGCTTGCCGGTGACCTCGGTCTTGAAATCCGCTCTGGCGATCGGCAGCCCGGCCAGCGAAACGCGATAGCGCGTTTCATGCCGCAGCACATCGGCCAATGCCATCGACGGCATCGACGCGACGATCGCTGAAATGATAAGCCACTTCCGAATTTGAACCATGTTCAGGCCCTTCGACGAGGATCAGGCAAGTTATATAGTTGCTTTGCTCGCCTGCTGCGAGCGTCAGACAACAGCAGCTTTTTGACGGAATTGCGGGAAAACACAAGGTTTGGCTTGACGCGGCCAGCCTCTCTGACTATAGAACCGCAACTTTCCAATTATGGCCTGTTGGATTGCGCGCCGGGCTTTGCCCGGTATGTCTATCCGATGGCCGAGAAAAACAAAAGTAGGTGTACCATGTCCCGCATGTGCGAATTGACCGGCAAGGCCGTCCTCGTGGGCAACAACGTTAGCCACGCCAACAACAAGACCAAGCGTCGGTTCCTGCCGAACCTCTGCCAGGTCACGCTGATTTCCGACGTTCTCGGCCAGCGCTACCGCCTGCGCGTTTCCGCTGCAGCGCTGCGTTCGGTCGAGCATCGTGGTGGTCTGGACGCTTTCCTCCTGAAGGCAAGCGAAAACGAACTCAGCATGCGCGCTCGCCTGCTGCGTCGCCAGATCGTCAAGAAGTCCGCTGAAGCTGCCGTTGCTGCCTAAGCAGCGCTAGCATTTCGCGATTTCATACCGGCTAAGAGGCTTGAACGGATCATATCCGGACAAGCCTTTTTCCATGTCCGGTTTCTTTCAACTGGTGGCATCTCCCAGGATAAAAAAATGCTGACGATACGTCATACCCTTATCTACGTTCTGCTGATGACGCTGGTCGTCGTCGCTTCCAACATCCTCGTGCAGTATCCGCTGCAGGCAACACTCGCCGGCATCAATCTCGCGGATATCCTCACCTGGGGCGCCTTCACCTATCCGGTCGCCTTCCTCATCACCGATCTGACCAACCGCCAGTTCGGTCCCAAGGCCGCGCGTAAGGTCGTCTTTGCCGGCTTCGTCGTCGGCGTTGCCCTGTCCTTCTACACCGCGCAGCCACGCATCGCGATCGCCTCCGGCTCGGCCTATCTCGCCGGCCAGCTGCTCGACATCTCGGTCTTCAACCGCCTGCGCCGCATGGCCTGGTGGCGCGCGCCGCTGTTCGGCTCGCTCATCGGCTCGATGCTCGATACGCTGATTTTCTTTTCCTTCGCCTTTGCGCCCTTCTTCGTCTTCTTCGGACCGAACGATCCCTTCGCGATCGAGTGGGCGCCGATCCTCGGCGCTTTCTCCACCTCGGCCCCGCGCTGGGTATCCTGGGCGATCGGCGATTTCTCGGTCAAGGTGACCGTCGGCCTCGTCATGCTGCTGCCCTATGGCGCGCTGATGAACATGCTGAAACCGATGCCGCAGGCGCCAACCGCCTGATAGCCGAATGGTCCGCTGCGCGACTCAATGTGACGCGTGGCATCATTTCCTGACAAAGAGGAATGGCGGCGGCCGAGAACCAGACCGCTCGCCCGCTCTCAATTCTGACTGACGATATTGTCGTCATGCAGCTTGAACTCCAACATCAGGCTGCGCTGCAGGATCGAATGGTTGTCATCCGAGACCATGACGAGATGCAGGGAGCCGTCGGCTGCGCGGAAGACATCCAGGCCCTCCATATTGTCGATCTGATCTCCGGAGCCAGCCGCGAAGATCACCTTGCCATCCAAGACAGCACCCGGCTTGATATCCCCACCGGCTATGCGGCGGATACGCACGCCGAGGCCATGGATCAGCCCGAAGCGCCGCTCCAGCAGCAATAGGTCGCCATTCGGTAGAAAGACGCCGTCGCTGACATTGAAGCCGCCATGGCGCCTCACAGTGAAGCGCCCCTGCAGCGGCCCGTCCAGAACGGCGGCGAACAAATTACCCTGATCATCGAGACTGTCTTCGGCGACGATGACAGCGCCGCCGGCAAGCGGGCTCGACTGCGGCGCGATCATCAGCGCCTCGAGGCTGCGATTGGAATGCAGCTCCGATCTCGGGATGGGAATGGGCATGGTTCCATCGGGCGGCGAAATCTCGAAACCCGGATCGGGATAGGCATCGACGCGGTGATATTGCTCATAGCTGACGAGGACGTGATTGCCGCGCAGCGCCAAGCCTTCGGCATCCATGACCCCATCGCCCGAATCCCTCTCGCCGAGGCGGTCGATCATGGTCGCTATTCGCGCATCGCTGATGCCGGTCAGCCGGCCCTCTTGGTCGCGTTCGATGGCGCCGGTAAGCCAATGGCCGGTATCCAGCACCGAAATGAACCGCCGCTGATCGTCACGAAAACGAATGGCCGAAACAGCGCCGAGAAGCGCATTATCCGAGCTGAACTCAAGACCGCCAAGAAATTCCAGTGCGCCGAAGCGCGTTTGATCCGAACCTTGCTTGAAGGTGGAAATGACTCTGGCCCGGATTGCTGCGGGGCCACTTTCGTCGGCATCGCTTCCGAAACTGCAACCCGAAATCAGTCCAGTGAGCACCGCGAGGAGACATATGTATCTTCCGGCAGCCGACCAAGGCCTGGAACCGACGCCGTCGGATCGAGAGAGCATCGGCCGCAAGGCCGATGCCAAGAAAGACCCGAGCCGGCTCAGCTGACGCGGCGCATGCGCGAGCGCGGCATGCTCGTCTGATCCTCGAACAGCGAGGCAAGCTGCTCCGTCATGGCGCCGGCAAGCTCATCGGCATCGACAATGGTGACCGCGCGGCGATAGTAGCGCGTGACATCATGGCCGATACCGATGGCCAGCAATTCTACCGGCGAGCGCGTCTCGATCTGGTCGATGACAGCGCGCAGATGCCGTTCCAGATAGTTGCCCGGATTGACCGACAGCGTGGAATCATCGACCGGCGCACCATCCGAGATCATCATCAGGATACGGCGCTGTTCACGGCGTCCGAGCAGGCGGTTATGCGCCCAGATCAGCGCCTCGCCGTCGATATTCTCCTTGAGCAGGCCTTCGCGCATCATCAGCCCGAGATTGCTGCGCGACCGTCTATAGGGCTCGTCCGCGGACTTGTAGATGATGTGGCGCAGGTCATTCAGCCGGCCCGGCGTCTGCGGCTTGCCGCTGGCAAGCCACTTTTCACGTGCCTGCCCACCCTTCCAGGCTTTCGTGGTGAAGCCGAGGATCTCGACCTTCACGCCGCAGCGCTCCAGCGTGCGGGCAAGAATATCGGCGCAGGAGGCGGCAACCGTGATCGGACGGCCGCGCATCGAGCCGGAATTGTCAATCAGCAGCGTTACCACCGTATCGCGGAACTGCGTATCGCGCTCCATCTTGAAGGACAGCGCCTGCATCGGATCGATAATCAGGCGCGGCAGGCGGGCCGGATCGAGATAGCCCTCTTCCAGATCGAAGTCCCAGGAACGATTCTGCTGCGCCATCAGGCGACGCTGCAGCCGGTTTGCGAGCCGGCCAACGGCACCTTGCAGATGCGCGAGCTGCTTGTCGAGGAAGGCCCGCAGGCGCTCGAGTTCGGCCACGTCGCACAGCTCCTGCGCGGTCGTGGTCTCGTCGAACTCCTCCGTATAGACGTGGTAGTCGACCTTCTCGTTGAAGTCGGCGAAGGGTGTGTTCGGACGGCGGGTTTCGCCCGGCGTTTCCGAGTCTTCCTCACCCTCTTCGCTCATATCGTCGTCGGAGATCTCGCCGCCGTCTTCGGTTGCGCCGTCTTCCATCTGCTCGTCGGAGGCTTCGCTGTCCTCGGCTGGAGCGGCATCGGCACCTTCGTCTTCCTTGACGTCGTCGTTATCCTGGTCCTCGCCGTTCGGCTTGTCCTCTTCGCTCGGCTGCTCGTCGCTGTCGGGCTCGGATTGCTCGTCGCCATATTCCTCGGCCATTTCCATGGCCGTCAGAATGTTGCGGACGACACGGGCGAAGCTCTGCTGGTCGTTGATGGCAGACAGCAGGTTATCGAGCTGACCGCCGGTCTTTTCCTCAATGAAGGGACGCCAGAGGTCGAGTACCTTGCCGGCGCTTTCCGGCGGCTTCTGACCGGTCAGCTTCTCGCGCACGATCATCGCCATGGCCTCACCGATCGGCGCATCCTCGCGCCGTTCGATGCCGGAGAAATTCGCCTTGGCGTATTTCTCTGTATTCATGGAGTTGAGATTGGCGGCAACGCCGCTCATGCGCAGCGAGCCGATCGATTCGACACGGGCCTGCTCGACGGCATCGAAGATGCTGCGGGCATCGGCACCCTGGGGCGACATCACCGCATGGACGCGGGCATCATGACAGGCAAGCCGCAGGGCCATCGAATCGCCAAGGCCGCGGGTCACCGCGAGCTCATGGGCTGTCGGCCGCTTCGAAAGCTCCGGCAGGCGGATGCGCTCGCCCGTCATCCCCGGGCGTTCGTTGGCAAAGGCCACCTCGACCTCGGCGTCGCCGGCGATCGAGCGCACACAGCCGGTGATCGCCCGGCGCAACGGCTCCATGTCCACCGGTGCACCCGGCTTCGCTTTGGAATTGTCTCCGCGACCTGACATGATGTGTGGGTTCTTCCCTAGGCTTCGAGCACGATGTTGGCGGCACTTTCCTTCAGCTCGACACCGAAGGCGCGCTGATAGTGCTCGGCGACCAGCGGCCGCTCCAGTTCATCACACTTGTTGAGGAAGGTGACGCGGAAGGCAAAGGCGACATCGCCGAAGATTTCCGCATTTTCGGCCCAGGTGATGACGGTACGCGGGCTCATGACGGTCGACAGATCGCCATTCATGAAGGCGGCGCGCGTCAGATCGGCAACGCGGACCATCTTGGAGACGGTGTCACGGCCCTTGTCGTTGCGGAAGGACTTCACCTTCGCCAGCACGATATCGACTTCATTGTTGTGCGGCAGGTAGTTCAGCGTCGTCACGATCGACCAGCGGTCCATCTGCGCCTGGTTGATCTGCTGCGTACCGTGATAGAGGCCGGTCGTATCGCCGAGACCGATGGTGTTGGCGGTTGCGAACAGGCGAAAGGCCGGGTGAGGACGGATGACGCGGCTCTGGTCGAGCAGGGTCAGGCGGCCCGACGATTCCAGCACGCGCTGGATGACGAACATCACGTCCGGGCGGCCGGCGTCATATTCGTCGAAGACGAGCGCGACATTGTGCTGGTAGGCCCAGGGCAGGATGCCATCCTTGAATTCGGTGACCTGTAGCCCGTCCTTGACAACGATGGCATCCTTGCCGACGAGATCGATACGGCTGACGTGGCTGTCGAGGTTGATACGCACGCACGGCCAGTTCAGGCGTGCGGCGACCTGCTCGATATGGGAGGACTTGCCGGTGCCGTGATAGCCCGAGATCATCACGCGGCGGTTATGAGCGAAGCCGGCGAGGATGGCGAGCGTGGTCTCGCGGTCGAAGAGGTAGTCCGTGTCGAGATCGGGCACGTAGGCGCTGCCCTGGCTATAGGCGGGGACGCGGATGTCGGAATCAATGCCGAAGACTTCGCGGACCGAAACGGTGGTGTCTGGAACTTCGGAAATATCAAGGTCAATCTTGCTCATCATGTCTCCAGGGCGGGTGGCTCTCACCCTGCCATATCAAACTTAGCCGATTTATCCGAAACGCCGCAGCTTGTTGCCCGCATCCGTTCGGTCGGAACAGCGGCGATACTTCTCCGGGACTAAAGCAAAATCTCGGCGCGATAATATGATCGCTTGCGAGCATCCTTGAACAGAGTCCCCGGACAAGAAACGCCGCGTCCGGAAAGTTGACCGAGGTGCAGCCAGCCAAATGCGCACCCTGCCGCGGTCGCCCGCAGCTTCAGCCGATTTGGACCATACCTGATTGAAGGCGGAGAGCAAGGACGGGAATTAACAAAAACCGTTCTGCTTCAATAATTGATAGGCCTGAATGACCGCGCGGAAGCGCTCCTCCGAGCCGCGGTCGCCGCCATTGGCGTCAGGATGGTGCATTTTCACCAATTCCTTATAACGGCGCTTGATTTCCGGAGCCGAAGCATTGGCGCCGAGACCCATGGTGTCGAAGGCTTTCGCCTCCAGCGTTTTCAGCTTGCGCTGCTGCGGAAAACGCGGGCCGCGACCTTGGCCCTCGCCTTCCCTAACGAAGCCGAAGGGGTCACGAACGCGGGAATAGGCGCCCGAGCGGATATCGGAATGAAGCGGGCTGTTCCTGGCGGCCTTGTTCACGCCCACGGTCCAGGTCGGACGGTGGCCGGTGATGGCTTCTTTCTGGTAGCGCGCGATTTCCCCGTCCGAGAGGCCGGAGAAATAATTGTAGCCCTTATTGTATTCCTTGACGTGCTCGAAGCAGAACAAAAAGAATTGCCCTTCCGCATTGCGCCCCACCGGGGCGCGATGCGTACCGTGCTTGTCGCAGCCGTCCCACTGGCACGTCGGCGGACCCTGTTCGGGCTCCTGCGCGCGCTTGCGGCGGGTGCGGATGCGATCGAAATATTTTGAATCAAGTCTCATGGCGTCCTAATTATGGGGCCTTGGAAACCCCACAACAAGAATTGACAAACAGGAATGTTATAGGCTTTGTGGGAGCCTTTTTTCGCAAGCGAGGTCGACGCGGGAATATGGAAACGACACTGCAATCTCGCATTGAGCGGAAGCTCACCGATGCCTTCGCGCCCGAGCGCCTTGCCGTCATCAATGAAAGCCACCTTCACGCGGGTCATCAGCCCGAGATGACCGGGACCGGCGAAACTCATATAAGAATTCGAATCGTTTCCGCCAAGTTCTCGGGCATGCCACGCCTTGCACGCCACAGGGCGATCAATGAGCTTTTGAAGCCGGAACTGGACGCGGGTCTGCATGCACTGGCGGTGGAGCCCGCCGCTCCTGGAGAGGCGGTGCGCTGGTAGGGTGCCGGGGACACCTTACACTGGCTTTGCCTCTTCCGTTTCGGCGGGACGGATGCGCAGCTTGGTGATGCGGTTCTTTTCGCGCTTCATGACGATGAAGCGTTTGCCGTAAAAGGTGAAGGCTTGGCGCTCTTCGGGGATGGTCATCGATTCGTGGATGACGAGGCCGGCAATCGTCGTTGCCTCTTCATCGGGCAGATCCCAGTCGAGTGCGCGGTTCAGGTCGCGAATTGGCACGACGCCGTCGACCACGATCGAACCGTCGGCCTCCTGCCGCACGCCCTGGATATCCAGATCGTGCTCATCGGCGATGTCGCCGACGATCTCCTCCAGAATGTCTTCCAGCGTGACGATGCCCTGCACCTCGCCATATTCGTCGACGACGACGGCGAAATGCTGCTTGCGACGCAGGAAGGCATTGAGCTGGTCCTCGAGATTGGTGCTGTCGGGCACGAACCAGGGCTTTTGCGCGATCTTGACGATATCGAGATTTTCCGGCTCGACATTGCGTTCCGCGAGCGCCCTCAGCAGGTCCTTGGCATGCACGACGCCGATGATGTTGTCGATCGTGCCGCGCCAGAGCGGCATGCGCGTATAAGGGCTGTCGAGGATCGCACGCACGACCACTTCTGGCGGGTCATCGGCATTGATGGCGCGCATTGCCGTACGGTGAACCATGATGTCCGACAGTTCCAGCTCGCCGAGATCGAGAACGCCACCCAGACGGTCGCGATCGGCCTTGACCACGGAACCCTCGCGGTGAAGCAGGTCCACGGCGCCGCGCAGCTCCTCATGCGCCGACAGCATCGACACTTCCCGGGAGAGATTGACGCCGAAAATGCCCAGGATCTGGCGCACGATGGCATTGACGACGCTCGACACAGGCCCGACGACGATGACGAAGAGGCGTATCGTACTGGCGACGTTCAGCGCGAAGCGATCCGGCGTCGCAATGGCCCAGCTCTTCGGCAGAACCTCCGCGAAAATGACGAGGATGACGGTCATGGCGGCGGTGGCGATCGCCACGCCGGAATTGCCGAACAGACCCAGGAACACGCTGGTCGCAAGCGAGGACGACAGAATATTGGCGAGATTGTTGCCGATCAGCAGCGCGCCGATCAATCGGTCGCGACGTTCTATCAAGAGCCGCACGATGCCGGCCCGCCTGTCGCCGTTGGCTTCCAATGTATGGATACGGCTACGCGAAGCCGCCGTCAGCGCCGTCTCCGAGCCGGCAAAGAAGGCGGAAAGCAGCACCAGGACCACGATCGATATAATCTCGGGCCAATATTCCCACAGAACAGCCAGCGTGCCCTCGACGGTCATCAGGGATGTTTTTCCTTCAGGAAACTCAGGACTTCGGAAGACGGCACATCGTCCGCAACGAAGGACTGGCCGATACCGTGCGTGAGGATGAAAGTGAGCTTACCGCTCTTGACCTTCTTGTCCTGCGCGATCGCATCCATCAGCGTTTCGGCCGGCGGCAGCTCGCCCGGAATATCGCCCATCCGCGTCGGCAGGCCCACGGCCTTCAAATGCACCTCGACACGCTTGGCATCATCCGGGCTTGCCAGATTGAGGCGCGCGGAAAATTCATGCGCCAGCACCATGCCGATTGCAACACCCTCGCCATGCACCAGCCGGCGACTGTCATAGGCAGTGGCGGCTTCCAGCGCGTGGCCGAAGGTATGGCCGAGATTGAGCAGCGCGCGAGGGCCGTTTTCGCGTTCGTCGGCAACGACGACATCGGACTTTGCCTGGCAGCTGGCAGCAATCGCCTCGATGCGAGCAGCACCACCCGAGAAGACATCCTTCCAATTGGTTTCGAGCCAGGCGAAGAAATCCGGCTTGTCGATCAGGCCATATTTGGCGACTTCGGCATAGCCGGCCCGAAATTCACGCTCGCTCAGCGTATTGAGCACGTCGGTATCGGCAAGGACGAGGTCAGGCTGGTGGAAGACGCCGACCAGGTTCTTGCCATGATGGGTGTTGATGCCGGTCTTGCCGCCGACGGACGAATCCACCTGCGCAAGCAGCGAGGTCGGAATCTGGATGAAACGAACGCCGCGGCGCACGATGCCGGCGGCGAAGCCGGAGAGATCGCCGATGACGCCGCCGCCAAGCGCGATCACCGCATCGTTGCGCTCCACACGCGCCGTCAGCACCGCATCACAAACGGTAATCAGATGCTCGAAGCCTTTTGTCTTTTCGCCAGCGGGCAAAACGAGGCTGGAAGCCTGGATACCGTCCGCTTCAAGGCTGGCAACCAATGCAGCGAGATAAAGCGGTGCGACATTTTCATCGGTGATGACGGCCGCCTTGCGCCCCTTCAGCCGCGCTGCGATCTCCTGGCCAGCACGGGCAATCAGGCCGGGGCCGATCAGGATGTCATAGGCACGCTCGCCGAGAGGCACGCGCACGAGACGCTCAGCGGAAGCCGGTGTGATCGCATTCATGGTATTCTGCTTTCTGCTTTCTTTCCCTCGGCAATCGCGGCAAGGACTTCCCTGACCATGATATCCTTGCTTACGTCGCGGGAGAGAACCGTGATATCGGCTTCCGCATAGATCGGGTAGCGCGCATTCATCAGGTTCTCGAGGGTCTGTTTCGGATTCTCGGTCTTGAGCAGAGGGCGCGTGTCACGCTTGTTCACCCGATCCCACAGCACGTCGAGGTCGGCCTTCAGCCAGACGGAGAGGCTGCCGCGCTTGACATGCAGCCGCGTGCTTTCGTTGATGAAGGCGCCGCCGCCGGTCGAGACGACACGCGGGCCGCCCTTGAGCAGCCGCTTGATGACACGCGTTTCCAGCGCCCGGAACTCCTGCTCGCCATAGGCGGCAAACAGTTCGGCGATCGTCATGCGCGACACGCGCTCAATTTCGATATCCGTATCGACGAAGGGAAGACCGAGCTGCTGCGCGACTGGCCGGCCGATCGAGGATTTTCCTGCTCCCATCAATCCCACGAAGACGAGATTGCGCTGACCGAGCGCAGCACGCGCCCTGTCTTTAAGGCTCTCGGCAAGGGTCAGGACTTGTTCACTCATCGGCCCATTCACAATTTCTTTGGAAACGGTATCGTCAAATGCGCCGGTAGCGTCAAGACGCCGCTATCGTAAACATGTCTGCAATATCCTTCAGCTAACCCTTGAAGGACATAATTATTGCGCATCGCCACGCCAATGAACGGCGAAGGAGAGTTTTCGAATGCCAACCCTGTTTCGCTTCCTTGTCATCTGCGCGGTCATCGCCGGATCGATATATGGAGCAATGTGGGCACTGGTGCTCTTCGTCGATCCTGAGCCGCGCGATGTGACGATCCGCATTGCCCCCGAACGCCTCAACCCTCCGACGACGGGCTCGCTGAAACCATGAGCGCGCAAGCCGAAAATGTACGAGCGGTCAAGAGAGATCTGGGGCGAGTGCATCTGGAAGCCTTTCTGGAAATGATGAGCGCCGAGCGGGGTGCTGCCGTCAACACGCTGCAATCCTACGAGCGTGATCTCGAGGATCTCCATTCATTCCTCTCCGGGCAGGGAGTCCGCCTGACGGAAGCCAGCTCCAGCGATCTGGGCGCCTATCTTTCCAGCCTGTCGAGCCAGGGCTTCAAACCATCCTCCCAGGCGCGCCGGCTCTCTGCCATGCGGCAATTCTATAAGTTCCTCTATGCTGAAGGTTTGCGCACGGACGACCCGACAGGGATCCTCGATGCTCCCAAGAAGGGCCGCGCCCTTCCGAAGACGATGGGCGTCGATCAGGTGACGAGACTTTTGAGCCAGGCTGAGGAGGAGGCCACTGCCGACGGACCGGACCGGCTGCAGCGCCTGCGCATGCTGGTGCTCCTGGAAATGCTCTATGCCACCGGCATGCGTGTGAGCGAGCTCATCTCTCTGCCGGCGAAGGTGCTGGATCAGGAAGGCCGCTTCCTGATGATCCGCGGCAAAGGCAACAAGGAGCGGCTGGTGCCGCTGTCGCAGTCGGCCATTTCGGCGCTGAAGACCTATGGACGGCTGCAGGCCGAGATTGCGGCAAACGCCAAGAACCCCGCCCCCGAAAGCCCGTGGCTTTTCCCAGCTGCTTCCAGGCAGGGCTATCTGCCGCGTCAGGTTTTTGCGCGCGATCTCAAGGACCTTGCCATCCGGGCCGGCCTGACGCCTTCGATGATTTCACCGCATGTGATGCGCCACGCCTTCGCGAGCCATCTTCTCGCCAACGGCGCGGACCTGCGCGTCGTGCAGGAACTTCTCGGCCATTCGGACATTTCGACGACGCAAATCTACACACATGTGCTGGAAGAACGCCTTCATCAGCTGGTCCAAACGCATCACCCCCTTGCCAAACAGGCAAAAAAACAGGATTAGGACCGGCATACAGGCTGAAGCCGCCATCTCTCGTCACGGGCAAAAGGATCGGAAACGCACCTCATGCACAATTATCTGGACTTCGAAAAACCCATCTCGGATCTCGAAGGCAAGATTCACGAGCTCAAGAAACTGGCGAGCGAAGACGAAAGCATCGACACGTCCGAGGAAGTCGGGCGGCTTGAAATCCGCGTCCGCGAGGCGATGGCCGACATCTATTCCAAGCTCAACGCCTGGCAGAAGACGCAGGTCGCCCGCCACCCGCAGCGCCCGCATTTCGTCGATTATGCCAGTACGCTGTTTACGGAATTCACACCGCTGGCCGGCGATCGCCAATTCTCCGAGGATGCCGCGATCCAGGCAGGTTTTGCCCGCTTCCGCGGCCAGCCGGTCGCCCTTATCGGCCAGGAAAAAGGCAACGACACCAAGAGCCGTCTGAAGCATAATTTCGGCAGCGCCCGGCCGGAAGGCTACCGCAAGGCGATCCGTATCCTCGAAATGGCTGACCGCTTCCAGTTGCCCGTCATCACGCTGGTCGATACCGCCGGCGCCTATCCGGGGGTTGGCGCCGAAGAACGCGGTCAGGCCGAAGCGATCGCCCGCTCGACCGAGATGTGTCTCGGCGTGAAGGTGCCGATCATCTCCATCGTCATCGGCGAAGGCGGCTCCGGCGGCGCCATCGCGATTGCCGTCGGCAACCGCGTCTATATGCTCGAACATTCGATCTACAGCGTAATTTCGCCCGAAGGTGCGGCCTCGATCCTCTGGCGCGATTCAACGCGCGCCAAGGAAGCCGCAACCAACATGAAGATAACAGCCGATGATCTGAAAGGCCTCGGCGTGATCGACGGCATTATCTCCGAGCCTGTCGGCGGCGCGCATCGCGATCCGAACGCGGTAATAAGCGCGGCCGGCGAAACGATTGCGACCGCGCTTGCAGAGCTTTCCAGCCGTTCGGGCGAACAATTGCGCAGCGACCGCCGTCAGAAATTCCTCAACATCGGTCGGAATCTCTAAGCAGCATTTGAAAAAAGTGATCGCTAAAAGCGGGAATGAGGCCAAACCTTGGCCACATTTCCGTTATCGAAGCTTTTATGGCAAAGAAAAGCTTGCCGACGCGCTGCGGGCACGTCATAGGCTGGTAAGGAATTTTCAAGTATAAGCCATCTATGATTCCGTTTCATGCTTCGAGGGGAGTGGCGAAACAGATCGAGCTGCCACTCTTCGCATTTATGGACCAAGTCAGAATGCGCATTCGTCACCTTGCCTATATTTCCCTGATGGCGCTGGCGCTCGCCGGCTGCAACGACGCGCTGGACACCGCGTCGATCGACCTGTCGAAGGTGAAGAACAAGGTCGAACAGCCGCTTCCCAGCCATATTCTTGCTGACATGGCCAAGAAGGGCATGGACCGCAACTCGCCGATCATGATCCGCATCTTCAAGGAAGAAGGCGTGATGGAGATCCTGAAGGCGAACCAGAGCAACCGTTTCGAAGTCATCGCCGATTACAAGATCTGCGCCTGGTCCGGCCGTCTAGGCCCGAAGGTAAAGGAAGGCGACCGGCAGGCACCGGAAGGCTTCTACATGCTGACGCCGGCTAACCTGAACCCGAATTCGAAATACTACCTCGCCATCAACACCGGCTTCCCGAACCGTTACGATGCTGCCAACGGCCGCACCGGCGCCGATCTGATGATCCACGGCGCCTGCTCGTCGTCCGGCTGCTATTCTATGACCGACCAGCAGGTGCTGGAGATCTATGCCTTCGCGCGCGACGCCTTCAAGGGCGGGCAGAAGGCCGTTCAGCTCGAAGCCTTCCCCTTCCGCATGACGGCGGAAAACATGTGGAAGCATCGCCTCAGCCCCAATATCGAATTCTGGAAGATGCTGAAGGTCGGCTACGACAATTTCGAAGTCACCAAGCGCCCACCCGAGGTCGAGGTCTGCGAGAAGAAATACGTCTTCAACCAGCAGGCCAGCGGTCCGTTCAACGCCAGCGGCAAATGCCCTGTCATGACCACGCCGCCTGCCCTGCAGATGGCGCTTGCGACCTATGACAAGCAGTATCAGGCAGACTATGCCGCTGCCTCGAAGAAGTTCGACGGCATGGCCTGGTACGACCCGACCGAAGCCGAGCGCAAAGCCATCGTCGCCAAGCAGCGCAAGGGCCACGATATCGCCTATGCACCGACGGGCACCGCACTTGCCGCCGGCAAGATGATGAAGGTCGCCGATCTCGAATCGATGATGTCCAACCAGTCGGCCCAGCAGGTGGCGCGCGGCGGCACCGTTGCCAGCCCGACGAGCAACCCGACGACGGCAAGTATCCGCGTGGCCACGGCAAGCCCTGCGACAGGTGCTCCGATGGCGCCTGCGCAGCAACCCGCGGCCGGCCCGATCGTTGCAGCCAACATTCCGGCAAATGTGCCTATCCCGACGGCAAACCCCATGAACTCCAGCCTCAACGCGCTCGCCTACGCGCCGAACCCGGCCGTCGAGACCGCACAGACAGAGGCCAAGAAGCCGCCTTTCTGGAAGTTCTGGGCCAAGAGTGAATAGTCCAGATACCGAGATCTATGATCTGCGCGGCCTGAAATGCCCCTATCCGGCGATCAAGACGGAGAAGCGTTTGCGCGGCATGGCAAGCGGTGCGATCTTGACCGTGGAAACCACGGATCCGCTCGCCGTCATCGACATCCCGCATCTCTGCAATGAAAAGGGTCACACGCTTCTCGAGAGCGAGAAGACGGATGGCGGCCATCGCTTCGTGATTCGCAAGGGGTGACGATTTTCGGCCGGTGGCCATCCTCGTGGTTCGAGGTTCGCTACGCTCCCGCCTCACCCTGAGCCTATCGAAGGGCGAGGCGGGTTGTTGGATCTCATCGAGTTTAACTAAAACTTCATCCCTGGCACGGCCAACGGATTGTCCTCCAGCGCCGCTCTGTCAGGCGTATCGACGCGCGGCTTGCTGAGGAAGGCGTCGAATAGGCCCTTCACGAAATCCTCGGGCAGATCCTTCGTGATGATGACCATGCGCGTGCGGCGGTCTTCCGGATCGGGCCAGGCCGGCAGGCGCACGGGCGCATGGAAGATATTCTGCACGCCATGCAGCACGACGGGGCGCTCCGGCCGGTCGGACACGGCAACGATCGCCTTCATGCGCAGGAGCTTTTCGCCATGCGCCGAACGGAGGAGATCGATGAACATTTCCAGCGCCATCGGATCGATAGGCTGGGTCTCGACGATCGAGAACGACCGGATGGACCCGTCATGCCGCGTGACATCATGGGCGTGCTGATGCCGATGACCGTGGTGATGCCCATGATGGTGATGGTGGTGCCCATGATCGCCGTGATGGTGATCATGATCGTGGTGATCGTGCTCATCATGGTGATGGTGATCGTCGTCCGCCTCAAGCTCATCCTGCAGCCAGCGGCCGACATCGGCGATCTTCGACGCCGGATCATAGAGGCCGTTGACCAGAATGGCGGCGCGTCCCGCCTCGTCACTATCGGCATTCAGAATCTGCGCCCGTGGATTGAGCGCTCTCAGCCTACCCTCCAGCTGCGCTGCCGACACGGCGCCGGCAATCCCCATCTTCGACACGATCAGCCGGTCGGCAACCGCCACCTGCTTGCGCGCCTCTTCATGATTGTCGAGCGTCTGCAACCCGTTGACCGCATCGACGACGGTGATGACGCCATCGAGATCGAAATTGTTGGCGATGATCGGATTGCCCATGATCGACTGCATGACCGGAGCGGGATCGGCAAGGCCGGTCGTTTCGATGACGACACGCTTCAACGGCCGGATGCGCCCGGTCTGCATGGCGTCCATGAGATTTGCGAGCGTATCCACCAGCTCGCCGCGCACCGTGCAGCACAGGCAGCCATCGGAAAGCTCGATGATGGAATCGCCGGAGCTTTCCACCAGCAGGTGATCGATGCCGACATCGCCGAACTCGTTGATGATGACGGCCGCGTCGCGCATGGCCTCATCCTTGAGGATGCGGTTGAGCAGGGTCGATTTACCCGCGCCGAGGAAGCCGGTCAGGACGGCAACCGGCACTCTTTGCTGCGAAACGCTCATGATTCCTGTCCGATATTAGAAAGTGGGCCGCGGCATCGGGACCGGCACATTGGATGCGCCACCGGAGATGGCGATCTTATTGTCCCTGGTCGCCTTGTCGCCTTTAGCCGTCACATCGTCCTTGTCGCCCTTTACGGCCGTTGCGATGTCCTGGCCGCCGATCAAGCCGGCATAGACGAAGTTGGGCTCATGATCCATTTCGTGGATATAGGGCGACTGTACCTTGGTGCGGCCGAAGGGATCGCGGGTTTCGCTGCGTGCCTGTGCGCCCTTGGCGCTGCAGATCTCAGCGGTGACATCGGCGACATCGGCCGCAAGCGGCGCGTCGGGTCTCAAGGTTGCGAGCGTGTCGCGGGTCGACAGCTGGTTCTGGAAGCCCTTTTCCAGGAGATTGGCGGAATCGTCGGCGCGCGCCGCCAGGCTGTCGGTGCCCAGAACGACCGAGATCAGCGTACGGCCGTTGCGGGTTGCGGAGGCGATCTGGTTGAAGCCGGCCGCGCAGATGAAGCCGGTCTTCATGCCGTCGGCACCGTCGAAGCGGCCGATGAGCATATTGATGTTCGGCACCTGCTTCACGCCGTTGGTGAAGCCCTCGAGCGAGAAATAGCCGGCATATTGCGGAAATTCGCGGCGCAGCGCCACACTGAGGATCGCAAGATCGCGCGCCGTCGTATATTGCCCCTTGCCGGGAAGACCGTTCGGATTGATGAAATGCGAGTCGCGCATGCCGAGGCGCGCTGCTTCCGCATTCATCCGCGCCACGAAGCCCTGCTGCGAGCCGCCGACCGTCTCGGCGACGGCCATGGCGAGATCGTTTGCCGATTTGACCAACATCATCTTCAAGGCATTGTCGAGCGTCATCTTCTGGCCCGGCTTGAAGTACATCTTCGCCGGCGGCTGTGCCGCTGCAAGCTTCGACATGACAACGGGCGTATCGAGACGGACCTGACCGGACTGGATGGCTCGGAAGGTGACGTAAGTCGTCATCAGCTTTGTGAGCGAGGCGGGATACCAGCGGCGAAACGCCTCCTGCTGGTCGAGAACGCGTCCGGTACTGACGTCGACGAGAATATGCGGATTGGCTCCGGCCGTCTCAGCGGTCGACAGGAAAAGCATGGATGCTGCTGCGGCCATAGGAACGAGCCGCAGGGCGGCATACAAACGATTCTGCTTCGTCGGCACGATCTATCCTTCAGAAGTCCGGAATTTTCTCGAAAGCTTCGTCTATTTAACCTATATGGCTAGGAGAAGGCAAAGGCGATTGACGACTTTATTTCCCGATGGCACGCCGCAAGGGCCGCGACAAGCTGGCCGAGGCTGTGCCAAGGGCCCGCAGGTTGAACCAGAATCGATATTGAGCAGCAGGAAAATCAGCATATGCCGATCTTGAACAGAGCCGCAGAACTCCAGGGCGAAGTGACCGAGTGGCGCCGCCATATCCACGCGCATCCCGAACTCCTCTATGCCGTTGAGAACACGGCCGCCTTCGTGGCGGAGAAACTGCGCGCTTTCGGCGTCGACGAGGTGGTGACCGGCATCGGCCGCACCGGCGTCGTCGGCCTGATCCGCGGCAAGGGCGAGGGACGCACGATCGGCCTGCGCGCCGACATGGACGCCCTGCCGCTCACCGAAATTACCGGCAAGCCTTATGCTTCCCAAACGCCCGGCAAGATGCATGCCTGCGGCCATGACGGCCACACCGCCATGCTGCTGGGGGCGGCGAAATACCTCGCCGAGAACCGCAATTTCAACGGCAACATCGCCGTCATCTTCCAGCCGGCCGAAGAAGGCGGCGCCGGCGGCGACGCCATGGTCAAGGACGGCATGATGGAGCGCTTCGAGATCGCCGAGGTCTATGGCATGCACAACATGCCGGGCTTGCCCGTCGGCCACTTCGCCATACGCAAGGGCCCGATCATGGCGGCAACGGATGAATTCACTGTCTCTATCAAAGGCCTCGGCGGCCATGCCGCCATGCCGCACAAGACGATCGATCCGATCGCCATCGGCGCACAGATCGTCTCCAACCTGCAGCTTATCGCCTCGCGCAGCGCCAATCCGCTGAAATCGGTGGTGGTTTCCGTCACCAAGTTCAACGCCGGCAACGCCCATAACGTCATCCCGAACGATGCAAGCTTCGCCGGCACAGTGCGCACGCTCGACCCCGAAATGCGCGACCTTGCCGAGCAGCGCTTCAAGCAGATCGTGACAGGCATTGCCGCAAGCCATGGCGCGGAAGCCGAAATCGAGTTTCATCGCAACTACCCCGTCACCTTCAATCACGCCGACGAGACCGACCATGCGATTGCTGTCGCGGAGGAAATCGCGGGCGCGGGCAATGTCATCCCGAATATCGACCCGATGATGGGCGGCGAGGATTTCTCCTACATGCTGCTCGCCCGTCCCGGCGCCTTCATCTTCGTCGGCAACGGCGATAGCGCCGGCCTGCACAACCCGGCCTACGACTTCAACGACGAAGCCATCGCCCACGGCATTTCCTACTGGGTGCGCCTCGCCGAACAGCGCCTCAACGCCTGAGGCTGCATAATCACCCCGCGCAGCCTCCAAGGCCGCGCCGGGCGCACGCTGAAGACAGATTGTCCCCAAGACGCAAAAGGGCTTGGCTTCCGGCCTTTGCTTTTGTATGGATCATGCCGAGTGGTCTCGTAGCTCAGCAGGATAGAGCATCAGATTCCTAATCTGAGGGTCACGCGTTCGAATCGCGTCGAGATCACCATTATTTTCAGCCTGAATGATGATCGTGTGGTCGAGATTGAAAGAACATCGGGCTTCAACGCGCGCGGATGATTTGACCCTTGTTGAGCCAAACCTGCTCAATTTGCGGGGTTTCGAGCAGGCGCTCATGCGCGGATGGTCGCCCGATCCCCGGCGTCAGCACGACAAGACGTTCATCAAAGCTGAACTGGTGACACTTCGGGAAGACAGATCAGCTTTCCTCGCCCGTATGAGATCGACTGAAATCGTCGCCACAGCGGTATCGACTCGACAACCTCAATGCCTTGTCGCCCACCCGTTCTGGATCTGGGACGGGGAGTTTTGCGGCTACATCACATTGCGTTATTTAACCGGTACAAATCAATTGCCCCTACACCTACCTGGCCATGTCGGCTATTCGGTAGTCCCTTGGAAGCAAGGC
Organism: Rhizobium pantanalense; assembly: GCF_030182525.1. Lineage (NCBI taxonomy): Bacteria > Pseudomonadati > Pseudomonadota > Alphaproteobacteria > Hyphomicrobiales > Rhizobiaceae > Rhizobium > Rhizobium pantanalense. The sequence goes on from NZ_JAQJCH010000007.1 coordinate 86,104, forward strand.
CGAGGATATGCAACGAAAGCGCTGCAGCTTCTATTGCCGCGCGCCAAGAAAGCTGGCTTTGCCAATATCAGCATCGTTTGCAACGAAGATAATCTCGCTTCGAAGCGCGTTATTGAGAAAGCGGGAGGCGTGCTTTGCCGGACAGGCACCCACGCTTCGGATTCTCCGACCGTGTCGAAGCTATTCTTCGATCTGCCGACTATTTGTAATTAAACGTACCCTGCCGTAAGCCCTCATCGGGCACGGCGTGAACGCGAACTTAAAACGCACATATCACCCCACCGCAATCCTGTTCCTCACCAGCCGCACGCCAGGAATGGATTCCGCAACCGCGGTTGCCCGCGTCACCTCCTGATAGGTCGCGACCGAGCCGTGCAGGCGGATTTCCTGGCCTGCGGCAATCACGGTGACATCGGAAGCATCGATTCCGCCGGCAACGGCGAGCGCATTGGCAACGGCGGATTCCAGCGCCGAGCGCCTGGCCTGCTCGTTTTCCAGATAGAGCTCCATCCCGTGAAACGTTGCCGCCTTGAAAACCATTCGTGACCCTCCGCATTCGAGTGGTCGGAAAACGCAGCACTTTGCATTTGGTTCAATCGAGATTGAAAAAAATATGACTAATTCACACGGTCGCTTTTCGCGTGTACCGGCGGAGGAGCAGTTGCATGGCTCCGGACTTGCCGCTCCGGGCAATCCCCTGTAGAGCCATGGGGAACAGCAGCAAATGCGGATACCTGAATGAACACCGGCAGCACGGCGCGTCGTCGCCTGACGATATTGGGTTCGACCGGCTCCATCGGCCAGAATACGCTCGACGTCATCGCCCAGCTGGGCGGACGTGAGGCCTTCGATATCGCCGCCATCACCGGGCATGACAATATCGAGCTGCTGGCCAAGCAGGCCAAGGCCTGCGGCGCCGCCTTTGCCGTGACGGCCAATGAAGAGCGCTATCAGGAGCTGAAGGATGCGCTTGCAGGCACCGGCATTGCCGTCGGCGCCGGCAAGAATGCCTTGATCGAAGCCGCTTCCATGCCCTCGGACTGGACGATGGCGGCGATCGTCGGCACAGCCGGTCTTGCGCCGACGCTGGCAGCCGCGCGCCGCGGCGCCGATATCGCGCTTGCCAACAAGGAATGTCTCGTCTCCGCGGGCGATCTCTTCGTGCGCGCCGTTGCCGAAGGCGGTGGCCGGCTGATCCCGGTCGATAGCGAACACAGCGCCATTTTCCAGGCGCTGGAAGACGACCAGCAGCATGCCGTGGAGCGCATCATCCTGACCGCATCGGGCGGCCCCTTCCGCACCTGGACGCGCGAGCAAATGGCCAATGTCACGCCGGCAATCGCGCGTGCCCATCCCAACTGGTCGATGGGCTTCAAGATCTCGATCGGCAGCGCCTCCATGTTCAACAAGGCGCTTGAAATGATCGAGGCCAAGCACCTGTTCAATGTGCGCCCCGATCAGATCGAGGTCGTGGTCCACCCGCAATCCGTCATTCACTCGATGGTCGGCTATACAGACGGCTCCATTCTGGCGCAGCTCGGCTGTCCCGACATGCGCACCGCCATCGGCTATGCGCTGACCTATCCCGCCCGCACCAAGCTCAGCGTCGACCGGCTGGATTTCGCCAAGCTCGCGCGGCTGGATTTCGAGGCGCCGGATGAAGTGCGTTTCCCGGCCCTGCGCCTTGCCCGCACGGCCCTGGAGCGCGGCGGCCTGCAGGGCGCCGTCATGAACGCCGCCGAGGAGATCGCCTTCCACGCCTTCGTCGACGGCCGCATCGGCTTCCTCGAAATGGCCGATGTCGCCGAAGCCGTCATGGAGGAGATGATAGCAACCGGCAGCGCCGACAGCATGGATGCGGTCTTTGCCGCAGATGAGGAAGCGCGCGGCCGCGCCGCAGCACTCGTCGCCCAGCGGGAAAAGGCTGCGTAAGTATAATCTTACAATAGATCGCAACACTCCGCATTCGCTACGCAACCGCATATCTGGCGGTTGCCATTCCCGACAATGATGCTAGAGAGAAATTCCGGCTTCACTTTCAAGGGAATCACGATGCCGGACTTTTCCACGATCATTCTTTTTGCCGCCGCCGCGCTGGTGCTCACCGCCACGCCCGGTCCCGATATGCTTCTCATCGCCTCGCGCAGCGTCAGCCAAGGCCGCTCCGCCGGCTTCCTCACTTATGCCGGCATTGCACTCGGAACCTATTGCCACGCCATGGCGGCAGCCCTCGGACTGTCGCGGCTCTTCCTGACCGTGCCTGTCGCTTATGAGATCGTGCGTTGGGCAGGCTGCGCCTACCTGCTCTATCTGGCCGTAAAGACGCTCCGCTCGCAGGGTTCTGCGTTCGCGCCGTCGGCCGGGCTCAAGCGCCTTTCGGGTAAGCGCATCTTCGTCGAGGGCCTGGCGACCAATATTCTGAACCCGAAGATGGCTCTATTCGTGCTTGCGCTCTTCCCGCAATTCGTCGATCCCAGCGGCTCGATGATCCTGCAGATGGCCTTGCTCGCCACCATTCTCAACGGGATCGGCTTCCTGGTGAACGGCTCTGTCATCCTGCTTGGCAGCCACATCCGCGGTCGGTTCTCGGCGATCAAGCGCCTTCCGAAGCTGCCGCAATATCTGCTGGCAACGGTATTTACCGGCCTTGCCTGCCGCCTGGCTTTGGGAAGCCGCGGCTAACGCCGGCACAAACAATCATTGCGGAAATCGGCATCACACCGATATTTCGCAATGAAGCGCATTTTACTTTTTCAGGCGGAAGCCGTCTTTTACGCAACGGCCCTTGCGAGCGCACAGCGGGACCAGAGCGCGTGCAGCGCACCGACCAGCTGCTCGATATCGCCATCGGAATGCAGCGGCGTCGGCGTGATGCGCAAACGCTCGGTCTTTTTCGGCACAGTCGGATAGTTGATCGGTTGTACATAGACGCCGGCGTCCAGCAGCAGATCGGAAATCCACTTGCACTTGGCGGCATCGCCGACCATGACCGGCACGACGTGGCTCGGATTCGGCATGTGCGGAATACCGGCGGCATCGAGCTGCGCACGTAGCTTGCGTACGCGATCCTGATGGCGCATACGTTCGAACTGGCTGACCTTGAGGTGTTGGATCGAGGCGACGGCACCCGCAGCCAGAGCCGGCGGCAGCGAGGTCGTGAAGATGAAGCCCGACGCAAACGAGCGGATGAAATCGCAGAGCGCGGTGGAAGCGGCAATATAGCCGCCCATGACGCCGAATGCCTTGCCGAGCGTGCCTTCGATGACGGTCAGGCGATCCATCAATCCCTCGCGCTCGGCAATGCCGCCGCCGCGCGGGCCATACATGCCGACGGCATGTACTTCGTCGAGATAGGTCATCGCGCCATACTTGTCGGCGAGATCGCATATTTCCTTGATGGGGGCGATATCGCCATCCATGGAATAGACGCTCTCGAAAGCGATCAGCTTCGGCGCCTTGGGATCGGCAGCCTTCAGCTTGGCTTCCAGATCGTGCAGATCGTTATGCTTCCAGATGACCTTGTCGCATTTCGCATAGCGAATGCCCTCGATCATCGATGCATGGTTGAGCGCATCCGAGAAGATGATGAGGCCGGGAATGCGCGCGCCGAGCGTGCCGAGCGTCGCCCAGTTGGAGATATAGCCCGAGGTGAAGATCAGGGCGGATTCCTTGCCGTGGAGATCGGCGAGTTCCTGCTCGAGCAGAACATGGTAGTGGTTGGTGCCAGAAATATTCCGGGTGCCTCCCGCACCCGCGCCACAGTGATCGATCGCTTGCTTCATCGCCTCGATCACTTTCGGATGCTGGCCCATGCCGAGATAGTCGTTGGAGCACCAGACAGTCACTTCCTGCGGGCCGTTCGGGGTATGTCTGACAGCGCGGGGGAAATTGCCACGGCGGCGTTCGAGATCTGCGAAAACCCGATAACGGCCCTCATTGTGCAGGCCTTCCAGCTCGCCTTTAAAAAATGCTTCGAAATCCATCATATGCTCCAGTACCGTGCGACCGTTTTCGAGAATGCCGGTTCACACGTCAACCCCTCCGCATTGCTTTCGCGCCCACTGCGGCAAATGGCCCCTAATTTTGAACAATTCCAGACAAGAATAACCATTCACGTCAAATTGACAATCGAAACCATGCTGGAAACACTCTCTCCGGAGCGGAGGGTAAACCCTGCCGCTCCGGCTTGTTCATGGCGAATCTAGGCGGCGGCCACGGCGCGCTTGGCCATGACCTTGATCAGGTTGGCGCGATATTCCGCCGTGGCGTGCAGGTCTGACAGTAACGATGACGGATCGACCGTCACGCCCGTAACCGCGTCCGGCAGCCAGTTCGCCGCAAGCGCCTGCTCCAGTTCGGTATGGCGGAACACGCCATCCGCACCGGCACCGGTAATGGCAACGCGCACGCCCCCGGTCCCCTTGGCGACGAAGACCCCCGTCATCGCATAGCGTGAAGCCGGATTGGGGAATTTTGCGTAAGCTGCCCTTTCCGGTGCGTCGAAGGCGACGGAGGTGATGAGCTCCGCCCCTTCCAGTGCCGTTTCGAACAGACCCCGGAAGAAGTCGTCAGCCGCGATCTGCCGCCGGTCGGTAACGATGGTGGCATTCAGCGCCAGCATTGCCGAGGGATAATCCGCCGCCGGATCGTTGTTGGCGACGGACCCGCCGATTGTCCCCATGTGCCGGACGTGCGGATCGCCGATCATGCCGGCAAGGTCGCAAAGCGCCGGACAGACCGCACGGATCGCTGCCGAAGAGGCGACCTCCGCATGGGTGGTCGCCGCCCCGATCGTGACCCTGCGGCCATCGACGCGTATCCCCTTGATCGAAGGAATATGCCTGAGATCGACGAGATCGCTCGGCGATGCGAGACGCTGCTTCATGGTGGCGATCAGCGTCATGCCGCCGGAGACATACTTGCCTTCATCGGCATTCGACAGAAGCTTGACGGCTTCGTCGACCGAGGAGGCGCGATGGTAATTCGTTGCATACATTGTCCTATCCTCCTCTTGCCTCAGGCCGTGGCCTGCGCCGCTTCCCACACCTTGAGCGGGGTTGCCGGCATGGTCAGCCTATTGTTGCCGATCGCATCGGTGATGGCGTTGATCAGCGCCGGCGGCGAGCCTATGGCGCCAGCCTCGCCGCATCCCTTCACGCCCAGCGGATTGTTCGGGCAGGGCGTGTTCTGGTGCGAAAGCTGGAATGACGGCAGATCATCGGCGCGCGGCATGGTGTAATCCATGAAGCTCGCCGTCAGAAGCTGACCGCTCTCATCATAATGCACGCCCTCCAGCAATGCCTGACCGATGCCCTGCGCGATACCGCCATGCACCTGCCCCTCCACGATCATCGGATTGATGATGTTGCCGAAATCATCGGCCGCGACGAACTGCACGATCTCCGTCTTGCCGGTTTCCGGATCCACTTCCACCTCGCAGATGTAGCAGCCGGCCGGGAAGGTGAAGTTCGCCGGATCGTAGAAGGCGGTTTCCTTCAAGCCTGGCTCCATGCCGGCGGGCAGATTATGCGCGGTGTAGGACGCGAGCGCCACTTGGAACCAGGGCAGCGATTTATCCGTGCCCGCCACCTTCACTTCGCCGTTTTCGATGACGATATCGCTTTCGTCGGCCTCCATCAGATGCGCGGCGATCTTCTTCGCCTTCGCCTCCACCTTGTCGAGCGCCTTGACGACGGCGGACATGCCGACGGCGCCCGAGCGGGAACCATAGGTGCCCATGCCCATCTGCACCTTGTCGGTATCCCCATGGACGATGGAAACACTGTCGATCGGCACACCGAGGCGATCGGCGACCAATTGCGCGAAGGTGGTCTCATGCCCCTGCCCGTGACTGTGCGAACCGGTGAGCACTTCGATGGTCCCGACCGCATTCACCCGCACCTCGGCCGATTCCCACAAGCCAACGCCGGCACCGAGCGCGCCGACGGCCTGCGACGGCGCAAGGCCACAGGCCTCGATATAGCAGCTCATGCCAATGCCGCGCTTCATGCCGCGGGCGGCTGCCTCCGCCTTGCGCGAAGGAAAACCATCCCAATCCGCCTGCTGCATGGCGGCATTGAGCGAAGCTTCGTAGTCGCCGGCATCGTAGTTCATGATCACGGGCGTCTGGTGAGGGAAGGTGCGGACAAAATTGGTCCGCCGCAATTCCGCTGGCGAAACTCCGAGTTCGCGCGCCGCCGTCTCGACCGTACGCTCCAGAAGATAGGTCGCCTCCGGACGCCCTGCGCCGCGATAGGCATCGACCGGCACGGTGTTGGTATAGACCGTGCGGACATTGGCATGGATCGCCGGGATCGCATACTGGCCCGACAGCAGCGTCGCATAAAGATAAGTCGGCACGCACGAAGAGAAGAGCGACATATAGGCGCCGAGATTGGCGATCGTGTCGACCTTCAGCGCCGTGATGCGGTTTTGCGCATCGAAGGCCATCTTGACCTTGGAAACATGATCGCGGCCATGGGCGTCGGTGAGGAAGGCTTCCGTGCGGTCGGCCGTCCACTTCACAGGCACTCCGGTCTTCTTCGATGCCCAGAGGCAGACGATTTCTTCCGGATAGATATAGATCTTCGAGCCGAAACCGCCGCCGACATCAGGAGCGATGACACGCAGCTTGTTTTCCGGCGCGACATTGTAGAAAGCGCTCATGACGAGCCGGGCCACATGCGGGTTCTGGCTGGTCGTGTAGCAGGTATAATGGTCTTCGGCGGCATCATAAATGCCGAGCGTGGCGCGCGGCTCCATGGCATTCGGCGATAGACGGTTGTTATGCAGTTCGATTTCGGTGACATGTGCTGCCTCGGCGATCGCTTTGTCAGTCGCTGCCGCGTCGCCAAGCTCCCAGTCGAAAATCTGATTGTCCGGCGCTTCCGGATGGATCTGTGGCGCGCCGGCTTTCAGCGCATCCACCGCCTCGACGACGGCAGGCAGTTCCTCGTAGTCGACCGCTACGGCTTCGGCCGCATCGCGCGCCTCGCCAAGACTGTCGGCCACGACGATAGCGACGGCATCGCCGACATAGCGCACCGTATCGGCCGCCAGGGGACGCCAAGCACCCATCTTCATCGGCGACCCATCTTTGGAATGGATCATCCAGCCGCAGATCAGGTTGCCGATGCCGTCGGCCAGCAGCTGCTTGCCGTCGAGCACGCCGATCACGCCCGGCATGGAAAGAGCCGCCGATGCATCGATGCCCTTGATCTTCGCATGTGCATGCGGGCTGCGAACGAAATAGGCATATTTCATTCCCGGCGTCACCATGTCGTCGGTGTAGCGCCCCTTGCCCGTCAGAAATCGCTTGTCTTCCTTGCGCGCCGCGCGCGCGCCAATGCCTTCAACGCCCATCACATCCTCCATTGGGGTTCCGGGCCTGGCAATCCGCCAAGATCACAGCCCGGGCGTTTAGCCAGACGGTCTCGGTGAAACTCTATTCAGCCGCCTGTTTGGCGGCATTCATCTCGGCATTGGCCGCAAGCACTGCCTTGACGATGTTGTGATAGCCGGTGCATCGACAGATATTGCCTTCGAGCTCGCTGCGAACGGTCTTTTCGTCCAGCTTGCCGCCATGACGGTTGATCATGTCGACCGATGCCATCACCATGCCCGGCGTGCAGAAGCCGCATTGCAGGCCATGATGCTCCTTGAAGGAGGCCTGAACCGGATGCAGCTCGCCATTGGCGGCGAGACCCTCGATGGTTGTGATCTTGGAGCCGGAAGCCTGAACGGCCAGGATGGAACAGCTCTTCACCGACTTGCCATCCATGTGCACGACGCAGGCACCGCACTGGCTGGTGTCGCAGCCGACATGGGTTCCGGTCAGGCCGAGTTTTTCCCTGATGAAATGGACAAGCAGCGTGCGATCCTCGCACTCGCCGCTGACCGAACGGCCATTCACCGTCAAAGTCACTTTTGCCATATTTTCCTCCTCGCCTCTCCTCCAGAGGCAAAGAGCATCATTTGACTTTTTCGCAATCCAATCAACCTCTACTTTAGAGAGGAGGCTGATTTTATGCTCGCAAAGGACTGTTTTACTCTCCAGGCGCAAGGCCGCCTTTATTCAGCAATAAAAAAACTGACGTCCACCAATAGACAATCATATTTTGCACGATATTTTCTATCATTGCAGGACTGTAAAGACAGCCCATCGTGGTGGAGCTGAAGAATTGGGACGACGTTGGCCGGGGTTCGGCTTAACTAACGTTGGAGAGAGTAAATGAAGAAAGTTCTTATGCTCGCATTGGTCGGCTTGTCTATCGCAAGCTGCACGCCGACAGAACAGGGCGCTGGCATCGGCGCAGCATCCGGCGCGATCATCGGCGGCGCAGTCACCGGCAACGTCCGCGGCGCGGCAGTCGGCGCAGCGATCGGTGGCGTCTCCGGCGCCGTCATCGGCAGCGTTCAGGAACAGCCCGGCCAGTGCTACTACCGCGATCGTTACGGACGTCGCTACATCGATGATTGCCCGCGCGGCGGCTATCGCGGTGGTTATGGCGGCGGCTACGGCGGCTATTGATCAGTCTTTCATCGAATTTCGAAGGTCCCGGGCCACAAGCCCGGGATTTTTTATTCAGGCGGCAAGATCTTTGATGTCGCTCTCGCTGTCGAAGAATGGCTCCGACACGCCGTTTTTAGCTCGACAGAACAAGTGGAATCTCACCGTGAAACGCAGGCTTTTTTCCCGCAAGAGGTTATCTTTTCCCGGTTTTTGACTCCAAAACGGTACACCTGAGGGACTTTTGCCTCTATGGTGGCCGCGCGTTAACTCCCGGGAAACGTCAAACTGAGTAAGTTCTCATGTAACCGTAAAGCGGCGTATGCATAAAAGAACTGAACCGAGAAAGAGTATTGCGTATCGGCAGGCAGGAACCGTGGCAGCGGTTGCGGCAGTCCTGGCGCTCGGTCCGGTGTGCGCCCCAAATGCCTTTGCATTCAAACTCTTCGGCATCAAGCTCTGGGGTGAAGACGAAACGGCGGATCAGGTTTCCGATCCCGTCCGCTACACGGTGGATTTCAAGTCCGACAATCTCGACAAGGACCTCAAGGAAGCACTGAGCGATAGCTCGATGCTGATCTCCGACGAAAAGAAGCCGGTATCCGGCGACCTTGGTGTCGTCGTGAAGGCGCGCGACGATCGTGACCGGCTGATCGCAGCGCTTTACGAAAAGGCCCGTTACGGCGGGGTGGTTACGATCGCCATCAACGGCACGCCTCTCGACGCCTTGCCGCCGACGCCGACCTTCAGCCGCGCCAAGCCTGTTGCCGTCACGATCAGCGTCGATCCCGGCCCTGTCTTCAAACTGGGCAAGATCAACCTGCTCGGCGACGCTGCGCGGTTGAATCCGGCCGATTATGGCCTCGTGCGCGGCGGCGATGCCGGCTCGCTGACCATTCTGAAGGCGGGCGACAAAATGGTCGCCGACTTCAAGAACAAAGGTCATCCGCTCGCCAAGCTCGACAAGCGCGATGTTGTCGCCGATCATTCCACCAATACCGTTGATGTCTCGTTGAAGGTCGAAAGCGGCCCCGTCGCTCCCTTCGGCAATGTCGGCGTTACCGGCCAGAAATCGGTCGATCCGGATTTCATCAAGCGCTATGCTCGCATCAACGAAGGCAAGCCCTACTCGCCCGACGAGCTGAAGAAGGCATCGGACCGCTTGAGGAAGCTCGGCGTCTTTTCCAGCGTCACCATTCGCGAGGCCGACAAGCTGGCGCCGGATGGCAGCATCCCGACGACCATCGAGGTGTCGGAGGGCAAGCAGCGCTTCTTCGGTGTCGGCGCGCAATATTCCACCATCGACGGTTTCGGCCTGCAAGGCTATTGGGGACACCGCAACCTGACGGGACGCGCGGATTCGCTGCGCATCGAAGGGTCGGTATCACGCATCGGCGAGACCACGGATGTCGGCCAGCTCGACTACACCGCCGGCATTACCTATGTCCGGCCGGCTACCTTCTATCCTTCAGCGACCTTCACGGCCGGCCTCAAGATGCAGAGCCTGCATCCGGACGCCTACGACGCCAACACCGTGACGGCGAGCGGCGGCCTCGCCTATGAAATCAACGATCAGGACACTGTATCTGCTGGCGGCGAAGTGTCCTATGAATCCGATACCACCGACGCTTTCGGAAAACATAATTACCTGACGGTCGCGATCCCGCTCGAGTACGTCCGGGACACGCGCGACAACAAGCTGGATCCCACCGAAGGCTTTCGTGCTTCCATCAGTGCCAAGCCGAGCTATGAGGCAATGGGCGGCACGGTTTTCAGCTCCTTCGAGGGCTCGATCACCGGTTACAAGGGCATAGGCGCCAACAACAACGTGGTCTTCGCCGGCAAGCTTGCCGCGGGCTCGCTGCTGGGTGCAAACAGCATTGAGGACATTCCTGCCACCCGGCGTTTCTATGCCGGCGGCGGCGGCTCGGTGCGCGGCTACAGCTATCAGGAAATCTCGCCTTACAACTCCAACGGGGACGAAACGGGCGGACGTTCCTATGTGACCGCCTCCTTCGAAGCCCGCGTGAAGATCACCGATACGATCGGTATCGTACCTTTCGTCGATATGGGTAGCGTCACCGACAGCGTCTTGCCCGACGCGTCCGATCTGCGCATTGGCGCCGGCGTCGGCTTGCGCTACGCTACGCCCTTCGGTCCGATCAGGCTCGATGTCGCCGTGCCGTTGAAGAAATATGACAATGGCACATCTTATGGCATCTATGCCGGCATCGGTCAGGCCTTCTGATAAACCGCAGAGTTGTCGCAGGCCTTTCAGCACACAGTTACGAAATTGAGGCTACTGTCGCTTTCATGAGCATATTGATTCGAATTCTCGGGAAATTGGTGCGCTGGATCGCCTATGCGGTCGTGGCAATCCTTTTGCTCGTGATCGCGGCTGTGCTCGTCGTCGGCCTGGTACCCTCTGCAACAGGCTATGCCGTCGATCAGGTGGCAAAGCTCGCATCTACGCCGGATCGCACGATCGCCATCGCCGCGCCCTCAGGACTGCTGAACGGCAATCTGAGGGTCGGTTCGATCACTGTGTCCGACACGAAAGGGCCCTATGCCAAGGTGCAGAACCTTGCCATCGACTGGTCTCCCCTATCCTTGCTGACCGGCACCTTCCATGCCGATCGCGTCGAAGCCGATGTCGTCGATTTCGAACGGCTGCCGGTTTCGACGGTCGCCCCTGCACCGGCAACGCAGCCGGCAAGCTCCAGCGGTTTCTCCCTGCCCATCGCCATCGATATCGGCGCCATCGCCCTGCCTGATCTTCGCATCGGACAGGCCGTTGCCGGGCAGGACTTCATTCTCGCCGCCGACGGCAGCGTCAAGGCAAACAGCAGCAGTATGGGGCTGACACTCAATGCCTTCAGGCACGATGTGCCCGATGCCAAACTTTCCGCCGATATCGCCTTTGCTCCGGCCGACAACAAGCTGAAACTGAAGACGCAGATCTCCGAGCCGCGCGACGGTATGCTGGCGGGGCTGCTGCATCTGCCGGGCGGTCCGGCGGTCAATATCGATCTTTCCGGCGACGGCCCCCTTTCCAACTGGGCCGGCAAGCTGCAGGCAGCGCTCGACGGTAAGCCGACGGTCGCCATCACCGGCCACCACAGCCTCTCGGCCGACGGCCTGCACCACATCGACGTCAAAGGCGGCGGCGATGTCGATTCACTCCTGCCGCCGACCATGCGGGCGCTCTTTGCCGGCCAGACCACCATCGATCTCTCCGCAACCTTCGACGGCAAGGGCAAGATCGATATCCAGACCGGCAATCTCGCCACTGGCAGCGCCGTGCTTGCCGCATCGGGCACGCTCGATCCCGCCGGCAACAACAGCCTCAATGCCAATCTCATCGGCACCTCCGGCCCCGTCGATTTCCGCTGGCCTATGGAAAACGGCGAGGCCCGCGCTCTGATTTCACGGGTCGACATCGCGCTGACGGGTGCTGCCCAATCGGTGAAGATCGATGCCAAAGCCGCGCTCGACAGCGCCAGCACGCCACAGGGCAACATCGGACAGATCAATCTCAGCGCCCGAAGCGATGCCTTCAATCTCACCAGCATGTCCGGGCCGCTGCAGCTTCGCCTCGTCGTCGGTCAGACGGCTTTCGTCAGCCCCGACCTCAATCGTCTCATCCGCGCGCCGATTGCGTTGACTGCGCCACTGCAGCTCTCGCCCGATACGATCGGCTTCAACAATACGACATTGGAAAGCGCCAGCATCGGCGGCACCGTCAACGGCAAATATACGCTGTCGTCGAAGGCGCTGACGGGCAATTTCAAGCTCTTTGCCCTGCCTGGCGTGCTGCCGGATGGTGTCTCGGACAAGTTCGAAGGCACGATCTCACTGGAAGGTCAGGTCGCCGGCACGGTGCCGACCAAGCTGACGCTCTCCAATCTTGCGGTGAAATCCAATGTCGCGGAGATCAGCGGCAATGTCGCGCTCAACGACCAATCGCTGACATCGGATCTATCCGGCAAGGTGCTCGACCTTTCCAAGCTCGTCCCGAATGCGCAGGGACAGGCCGATATCGGTCTCAAAGCCAAGGGGCCGCTGAGCGCGCTCGGCATCGACGCGACCGTCAAGGCCGTCAACGTCAAACTGGCGGGACGGCTGCTCGATACGCTTGATATTAGCCTGACCGGTACCGCCGATCCCAAGGCCCCGCAGGCAAACATCCAGGCAAATGGAGCGATCGACGGCAAGCCGATCCGCATCGCCGCCGATGCCGTTTCAAAGGACGGCCGCACCAGCATCCCGTCACTGGCGGCCCAAATCGGAACCAACAAGCTGCAGGGCAAGCTAGATCTGTCGCCGAGCTTCGAGCCGACAGGTGCACTGACCTTCGACCTGCCGGATCTCAGCCTGCTGGCAGCCCTTGCCGGGCAGAAGGCCGAGGGTGACCTCAAGGGCTCGCTTGATATCGCCAGCGCCAACGACAAGATCGGCCTGAAGGTCAATGCCAATGGCAGCGGCATCCGCCGCGACGATCTCGTCATCAGCAAGCCGGCCGTGGTGCTTGTCGTCGATGATCTCAAGGTCTTCTCCGCCAATGGCAGCATCCGCGCCGATACGATCGCCTCCGGCGCCAACCGCATCGCCGATCTCAACCTGACCTTCACCCAGCAGGGCAGCCGCACGGATTTCGATCTGAAATCGGCCTATGACAACGCGCCGCTGACGACACACGGTAGCGTCGAGACGGCCGGCGGTCAGACGACGGTCAATCTCGATTCTTTTGCAGGCGCACCGCGCTCGATACCGGTGAAGCTCGCATCGCCGACGAAGATCGTCATCAGGGACGGCATCGCCTCGCTGAACGGCCTGACCCTTCAGACCGGTGGCGGTTCGGTGACCGTCGACGGCACAGCCGGGCAGGCCCTGAACATCAATGCGAAGATCGCCAATCTGCCGGCGAGCCTCGCCAACGTCTTTGCGCCGACGCTTGCGGCGGAGGGCGTGATTTCGGGCACGGTGGCGGTCACCGGCAAGGCCGCCTCGCCCGCCGTTGTCTTCCAGACCAACTGGTCGGGGGCGGCAACAAGCCAGACGAAATCCGCCGGCCTCGCACCGCTCGGCATCAAGGCCGACGGCAAATTCGCCGATAATGTCGTCACCATCAACACCAACCTGACCGGCCAGAGCGGCCTGGCGTTGAATGGCGGCGGCACCGTCGCCATTGCCGGCAACAAGGCGATGGCGCTGAAGTTTTCCGGCAATGTGCCTTTCGACGCCCTTGCCGGCCAGCTGGCCGCCCAGGGCCTGGTCATGACGGGTACGGCGAAAATCGACATGCAGATCGGCGGCACGACGGCGGCACCTGCCATTACCGGCTCGATTATCACCGACGGCGCCAAGCTGGTCGATGTTCGGCGAAACCTGACGCTCAACGGCCTTGCCGTCACTGTAACTCTCGATGGCAGGCAGGCCGTCATCTCGCGGCTGAGCGGCAATCTCACGAGCGGCGGCAGCATTTCCGGCAGCGGCACAGTTGGCATTACCCCGGATGGCGGCTTCCCCGCCGATATCCAGATGAAGTTCAACAATGCGACCTATGTCGACGGAACCCTCGTTACCGCAACCGTCAATGGCACGCTCGGCATCAAGGGACCGCTGATGACCGCGCCGATGCTGACGGGCAATCTTAGGATCAACAAAGCATCGATCACCGTGCCGCAGAAGCTGCCCGCCTCGCTGTCTGAGATCAACATCAAGCACAAGAATGCCCCGGCTGCGGTCAACGCCCAGTTCAAGGATCAGAAGCCGGAGGCGCCGCGCAGTAAATCGACCACGCTCGGCATCAATCTGCAACTCGAGGCACCCTCGCAGATTTTTGTGCGCGGCCGCGGCATCGATGCCGAACTCGGCGGCAACATCACGGTGCGCGGCACGGCAGCAGAACCAATCGTGTCCGGCGGCTTCACTATGCGGCGCGGGCGTCTGACCATCTTGAGCCGTCGGCTGGATTTCACCGATACCAGTAAGATCACCTTCGGTGGCGATCTGACGCCGGCGCTCAACATGGAAGCGACGTCGACGGCAGGCTCCACCACCATAACGGTCGATGTCACCGGCCTCGCGACCGACCCACAGATCGGCTTCTCGTCTTCACCGGCCCTGCCGCAGGATGAGGTGCTGGCGCAGCTGATCTTCGGCCAGTCCATGTCGAAGCTTTCGGCGATGCAGATCGCCCAGCTCGCCGATGCGGCAAGCCAGCTGGCCGGCGGACGCTCCACCTCGCTCTTCGAAGGCCTACGCAGCCATCTGGGCGTCGACGATCTCGACATCTCCACGGATGCGAACGGCCAGGCGCAGGTCGGCGCCGGCAAGTATTTGAACAAGCGCACCTATATCGAACTGCAGCAGGGCGCCTCCAACAACACCAAGGCGATCATCAACCTGAATGTCGGCCGCGGCGTAAAACTGCGCGGCGCGGCAGGCTCGGACGGTGCCGGCGAAGCCGGCATCGTCTACGAACATGAATATTAACGAGATCAGCCAACTTTCTGTCGAAGCCAACAGCGGCCACCTCGCCTTCGAGGCCTTGCCGCTCTCGCTGACGCTCGACGGTCAAAGCACCTCAGGGTGAGGCGGAGAGAATTTTGAGGAGCGCTCAAGAGATTAACCCTCGTGCTGAGACGTGTAGGCTCCTGAGCCCGTCGAAGGGCTGAAGCCTCGAAATACGAAGCATCACGTCGAACAAGGCGAGATCGCATTAAGATCGTCCACGTGCTTGTCATTCTGCGCAATCGGATTGATCAATCTGTCGAAACCCAGTCGATTTTGGACAATTTTCCATCTTTTTGCTGTCATCCAGACAATCGATAATGCGCGCCAACATAATTCAGACCGGTTCGGCTCTTCATGGATTCTCCGAACTGGTCTATCCCATTTTTCCTGCCGTCCCGGCAAAGCCGCTGCTGGCTCTTCCGGAAGAGCTCTAACCCTCGGAGCAATGCCGATGAATACGCAATCCACTCCCGTTACCCTGATCGGCGTTCCCCTGGAAGAAGGGTCCGGCCGCCGCGGCGCCGGCATGGGTCCGACGGCGCTTCGCATCGCCGGCATCGAAACCACACTGACCGAACTTGGCCATCGCGTCACGGATAGCGGCGACTTGCATCCTGTTCCGGCAGCGGATCTTCCGGACCATCCCCACGCTCACAATCTGAAGATTGTCGGCGCTTTCACGCGTGCGCTGGAAGCGAAGGTCTATGATGTCGCATCGTCTGGCGGCTTCCCGCTGATCCTCGGCGGCGATCACAGTCTCTCCATGGGCAGCGTCTCCGGCATGGCCCGCCATGCGGCGGAGGTCGGCCGTCCGCTCTTTGTGCTCTGGCTCGACGCTCACTCCGATTTCAATTCGCCCGCCACCTCGCCGTCAGGCAATATTCATGGCATGCCCGTCGCATTCTTCTGCGGCGAAGCCGAGATCGAAGGCGTTCTGCCGGCCGGCCGGCCATTGGTCGACCCGAACAAAGTCTTCCAGGTCGGCATCCGCTCCGTCGATCCGCACGAGCGCGAGGAAATCCGCGAACACGGCGTCAACGTCTTCGACATGCGCTCCCTCGACGAGCAGGGTGTCGCCGCCATCATGCGCAAGGTGCTCGATACCGTCAGCGAAGCCAACGGCCTGCTGCATGTCAGCTTCGATGTCGATTTCCTCGATCCGGATATCGCGCCGGGCGTCGGAACCACGGTGCCGGGCGGCGCGACCTATCGGGAAGCGCATCTCATCATGGAGATGCTCTCCGACAGCAATCTCGTCTCGTCGCTCGATCTCGTCGAGCTCAACCCGTTCCTCGATGATCGTGGCAAGAGCGCCCGCGTGCTGGTGGAAATGGCCGCAAGCCTCTTCGGCCGGCGCATCTTCGATCGACCGACCCGGGCCGCCTGAGGCGCTATCTGGCCGGCAGAGGAATCGAATACGCTTCGCCGTGGGCGAAACAGTCCTTACCGGGGCCACCCTCGTCCTTCGACAAGCTCAGGATGAGGGTGGAATGAGTTGCAATCCGGAGTAAGGGAGCCCTCATGGTGAGGAGGCCCAAAGGGCCGTCTCGAACCACGAGGGCGGGTGATCAGTCTCCCTCTACAACCTCCATACTTCCAGCATTGTGTTCTGCCAGCCAATACTATCGAAACCGCTTGTATAGGTTTAGGTTTAAGCAATCTTCTTCCTCTATCGTGCCAATAACGCGCCGCATCGGCGTCACGGGTTCAATGGGAAGAACGTTCATGGCCACGATCAATTCCACCAGCTTCAGCGGCGATACTCTGGAGATCATTGCCTTCCGGCTGCATGATCAGGAATTCTGCGTCAAGACCACCACGATCCGCGAAATCCGCGGCTGGGCGCCGTCGACGCCGATCCCGCACGCGCCCGCCGATGTCATCGGCGTCATGAACCTGCGCGGTTCGGTGATCCCGATCATCGACCTCGCCTACAAGCTCGGCATGCAGAGCACGGTTGCCAATGAGCGCAGCGCCATTGTCGTTGCCGAAGTCCATAACATGGTGATCGGCATGCTGGTCGACCGCGTCTCCGACATCCTGACGATCGCCTCCAGCCAGGTGCAACCGGTGCCGGAAGTGACCGCCTCCTTCGATCGCGCCTATTGCGAAGGCATCATCGCCACGGAGAACGGAATGATCTGCTTCCTGAACCTCGCCAAGATGTTCAAGGAAAACGAAACAGACGAACTTGCCGCTTAACTTCGCCGCATAGTCCTTTTTAAGAAACCGTCGCTCTCTTGCGGCGGTTTTTTATTATCGCATAATTTTAGTTAGTTATGTTTTATTTAAATTATAATTTCTAATGAGCTAATTTTTACTCAAAATTAAAGGAGGCAACTCCATCATCGATTGTGAAGCGAGGAAAGAAAATACAATCTCTACATTCCGACCATCCCTTGCGGAACGTCGTCTTTCGGCGTGCCGACGAGCGCGGCCGCCCGCTTCGAAGCCATTAATCGACGCCCGACAAAGGCGAGCTTTTCTAAGAGGGAATAGGAATGTTCAGTCTATCATCCGATGCCAGCCGCATTCTTTCCGCCGTTTCCAAATCGCAAGCCATCATTGAATTTGATCTCCAAGGTAAGATACTGACGGCAAACGAGAATTTCTGTCGCGCGCTGGGCTATGAGCTGAAGGAAATCGTCGGCAATCATCATCGGATGTTCTGTGATTCCTCCTATGTCACAACCCCTGCCTATCATGATTTCTGGGCGCGTCTCGGCCGCGGCGAATATGATGCCGGCACCTACAAGCGGCTCGGCAAGGACAATCGTGAAATCTGGATACAGGCCTCCTACAACCCCGTCTTCCGCAACGGAAAACCGGTGAAGGTCGTAAAATTCGCCACCGACGTCACGGAGGCCAAGAAGAAGGCGATTGATGATGCCGGCAAGCTTCAGGCACTCTCGCGCTCGCAGGCCGTCATCGAATTCCTGCCGACCGGTGAAATCCTGACCGCTAACGAGAACTTCTGCAGCGCCATGGGCTATGCGCTCAGCGAAATCGTCGGCAAGCATCACAGTATTTTCTGCGATCCGGCCTATGCCCGCACCGAGGAATACAAGCGCTTCTGGCAGCGCCTGGCGCAGGGCGAGTTCATCGCCAACGAATTCGTCCGCTACGGCAAAGGCGGCAAGGAAATCTGGATCCAGGCGGCCTATAACCCTATCGTCGACGCCGACGGCAGGGTCTACAAGGTCGTGAAATTCGCGACCGATGTCACCTCGCGCATGAGCGCCATCAGCGAGCTTGCCGGCGCACTCCGCAGCCTGTCGGAAGGCGACCTGACGAAGACGCTGGAGCGGTCCTTCGTGCCGTCCATGGAGCAACTTCGTCACGATTTCAACGCAACGATCGAGAGGCTTTCCGAGACGCTGACCACCGTCGGCCACAATGCCAGCGCCATTGCTGCCGGCTCGCGCGAGCTCGGCGATTCGGCCGAGGCTTTCTCAAGGCGCACCGAGCAGCAGGCTGCCTCAGTGGAAGAGACGGCCGCAGCCCTGGAAGAGATCACCACTACGGTCGCCGATTCCAGCCAGCGCGCAGAAGAAGCCGGGCGTCTCGTTGCCGAAACCAAACGCGGCGCCGAAGAATCCGGCACGGTGGTCCGCAACGCCGTCGCCGCTATGGATCAGATCGAGAAATCCTCGCGCGAGATCACCAACATTATCGGCGTCATCGACGACATCGCTTTCCAGACCAATCTGCTGGCGCTGAATGCCGGTGTCGAGGCTGCACGCGCTGGCGAGGCCGGCAAGGGCTTTGCTGTCGTCGCACAGGAAGTGCGCGAACTCGCTCAGCGTTCGGCCAGCGCCGCCAAGGAAATCAAGGCGCTGATCATGACATCGAGCCAGCACGTCAAGAATGGTGTCGGCCTGGTCGGTCAGACAGGCAAGGCACTCGAAGAGATCGTTACCCAGGTCGCCGATATCAACACCAACGTTGCCGCCATCGTGAAGGCTTCGAAGGAACAGACGATTGGCCTTCGGGAAATCAATTCGGCGATCAATTCGCTGGACCAGACCACTCAGCAGAACGCTGCGATGGTCGAAGAGAGCACCGCCGCAAGTCTCAGGCTCGCAAACGAAGCGGACACGCTGCACACGCTGCTTGCGCAATTCCGCCTGGCCGACTCGATGATCCGCGATATGGTGATGCGGCGCGCAGCCTGACCGCCAAACTTGCTGAAAAGCAGAAGGCCGTCCCGAACTTCGGGGCGGCCTCGTCGTCTTGCAGAGGATCGTTTAGCCAAACAATGCGTAGGTGCTCTTGATCGTCACCCATACGCCCCAGAGCAGTGGAATGCCGACGATCGCCCAGGCGATCAGCGCCTTGCCATCGAAACCGCCCGTGCCGATGTCGAAAGAGCCGGTGGGGCCGGCATTGGCGGCGGCGGTCTTTGCCTGCAGCGCCGCCACCTCTGCGTCCGACATGAACCACTTGTCGGCAAGCGGTCTCACCAGCGAATTGGCGATCAGGCCCAGGGCCAGCATGCCGGCGAGGATATACATGGTGAAGGTATAGAGCTGGGCGCCTTCCACGCCGGCCGCCTTCTGTGCCTCGCGGATATAGTTGACCACGACAGGACCGATGATGCCGGCCGTCGCCCAGGCCGTCAGCAGCCGGCCATGGATCGCGCCGACGAACTGCGTACCGAAGATATCGGCGAGATAGGCGGGGACCGTGGCGAAGCCGCCGCCATACATCGAGAGGATAATACAGAGCGCGCCGACGAACAGTACCTTGCTGTGGATGCCTGCCGCCCAGGGAGCCAGGACATAGAGCACAATGCCGATGACGAAGAAGCAATAGTAGGTGTTCTTGCGGCCGATCTTGTCGGAGAGCGATGCCCAGAAGAAGCGGCCGCCGATGTTGAAGAGCGACAGCAGCCCGGCAAAGCCGGCGGCGATTGCCGCAACGGTGGCAATCTGATCCTTGCTGAGGTCGGCAAATTTCACATCCGGCAGGCCGATCAATGCGCCGCCGAAGATCTCCTGGAGCATGGGCGAGGCCATGCCGATGACGCCGATACCGGCCGAGACGTTGAGGCAAAGAACCGCCCAGATCAGCCAGAACTGCGGGGTTTTATGGGCGTCGCGAAGATGCACATGCTTCGTGGTGATCATCGAGCTCTTGGCGGCGGGTGCCGTCCAGCCTTCCGGACGCCATCCGGCCGGCGGCAGGCGATAGCCGAAGGCGCCACCCATCATGAAGACGAAATAGATCGCCGCCATGACGATGAAAGTCTGCCAGACGCCGACCGAGCCATCGGTGCGAAAGTGGTTCATCAGCAGGCTCGCAAGCGGTGCCCCGATCATCGCGCCGCCGCCGAAACCCATGATCGCCATGCCGGTCGCCATGCCGCGCCGATCCGGAAACCATTTGATCAGTGTCGACACCGGCGAGATATAGCCGAGACCGAGACCGATACCGCCGATGACGCCGGCACCGATCCACATGATCCAGAGCTGATGGAAGATGACGCCGATCGCTGCGATCAGGATACCGCCGCACCAGCAGCAGGCAGCCACCACGCCGGCCTTGCGCGGCCCAACCTTCTCGAGCCACCCACCCCAGATGGCGGCGGAAGAGCCGAGCAGCACGAAGAAGAGCGTATAGATCCAGCCGAGATCGCTGACGCGCCAATCGCAACTCGTCGTGAACAGGGCGGTCAGAAGATTGAGGCTGGCGCATTCTGCAGGGGCTGGAGTCGAAGTGCCGAGCGCCTTGGAGAGCGGCAGCCAGAACACGCTGAAGCCATAGGCCATGCCGATGCAGAGATGAATCGCCAGCGCCGCCGGCGGCACGAGCCATCGGTTGAAGCCCGGCTTGGCGATGATTCGCTCGCGGTCGAGCAGACCCGCCGTTGTCGTACCTTGGGAAATATTGGTATCCGCAGCCGTCATGAACAACTCCTCCTTGTTTCGAAGACCGGCACCGATTCACTCGACAGCAATCGTATTTGTGGCTGGAGCCTCCACTCTCCATCCCAATGCACCATCAATGCTAGTATTAAGCCGACTTAACTTGCTCGACCGGCGCCGGCCTGTGGATCAGCGAGGCCGCCTCCAAGACCAAAGGGTTCAGCCCACCGTCGCCATGATCGATGATCGCGAAAAGCTGACGGCGCATGCGCGGCTCCCAGAATTTATTGATATGGGTGGCAACCCCCTGCACCGCTTCGTTTGCCGGCTGCGTCTTGAAGAAAGTGGCGATCTGGTTCGCCATGTAGATGAGCTTGGTTTCGGTCTTGCCGTGCGGCGTGTCGTCAGGCGACATCGGCGATGCTCCCCGTGATGATGCGATGCGGATGGGTGAAAACCTCGAAATCGTCGCCGCGCACCAGCGCCACCAGCGTCATGCCGGCCTCCTCGGCCGTACGGATGGCAAGCGCCGTCGGCGCGGAAATCGCTACAAGGACGGAACTGCCTACAATCGCCGCCTTCTGCACCATCTCGACGGAAAGGCGGCTGGTGACGGCCACCACGCCATCCGCGCCCTTATGGCCGGACCGAATGACCGCGCCGCAGAGCTTGTCGAGCGCATTGTGCCGCCCGACATCCTCGCGCACGGCAAGCAGACCCTCGGACGGGATATAGAAGCCAGCGCCATGTACGGCGTGAGTCTCGCGATGCAGCGGCTGGGCATCATTGAGGAGAGCGATGGCGCGAACGATGTCCTTTTGCGTGAGCTTTAAAGCAACCTTTGAAACGTCAGGCACCTTGCGCACCGCCTGCTCGATCGATTCGATGCCGCAGAGACCACAGCCGACGGGGCCTGCCATATGGCGGCGGCGCAATCGCAGGGCATCCGCAGCGTCATCGACCAGACTGATCTGCACATCGATCCCTTGCTCGTCCTCGATCGGCTCGATCGCAGCAATCTCACCCATATCGGTGATGATGCCCTCGGTGAGGCTGAAGCCGACGGCGAAATCCTCGATATCGGCGGGCGTCCCCATCATGACCGCGTGCGAGGTGCCGCCATAAGAAAAGGCGATCGGCACTTCTTCGGGAACGATACGCGTACCCGAGCGGACCAAACCATTGCGGCGGGCGGTTTCGGGAACGGTGGTGGTGGGTGTGAATTTAGTCATTATCCGGTCTCCCCTTCTCCCCTCGGGGAGAAGGCGGCGCGAAGCGTCGGATGAGGGGGGCGAAGAGCGACGGCTCCGAGCGTCCTGAGCGCGAGCGAAGGCCCATTCTTCCCGTGCGGAAAGACCCCCTCATCCGCCCTGCAGGCACCTTCTCCCCAAGGGGAGAAGGAGAAGGCATCCTCAAACTCACTCCGCTGCCTCCATCTTCCCAACGATCCGCCGCGACTGCCGGGCCTGTTCGTCATACTCGACCTGCCATTGCGACGGACCGTTCGATGGCGAGACCTGCACGGCCGTCACCTTATATTCCGGGCAGTTCGTCGCCCAGTCGGTATAATCGGTGGTGATGACGTTCGCCTGCGTATCCGGATGATGGAAGGTCGTGTAGACGACGCCGGGCGCAACGCGATCGGTGATCAGCGCGCGAAGCGTCGTGTCGCCGGAGCGGCTGCTGAGCCGGATCCAGTCGCCCTCACGGATGCCGCGCTGCTCGGCATCGTGCGGATGGATCTCCAGGCGATCCTCGGCGTGCCAGACGACATTCTCGGTACGCCGCGTCTGGGCGCCGACGTTGTACTGGCTGAGGATACGCCCGGTCGTCAGCAGCAGCGGGAAACGCGGACCGGTGCGCTCGTCGGTCGGGACATATTCGGTGCGGATGAACTTGCCCTTGCCGCGCACGAAGCCGTCGACATGCATGATCGGCGAGCCGAGCGGCGTCTTTTCGTTGCAGGGCCACTGCACGGAGCCCATCTTCTCGAGATAGTCGTAGGAAACGAGCGCGAAGCTCGGCGTCGCTGCGGCGATCTCGTCCATGATCTCGGACGGGTGCGTGTAGTTCCAGCCGAGACCCATGGCCTGCGCCATCTTCTGCGTCACTTCCCAGTCGGCATAGCCGTTGCGCGGGGTCATGACCTTGCGCACGCGATTGATGCGGCGCTCGGCATTGGTGAAGGTGCCGTCCTTTTCGAGGAAGGTCGAGCCGGGCAGGAAGACATGCGCGTAGTTGGCCGTCTCGTTCAGGAAGAGGTCGTGGACGACGACGCATTCCATCGCGGCAAGGCCGGCGGCGACATGCTTTGTATCCGGATCGGACTGGAGAATGTCCTCGCCCTGAATGTAGATGCCCTTGAAGGTGCCTTCGACGGCGGCATCCAGCATGTTTGGGATGCGCAGGCCGGGCTCGTTGTTGAGCTTCACGCCCCAGAGCTTTTCGAAGATATCGCGGGTCGCATCGTCGGAGATGTGGCGATAGCCCGGCAGCTCGTGCGGGAAGGAGCCCATGTCACAGGAGCCCTGCACATTGTTCTGTCCGCGCAGCGGGTTCACGCCGACACCCGGACGGCCGATATTGCCCGTCACCATGGCAAGATTGGCAATCGCCATGACCGTGGTCGAACCCTGGCTGTGCTCGGTAACACCGAGGCCGTAATAGATCGCACCGTTGCCGCCCTTGGCAAAGAGACGAGCGGCTCCGCGGACGAGTTCGGCAGAAACGCCGGTATATTTCTCCGTTTCCTCCGGGCTATGCTGCGGCTCGGAAACGAAGGCGGCCCAATCCTCGAATTCGGACCAGTCGCAGCGTTCCCGGATGAATTTCTCGTCGAACAGGCCTTCGGTGACGATCACATGGGCGAGCGCGGTCAGCATGGCGACATTGGTGCCCGGCTTCAGCGGCAGGTGATAGCTGGCTTCGACATGCGGTGTGCGCACCAGATCGATGCGGCGCGGATCGATGACGATGAGCTTGGCGCCCTGGCGCAACCGCTTCTTCAGGCGCGAACCGAAGACCGGATGACCGTCCGTCGGGTTGGCGCCGATGACGATGACGACATCGGAATGCTCGACGCTGTCGAAATTCTGCGTACCGGCCGAGGTGCCGAAGGCCTGGCCGAGGCCGTAGCCTGTGGGAGAATGGCAGACCCGGGCGCAGGTATCGACATTGTTGTTGCCGAAGCCGGCTCGCACCAGCTTCTGCACCAGATAGGTTTCCTCGTTGGTGCAGCGTGATGAGGTGATGCCGCCGATGGAATCGCGGCCATACTGATATTGCAGCCGCTTGAACTCGGTGGCGATATGGGCAAAGGCCTCATCCCAGGTCACTTCGCGCCAAGGATCGGTCACCTTCTCGCGGACCATCGGGTTGAGGATGCGGTCCTTGTGGGTCGAATAGCCATAGGCGAAGCGGCCCTTGACGCAGGAATGGCCGCGATTGGCCTGGCCGTCCTTCCAGGGCACCATGCGCACCAGTTCCTCGCCGCGCATTTCCGCCTTGAACGAGCAGCCGACGCCGCAATAGGCGCAGGTGGTGACGACCGAATGCTCCGGCTGACCGATCGATATGACGGATTTTTCCGTCAGTGTCGCCGTCGGGCAGGCCTGCACGCAGGCGCCGCAGGAAACGCACTCGCTGTCGATGAAACTCTCATGCATGCCGGGCGAGACGCGCGAGCCGAAGCCGCGGCCCTCGATGGTCAGCGCAAACGTGCCCTGCACTTCCTCGCAGGCCCGCACGCAGCGCGAACAGACGATGCACTTCGAAGGATCATAGGTGAAATAAGGGTTCGACTCGTCCTTCGGCATCCATTTCAGATTGATGTCGCCGTTGTTGCGCGCCTTGACGTGGTTGTCGCCCTCATAGCCGTAGCGCACGTCGCGCAGGCCGACGGCGCCTGCCATGTCCTGCAGCTCGCAATCACCGTTGGCGGCGCAGGTCAGACAGTCGAGCGGATGGTCGGAAATATAGAGCTCCATCACGCCGCGGCGGATATCCTTCAGCCGGCCCGTCTGCGTGTGAACGACGAGGCCTGGTGCCACAGGCGTCGTGCATGAGGCCGGGGTACCGTTGCGGCCCTCGATCTCGACGAGACAGAGGCGGCAGGAGCCGAAGGCATCGACCATATCGGTGGCGCAGAGCTTCGGCACCTGAATGCCGGCTTCCATCGAGGCGCGCATGATCGACGTACCCTCGGGCACCGTGATCTGGCGCCCATCAATGGTCAGCGTCACCATGGTTTCGGAGGTCAAGGCCGGCGTGCCGTAATCGATTTCTGGAACGAGGGACATGGATCTTACTCCGCCGCTTCAATCAAAGGAGCCGGAGAAAAGTCCTCCGGGAAATGGGTCATCGCGCTCATGACGGGATATGGGGTGAAGCCGCCGAGCGCGCAGAGCGAGCCGAACTTCATCGTGTTGCAGAGATCGGCAAGCAGCACCCGGTTCTTCTCCGGCTCGATCCCCTGCGCGATCTTGTCGGCCGTCTCGACGCCGCGCGTCGAGCCGATGCGGCAGGGTGTGCACTTGCCGCAGCTTTCGACCGCACAGAATTCCATCGCAAAACGCGCCTGCTTCAGCATGTCGGCGGTATTGTCGAAGATGACGATGCCGGCATGGCCGATGAGACCGTCCTTGGCCGCGAAAGCTTCATAGTCGAACGGCGTGTCGAACAGGGCGCGCGGGAAATAGGCCCCCAGCGGCCCACCCACTTGCACGGCCTTGACCGGCCGCCCCGTCGCCGTGCCGCCGCCGATCCGGTCGACGATGTCACCGAGCGAAAGACCGAAGGCCGTCTCGTAAAGGCCGCCATATCTAACGTTGCCGGCGATCTGCAACGGGATCGTGCCGCGCGACCGGCCCATGCCGAAATCGCGATAGAAGGCAGCGCCCTTATCCATGATGACGGGGACCGAGGCAAGCGAGATCACGTTGTTGATGACGGTGGGACAGTTGAACAGGCCCTTATGCGCCGGCAACGGCGGTTTGGCACGCACGATGCCGCGCTTGCCCTCGAGGCTGTTCAAGAGTGCCGTTTCCTCGCCGCAGACATAGGCGCCGGCGCCGGTGCGGATTTCCATGTCGAAAGCTTTGCCTGAGCCGAGCACGGATGCGCCGAGAATACCGGCCTCGCGCGCGATTTCGACAGCTTCCGTCATCGCGGCTATCGCATGCGGATATTCCGAGCGCGTATAGACGAAGCCCTTCGTCGCGCCGGTCGCCAGCCCAGCGATCGCCATGCCCTCGATCAGCACGAAGGGATCGCCCTCCATGATCATCCGGTCGGCAAAAGTGCCGCTATCGCCCTCGTCCGCGTTGCAGACAATGTATTTGCGTGTCCCCGGCGCATCCAGCACCGTCTTCCACTTGATGCCGGTCGGAAAGCCCGCACCGCCGCGGCCGCGCAGGCCGGAATCGGTGACGTCCTTGACGATATCGCCAGCAGCCATGCCGATGGCGCGACGCAGACCTTTCAGGCCGCCATGAGCCTCATAATCCTGCAACGAAAGCGGGTCGGTGATGCCGCAGCGGGCAAAGGTCAGGCGGGTCTGTTCTTTGAGGAATGGGAGGCTTTCGACCTCCCCAAGACAGAGCGGATGCTCGCCGCCTCCGGCGAGCCCGGCATCGAATAATGCGGGAACGTCCTTCGCCTTCACCGGTCCATAGCCGATGCGCTTGCCGCCAATCTCGACTTCGACCAGAGGTTCGAGCCAGAACATGCCGCGTGAGCCGTTGCGCACGATGCGCGCATCGAGCCCGCGTTTGGCGATTTCCTGCGCGACCGATCCCGCCACTTTCTCCGCGCCGAGCGAAAGCGCGGCGGCATCGCGAGGGATATAGATGGTGAGCGTCATTGGCGCGCCTCCTTTACGAGGTCGTCGACGCTTTCATCGTCGAGCCGGCCATAGAGCTCGCCGTCGAGCATCGCAGCCGGAGCGCAGGCGCAAAGCCCAAGACAATAGACCGGCTCCAGCGTCACACTGCCATCGAGCGTGGTCTGATGGAAATCGATGCCCAAGAGCCGCTTGATACGCTCCGCCAGCGCATCGCCGCCCATCGACTGACAGGCCTCGGCGCGACAGAGCTTCAGGACATGGCGACCTGCCGGATGATCGCGATAGTCGTGATAGAAGGTCATGACGCCATGCACTTCGGCGCGCGAGAGGTTCAACGCCTTGGCAATCAGCGGCAGCGCATCCTGCGGCACATAGCCGAACTCTTCCTGAATCCCGTGCAAGATCGGCAAAAGCGGCCCCTCCATCGATTTCATGTTGTCGATGATGGTGCCGGCGCGGGTTGCGACATCGCCCGCAGCCTGATTCAAACTCATTAGCAGCCTCCCGCGCATAGCTCCGAAGATCGAAAGCAAATCTTTCGGAAAAGGCCCATGCGGCATTTCCTCCTGGCGCGCGATCGACACGCCACGGCGTTAAGGTCGCAGGGAGAAGGCTGAGGATCAATAAGGCAGTCTCGTTGCTCGATAGAAAATCTCTATCGACTTTTATCCTCTTCCGCGAGCAATCTTGCCTCGTGCAACAAGGCAGAGACGAGGGGCGTGAAGGGTTCGCGGTGGGTGGCGACCAGGCCGACCAGATGCTCGGCGTCAGGCTCCGTGATTGGGATCTTATGAATATCGGCCGGAAAACCGAAGGAATCAGCAATATTCTTCGGCATAATGCTCGCCCACCGACCGGTCTGCACATGCGAAAACAGCACGATCATCGAATTGGATTCCAGCGTCGGCTTGGCCGTTGCACCTGCCTCGGCAAGATGCCGATTGATGATGCGGCGATTCTGCATGTCGGCAGTCAATAGACAAAGCCGAAGATCGCCGACTTCCTTCCAGGTGACGGTCTTGCGCTCGGAAAACGGGCTGCCCGCCGCGGTAATCAGGTGATAGCGCTCGGCATAAAGGGGCACGCTGGTAACCCGGCCGAGCGGCTCGTTTTCCAGATAGGTAATGCCGGCATCGATCTCGAGGTTTTCCAGCAGGCTCAGAACCTGCAGCGAATTGCGGGATAGAATGGAGAAGGTGACGTCCGGGTGTCTCTCCTGGAAAGGCGTGGTGATTTTCTGCACCATGGCAAGCGCTGTCGGAATAGCGGCGATCCGGATATGGCCGGCAAGCCCCTTGCGCGCCGCGCGCATCTCCTCGCGCATGGTGCGGCTGTCGCCAACGATGCGGCGGGCCCATTCCAGGACACGCTGCCCCTCGGGCGTCAGTCCCTGAAAGCGCGAACCACGGCTGACAAGCATCACGCCCAGCTGATCCTCCAGCTGACGGATGGCCGCAGACAGGGTGGGCTGCGTCACCCCACATTCTTCCGCGGCGCGGCCAAAATGCTTCTGATTCGCCAGCGCAATGAAGAATTCCAGCTTGTCGATCATCCCGCTCTCCCGCGACGAAAGAGTTAGACCGGCAGCATGGCGAGCGCAACATGCAAGACGGCTTCAGAGATCAGCGATCGGTCTGACAGAAAGCCTTCTGCAGCGAATCAACGACGGCGCAGATTTCCGACCGCGCAACGGCATAGTGGATGAGACGTCCTTCGCGGCGCGTGTCGACCAGCTTGTCCAGGCGAAGGCGCGCCAAATGCTGCGATACGACGGCTTGCGGCAGATCAAGAAGAGCCTCGAGCTCCATCACCGTTTTCTCGTTCTTGGCCAACATGAAGAGAATCGCCAGGCGCGTCTCATGCGATAGTGCTTTCAGCAGGGCGCTCGACTTCCGCGCCCTGTCAGTCATTTCCTCAACATCACGTTCCGCTGCACCGCCCTGCGGTAGAGACGACGACATATGACAGCCTCTAGTAAGAAATCCCCCAGAGGTATGCTTATAATATTATCAAATCAGAAGCTGATTCAAAAAGACACGGAAAACCAAAAAAGGTCCGTTTTATCAGCAGATAAGCTGCCCGCCATTGATCTCGAGCACCTGCCCGGTGATGTAGCCGGAAAGCAGGGGAGACGCGAGGAAGAGATAAGCGGGCGCGCAATCTTCGGGAGTACCCAGCCGCTGAAGCGGGATCGATTTGCGCGTCAGCTCAAGCTTCTCCCTCGAGGAATAGCGCTCATGAAAATCGGTTGCTATCGTACCGGGCGAGACGCAGTTGACCCGGATGCCATCAGGCGCCAGCTCGCGCGCCAATGCTTTCGAATAGGTCGCGACAAAGGCCTTCGATGCGGAATAGATCGCCGATCCTGGGCTGCCGCCGGTTAGTGCCGAAATCGAAACCGTATTGACGATTGCAGCCTGTCCGGCAGCCCGCAGCAGCGGCAACAATCCTCTCGTCACCTCCATAACGGAAGTCTGATTGAGATGAACGATCTGCTCGTATTGTTCGTCCGTCAGTTCGCCGGCAGGAAATCGCCCGACCATGGTGCCGGCATTGTTGACGAGCACGTCGATGCGGTCGAAACGCTCGCCGGCAGCGCTGACGAAATCGCGCGTGCCATTGCGGGCGGCGAAATCGCCGGCAATGAGAAAGGCGCGGCGCTCGGCTTCCGCTTCCATCAGAAAATCAGGCAAATCGCGACCGCCATCGCGGCCGACATGAACAAGGACATGGGCGCCGCAATCGAGAAACTGGCGCGCGACCTCCAGCCCGATGCCACGGCCGGAGCCGGTGACCACGACGTTGCGATTTTCGAATAGCTTCGGATGAAACACGATGACCTCCCCAACCACACTATTCGCGCGCCGGTAATTGCGGAATTTTCACTTTATCATATGATGACGAAAAAACGAAAGAAAGGGAGCGAAAACCATGTTCCTGTCCGGGCGTCAGACAGAGATCCTCGAAATCGCCAAGGCGGAGGGCCGCGTGCTGGTGGAAGAGCTGGCAATGCGCTTCTCGGTCACGCCGCAGACCATCCGCAAGGACCTGAACGACCTCTGCGACGGGCGCGTACTCTCGCGCGTGCATGGCGGCGCGATTTTTCCCGGCGGAACCGAGAATGTGAAATATGAGGCAAGACGTTCCATCGCCGCGCCCGAAAAGCATGCGATCGGCCGTGCTGCGGCAAGCCTGATCCCCAACAACAGCTCGCTTTTCATCAATATCGGCACGACGACGGAAGCAGTCGGAGAAGCACTCCTTGGCCATCACGAACTAATGGTCATCACCAATAATATCAACGTTGCCAATAAGTTACGCATCTTCCCATCCATCGAAGTCGTGATTTCCGGCGGCGTCGTGCGCGGCTCGGATGGCGGCATCGTCGGTGAAGCCGCCGTCGATTTCATCAAGCAGTTCAAGGTTGATTATGCCGTCATCGGCGCCTCCGCCATCGACCCTGACGGCGCGCTTCTGGATTTCGACTTTCGCGAAGTGAAAGTGGCTCAGGCCATCATCGCCAATGCGCGGCATGTCATTCTCGTCGCCGACAGCACCAAGTTCGAACGAACCGCTCCCGTTCGCATCGGCCATCTATCGCAGGTTCATACCTTCGTAACAGACGAGTGCAGCATCGAATCCGTGCGCTCCATCGCCGCGGAACATGACGTGCATCTCGTGGAAACCTCTCGCAGATCAGCCTGATCGGCGCGCTTTCCGTCAAGAAACGTTCGTTTGACATTCGTATCTGTTTCGCTTTAGATGGATTAGTTTCGATTTCCATCTTCAGGGGATGGCTGACCTTTGCGGAGGGGCGGGTGAGCGAGCAGATCTACGATATTTTCGTTATCGGCGGCGGCATCAATGGCTGCGGCATTGCCCGTGATGCCGTTGGGCGCGGCTACAAGGTCGCGCTTGCCGAGATGAACGATTTCGCCTCCGGCACGTCGTCGGGCGCCACCAAGCTCATCCATGGCGGCCTGCGCTATCTCGAACATTACGAATTTCGCCTCGTGCGCGAATCGCTGATGGAACGCGAAGTGCTCTGGGCGATGGCGCCGCACATCATCTGGCCGATGCGTTTCGTCCTGCCTTACCACAAGGGCGGCATCCGTCCGGCCTGGCTCATCCGGCTCGGCCTTTTTCTCTACGACCACCTTGGTGGGCGAAAGCTGCTGCCGCCGACCGCGACACTGGACATGAAGAAGGATCCGGCGGGCAAGCCGCTAAAAGCGCTCTTCACCAAGGCTTTCGAATATTCTGACGGCTGGGTCGACGATGCCCGCATGGTGGTATTGAATGCCCGCGACGCGGCCGACCGCGGCGCAACGATCATGCCGAGAACGAAAGTGGTCTCGGCCCGCCGCGAAGGCGCGGTCTGGGCGATCGAAACGGAAAATACGGTCAGCGGCGAAAAACGCGAGTTTCGTTCGCGCATGCTGGTCAATGCCGCAGGTCCCTGGGTCGATCAGGTGCTGTCCGGTACCTTCGGCAAGAACCAGGTGCACAATGTCCGTCTCGTTCAGGGCAGCCATATTGTCGTGCGCAAGAAGTTCGATGATCCCCGCGCCTATTTCTTCCAGAACCCGGACAACCGCATCATCTTCGCCATCCCTTACGAGCAGGATTTCACGCTGATCGGCACCACGGATCGCGACTACAAGGACGATCCGAAGGATGTGAAGATCACCGAGGGGGAAACCACCTATCTCTGCAACGCCGCCAGCGAATACTTCAAAGAGCCGGTTAAGCCCGAAGATATCGTCTGGACCTACTCGGCCGTCCGCCCGCTCTATGACGATGGCGCATCGAAGGCGCAGGAAGCCACGCGCGATTACGTGCTGAAGGTCGAAGGCGAAGAAGGCCAGGCACCGCTGCTCAATGTCTTCGGCGGCAAGCTCACCACCTATCGCCGTCTCGGCGAGCATGCGCTGGAAAAGATCGGCGAGGCGATCGGCCTCAAGGGCACGCCTTGGACTGCCGGCAGTTCGCTACCCGGCGGCGACTTTCCGGTTCGCGGCTATGAGGCCGAAGTCTCCAAACTGAAATCACGCTATCCCTTCCTCGCCGATCCGCATGCCCGCCGCCTCATCCGCCGCTACGGCACACGCGCCGCCATGATCCTTGGCAACGCGAAGACGATCGCTGACCTCGGCCGCTATTTCGGAAGCGATCTCTACGAGGCGGAAGTGCGCTACCTGATGGAACAGGAATGGGCCTATAGCGCCGCAGACGTTCTCTGGCGCCGCTCCAAGAAGGGCCTATATCTTTCGAAGGAAGAAGCCGTAGCTCTCGACAGCTATATGGCAGAGAGCCACGTCCACGCCTGATCGGCCAATTCACTCTCCAGGATCGAGCAGTCGCGGACCTGCGCCTTCTTCGGAAAGCGCGTCCCACGGATTGCGCAAGGGACAGCTATCGAGCGAAAGGCAGCCGCAGCCGATGCAACTGTCCAGCTGATCGCGAAGTCCCTGCAGGCGCTTGATGCGGGCGTCGAGATCACCTTTCCATAGCGCCGAAAGCGCCTTCCAGTCGGATGCCGTCGGCGTACGCCCCTGCGGCAGCGATTGAAGAGCCGCCTGAACCTCGGCAAGCGGAATACCGACGCGTTGGGCCACCTTGATGATGGAGACTCGCCGCAGCACTTCGCGGGGATAGCGCCTTTGATTGCCACGGCTGCGGTGGCTCGCGATCAGCCCTTTCGCCTCGTAGAAATGCAGCGCCGATACGGCCACACCGCTACGCGCCGCCACCTCGCCGACCGTCAGCAGCTTCGGAAATTGAGCCGGGTCGATTTTTCCCATTTTCGCTATTGACCTCAACTTTACTTGAGGTTTTATAACCCTGGCTCCGAAGCGCGTAAAGCAGGAGCAAGACATGACAGAAAGAACCCGGTTGGCGATCATCTACGGCAGCACGCGTCCGGGCCGGCTGTGCGACCGGGTGGTCAACTGGGTCGCCCGCGAATTGGCGCACTATCCGCTCATCGACATCGACCTGATCGATCCCCTCGAATTCGATCTGCCTTTCGCGCACAACCGCGAGCATCCCGGCGTCGCCGCCCTATCGGAGCGGCTTTCGGACGCCGAAGCCTTCATCGTGGTCACGCCGGAATACAATCACAGCTTCACGGCCTCGCTGAAATTCCTGCTCGATCTCGTCTATGAGCCTTGGCACGGTAAACCTGTCGCCTTTGTCTCCTATGGCGGCATCTCCGGCGGTCTGCGCGCCGTGGAACAGTTGCGGCTCGTCTTTGCCGAACTGCACACGGTCACCGTGCGCGATACAGTCAGCTTCGCCAATCCCTGGGGCAGATTTGCCGAGGATGGCACGCTGGAAAATCCGCTCGATGCCAGAAAATCGCTTGTCCTCATGATCGCGCGGCTGACCTGGTGGAGCAATGCCCTGAAGCCGGCTCGAACGACACGCCCCTATCGCTCCGCCGCCGCCTGATCCTTATCCCCAACATAGACATCCGATCTCTCGTTTCTGGCAGGTGCGGGAGATCGGTTCGACGCCCGGATCCGGCACACGGATCCGGGCGTCCTGCCTTCAAGGATCACGCTTGCCGAAACGGTCGCGATGACCTAACGCAATAGAGGGAGATCTCGGACGGATACGGGAATGGAGAAGGCCACGCGGCTAGGAGGAGCGGATTTCATGCGCGCTGTCGCATGTCTGATGGTGCTTGCTCACCATCTCGTGCTCCGAATGAATTTCTACAAGATCCCATCAGATCTGGATATGACTTTCATATTGGCACGCTTCGGCAATCACGGCGTCTCGGTCTTCTTCGTGCTCAGCGGCTTTCTGCTTGCACGTCCCTTCTGGCTGGCCCTGGATAGAGCCCAACCCCTGCCTTCGCTGAAGATCTACGCCATGCGCCGCGCCGCACGCATCCTGCCGGGTTTCTGGTTTGCCCTGACGGTCGGCTTCTTGATCAGCTTCACCATCTATGGCTTTCCGCTGGATGCGGAACTGATCGGCCGCTACGTCTCCGGCCTCTTCCTGATGAGCCAATGGCATTGGCGCACCTTTTTCCCGGTACAGGGCGATGGGCCGCTATGGTCGATCCCTTTCGAGACAACCTGCTATGTTCTCATGCCGATCGGTTTCCTACTGTTGTTTCATCCAAAACTGAGATCGCGCTCCGTGCTCGTCAGCCGCCTGCTCTGGATCGGCATCATCGCATTTTCCCTTATCGGCCATTGGCTCGTAGTGACCTATCTGCCGACCGACAATGTCGGGCAAGGATGGCGATATGGCTTCCAGGGTGGCGCCAAGGAATGGATGCCGCGCTACAATCCCATCGGCTTCTTCGCCATATTCGCGATCGGCGCGCTCGCCGCCGGCATCCAGACCATCCTACCGCCTCAGCGCTCGGCAATCTACGACATCATCGGCGCGCTTGCGATCGTCATGGGTGCTTGGCAGCTGCCGCAGTCGATCGGCGGTGCGGCGGAGGGCTATGCCTGGCTCGGCATTCCCTATCAATTCCCGCTGCTTCCCCTGGCGGTCGCGATCGCGCTTTGCGTGCTTCCGCAATCGCTGCTGCTGGCAAAGCTGCTCGACAATCCCGTGAGCCGTTATGTCGCTACCGTCTCGTTCGGCGTCTACATCTGGCAGGATATCGTGCTAACCTTGATGCCGCAGCTCTTTCCCTCATCCTTTGGCGCACGTTCGGATGACGTGCTGGGCGGCTGGATAGTCTCAAGCTTGATCGCTACCGCCATCATCTTCGCCGTCGGCACGCTGAGCTATATCCTGCTCGAACGCCCCGTTATTCAGTGGGCGCGGACACGTGAAAACAAAGTCATGCGACCAGCCACGGCGTAATGTAGGGCCATCACATGTGAGGCATGTCGGAGCAGCAAGTTCCTTCTCCCCTCGGGGAGAAGGTGGCCCGAAGGGTCGGATGAGGGGGGGCCGGCTGATTTGAAGGCGCGGATTCAAGTGTTCTTGGCAGATACCCCCTCATCCGCCTGTCGGCACCTTCTCCCCGAGGGGAGAAGGAGGACGCGGCAACGACTTCACTTCACATTCGATTGCCTACTGCGTGATAGCACGAGGACAGATACCGCCTCGAATTCAGCAGGCGCCTTCAGATGCGCGTCGCCTTCAGCCGCCCCTCATCGAGAACGATGCCGAGGCCTGGCGCAACGCCAAGATCCAGCCAGCCGGCCTCGTGCTTGAGGGGGGAGGCCATCGGATAATCGCGGCGGGCTTCGCTCCATTCCGGATTGTCATAGGGATATTCGAGCCAGGCTGCATCGGCAACCCCTGCGGTCAGATGCGCGTTGGCAAGAACCCCGATGCCGTTCGTCCAGGAATGCGGCGTGAATTGCACACCGGCCTCGCGCGCCTGGTAGACCAGCCGCCGGCAACCGGTGATACCGCCGACAAGCGCGACATCCGGCTGGATAACGTCGAAAGCGCGCTCCTCGATGATATCGCGAAACTCGTAGAGCTCGCGCGTCATCTCGCCGCCGGCGATCCGGACCGACGTTGCCTGTTTCAACTCTTTCATGCCCTTGCGGTCGGAGCGGTGAAGCGGCTCTTCCATCCAGTAGACGCCGAGCCGCTCCAGCTCCCTGGCGACAGCAAGCGCATCCTTGAAGGTCCATGGCAAGGTCGTATCCCAGGGCATTCGCCAACCCTGATTGCAGTCGACCATCAGCTCCAGCCGGTCGCCGACGCGGGCGCGGATCGCTTCCAGGGCCTTGACGTCTTCGCGCCAGCCGCCACGACCGCCCGACGACGAGGAGAAGCGCACCTTCATGGCAGGGAAGCCTTCGTCGATATAACGCTCGGCCTGATCCGCCATGGCAGAGGGCTCGCGCAACACGCCGGAGGACGCATAGAGCCGCACGCGGCTGGCGCGCCCGCCGAGCATCCGCCAGACCGGCTCGCCGGTGATCTTCCCGGAGAGATCCCACAGCGCCAGGTCCATCGGCCAGCAGCGGCCGTAGTGGAAATTGATGTGCGAGAGGACTTCATAATGCCGTTCGACATGCCGGGGATCCTGTCCGATGAACAGATCCTCATGTCCTTCGAAACCCTTCATCAGATCGCCAGAGCCGATGCCTTCGCGCCCCTCATCGTCTCGAACGCGCACGATGGTCGCATCGAAATGCTTGCGTGGACGACCATCCCAGCTCGCCTTGAATGCCGGATCGAGCGGCAGGCGATGATGGGTGATTTCGATGGAAACGATCTTGCTCATGGTCATGCCTCCCCGCAAACCTCAACCGAACTGCTGCCAGATCGTCTTGTAATCGCAATATTTGTCGATCGCATGCACCGAGCGGTCGCGGCCGAAGCCGGACTGCTTGAAACCGCCGAAGGGCGTGGCGAAATTCGACATGTCGTAGGTGTTGATCCATACCGTACCCGCATGGATCTCTTCGGAAAAGCGATGGGCGCGATCCATGTCCTTGGTAAAGACGGCGCCGGCAAGCCCATAGATCGTGTCATTGGCGATCTTCAATGCCTCCTCCTCTGTATCGAAGGGAATAGCGGCGAGCACGGGGCCGAAGATTTCCTGCCGCGCCAAGCTCATATCGTTGGTCATGTCGACGAAGACGCCCGGCGAGACATAATAGCCGCCTGTCTCGCTCATAACGCGCTCGGCACCGAAGGCACGGCGCGCGCCTTCCTGCTCGCCGGCCGCGATCATCGCCAGCACCTTGTTCATATGCTCTTCATCGATGAGGGCACCAATCTGCGCTGAAGGGTCGAGCGGATGCTTGAGCGCGATATCGGAGCGGGTGACAGCCTCGATCTTTTCGATCAGCCTATCCTGCACCGAACGCTGCACGATGAGGCGGGTCGAGGCATGGCAGGTTTCGCCGGAATTGTAGAAGCAGCCCCAGGCAGCGGCGACGGCGGCGGCATCGAGATCAGCATCCTCGAAGACGACGAGCGGCGACTTGCCGCCGAGCTCCAGCGCCACACGCTTGACGTTCGATTGTGCCGCATAACCCATGATCAGCTTGCCGACTTCGGTGGAACCGGTGAAGGCGATCATGTCGACATCCATGTGCAGCGCCAGCGGCTTGCCGGTCTCCTCGCCATAACCCGTGACGACGTTGAAGACGCCAGCCGGCAGGCCGGCTTCGATCGCAAGTTCAGCGAGGCGTATCGCCGAAAGCGAGGACTGTTCGGCCGGCTTCAACACGACGGAATTGCCGGCAGCAATCGCCGGGCCGAGCTTCCAGGCATCGATGATCATCGGATAATTCCAGGGCGTGATTGCGCCGATGACGCCGAGCGGCACCTTGCGCACCAGCGCCCGGGCATTCGGGCCGGTCGGCGCAATCTCGTCATACATCTTGTCAATCATTTCGCCATAGAACTGGATGCCGTCAGCGCAGAGCCGCACATCGACACCAAGCGACGCCATAACCGGCTTGCCAACATCGATCGTCTCAAGCATGGCCAACTCGTCGCCATGGGCGCGGATGAGATCGGCCCATTTCAGCATGATCTTCTTCTTTTCGAGCGGCTCCTTCTTGCGCCAGACGCCGCTTTCGAAGGCAGCGCGGGCAGAGGCAACAGCGGCGTCGACATCAGCGGCATTGCCGCGCGCAAGCTCAGCGCCGGGCTTGCCGTCCATCGGCCGGATGCGAATGAAGGTTTCGCCCGAAGCGGCGGCTCGATGGGCGCCGTTGATGAAGTGCCGTCCTTCGGGCTTGAGGCCGGAGAGAACGCTTTCCCAATAGTCGCGCGTGTAATTCTTCGTCATCTCAGATTCCTCTCGGCAGCGCCATGACGGCGGCGGCAAAGCGGTCGATATCGGCATCCGTCACATCGCGGATCGTCGAGCGCCGCATGGGCTGGTTTTCGGTCGCCCGCATCTCGCGGGCGAGATCGGAGGCATCGAAGGGTTTGAAGGCAGCCGGCAACGCGCGCACGATGCCGCAGCGATCCATCCAGTCCGAGACGAAAGCGGGCAGATCGGCGGCGCTATCGAGGCCGCAAGCCTTGGCAGCAGCATTCAGATCTGCGGTATCGGCTTCGACAAGCCATGGCAGCGTCACCTCGAAGCCGAGCGCCGTTGCAAGCCCGTGATGGAGAGGGCCGAGGCCCGCCAGCGCATGGCTGATATTGTGGGCGATCGCCGTGCCGCAATTGTCGATCGCAATGCCGCCGAAGCAGGAGCCGAGCAGTACGTCACCGCGAGCCACCATATCATCCGGTTGTTTGACGGCCGTCTCCAGCGCACCGGTCAGCAGCCGCAGCGCCTGATGCGCGTAGAATTGCGCACCGCGATGCGTATTGCGGTTGGTGGCTGCTTCAAAGGCATGAATAAAGGCATCGAGACCGCACCATGCAGTGAGATTGGTAGGCAAGGTCTTCGTCAGCGCCGGATCGAGGATGACAAGATCCGCCTTCGTTTCCGGCCCCCAGATCCAGAGCTTCTTGCCCTCGGGCCCGGCAAAGATATTCGTCGCCGATGTCTCCGAACCCGTACCGGCCGTGGTAGGGATCATGATTTTCTTCAGCGGGTTTTTCGGCAGCGGATTGGCCGCCAGCGCGTAATGCATCGGATCCTTGCCCGACGCGATGCAGCAGGCGACGATCTTGCCGATATCGAGCGCCGAGCCGCCGCCGATGCCGATCACCATATCTGCGCCCTGCCCTGCCGCGATCGCCGCACGCAGATGCCCAAGCTTCGGCTCGCCGGCAAAGTCGGAGAAGATCTGCGTCTTGACGCCTGCTTCCGCAAGCTCGGCGCTGACCCTGGCCGCAAGTCCGGACTGCGCCAGGAAGGCATCGATGACAAGCAAAACCGTGCCGACGCCATCGAAGGATTTGACCGCAGCGGGAAAGCCGGGGAGCGCACCTTCGCCGAAACGAATGTTAGGAATGGCAGAAATGGAAAAGGACACGCGGGATCACCTTGGAAAAGCGGCTGATTTGATACCCACGATCCTGCATCACAATTTCAGATCTTCAAATCCGCGCAATTATCGGGAATATTGATGATCTGAAGTTATGGAGAGGCAATGTTAGAGAAAATACCGCTGGAGGCCTTCCGCGTATTCGACGCGGCCGCACGCGCCATGAACTTCTCCCGCGCGGGCCGGGAGCTGAACATTACCCAGGCCGCCGTCAGCCGCCGCATCAAGGGGCTAGAGGATCATCTCGGCGCGACGCTCTTTACCCGGCGTGGCCGAAATCTGGCGCTGACACCGGACGGCGAGCGGCTATTCCAGCGTGTCCGCGCCACGCTGGAATATCTGGAAGAAAGCCTGGAGCCCTTTCGCACGGGCACGGGCGAAATCATCTCGATCGCGGCCAGCGGCTCGATCTCCCATCTCTGGCTCGGGCAAAGGCTGCGGGATTTCGGCAAGGAGAGCCCCGGCATCTCAGTCCGCCTGCTGACGACGGATGTGCACTCCGAACTCGCCTCGGAGAACAACGATCTCATCATCATCTATTCCACCGGAGAGCATCCGCGCTGGAGCCTGACGCCACTTTTCAACGAGGTGCTGGTCCCGGTCGCCTCGCCGGATTATCTGGCAGCCCGCGGCTTGGACCCGCAGACGCTGACGGCGGTCGACATTGCCGGGCTCGATCTCATTGATTACGAGCGCGCCAACGCCCACTGGATCAGCTTCCGCCAATGGTTCGGCCGCGTCGGCGACCCCTTGAAGGGCAAGCTGCCGCGACCGCGCCTGTCCTTCTCGACCTACATCATGGCGGTGGAAGCAGCACTCAGGGGCGAAGGTATCGCGCTCGGCAGCCTCGGCCTCATCGAGGAATATCTGCAGTCCGGCGCGCTCGTCACCATCGGCAACGATCGCGTTGAGAGTGGCTTCGGTTATTATCTCGGCGCGCCTCGCTTTCGCTCGCTCTCTCCCGAGGCGGCGCAGCTGCACAGGTTTCTGCTGGAGGGGCAACAGGGCTGATCGGGGTATCCGGCTGTGTTGGTGTTGAGAGGTTGGAGATTTAAGGGTGTATTTACTTGCCACCCGCCCTCGTGGTTCGAGGCTTCGGGCCCACGGCCCTGCGCACCTCACCATGAGGCTGACCTCCAGCGCAGGACGGCACATCGGATCGGCCTAACATGGTTGAAACTGGCTTTATGCCACGCTGCCAACTCCATCCTCACCCTGAGGCGCGAAGCCCTGAGCTTGTCGAAGGGGCGTAGCCTCGAAGGGCGAGGATGGCCCTGGGCCCCTCCAACAAAAAAGCGGCCCAGAGGACCGCTTTCGTCTCGTTCATCGATGTTTGGATCTCATCAATCCTGCGGGATCGAGCCGCGCAGATGCGAGAGTTCCATGATGAAATGCTCCAGGCGCGACTTGTGCTCGTGATGCTCGGCATCTTCGAGTTCGGCCTTGGCAGCATTGATGCGGCGGTCCAGCTCGTCGCGGCTCATGTCTTCGACCGGAACGGCTGATTCGGCAAGCAGCGTGCAGCCGGTCGGCAGAATGTCGGCGAAGCCGCCGAAAACGACGTAATCCTGCTTCTTGCCCGAGGCCGAATGCACCTTGACGACGCCCGGCTTGATCGTGGTCATGGTCGGCGCATGGTTCGCCATGACGGTCATCTCGCCTTCGCTGGCGGGAATGAGGACATCGATGACCTGTTCCGACAGCAACAGGCGCTCCGGAGAAACCAGTTCGAAATTGAAATTGTCAGCCATGACCCGTCACTTCTCGATTGTCTTATTCGCAAGGCAAGGGCGCGCGGGCAAAGCCGCGCGCCGATGGATTGGCCTGATCAGGCGGCCAGCTTCTTGGCCTTTTCGATCGCTTCGTCGATCGAGCCGACCATGTAGAAGGCAGCTTCCGGCAGGTGGTCGTATTCGCCATTGACGAGACCCTTGAAGCCCTTGATCGTGTCTTCGAGCGCGACGAGCTTGCCCGGCGAACCGGTGAAGACTTCGGCGACGAAGAACGGCTGCGACAGGAAGCGCTCGATCTTGCGGGCGCGGGCAACGGCCAGCTTGTCGTCTTCGGACAGTTCGTCCATGCCCAGGATGGCGATGATGTCCTGCAGGGCCTTGTAGCGCTGCAGCGTCGACTGAACCTTACGGGCAACTTCGTAGTGTTCTTCGCCGACGACCATCGGGTCGAGCATGCGCGAGGTGGAGTCGAGCGGGTCGACGGCCGGGTAGATGCCCTTTTCAGCGATCGAGCGTGACAGAACGGTCGTTGCGTCCAGGTGGGCGAACGAGGTTGCCGGTGCCGGGTCGGTCAAGTCGTCGGCCGGAACGTAAATGGCCTGAACCGAGGTGATCGAGCCCGTCGTCGTCGTGGTGATGCGTTCCTGCATCTGGCCCATGTCGGTTGCGAGCGTCGGCTGATAGCCCACGGCCGAAGGAATACGGCCGAGCAGAGCCGACACTTCCGAACCAGCCTGGGTGAAGCGGAAGATGTTGTCGACGAAGAACAGAACGTCCTGGCCTTCATCGCGGAAGTTTTCAGCGACGGTCAAACCGGTCAGAGCGACGCGGGCGCGGGCGCCCGGCGGTTCGTTCATCTGGCCGTAAACGAGCGCAGCCTTGGAACCTTCGCCGCCGCCGTGCTTGTTGACGCCCGATTCGATCATTTCGTGGTAAAGGTCGTTGCCTTCGCGGGTACGCTCACCCACGCCTGCGAACACCGAGTAACCACCGTGCGCCTTGGCGACGTTGTTGATCAGTTCCATGATGAGAACGGTCTTGCCGACGCCGGCGCCGCCGAACAGGCCGATCTTGCCGCCCTTTGCGTAAGGAGCAAGGAGGTCGACGACCTTGATGCCGGTGACGAGGATCTGCGCTTCCGTGGACTGCTCGACGTAGGACGGAGCTTCCTGGTGGATGGCGCGCTTCTTGGAAGTGTTCAGCGGACCTGCTTCGTCGACCGGCTCGCCGATGACGTTCATGATACGGCCGAGCGTCTCATGTCCGACCGGAACCGAAATCGGCGCGCCCGTGTCCTTGACCGGCTGGCCGCGAACGAGACCTTCGGTCGAGTCCATGGCGATGGTGCGGACGGAGTTTTCGCCGAGGTGCTGTGCGACTTCGAGAACCAGACGATTGCCGTTATTGTCGGTTTCAAGCGCGTTCAGGATCGCCGGGAGCTCGCCGTCGAAAGCAACGTCCACAACGGCGCCGATAACCTGCGTAACCTTACCGACAGAACCTGCGGGGGTAGCTGCGTCAGCCATATTCTTACCCTCTTTCCCTAACCTCAGAGCGCTTCCGCGCCCGAAATGATTTCAATCAATTCCTTGGTGATCTGTGCCTGGCGCTGACGGTTGTAGTTCAGCGTCAGCTTGTTGATCATCTCACCAGCGTTGCGCGTCGCATTGTCCATCGCGCTCATCTTGGCACCCATCTCGCCGGCGACGTTTTCGAGCAACGCGCGGAAGATCTGGACAGAGATGTTGCGCGGGATCAGGTCCGCGAGGATCGAAGCCGCATCCGGCTCGTATTCATAGACGGCGCCCTTGTGGGCTGCATCTTCTTCGACGACGGCGGGAGCCGAAGCCGGAATAAGCTGCTGTGCCGTCGGGATCTGGCTGATCACCGACTTGAATTCGGAATAGAACAGCGTGCAGACATCGAATTCGCCGGCTTCGAACATCTCGATGATGCGTTTGCCGATGGCGTCGGCATTGTCGAAGCCGATGCGCTTGACGTCGCGCAGTTCCTTGCGCTCGACGATCAGCGAAGCGTATTCGCGGCGAAGGACGTCATAGCCCTTCTTGCCGACGGTGAAGATCTTCACCGTCTTGCCTTCGGCCAGAAGCTTGCGGGCATGATCGCGGGCGAAGCGTGAAATCTGCGAATTGAAACCGCCGCAGAGACCGCGCTCGGCCGTGCAGACGACGAGCAGATGCACATCGCTCTTGCCCGTTCCGGTCATCAGCAGCGGTGCGCCGTCGGCATCGCTGACGGCAGCCGAAATATTGGCCAGAACAGCGGCCATGCGCTGCGAGTAAGGCCGGGCGGCCTCGGCCGCCTCCTGCGCACGCCGAAGCTTCGCCGCGGCGACCATTTTCATCGCCTTGGTGATCTTCTGCGTCGCCTTGACGGAGGCGATCCGGTTTTTCAGATCCTTGAGTGAAGGCATCCTTGGTCCGTCCTAGAGCTTGGGCCCGATTACGCGAAAGACTTGGCGAAGCTGTCGAGAGCAGCGGTGAGCTTGCCCTTCGTCGCGTCGCTGATGGCCTTTTCGGAGCGGATGGTGTCGAGGATGTCCTTGCCTTCCGAGCGGAGGTACGACAGCAGGCCCTGCTCGAACTTGCCGACCAGAGCAACAGGCAGCTTGTCGAGATAACCGTTGACGCCGGCGAAGATCACCGCAACCTGCTCTTCCGTCTTCAGCGGCGAGAATTGCGGCTGCTTCAGGAGTTCGGTCAGGCGAGCACCGCGGTTCAGCAGGCGCTGCGTTGCCGCATCGAGGTCGGAACCGAACTGGGCGAAGGCGGCCATTTCACGATACTGGGCGAGTTCGCCCTTGATCGAGCCTGCAACCTGCTTCATCGCCTTGATCTGAGCAGACGAGCCGACGCGCGAAACCGACAGACCGACGTTAACGGCCGGACGGATACCCTGATAGAACAGGTCGGTTTCAAGGAAGATCTGGCCATCGGTGATCGAGATCACGTTGGTCGGAATAAAGGCCGAAACGTCGTTACCCTGCGTTTCGATGACCGGGAGAGCGGTGAGCGAACCAGCACCCTTCTCGTCGTTCATCTTGGCAGCGCGCTCGAGGAGGCGCGAGTGCAAGTAGAAAACGTCGCCCGGATAAGCTTCGCGGCCCGGCGGGCGGCGCAGCAGCAGCGACATCTGACGGTAGGCAACGGCCTGCTTGGACAGGTCGTCGTAGCCGATCAGGGCGTGCTGGGCGTTGTCACGGAAATATTCGCCCATGGCGCAGCCGGCAAACGGAGCCAGGAACTGCATCGGAGCCGGATCGGAAGCCGTCGCAGCAACGATGATCGAGTACTTCAGAGCGCCGCGTTCTTCGAGAACCTTCACGAACTGCGCAACGGTCGAACGCTTCTGGCCGACGGCGACGTAGACGCAGAAGAGCTTTTCGCTGTCCGGACCGTTATCCTGAATGGACTTCTGGTTCAGGATCGTGTCGAGGATGATGGCGGTCTTGCCGGTCTGGCGGTCGCCGATGACAAGCTCGCGCTGGCCACGGCCAACCGGGATCAGAGCGTCGATGGCCTTGAGGCCGGTCGACATCGGCTCATGAACCGACTTGCGCGGAATGATGCCCGGAGCCTTGACGTCGACGCGCGAACGGCGGGTCGCGTTGATCGGGCCCTTGCCGTCGATCGGATTGCCGAGCGCGTCGACAACGCGGCCGAGCAGCTCCGGACCAACCGGAACGTCAACGATCGCGCCGGTGCGCTTGACGGTGTCGCCTTCCTTGATGTCGCGGTCGGAGCCGAAGATAACCACGCCGACATTGTCGGCTTCGAGGTTCAGTGCCATGCCGCGGATGCCGCCGGGGAATTCGACCATCTCGCCGGCCTGAACATTGTCCAGACCGTACACGCGGGCGATACCGTCACCGACGGAGAGAACCTGGCCGACTTCGGAGACTTCAGCTTCCTTGCCGAAGTTTTTGATCTGATCTTTCAGAATTGCGGAAATTTCCGCGGCGCGGATATCCATCAGCCGACCTCTTTCAATGCAAGCTTAAGGGTGGAGAGTTTGGTGCGAAGGGACGTATCGATCTGACGCGAACCGACCTTGACGATCAGGCCGCCAAGGATCGACGGATCGACGGTGACGGCAATCGCCACGTCCTTGCCGGTGACGCCCTTCAGCGCCGCCTTCAATTCATCTTCCTGCGCCGGGGTGAGCGCATGAGCCGAGGTGACCTCGGCGGAAATTTCGCCGCGATGCTGGGCGGCGATGATGCGGAAAGCCTTGATCATGCCCGGCAGCGCAAAAAGGCGCCGGTTGCTGGCCACAAGCTTCAGAAAATTGGTGACATAGGCGCCGAAGCCGGCCTTTT
This sequence comes from Rhizobium pantanalense, assembly GCF_030182525.1. Taxonomy (NCBI): domain Bacteria; kingdom Pseudomonadati; phylum Pseudomonadota; class Alphaproteobacteria; order Hyphomicrobiales; family Rhizobiaceae; genus Rhizobium; species Rhizobium pantanalense. The sequence continues at coordinate 130,816 of NZ_JAQJCH010000007.1, forward strand.
TCGCCAGCGCTTCGATCGCACCGACCTGCTCTTCAGCCGAAAAGACCGGGCTGAGGACGAAGCGCTTCAGATCGTCGCTTTCGTCGAGCATGGCTTGGAACCGATCGAGATCGGCGGTCACCGCCGGTACGGCACCCTCTTCAAGGGCCAATTCGAACAGCGACGAGGCATATCGTTCTGCGACACCAGAAACATGCTGGGATGTGTCTGCCACGGGCACAAAATTCCCTGATTTCAACCCAAGAACCAAACTTCCGGGTGGCGGAAGCGATATGTCCTTGAATTCGTTTTGATTTCCCCCAGAAATCAGCAGGAGTGCTCTCCCGCCTCATCCGAAATTCGGGGTTCGTCTAACATAGGATATTGAGACTCGCAACACGCGTATTCGACGAATACGCCATTCGGGCGAATTTATGATGGCAAAATTCGAAAAGCATGGGGATAGCGCGGGCAAAAATGGCCGCGCCTGAGCCGTTTTCGGCTCAAATATAGCCGAGACCATAAAGAAAAGGTAGCGCAGCAAGAATCGCCTGCACAACCAGAAGGAGAAGGCTCAAAAATACACTGCCCCTATCGGACATGAGCGACAGGATGCGACCGAACGCCGCGACGCCGAAGGAAGCGCCGAGCGCGAGATAGATCATCGGCTGCGCCAGCAGGATCGCCACCAACCCGAAGCCGACCATGAAGCCGCCGGCCGAGCGCGCCTCGGCATAGGCTTCGGATCGCCCTTCCTTTACCTGCAGCTTGAGGACACGGTAGGTATAACCCGGTGCAAACATCAGGAAGAGGCCGATAAGCGCCGTAATGGCAGCCGAACAATAGGCAAGCCGCTCGCCGAATTCGGTCGGAAAATAAAGCTCCATCAGTCGCCCTCAAAATCAGCCGCGTGCAAATCACATCAGGTGAGACGGCGGAGTTATGGCATGATCCGCGTTACAAGGGGAAGGTGCAGCCTGGATATCTGCCGCACCAATCACAGAAAGCTTTGCGGATCGATGTCGAGCTGCACCTGCACGGAGCCGCGCTCCTTTGGGGACTGCGCCAGCATGGCCCGAAGAAAGCCCTGCATGTCGGAATTGCGCCGGCCATGCACGAGCAGTCGGAAGCGATGGCGGCCGCGCACCAGCGCGATCGGCGCTTCGGCCGGACCGAGCACCGAAATACCCGAAACCTGAGGCGCCGCATTGCGGATGCCGCGCGCATGCGTCTCCGCATCCTGCCTCGTGTCGGCCGAGACGATGATCGAGGCGAGCCGGCCGAAGGGCGGCAATATCGCCCTCTCCCGCTCTAAAATTTCGCGCTCGTAAAACGCGCTGGCATCGCCCGAGACGATCGCTTGCATGACAGGATGCTGCGGCTGATAGGTCTGCAGCAAGCCGTGGCTCTTGAGACCGGTTCGCCCGGCGCGTCCTGTCACCTGCGACAGGAGCTGGAACGTCCGTTCGGCAGCGCGCGGATCACCATTCGCCAGGCCGAGGTCCGCATCCACGATGCCGACCAGCGTCATCAGCGGGAAATTATGCCCCTTGGCGACAAGCTGCGTGCCGATGACGATATCGGCCTCGCCCTTGGCGATCGCGTCGAGCTCCAGCCGCAGCCGCTTGACGCCGCCCATGATGTCGGAGGAGAGCACGATCGTCCGCGCCTCTGGGAAATGCCGCTCCACCTCCTCCGCGATACGCTCGACGCCTGGCCCGCAGGCCACGAGATGGTCGAGCGTGCCGCATTCGGGGCAGGCCTCCGGCGTGCGCTCCGCATAGCCGCATTGATGGCACTGGATCTGGTTGCGGAAGCGATGCTCGACCAGCCAGCTCGAACATTGCGGGCACTGGAAGCGGTGACCGCAGACCCGGCAGAGCGTCAGCGGCGCATAACCGCGCCTGTTGAGGAACAGCAGCGCCTGCTCGCCCTTGGCAACCGTCTTGCCGATCGCGCGGATCATGACGGGTGAAAGGAAGCCGCCGCGCTCGGGCGCATGCCGGCGCATGTCGATCAGATGCAGGTCGGGAAGGGCCGCATCGCCGAAGCGAGTCGGCAGATGGATTGTCGTGTAGCGCCCACTCTGGCCATTGACCTGGCTCTCGACCGAAGGGGTTGCCGACACCAGCACGACGGGAAAATCGCCGATGCGGCCGCGCACCACGGCCATATCTCGCGCATTATAATAGACGCGATCCTCTTGCTTGTAGGCGGGATCATGCTCTTCATCGACGACAATCAGACCGAGATCCTCGAAAGGCAGGAAGAGCGCCGAACGCGCACCGGCCACGACCCGAACCTCGCCGGTGACGGCCTGGCGCCAAACCTTTTCCCGCATTCTCGGCGCGAGATCGGAATGCCATTCGGCCGGCTTGGCGCCGAAGCGATCCTGAAAACGCTCGAGAAAACTTGCCGTCAGCGCGATTTCCGGCAGCAGGATCAAAACCTGCTTGCCGCGTCGCAGCGTTTCGGCGATGGCCTCGAAATAGACCTCCGTCTTGCCGGAACCGGTGACGCCGTCGATCAGCGAAACCGCGAACTCGCCCTTGCGCACGTCAGCCAATATCTCTTCAGCGGCGTCTTTCTGCGGCCCCTGCAGCCGCGACGCGATGAATTCCGGATCGGGCTTGGCGACGACGGGCGGCGGCGGCAGAAAGATGGTCTCGAAAATACCCTGCGCGATCAGCCCATCGACAACGCTGGTGGACACGCCCGCCGCATGCGCCAAGCCGAGCCGCGTCCAGGAAAGCCCGTCGGCAGCAATCTCCATCACCTTGGCGCGAGCCGGCGTCATCCGCTCCGGCTGGCCGCCGACGAAGCGCAGGCCCTCGATCATCGGTTCGGGATCGAAGGCGGCCGGCGCTCGGAGCGCCATGCGCGCCACCAGCCCCGGCGGCGACAGCGTGTAGGCCGCCACCCAATCGATGAAGTCACGCATATGCTTGCCGAGCGGCGGGCAATCGAACACGTGGCTGATCGGCCGAAGCTTCTTCGGATCGACGCCACCGTCATCCTCGCCATCCCAGACGACGCCGATCACCTGCCGCGGCCCGAGCGGCACCTGCACGACCGAACCAGGCTCGACCGCCATGCCCTCAGGCACGGCATAGGAATAGGCCTTCGGCGCCGGCATCGGCACGAGAACTGGCACGGTACGGCTCATCAAAAGTTTTGCGGGCGCCGCCTCGAAAAGCGCACCGAACAGATCGGAAGAATCTTTGCTCATTGCGCCAGACCATGCCCCGGACGAACGGAAAAGGAAACCCGGGAGTAGCGCACGATCGCCGGCAAAATGTGGACGCCTCGCAGATGCGGTGAATGTCCGGCCGTAGCAGTAGTGCTGCCAATGGCCAGTGTTGGCCGAGGTGAACACGGGAATCTGATTGTCGACGTTTGAGATAAGAACTCACGTCAAACAGTTTGCTGAATTTGGCAGTACCAATGACCTCGCGCTCGCCATTAGTACAGTGTCCTCCGATAATCCTCCTCCAGCCCGTCGTCCATCGTTCGCATTTCATCCCGGTCCGCAGGAGCTCCTGTCGTCTCATCCAGGATCATCTTTATGAGCGAGGGCATCTCGCTGCGATCCTGAAAATAATCCGCGCTCCAGAGGCGAGACCGCCGGAAGGCCTTGGCACAGTGCAGGAAGACTTCGCTGATGCTTACGAGAATGGCAAGTTTTGGTACGCGGCCGGCGACCGCCATATCTTTCAGGAGTTCCGGGTCACGTGTGAGACCGGCCCGCCCGCTTATGCGCAATGTGTCCTCGAAGCCGGGAATGACAAAGAGCAGTCCGACGTTCGGATTGGCAATAATGTTGGCTAGCGTATCAAGGCGGTTGTTGCCCGGGCGATCCGGAATCGCAATCGTACACTCATCGAGAACCTTGACGAAGCCCGGAGGATCGCCGCGAGGACTGACGTCAGCCTTTCCGTCCGGATGCTGGGAACCAATACATAGAAACGGCGAGCGCCTGATGAATTCTCGCGCGTGCTCTCCCAAGGAATCCTGACACTTCAATATAGCCAGAGAGTGGGGCGGCTCGAATAATTCACGAAGCGATTGCTCATCGTCAATTGCGAAATCGGGATTGAATTGTACCCCTGCCATCAACCACCTCCCAGATTGTTCCCGTTTGCATCTTAGCCACCAGTGAACACCTCGTATCCTGGCCGATTGTTCTTCTGGAAAAATTGATGTACGTACATCAAATTTTAATACAGGATATTGACTATAGGATCAATTGGATTTGTCGGCGTTCATGGAGATAACGTGCGGTGGATCGTAGTCATTGCGCATATGGTGTGTCCTAGCCGCAGATATTTCCGTAGTAGCCTGCGAGCTCGTTAAAAAGTCTGCCATGATGGTTTCGCATGCGGGCGGGAATCGTAGTCCTCACGCGATTTTCGAAACTGGTCTGAATTTTCAACCACCCATGTCCAAAGCGGGATCATGCGGATCAGGAGCTCCATTCCCAACTCGGTAAGCTCGTATTCCACGCGTGGCGGCATCTCCACCAGATCGTAGCGTGTGACCAGCCCATCTCTCTCAAGTTCTCGGAGAGTGCGTGTCAGCATCCTCTGGGTAACACCATGCATTCGTCGTCCGATATCCGCGTGGCGTAGTCTGCCATAGACGCCCAAGGTGTGGATGACGCCCAGCGACCATCTGTTCCCTGCATGGGTCAGAACTTCTCGTCTTACCCCGTCATCATCTTCGCGAAGGCCATCGCAGACCGCTTGAGAATAGTTCAGGATTTCGTCTCTCGTCATCTTCCCGCCTCATGGTATCACGCGTGTACCTTCTTACGATCCCTTCTGAGAGATGCCATCTCTCGTTCACACGAACGAAAAGATCAGGAAGGATCACCAAATGAACTCCACCCCAACGACAGAAGCACAGTCGATCCTGGTCATTGGTGCCGGAGAGCTCGGTATGCCTGTACTACGCAATCTGGCGCTCAAGGCCAAGGATCATCCTGGCACGACCGTCAGCGTTCTCTTGCGGGCGGCGACCGTCGAGTCGACCGACCCGGTGAAGCAGCGCGACGTCTCCGAGATACGAGAACTAGGGATCAAGATCGTTACTGGCGACATTCTCACTGCGACGATAGGCGAACTTGCGGCCATCTTCGGCCGTTTCCATACGGTGATCGGATGTGCAGGCTTTTCCGCTGGCCGAGACACGCCCATGAAACTCGCGAAAGCTGCACTTGAAGCGAACCTCAAGCGCTATTTCCCTTGGCAGTTTGGCGTGGACTTCGATGTCATCGGTCGTGGCAGCCCTCAAGACCTGTTCGATGCCCAGATCGACGTGCGTGACCTTCTGCGCGGGCAAAACAAGACCGACTGGGTGGTGATCTCTACGGGAATGTTTACGAGCTTCCTGTTCGAACCGATCTTCGAGGTCGTCGATCTCGAAAACAACGTGGTCAACGCGCTGGGCGGCCTTGATACGGAAGTGACACTGACGACGCCTGACGATATCGGCGCCTTGACCGCCGAGGTGGTCTTCGCTCAGCCGACGATCTGCAACGAGATCGTCTATCTCGCTGGCGACACCGTGACCTACGGCGAGGTTGCCGACAAGCTTCAAACCGTGCTTGGGCGGCCGTTTACGAAAGCGGAATGGACAGTTCCTCAGCTCAAGTCGGAACTTGCACAGGACCCCGACAACCATGTCAAGAAATATCGGGCGGTCTTTGCCGAGGGCAAAGGCGTGGCATGGCCAAAGCGCGGCAGCTTCAATGAGCGGAACGGCATAAAGGTTACCACCGCCGAAGAGTGGATCAGAGAAAACCTTCGCTCCTAAGAGCAATTCCAGGAAAAATGCACAGCGGCTTTCCGTCCAGAATTGCGTAAAAGCAAAGAGATAGAGCGTTTCAGAGATTCCGCAAAAACCTGAACCCTCTAAGAGCGATGCGGCTCGGCGAGGTAAATGACCGAGCCGAGCCGTTTTGGTACCAGACCGTCCAACAGGGCAGCTCTGCGCGAGGAAGTTATATCGTCAATCCTTTTTGCAGGACGCGCGAGCTGTAAGGCAACAAAACCGGATCACTGCTACTCATCGCCCTCATCGATCTCGCCAGTCAGCCGCATGCCGTCGATCCAGGTGGAGCCATCCTCACGGATCACCCGGCGCGGCTTCGCTCCGCAGCGCTCGCGAACGGCCTCCGCCAGGCGTTCCGAATGGGTGACGATCCAGATTTGGCTGGTCTTTGCGGCCTGAGCGATCATGTCGGCAAGCGGCACCAGCATGTCCGGGTGCAGGCTCGCCTCCGGCTCGTTGAGCGCAATCAGCGGCGGCAGGCGGTAGGACATCAAGGCGGCGGCAAGACCGAGGAAGCGGATCTGGCCATCGGAGAGCTCGCGCGGCTGGAAGACGCGGTTGGGAAATTCGGGCAACGTCAGGCCAAAATCCGCCGTTTCCTGTGGCTCCGGCACGACGAGCCGCGCCCCTCCGAGCGCCGCGGCAAGAACGCGGTCCAGTTCGACGGTATCTTCGCGCGTATGGACGAGGGTTGCGAAAACGGCGGCGATATTGGCGCCATCCTCATCCAGCATGGGAGACGTCACGGCAAGGCAGGGCGCACGCAGCGGCGAGCCGCGATCTGTGCGGAAACCATGGTAGAATCGCCAGGCGTCGACGGCGCGCCGGAACGTGCCGATCTCCGGAAAATGACCGGCATCGCCCAAAAGCGCGATCGCCGTCTCGGAGGTCAGGGCGTTCTCGGGATGCGGCTGCATGCGGCCACTCTCGCCGCGCACGGAAATGCCTGGCCCGTCGCGCTTCATCATCGTCACCGACCTGCGCCCGGTTTCGACCGAAAGCTCTTCGGCCTTGACCTGCGGCTCCAGCGGAAAGCCGGCGGAGGCACAAGGCGGTCGCATGCCCGCTTCGATCCAGTAGCGAAAGGTCGCCGCCCGTTCCATATCGAGCAGCTCGACATCGAAGCGGATGCGGGGGGACTCATGCGAACGCCGCTTGCCCGACCACATGGCCGAGAACATGCCGCCTTCACTGGAAATCTCATGCGCCAACCGGCCGCGAACCGCCGCCTGCACGAGCTGCAGGGAACGATAGAGATTGGACTTGCCCACCCCGTTCTCGCCGATGAACAGATTGACATCGGAAAGATCCATGCGGATCGAGCGCAGGGAGCGATAATTGCGGGCAAACATGGAGCGTAGCTGCATGTCCGAGGGTTTAGCCGATTCCGATACTAAAGAGAATGCGAAACCAGAGGCTCGTCCTGGTTTGGAGGAACAAGCGGCGCGAAGATTGCATTGCCGTCTGCCGCAAGGTCAACGACCGTGTGCTTCTCCAGCGCCTTCGTCACTTCGTTAACGTCGCCGTCCAGATGTTCGACGGGAATGAGATTGCCGACGAGGAAATCGAACCGGTCGCCGCGCTTGTTGAGCAGTTCGTGGAACACGGTCATGTCGCGCAGCTCCGTCGACCACTTGGCGAACCAGTAGAACAGGCCGGAATTGCGCGCCGTCAGGTGCACGGGCAGGATCGGCAGATTGTATTTGCGCGCCAAACCTACGGCAGAGGTCTTCCACGGCCGTTCGTTCAACTTGCCGTTCGCCCAGTAGGCGATGCGGCCTGATGGAAACAGTACCGTAACCTTGCCCTCCGCCACGGCGCGGTTGGTCAGCTGCAGCGTCTCGCGCGTCTTCGGCTTGCTCTTATATTCCTCGCGCCATTCGACCGGGATGATCATCTCGGCAAAGCGCGGGTTGACGCGTACCGCATCGCGATTGGCAAAGATCATCATGTCGGGCCGGCGCGACTTCAGGAGATCGAAGACGGCGACGCCATCGGCAATGCCTGTGGGATGATTGCTGACGAGAATGAAGCCCCCCTTAGCCGGAATACGATCGGCATGGGTGACGCCGATATCGAGCCGCAGCAGATCGCTCATATATTCGAAGCATTGGAAGCCGGAGAGCTTGGCGACATCATCGGCGAATTCGATCGCCTTGTTGTAGCGCAGCAGCGTGTAGAGAAACGGGCGCATGAGCGGCCAGAGCGGATTGCGCACGATCTTTTGTCCGCGCTCGGCGATGAGAGTATCGACAATATGTCCGGGCTGGCCCTGAGACACCAAAGCGATCGCTTCTGCAAGTTGTCCCAGTGCAGTTATCGAGCCGCGGCGCGCCATGAAGTGTCCTGAATGGTTGGGAGATATTCTATCGCAATCGAATATGATCGAAGCATGACAAGCGCCTCGCATATGGAAGGCGAACCATCCGAGATCCGGAACGAGCCATATGCAGTTCATTGAAGTCCAGATGCGCCCCGCGGCACGAAGGGAAAACGCACCGGAAGCAGCAGGAAAATTAGCGATTCCATAACCTTCCTTCGTTCAAAGTGGCAGATGCGATCTGAATTTCAAGGGGTTTTCCACTGAACGAATTATTGATCATCGCCGACTCCAGGTTGATGGCGGAACGCAACCGCTGGCTCGACGCGCTTGGTCAAGAGCGGCGGCTTGCCGCCCACACACTGAATGCCTATGAACGCGATACGCGGCAATTCCTGACCTTCCTCACCGGCCATCTCGGCGGTCCGGCGACGATCGAGGATATTCATGCGCTGCGCCCCGCCGACTTTCGCGCCTTTCTTGCCGCGCGCCGCAAGGATGGTGCCGGTGCGCGTTCGCTCGGGCGCAATCTTGCCGGGCTTCGTTCGCTGTTGCGCTATCTTGAGAAGAAGGGCCTGGTGAATGCCGCGGGTGCAGCCGCGGTGCGCTCGCCGAAACAGCCGAAATCGTTGCCGAAGCCCCTTTCCGACAAGCAGGCGATTACTGTCGTCAGTGACGAGGCGCAGCTGCACGAAGAACCATGGATCGCCGCGCGCGATGCAGCTGTGCTGACCCTGCTCTATGGCTGCGGCCTGCGCATTTCCGAGGCGCTGGATCTGAAACCGCAGGATTTTCCACCGGGCGCAACCTCGCTGCGCATCACCGGCAAGGGCAACAAGACCCGGCTGGTGCCGCTACTGCCGATCGTCATCGAAGCGATCGATCAATATCGCAAGCTCTGCCCTTATCATCTCGAAGCCGATGGCGCCTTGTTTCGTGGCGCGCGTGGCGGCAGGCTGCAGCCGGGCATCATCCAGCATGGCATGCAGAAACTACGCGGCGCCTTCGGGCTGCCGGACACGGCGACGCCACACGCGCTGCGCCATTCCTTTGCCACTCATCTCCTGGCCGGCGGCGGTGACCTCAGAACCATCCAGGAGCTGCTCGGCCACGCCAGCCTTTCGACGACGCAGGTCTATACCGGCGTCGACTCCTCGCGCCTGCTCGAGATCTACGACCGCGCCCATCCCCGCGCGTAAGGCCGTTCGCGCGCATAAGAAAAGATTAACCTCTCGCGTTAAGGGAATTTCCGTCTCACTCGCGTAAAGCAGAATCATGTCCCGGCATGCCCTTCGAAAACCGCTTTCCGGCGTTAGTGGTCATGCCCTCTGCAAACGGAAGATTCTGATGATTTCTGCCCTCGGGTCCAAGACGATGCGGTCGATGAAGCCGACGCTCGGCGATATCTTGCTCTGGCTTGCCACCGCCTTTCCGCTGATGCTTGCGGTGCTGCTGGTCGCGACTATGCTGACGCTGCAGCCGGCCCATGCCGAAGGTGCTGTGTCCGATAGCTGCGGCGGCAAGGATCTCATGGCTGAACTTCAAAAGACCGATCCCGCCAAATATGCCTCCATTATCGCCGCCGGCGACAAGGTGGAGAATGGCAAGGGTATTTTCTGGAAGATCGAAAAGCCCGGCCTGAAGCCGTCCTGGCTGCTCGGCACCATGCATGTCTCGGACACGCGCGTGCTCACCATGCCGAAGGACGCTGCAGACGCCGTTGCATCAGCCGATACGATCGTTGTCGAATCGGACGAAATTCTCGACGACAAGAAGGCCGCCGCCGCCCTCTTCGCCAATCCCTCACTCACCATGCTCACCGACGGCTCGACCATCAGCCAGCATCTGTCGCCCGAAGACAATGCCCGGCTGGAAGCGGGTCTGAAAGAGCGCGGCATTGCGCTCGCCGCAGTTTCCCGCATGCAGCCCTGGCTGATCTCGAGCTCCTTCGAGATGACGGGCTGTGAGGTTCGCCGCAAGACGGCCGGGGCGAAATTCCTCGATCAGAAACTCGCAACCGACGCCGCGGCCGAAGGCAAGAAGGTCGTTGGTCTCGAAACGCTGGCCGAGCAGGCCAAGGCCATGAGCGATCTGCCGGTCGCGCTTCATCTGAAATCGCTGATGCAGACGCTCGAACTGGGCGACAAGATCAACGACGTCAACGAAACGATGACGGGCCTCTATCTCGCCGGCAATATCGGCGCGATGATCCCGATGCTGAAGGTGATCGAACCGGACCAGAAGATCACGGATGCCGATACCGCCGCCTTCGAGCAGCGCATCATCCTCGATCGCAACAAGGTCATGGCCGAGCGTGTTGCGCCCGTTCTTAACAAGGGCAATGCTTTCATCGCTGTCGGCGCCCTTCACATCGTCGGCGATCAAGGCCTCGTGGCGCTGCTGCGCAAGCAGGGTTTTACCGTCACGGCGGTGAACTGACCGCTTGCATTCGCTTGCCGAGATCGGCAAGCATCGACGCAACGATCAGCCGGTGGAATGGCGCGATGATGGCGAGATAGATCCGGCCGAGCAATATGTTCCGCCGGACGAGTGTCGTGGCGTCGACCAGCCGACGCCCCTGATCGTCATCACGCACGTCGATGACGACCCTAAAATCGAGATGCCGATCGTCGAACCCAAGCACGACCTGATTGTCAGACTTCCTGACGACGGGAAAGAAGCCGATCTTCTCCCACTCCTCCGCCCGAAGATCGCTGCTGGATCTCAAGCCGAAAAGGCCAGTTACCGCATCGCGCACTCGTAGCAACAGCCGCACCCAAAACGGAAAGCGGCTGAGCATCGTTTGCGCGGCGGCAATGGCCGTCAGATCCGAGTTCTGGATATTCAGCTCGTAGCAGTCAGCCCAATCCGCATCCGGCAACGCCGGATGCGGCATAAGGGGCTTCACCATCAAAGGCCTTGCAGACATGGTTCATCCGCCTTTATTCGACGGCTGCAGACTACCACACATTGCAATGCTGCCCGACCAACAAAAGCCGGCTGCGGCAATTTGGCCGGCAGATAATGGCCTAACGCACGGCCGATCCATCCGCCGGCAATATCTTCAGCCGCCAGGAAGCATCAGGCTTCAGATAGGTCGTCGCGATGGCGCGGACATCCTTGGCGGTCACGGCCTCGTAGCCGCTGATGCTCCTGCGAATACGGTCGAGACGCCGGGGATCTCTCTGGGCATCGCGAAGATTCTGGACCCAATAGCCGTTGGTCTGCTGCGAGCGCTTCACAGCTTCGATGATCGGAACCTTGGCCCGTGTCAGCTCATCGGGCGAAACATCTCCATTGCCGAGATCGGAGGCGATCTTATCCACCAGCTCGAAGAAATGATCCACCTTGGCGGGCGTGGTTTCGACATAGAGATAGGCAAAACCATAGCCGGGGATCGATCTCGACAGATCGACTTCGCCCTGAGGACTATAGGTCGCTCCCTCGGCGACGCGGAACTGGTCGACCAGACGATTCTGCAGGATCGCCCCGGCGACATTGGCAGCGGCGGCTCTCGGCAGATCGGAAAGGAAATCGCCGATCGGCATAGCGACGGCGGCACCGGCACTATCGCTGCGCCCGTCATGGAGCCGAACGACCGGGTCGGTCGTCGGTGCCGGAAAATGCACACCGGAACCGTCGCTCTGTTTCTCTCCGTCGCCACGAACGGGCAAGGCGCCGAAGGTCTGCGCCGTCAAGCGAATGGCGTCATCGACCTCGACATCGCCGGCGATGATGACCTCGATCGGCCCCTTCGAAAGAGCGGGCTGCAGGAGGCCCTCGAAATCTTCCGGCTTCGCATCGATCAACTGTGTCCGGTCCGGGAATTCCCAGCGCGAATCGCCGGAATGCAGGAGACCGGAAAGATCGCGGCCGACCACACTGCCCGGCGTCGCCTGAAGCTGGGGAAGCATGTTCAGATAGGCCTGCTGGACCCGCTTGAAGACATCCGGACGATAGGCCGGACTAGAGATGTAAGCCGTCAGCAGCTGCAATTGCGTCTGCAGATCGCGCGGCTGCGTGGTACCCTCGAATTTGAAGGCGGCATCCTGAATGGCGAAATCGATGCTGACAACCTTCGCGGCAAAAGCCTTCTGCATGTCGTCATAGCTGATGGCTTTCAGGCCGGACAGCGGCAGCGCCGGTGCCGCCCAGATCGGCAACGGTCGATCATTCGGCAAATCCAGCCGCCCGCGGCCGACCTCCGCCCGCACCAAAACCTCGTCAGCCCGATATTTGGTCGGCTTGACGGTCAAGCGGACGCCATTGGCGAAACGCACCATCGTAATGCCGAGATCATCGACCGTACGGCGTTCGATGATATCGCCGGGCTTGCCGAAATCGGTGTAGGGCCATGCGACCGAAGCCGTCTGTTCCGGCGCCTTTACCGCCACGGCGCGCGATTCAGCATAGGCTTTCTCGACAGCGGCATCGCCGCCCTCGGGCATTTGCGGGATCTGGAGCACCAGCTGCGGGCCATTGCCGGCAAAGACGCGCTGAAGAGCCTTGTTGACCTCATCTGCACTCAGGTCCTTCGTCGCGGCATCAAACAGTGCCAGATCGTCTGCTGGCGAGGTGAAGACCATGTTTTCGCCGACGCTCCAGCTGAGCGAGCCGGCAATATCCGGGCTGGTGCGCGTCGCAGCTCCGCTCGCGGCCGCCTGCAGGGTCGAACGATATTCGGTAATTTCCCGGTCGATCTCGCTCTGGTCGGCACCGAACTGCGCAATGCGGCGCTGCTCCTGATCGATAGCCGCCAGGGCAGCCTGCCATTGTGCGGGATCGCTATCGGCGGCAACCATCGTAACATGGGCCGATTTCAGCAGATCCTGCGCACCGGCCTGCGCGCTGACGAAGGGTGGATTGGGCTGCTGCGCCAGCACTGACAGGCGCCGGTTGAGGACAGCCAGGCCGATATCCTCCACCAATTGCGCGCGGCGCTTGGCAGTCCTATCCGGCGAAGCATCGTAGGGGCGCGCCCAGGCAAGCTGCACGCGGGTCGCGCCACCCGGCACGATGACCGTGCCGACGCGCGCTCCATGGCTTTGGAGGGTGCCTAGATCAGGGTCTGCGGGTGCAGGTGCGGCGGCGGCCCAATTGCCGAAGCGGTTACGGATATCGGTTTCAATGGCGGCAGCATCGATATCGCCGACGACAATCAGGGTGGCGCGCTCGGGACGATAATAGGTGCGGTAAAAATCCCGCAGCAGATCGACCGGCGCGTTGCTGATAATATCGGTCTTGCCGATCGGCGGACGTTGCGGCACACGCTGCCCCGGCAGCAGCTGAGCAAGCAAACCAGTCCCGCCACGGTATTGCGGCGTGTCACGCAGCTTCTCTTCCGAAAGAATGACGCCGCGCTCGCGGTCGAAGGCGCCGGCATCGAGTGTCAGTTCGCTCGCCGTCTCGCGCATCAGCATCAGGCCGGTCGAAATCGTCTCCGGATTGGATTCCGGCAGATCCAGCGCATAAACAGTTTCGCCATAGCTCGTGGACGCATTCGTATCCGCGCCGAAGGCAAGACCGAGACGCTGAAGGGTGCGCACCATTTCGCCTTCCGGCACATGAGTCGAGCCCTTGAAGGCCATATGCTCGAGGAAATGCGCCAAGCCCTGCTGGTCGTCGCGCTCCTGCAAGGAGCCAGCGCCGATACGGAAACGGATCGCCACCTGACCGGCCGGAGTCGCATTGTGCATGACGGCATAGCGCATGCCGTTCGGCAAGGTCCCAAAGCGAATTCCCTGCTCCACCGGCAGGTCGCTTGCCGCCTGAGGCCAGTGGGCGACAGGCGTTTCCGCATAGGCGGGAGCCGCAACGGTAACGAGGAGTGCGAGCGCTGTCGCAACGAAAAGTTTCAGGGATAGACGACCGGCTGGGTTTTGACGTGGCATGCTTGCTTTGTTGGTGAGAACGATTGGATGATGCGATGCACGGAGCCCGTACATCGCATCATCAGGCAAGCATTGCAATCCCGGCGCTTGTCATGCAGGGATGGCCCGATCCTACATATGAATCGGCTTGAAGAAGGTCGCGAGCGCTGCTTCCTTGACGGCTTCCGACATCGTCGGATGCGCATGGCAGGTGCGGCCGAGATCTTCCGACGAACCGCCGAATTCCATCAGAACGGTGATCTCGTGGATCATCTCGCCGGCGCCGAAGCCGACGATATGGCCGCCGAGAACGCGATCCGTTTCCTTGTCGGCGAGGATCTTGACGAAACCGTCCGTCGCCAGCATGGCGCGGGCGCGGCCGTTTGCGGAGAACGGGAACTTGCCGACCTTATAGGCGATGCCTGCGGCCTTCAGCTCTTCCTCGGTCTTGCCGACGGAGGCGACTTCCGGCTGGGTGTAGACGACGCTCGGAATGACATCGTAGTTCACATGGCCGGCCTGGCCTGCGAGGATTTCGGCAAGCGCCACGCCCTCGTCTTCCGCCTTGTGGGCGAGCATCGGCCCCTTCACGACGTCGCCGATGGCATAGATGCCGGCGACATTGGTCTTGAAGTGACCGTCGATCTCGACCCGGCCGCGATTGTCGAGCACGACGCCCGCTTCTTCGAGGCCGAGACCTGCCGTGTACGGCTTGCGGCCGGTGGCAACGAGAACGACATCAGCATCGAGCACGACCTTGTCGCCGCCCTTGACCGGCTCGAAGGTGACTTTCGCGCCGCTAGCGGACTTCTCAACTCCGACAACCTTGGCGCCGAGATGAAATTCGATGCCCTGCTTGGCGAGCATCCGCTGGAACTGCTTGGAGACTTCGCCGTCCATGCCGCCGAGGATGGTGTCGAGATATTCGACGACGGTCACCTTGGCGCCGAGGCGCGACCAGACCGAACCGAGCTCGAGGCCGATGACGCCGCCGCCAACCACGATCATCTTGCCCGGCACCTTGTCGAGTGCGATGCCGCCGGTCGAGGAGATGATGACCTTCTCGTCGATCTCAAGCGGAACGCCCGGAATGCCGGCAACATCGGAGCCGGTGGCGATGACGATGTTCTTGCCTTCGATCTCAGTGACCTTGCCATCATCGGCGGTCACGGCAACTTTGCCAGCCGAAACGATCTTGCCGGTGCCCTGGAAGGCGTCGATCTTGTTCTTCTTGAAAAGGAAGGCGACGCCATCGACGTTCGACTTAACCGTCGCATCCTTGTGCGCCAGCATCTTGCCCAGGTTCAGCTTCGGTGCAGCGACTTCGACGCCAAGCGCATCCATGCCATGGCCGGCATGATGGAACACTTCGGAAGCATGCAGCAGCGCCTTGGAGGGGATGCAGCCGACATTGAGGCAGGTGCCGCCATAGGTCGCGCGCTTTTCGACAACCGCGACCTTCAGGCCGAGCTGCGCTGCCTTGACTGCGCAGACATAGCCGCCGGGGCCGGTTCCGATAATGATCACATCGTAGGACATGTTTTAATTTCCTTGTTTTGTATCTGTTTAGAGCATGATGCCGAAAAGTGTGAGCGGTTTTCGGACGACATCATGCTCTACTTCTTTGATTCTAGAGCGGATTCAGATTTTAGGTCGAAGAGACCTAAAATCATCCGGCTCTAATCGGTCGCCCGTGCCAAGGCGAGGCGGATGCCGAAGCCGACGAGCGCCGCTCCGGTGATGCGGTTGAACCATTTGCCCGAGGCGATGAAGCGATCGCGCACCGGCTTGACGGTGAAAAAGGTGGAGACCCCGGCAAACCAGGCGACAAGCGCCGCCGCCATGCCGATGCCGTAGCTGAACTGGATGAACGCGGGCGTATCGTGATGGACGAGCGTCGAAAACAGCGACAGGAAGAACAGTATCGGTTTCGGGTTCAGCGCATTGGTGACGAAGCCGGTCGCCAGGCAGCGCCAGACGGAAACCGGCTTGCGGTCTTCCTCGGTGATCTCGACATCCTTCACCTGGAAACCCGCCTGACGGAAGGACTTGATACCGAGATAGACGAGATAGAGAACGCCGGCCCATTTGATCATGCTGAACAGGACCAGCGACTGCGAGACGATCAGGCCGAGACCGAGAATGGTGTAGCTGACATGAAAGAGCAGCGAGAAACCCATGCCGAGGCCCGTCATCATGGCGGCACGGCGGCCATGCACGATGCTCTGGCGCAGGATCATCGCGAAGTCGGCGCCGGGAATGACGATGAAGATCGAGGACACCGCCATCAGGCCCAGGAATTCGAGAATATATTGCATCTATCGACCCTTTCCGATCAGCGACCGCCGCTCACATCGAGCACGGCACCCGTTATATAGGATGCGTGCGGGCTCAAAAGGTAGAGGATGGCGTCGGCGACCTCGTCGGCCGTTCCCGCCCGCTTCATCGGCAATTGCGGCGCGATATCACGAGCCCTGTCCGGTAGCCCGGCGGCGGCATGGATATCGGTATCGATGATTCCCGGTCGGACGGCATTCACCCGAATGCCTTCCGCCGCCACCTCGCGTGCAAGCCCCACAGTGAACGTATCGATCGCGCCCTTGGAGGCGGCATAATCGACATATTGTCCACCACCGCCGAGCGTGGCGGCCATGGAGGAGAGGTTGACGATCACCCCACCCTTGCCGCCATGCCGGGTCGACATGCGGCGTACGGCTTCGGCCGCCGCCAGCATCGAACCCGTGACGTTGATGCGGAACATGCGGTCGATCCGCTCCGGCGCCATCTCATCCAGGCGCTGGATGACATCGACGATGCCGGCATTGTTGACGAGCCCGTCGATGCGGCCGAAATGCGCATCGACCTTGGCAAAGATGGATTTGATATCCTTGGGCTTGCCGACATCGCCGGCAACTGCGATCGCCTGGCCGCCGGCGTCAACGATTGTCCCAACCACAGCCTCGGCCGCATCCTTGTTGGACGCATAATTGACCGCAACGGCCCAGCCGTGCTGAGCGGCAGCCAGACAAACCGCGGCACCGATGCCGCGGCTGCCGCCAGTTACCAGAAGAACAGGTGTGTCGTCGGTCATTGATTGCATCCTTTCAGACTAAGGACATCCCAGGGCGCGACAGTCGCCTTGCCCTTACCCCAGAGGGACGACTTCTGGATCGAGGGACCGAGCGCCGGCAGGAACAGCCGATCCGCTGCACTCTCGCCTTCCGCCGGCAGCGCGCGGATATGCCCTTTCAGATCCGAGGCATAGACCATGCCCTGCCATACGGTGCAGGCCCTGAGGTCGGCTCCGGTTACATCCCCCTCAGGGCATTCGAACATGATCCGCCCATCGGCGCGCAGATGGTCGTCTGTGCGCATCACGATTCCATCTGCCACGATATTGGTATTGCGCACTGCGAGCTTGAATCTGTTGCTGACGGATGATTGCGAGCCCATGGGCTCGAAGCGCAACTCATAGGCATTGTCCATATCGACATAGACAGCCTTTTCCTGCACGCATTCTTCCGCATAGGCAGACACGGGATTGACCGCGCAGGCCAGCATTATCCAGCGCATCGAGGCCAGTCGGATCATCGCCGTTGCGATCGGCATCGTCATTGTCCTCCCGGCTCGCGCCGGCCGTCGGCATTTTCCATGACGCCGAAATCGGTGAACAGAACCAGCGGCCTGCCGGCGGCATCCAGCCCCCAAAACACCGGATAGAAGCCATCACCCCAGCCGCTCGAGAAGATGGCGACGTTGCCGCGCTTGCCCGATATCGGCCGATGTAAGACGTAGTCGTCGTTATTGGGCTTCAGCTCGGACGCCAGAACATCATCATAGTAGTTGATATCCGGCGACGACTTCTCTGCCTGGACCTGCTTTTCGCGCTCCTGGATCAGCGCGAAGGTGTTGGTATCCATGTAGCAGCCGAGACCGGCATCGACCGGATAGCCGAAGAACTCATCATTCTTCAGCGAATTGATATCCTGGCCGGGGACCACCGCCAGCTCCCAGCGCACCGGCTTGCCATCGGCAAAGCGCATGCTGGCCGCAGCGATGCGGCCGAAGGCCTGATACAAGGTGACGGGATAATCGCCGGGAGAAACGGTGCGGGAAAATGCCGCTCGGTCAGGCCCGACGAGCGGGTCGCTGGCGACGATACGCCCGGAGGTCAGTTCCACCTTGCCGATGCGCAGGACATTGATCGAGCGGGCGGCAAGATCGGCGTCGCCAAGCGACGCCAGATCGAGATTGCTGCTGAGCTTGGAAATGTCGAGCTCACCCGCGCCGGCGGAGGATGGCACCCATGCGGCGACGGCGCATAGCAATCCGCGCAGCGTCCGCATGGGCCATGTCGACATGATCCAACGCTCCCCTTAGAGATCGAGAACGAGACGTTCCGGATCTTCCAGGCTTTCCTTGACGCGCACGAGGAAGGTGACCGCTTCCTTGCCGTCGACGATGCGGTGATCGTAGGAGAGCGCCAGATACATCATCGGACGGATGACGACCTGACCGCCGATGGCGACCGGACGCTCCTGGATCTTGTGCATGCCGAGAATGCCCGACTGCGGCGCATTGAGGATCGGCGAGGACATCAGCGAACCATAGACGCCGCCATTGGTAATGGTGAAGGTGCCGCCCTGCATGTCGGCCATTGCCAGCGTACCGTCGCGAGCAGCCTTTGCCAGACGGCCAAGTTCCTTCTCGACTTCGGCGATCGACATCTGGTCGGCATCGCGGATCACGGGAACGACAAGGCCCTTGTCGGTACCGACGGCCATGCCGACGTGGCAGTAGTTCTTGTAGATGATGTCGGTGCCGTCGATCTCGGCGTTGACAGCAGGCAGTTCCTTCAGCGCATGGGTGACGGCCTTGGTGAAGAAGCCCATGAAGCCGAGCTTCACGCCGTGCTTCTTCTCGAAGATATCCTTGTACTTGTTGCGCAAGTCCATGACGGCCTTCATGTCCACCTCGTTGTAGGTGGTAAGCATGGCGGCGGTGTTCTGCGCATCCTTGAGGCGCTTGGCGATCGTCTGGCGCAGGCGGGTCATCTTGACGCGCTCTTCGCGGTTGACGTCCTCGACGGCGGTCGGCGCGCGGGCGGCAATAGGTGCTGCCGGTGCGGCGGCCGGAGCCGATGCAGCCTTGGCAACGGCAGCGATCACATCACCCTTCAGGACCTGGCCGCGCTTGCCGCTGCCTTCGACCTGATCGGCGGAGAGATTGTTTTCAGCAAGCAGCTTACCAGCAGCCGGCGCCGGCGGCATGGAAGAAGCCGGAGCGGAAACGGCGGGGGCGGCAACCGGTGCAGCGGCGGCAGGCGCCGGAGCAGCAGCAGCGGCGGGTGCAGCAGCCTGTGCCGGAGCGGCGGCAGCGCCGTTACCGGCGGAGATCTGGCCGAGCAGCGCGCCAAGACCCACGGTTTCGCCGGCCTGGGCGACGATTTCAGAAAGCGTGCCGGCAGCAGGCGCCGGAACTTCGATCGTCACCTTGTCGGTTTCGAGTTCGAGAAGCGGCTCATCGGCCTTGATGGCATCGCCGACCTTCTTGAACCAGGTACCGACGGTCGCTTCGCTGACGGATTCGCCGAGGGTAGGAACGCGGATTTCAGTGGCCATTGTTCAAATCCTGATTTTTCGTCTTTATGAGTTGAATGGAATTCCGGCGACAGACGGCCGGGGGACGGGTGATACGCCACGGCGCAGATACCCGGACGACAATGGTCGACCGGGCATTTGCCTGGTTGTGGCGATAGGCGGCATGTTGCTGCATGGCGGCCATCTTCTCCCCCGTCGCATCATGCGGAAGGCTGGGACGCGACGACCCGACTTTCGAACGAAACCCGGTCATCGCGCAACCCCTCAACCGCCGAGCGCGTCCTCGAGGAACGCCGCAAGCTGCGACAGATGCTTGGACATCAGGCCCGTCGCCGGAGAGGCGGCAGCCGGACGGCCGGTGTAGCGAACGCGCTGGTACTTCGCATCGATATGGGCAAGCACCCATTCCAGATAGGGATCGATGAAGGACCATGCGCCCATGTTCTTTGGCTCTTCCTGGCACCAGACCATCTCCGCATTGCGGAAGCGGCTGAGCTCGTTGATGAGCGCCTTGGCCGGGAACGGATAGAGCTGTTCGATGCGCAGCAGGTAGATGTCGTCGATGCCGCGCTTCTCGCGCTCTTCCAGCAGATCGTAATAGACCTTGCCCGAGCAGATGACGACGCGACGGATCTTGTTGTCCTTCTGCAGCTTGATCGGGCTGTCCTTGATCAGTTCCGCATCATCCCAGAGTAGGCGATGGAAGGAGCTTTCGCCGGCCATCTCCGCAAGGGTCGATACAGCGCGCTTGTGGCGCAGCAGCGACTTCGGCGTCATCAGGATCAGCGGCTTGCGGAAGTCGCGCTTCAACTGACGGCGCAGAATGTGGAAGTAGTTCGCCGGCGTCGTGACGTTGGCGACCTGCATATTGTCTTCGGCGCAGAGCTGCAGATAGCGTTCCAGACGGGCCGAAGAATGTTCCGGACCCTGGCCTTCATAGCCATGCGGCAGCAGGCAGACGAGGCCGGACATGCGCAGCCACTTGCGTTCGCCCGACGAGATGAACTGGTCGAACACGACCTGTGCACCATTGGCGAAATCGCCGAACTGTGCTTCCCAGAGGGTCAGCGCATTCGGGCGGGCAAGGGAATAGCCGTATTCGAAGCCGAGAACCGCTTCTTCCGAGAGCATCGAGTTGATGACTTCGTAGCGAGCCTGCGTCGGCGAGAGATTGGCGAGCGGGATATAGCGCTCTTCGGTCTCCTGATCGTAGAGAACCGAATGACGCTGCGAGAAGGTGCCGCGTTCGCAATCCTGACCGGACAGGCGGATCTTGTGGCCTTCGACGACGAGCGAACCGAATGCCAAGGCTTCCGCCATGGCCCAATCGATGCCCTCGCCGGTCTGCACCATGTTCGCGCGGTTTTCCATGAAGCGCTGGATGGTGCGGTGCGCATGGAAGCCGGCGGGGATTTCCGACAGCTTGCGGCCGATTTCCTTCAGCGACTTCATCGGCACGGCGGTCTTGCCGCGGCGCTGCTCGTCGGCATTGTCTGCCGTGTGCAGGCCGGACCACTCACCGTCAAGCCAATCGGCCTTGTTCGGCTTGTAGGACTGGCCGGCCTCGAACTCCTGCTCGAGATGGGCGCGCCAGTCGGCCTTCATCTTCTCGACTTCGCCTTCGGTCAGCACGCCTTCGCTGATCAGCCGCTGGGAATAGATCTGCAGCACCGTCTTGTGGGCGCGGATGACCTTGTACATGTTCGGCTGCGTGAAGGACGGTTCATCGCCTTCATTGTGGCCGTAGCGGCGATAGCAGAAGAGGTCGACCACGACCGGCTTGTGGAACTTCATGCGGAATTCGGTCGCGATCTTGGCGGCATAAACAACCGCTTCCGGATCGTCGCCGTTGACGTGGAAGATCGGCGCTTCGATCATCTTGGCGACGTCGGACGGATAGGGCGACGAGCGCGAGAAGGCCGGATTGGTGGTGAAACCGATCTGGTTGTTGATGATGACGTGCATGGTGCCGGCTACACGGTGGCCGCGCAGACCGGAAAGGCCGAGGATTTCGGCAACGACGCCCTGGCCGGCGAAAGC
The DNA here is from genome assembly GCF_030182525.1 of Rhizobium pantanalense. Lineage (NCBI taxonomy): Bacteria > Pseudomonadati > Pseudomonadota > Alphaproteobacteria > Hyphomicrobiales > Rhizobiaceae > Rhizobium > Rhizobium pantanalense. The sequence goes on from NZ_JAQJCH010000007.1 coordinate 152,457, forward strand.
CGCGTCACCATGGATGAGCAACGGCACGACCTTGGCGCGCTCGGACAGCGGGATGATGTCGCCATCCCACTGGGTAGCGCCCATGTCCTGCTTGGCGCGGGCCTTGCCCATGACGACCGGATTGACGATTTCCAGATGCGACGGGTTTGCCGTCAGCGAGACGTGCACCTTGGCACCGTCGAAATCGCGGTCCGAGGATGCACCGAGATGGTACTTCACGTCGCCCGAACCTTCGACTTCGTCAGGCGCATAGGAGCCGCCCTTGAACTCGTGGAAGATGGCGCGATGCGGCTTGCCCATGACCTGAGACAGCACGTTCAGACGGCCGCGGTGAGCCATGCCGAACACGGCTTCTCTCAGGCCGAGCTGGCTGCCGCTCTTGAGGATCTGCTCAAGTGCCGGGATCAGCGATTCACCACCGTCCAGGCCGAAGCGCTTGGTGCCCTTGAACTTGACGTCGAGGAACTGCTCATAGCCTTCGGCTTCGATGATCTTCTGCAGGATGGCCTTCTTGCGCTCGGGATTGAAGGCGATACCCTTGTCCGGACCTTCGATGCGTTCTTGAATCCATGCCTTTTCCTCCGGATTGGAGATGTGCATGAACTCGACGCCGAGGGTGGAGCAGTAGGTGCGCTCGAGGATCTCGATCATCTCGCGAATGGTTGCGAATTCGAGGCCGAGCACGTTGTCGATGAAGATCTTGCGGTCGAGGTCGGCCTCGGTGAAGCCGTAGGCTTCCGGCGACAGTTCCTTGTAGTCTTCGACCGGTGCGGCGATGCCGAGCGGATCGAGCTTGGCGTGCAGATGGCCGCGCATGCGATAGGCGCGGATCATCATGATAGCGCGGACGGAATCGCGCGTCGCCTGCAGCACGTCGGTCGCGCTCGCCGGCGCGCCGGCAGTTTCCGCCTTCGCCTTCAGCTTGGTTTCGATGACCTTTTCGACAACGCCCCAGTCGCCGTCGAGCGCCGAGACCAGATCGCCCTTCGGCTGGATCGGCCAGTTCTTGCGCTGCCAGGAGGCGCCCTTGGCCGCCTTCTTCACATCGTCGGGACTATCCTCGAGCGCCTTGAAGAAAGACCGCCACTCGTCGGAGACCGATGAAGGATCGTCCTCATAGCGCGCGTAGAGCTGCTCGATATAGGCAGCATTGGCGCCATCCAGGAACGAGGTGATCTGAAATTGCTCGTTGGCTTCTTGCCTTGCCATGGTGAATCTGCGGGCGCTCTCGCCCGTCTCCCAACTTGTTTGCATTGCCGGTTTTCGGGTCCCCGGCGACCGTATTTCGTCTGAGGCCATCAAGGCCGTCGGTATGCACTTGCGAATGTCGAAACCGGACGGGACAAGGCGACCACCGCCCCGTCCGGCCTTGCTATAGGTAGGCTCAGCCCTTCAGGACTTCCACCAGCGTCTTGCCGAGACGCGCCGGCGATGGCGACACGCGGATGCCTGCCGATTCCATCGCCGCGATCTTGTCTTCCGCGCCACCCTTGCCGCCGGAAATGACGGCGCCAGCATGGCCCATCGTGCGGCCGGGAGGTGCAGTGCGGCCGGCGATGAAGCCGACCATCGGCTTCTTGCGGCCCTTTTTGGCTTCGTCCTTGAGGAACTGTGCGGCATCTTCTTCTGCCGAACCGCCGATTTCGCCGATCATGATGATCGACTTGGTTTCGTCGTCGGCGAGGAACATTTCCAGGACGTCGATGAATTCGGTGCCCTTGACCGGATCGCCGCCGATGCCGACGGCCGTCGTCTGGCCGAGGCCTTCATTGGTGGTCTGGAACACGGCTTCATAGGTCAGCGTACCGGAACGCGAGAGAACACCGACGGAGCCCTTCTTGAAGATGGAGCCCGGCATGATGCCGATCTTGCATTCGTTCGGGGTCAGAACACCCGGGCAGTTCGGCCCGATCAGGCGCGACTTCGACTTGATGAGACGATCCTTGACCTTGACCATGTCGGCAACCGGAATGCCTTCCGTAATGCAGACGATCAGCGGGATCTCGGCTTCGATCGCTTCGAGGATTGCAGCCGCAGCGCCTGCCGGCGGAACGTAGATGACCGAAGCGTTGGCGCCGGTTGCTTCCTTGCCTTCGGCGACGGACTTGAAGATCGGCAGCTTTTCGCCCTTGGAGCCGGTCCAGGTTTCACCGCCCTTGGAAGGGTGGATACCGCCGACCATCTTCGTGCCGTGATAGGCAAGTGCCTGTTCAGTGTGGAAAGTGCCGGTCTTGCCGGTCAGGCCCTGAACCAGAACCTTGGTGTCTTTGTTGATGAGAATAGACATGCGAGGCCTTTGTTACGAGAGGTTGGAAGACGCGGAGGCAACGCGACGGTACAAGCCGCTGACGACCTCCTGCCATGTATCGCTGCCGGCGGGCGCAAAAGTGACGCCCATGCGGTAGCAGTCTTCATTTTCGAACTGAAAGAGAGTGCGCTGCTCGCCGCGCGGCGAGACCTTGGTCAGGACAAGCTTGTCGTCGATCCACTCGCCGGAGGCCGGCGCGGCGGGCGTAAAGCCCACCGTGTCGAACTGATAGAGCTTGTAGGCCTGATCCGCAGCGTCGAAGCCGAGAATGTTCCGGGCTTCGAACGATGTGGCGCCGTCCCGCATCTGGACATAACGCTGTTCGACGAAAAATCCGCCGAACAGACACTCGGCCGTGAGTTGCGCGGTTGCCGTGCCTTCCTTCGTCCAGGCCGAAGCCGCGACACGCTCTTCTCCCTCCCAGGTGCCGGCAAAGGCACCGAGGCGAAGATGAGCAGCCGTTGGAGCGAAGGAAGCAGCCATCCCGATCAGCCCTTGACTGCCTTCACGATCTTCTGGGCGGCATCGTCCAGGTCATCTGCGGAGATGACGTTGAGACCGGATTCGTTGATGATCTTCTTGCCGAGCTCGACATTGGTGCCCTCGAGGCGAACGACGAGCGGAACCTTCAGACCGACTTCCTTGACGGCTGCAAGCACGCCTTCGGCAATGACGTCGCACTTCATGATGCCGCCGAAGATGTTGACCAGAATGCCCTGGACAGCCGGATCGGCGGTGATGATCTTGAAGGCGGCCGTAACCTTTTCCTTGGTGGCGCCACCGCCGACATCGAGGAAGTTCGCCGGCTCAGCGCCGTAGAGCTTGATGATGTCCATGGTTGCCATGGCGAGACCGGCGCCGTTGACCATGCAGCCGATGTTGCCGTCGAGGGCGACATAGGCGAGGTCGTATTCGTGCGCCTGGATTTCCTTCTCGTCTTCTTCGGACGTGTCGCGCAGCGCGCGGATGTCTTCATGACGGAAGAGCGCGTTGCCATCGAAGGAAACCTTGGCGTCGAGAACGCGAAGGCGGCCATTGGTCATGACGATCAACGGGTTGACTTCGAGGAGCGCCATGTCCTTCTCGACGAAGGCCTTGTAGAGGATCGGGAAGAGCTTGGCAGCGTCTTCGCGGGCAGCACCCTCGAGCTTCAGCGCGTCGGAAAGAGCAGCCGTGTTGGCAGCCGTCACGCCCGTCGACGGGTCGATGGCGACGGTGATGATCTTTTCCGGCGTGTCGTGCGCAACGGTCTCGATGTCCATGCCGCCTTCGGTCGAAACGACGAAAGCAACCTGACCGACGGAACGGTCGACCAGGATCGAGAGATAGAGTTCGCGGTCGATGTCGGCGCCGTCTTCGATGTAGAGGCGGTTGACCTGCTTGCCGGCCGGGCCGGTCTGCTTGGTCACCAGCGTGTTGCCGAGCATGTCCTTGGCGTTGGCGACAACATCGTCAACGGACTTGGCGAGGCGAACGCCGCCCTTGGCGTCCGGGCCGAGTTCCTTGAACTTGCCCTTGCCGCGGCCGCCAGCGTGAATCTGGCTCTTCACGACGTAAAGCGGGCCCGGAAGCTGTTTGGCAGCGGCAGCGGCTTCATCGGCGGAGAAGATGGCAACGCCGTCCGCGACGGGTGCGCCATAGCTCTTCAACAGCGCCTTGGCCTGGTATTCATGAATGTTCATGGGTCTATCCCTGTTGGAAGGCGGAAATTACTTCAGCGACGGCGCGATCGTGGCGCAGGCTTCGCAAAGCCCCGCAACGGCTGCGACCGACTTGTCGAAGGCTTCCTTTTCGGCCTTGTTCAGATCGATCTCGATAACGCGCTCGATGCCGCCGGCACCGATAACGGTTGGAACGCCGACATACATGTCCTTGACGCCGTACTGGCCATCGAGGTGAGCGGCGCAGGGCAGGACGCGCTTCTTGTCCTTGAGGTAGGACTCGGCCATGGCGATAGCGGAGGCGGCTGGAGCGTAATAGGCAGAACCGGTCTTGAGCAGGCCGACGATCTCGGCGCCGCCGTCACGGGTGCGCTGGATGATTTCTTCGAGGCGCTCGGCGGTCAGCCAGCCCATGTTGACGAGGTCCGTCAGCGGGATGCCGGCAACGGTAGAGTAGCGGGCGAGCGGAACCATCGAGTCGCCGTGGCCGCCGAGAACGAAAGCCGTGACGTCTTCGACCGATACGTTGAATTCTTTGGCGAGGAAGAGGCGGAAGCGTGAGCTATCGAGCACGCCAGCCATGCCCACGACCTTGTTGGTCGGCAGGCCCGAGAATTTCTGCAGCGCCCAGACCATGGCGTCGAGCGGATTGGTGATGCAGATCACGAAAGCGTTCGGGGCATATTTCTTGATGCCGGCGCCGACCTGTTCCATGACCTTGAGGTTGATGCCGAGAAGGTCGTCGCGGCTCATACCCGGCTTGCGGGGAACGCCTGCGGTGACGATGCAGACGTCAGCGCCTTCGATCGCAGAATAGTCGCTGGCGCCCGTGAGATTGGCGTCGAAGCCTTCGACTGGAGAAGACTGGGCAATGTCGAGACCCTTGCCCTGAGGAATGCCGTCCGCGATGTCGAACAGGACGATGTCGCCCAGTTCCTTCAGGCCGGCGAGATGCGCCAGCGTGCCACCAATCATGCCAGAACCAATAAGTGCGATCTTGTTGCGCGCCATTTCGGTGTATCCTTTGCGATCAAAATCCGTGGCGGGACACCGTGACAGGCATCCACAATAGCCGCCAATCGCATAGACCCAAAGGCCGAAATTGGCAATTGATTATTTTGAGATCAGGAATTTCAATCGGTTAGATCGAAAAATTCTTACGTAAACGTAAGTTAACTTGTCACCGAAATGTTACTCGGCGGCGCGCCTGGCCGGAGTCTGAGCGAGATATTCGGCACTACGCATCTCGAAAAGCCGCGATGCCGTGCGGTCGAATTCGAAGCCTTCCGTCCCCCGCCGCTCCTCCAGCAGATCTTCAGGCATGGCAGCCGCGGAGACGTAGAGGCGGATATTATGGTCGTAAAGCGTGTCGATCAAAATGATGAAACGCTTCGTCTGGTTGCGCTTGTCCGGCCCGAGCTTCGGCACGCGATCGAGGAAGATCGTATCGAAACGTTCGGCGATGGCGAGGAAATCGGCAGGACCGAGCGGCGCGTCGCAGAGATCGGCGAAAGAAAAGCGTGCGATGCGGTCGACGGCAAGGGGCACATGGATGGAGCGCCCCTTCATCGGGATTTCCACCGGCTGCGCCTTGCGCCCGTGCAGCGCCTGCATCCAGGAGGCATCCATCGCCATGTCGGTGCGCTGGTCGAGCGGCGTCAGATAGACGGGCTGGCTGTTCAGCTTCTCCATGCGATAGTCCGTGGGTGAATCCAGCGTCACCACATCGACATGCTTCTTGAGCAGATCGATGAAGGGCAGGAAGAGACCACGATTGAGCCCATCGCGGTAGAGATTATCGGGTTCGACATTCGATGTGGCGATCAGCACGCAGCCGAGCGAAAACAGCTCCGAAAACAGCCGCGAGAGGATCATCGCATCGGCAATGTCGGTGACGGTGAATTCATCGAAGCACAGCAGCTCGGCTTCAGCATAGAGATCGGCGGCGACAGGCGGAATAGGATCGGCCTGCTTCGTCTCGCCATTCTTGAATTTCAGACGCTGCGTCGCGATGCGATTGTGCACATCGGTCATGAACTCGAAGAAATGCGCCCGGCGTTTCTTCTGGCAGGGCGCCATCGAGAAGAACATGTCCATCAACATGGTCTTGCCGCGCCCGACGCTGCCGTGAATATAGAGGCCCTTGATCGTCTCGACCGACTTCTTGCGCGCAGCAAACATCCAGCCGAGCGCGCTGGATTTTGCGGCGGGGCGCTTGCGCTTGAGCTCGGCAAGCACCCGGTCCAGCATTTTCGCCACATCCATCTGCGCCGAATCCACCTGAAGGGATCCGGACGCCGTCAGCGCCTTCAGCTGTTCGCAGACGCTGATCGAATAATCTGGCATGGGCTGCATGGGGAAATATCCGCCTGTGCAAAATAAGGGCGCACCCGAAGGGTACTGCCCTTCTCAAATAAGCTTATCGGCTGAGGCTGAGCGGCTGGCCGGAGGCAGTCGAACCGTCAAAACGCGAATCGGCCGTCTTGTAGACAGTACCGATCGTCGAACCGTCACGATTCTTCAGGAGAACCTGCTTGCCGGAGACTTCCCACGACCCCATCGAGGTGAGTTCACCCGCGCAGCCGCGCGTACCGCCACGTGAGCCGCTGCCAAGGTTGGTCAGTGTCAGGAACATATCGCAGCTCGATCCGCCATTGCTCACCTTCCAGCTGCCGACCATCGATTCCTTCGTGACATCCATAGCCGAAGCCGCCATCGCCTGCTGCTGCGCCGGATTGGCCGCATTCGGCGCGCTCGCCGGCGCCGCCGGGAATTGCGAGCCGTTACCGGCGCCGGGAGGCGGAAGCTGGCTGGATTGGACGGAAGGAACAGGCTGAGCCTGCAGTGGTGCCGGAGACGAATAACTGTCGTTATTGTATGCCGTGCGCTGGCAACCGGCAAGCGACAGGCCAATCGCCGCAGCCGTCACTGCATATCTAAACTGCATCATCACACTCCTAAATGATTGTCCACCGCTGACATCAACAAAGTGATATTTAATGATGTCCGAATTATCGTATTTCACTTTGGTTAATCAAGTCGATACCGCCACAAATTGCCGAAGGCCATAGCTGGACAAGAATCGGGTGGTTTCAAGGCTTAACCAGCTGCAACTCATCCAAAATGACTGCGAGCGGTCAATTCGGCTATTTCTCCAACGCCCGCCTCTGTTCGAATGCCCTCACAACGGCCGCATATCGCGGATCATCTGCGGGACATGCGGGCGCTTCGGCGAGCATGCCGAAGCATTTTGATTTTGCGGTTAAACGGCCGGAAACGGCGGGTCAGACCCGCCGCTCGACCATCATCTTCTTGATTTCGGCGATCGCTTTGGCCGGGTTCAGACCCTTCGGGCAGGTCTGGGCGCAGTTCATGATCGTATGGCAGCGATAGAGGCGGAAGGGATCCTCGAGATTGTCGAGGCGCTCACCCTTGGCTTCGTCTCTGGAGTCGATAAGCCAGCGATAGGCCTGCAGCAGAACGGCCGGGCCGAGATAGCGGTCGCCGTTCCACCAATAGCTCGGACAGGAAGTGGAGCAGCAGGCGCACAGGATGCACTCATAGAGGCCATCGAGCTTCAGACGGTCTTCATGGCTCTGCTTCCATTCCTTGGCAGGCGGCGGGGAAACCGTCTTCAGCCAGGGCTCGATCGAGCGGTGCTGGGCATAGAAGTTCGTCAGATCCGGCACGAGGTCCTTGACGACGGGCATGTGCGGCAGCGGATAGATCTTCACCGTACCCTTGATCTCGTCCAGACCCTTGGTGCAGGCGAGCGTGTTGGTGCCGTCGATGTTCATCGCGCAGGAGCCGCAAATGCCTTCGCGACAGGAACGGCGCAGCGTCAGCGTCGGGTCGATCTTGTTCTTGATGTAGAGCAGACCGTCGAGCACCATCGGGCCGCAATCGTCGACATCGATATAGTAGGTATCGATGCTCGGGTTCTGGCCGTCATCCGGGCTCCAGCGATAGACGCGGAATTCGCGCGTGTTCTTGGCACCGACCGGCTTCGGCCAGACCTTGCCTTCGCGCATCTGAGAGTTCTTGGGGAGAGCGAGTTCAACCATGGTCAGTTCCTCTCAGATCAATACACGCGTGCCTTCGGCTCGATCTTGTGCGGATCGATGCCTTCGGCGATCAGGTCGGTGTGAACCGGACGATAGTCGAGCTTCACGTCACCTGCCTCATTGACCCAGGCAAGCGTATGCTTGCGCCAGTTTTCGTCGTCACGGCCGGCGAACTTGCCCTCGGTATAGTCCTCGCGGGCATGCGAGCCACGGCTTTCCTTGCGGGCCTCGGCGCCGTAGATCGTCGTGATGGCGTTGGCCATAAGATTGTGCAGTTCCAGCGTTTCCACGAGGTCGGAATTCCAGATCAACGAGCGGTCGGTGACCTTGATATCGGGCAGTTCCTTCCAGATCCCCGAAAGGCGGCGGCGGCCGGATTCCAGCGATTCCTGGGTACGGAACACGGCGGCGTCTTCCTGCATGGCGCGCTGCATCTTCTCGCGCAGCGCTGCCGTCGGCGTCGAGCCGCTGGCGTGGCGCAAGCGATCGAAGCGCTCCATGATCTTGTCACAGGCCGCGACATTCACAGGCGGAACCGGGCTGTTGCGGTCGATGACCTGCCCGGCGCGGATGGCGGCGGCACGGCCAAAGACCACGAGGTCGATCAGCGAGTTCGAGCCGAGGCGATTGGCGCCATGCACCGACGCGCAGCCGGCTTCGCCGACGGCCATCAGGCCCGGCAGCACGCGTTCGGGATTGTTGCTGTCGGCGTTGAGCACTTCGCCCCAGTAGTTCGTCGGAATACCGCCCATATTGTAATGAACGGTCGGAAGCACGGGGATCGGATCGCGCGTGACATCGACGCCGGCGAAGATACGGGCGCTCTCGGAAATGCCGGGCAGGCGCTCGTGCAGCACGGCCGGATCGAGATGGTCGAGATGCAGGAAGATGTGATCCTTGTTCTTGCCGACGCCGCGACCCTCGCGGATCTCAAGCGTCATGCAGCGCGAAACGACGTCGCGCGAGGCAAGGTCCTTCGCCGAAGGAGCATAGCGCTCCATGAAACGCTCGCCCTCGGAATTGACGAGATAGCCACCTTCGCCGCGCGCGCCTTCGGTGATCAGGCAGCCCGAACCGTAGATGCCGGTCGGATGGAACTGCACGAATTCCATGTCCTGCAGCGGCAGGCCGGCGCGAGCCACCATGCCGCCGCCATCGCCGGTGCAGGTATGGGCAGAGGTCGCCGAGAAATAGGCGCGGCCGTAGCCGCCTGTCGCCAGCACCACCATCTTGGCGGCGAAGCGATGGATCGTGCCATCATCGAGGCACCAGGCAACGACGCCGGTGCAGCGGCTGCCATCATCGGACATGATGAGGTCGAGCGCGAAATATTCGATGAAGAATTCCGCATTGTTGCGCAGCGACTGGCCGTAGAGCGTATGCAGGATGGCGTGGCCCGTACGGTCGGCAGCGGCACAGGTGCGCTGCACCGGCGGTCCCTCACCAAAATTCTGCATGTGGCCGCCGAACGGGCGCTGATAGATCTTGCCTTCTTCGTTGCGCGAGAAGGGCACGCCATAGTGCTCGAGCTCGTAGACAGCCTTGGGCGCTTCCATCACCATGTACTGCATGGCATCGACATCGCCGAGCCAGTCGGAGCCCTTGACGGTATCGTAAAGGTGCCATTGCCAGCTGTCCGGCGTCATGTTCTGCAGCGAGGCGGCGATGCCGCCCTGGGCCGCGACGGTGTGCGAGCGGGTCGGGAAAACTTTGGTGATGCAGGCGGTGCGGAAACCCTGTTCGGCCATGCCGAGCGTGGCGCGTAGGCCGGCGCCGCCGGCACCGACGACGATCACGTCATAGGAGTGGTCGATATACTTGTAGGCTTTCCCGTTTTGAGCGGGCCCATTCTGAGCGGATGAGTTCGGTGCCATGATGCAATTATCCTACGAACGCGATCTTCAGAATGGCGAAAAGACAGAGCCCCGCCACGATGATCGCGAAGAACGTGTTGAGCATGAGAAGGACGATCTTGGCGAATTCGCCATGAACATAGTCCTCGATGATGACCTGCATGCCGATCTTCATATGAATGAGGGCGGAGATCACCATCAGGCCGAAGATGACGGCGACGATCGGGTTCGAGATCGCATGCACGACTTCAGCGTAGGGCGCGCCGGCATAGATCATCAGGAAGATGACGAAGAAGAGGAAAAGTGGAACGTTGGCAACGGCGGTCAGGCGCTGGCGCCAGAAATGATCGGTACCTTCCTTGGCGGAACCGAGACCGCGGACTTTGCCCAGAGGAGTGCGCATATCCATGAGAAATATCCTTTAAAGCATGATCCCGAAATGCGCCCAGGCGCTTCCGGGAGCGATCATGCCAATCAACCCAGCCGGATGATGATGCCGATGATCCAGACCAGCGCGGTCAGACAGATCGAGCCGATGAGCGTGAACTTGGCCATCTTCGTCGAGACGGCGGGATCGAAACCGTGCCCGAGATCCCAGATGAAATGACGAAAGCCACCCAGCATATGATGCAGCAGCGCCCAGGTGTAGCCGAGCAGGATGATACGGCCGATGATCGTACCCATGATCCAGTTGACCAGATCGAAATAGCCCTGACCCGTCGCCGCGGCGATCAGCCACCAGGCGACCAGCAGCGTGCCGAAGTAGAGCGCGCCGCCGGTGATGCGGTGGACGATCGACATGACCATGGTGGGAATGGGTTTGTAGATTTGCAGATGCGGCGACAGAGGCCGGTTTTGTGTGACGTTCGCCATCAGAACCTCGCGGCGTTACGATACGCTTAGAACCCGGATATCCGGGGCAACGCGCGCGGGGATGCGCAGTGTGCGTTGCATCATTGCGACCATTAATCACACAGACGGCCATCGACAAGCACAATTGATGCCTGCATCGAATTTAATCGATTCGGATCGCTCTGCACTTTAGCGAGCATGCAGAGAAGAGCCTCTCATTCCGGCCCATTTACCATTTCGGCAAGCCTGACATGGACTTCGCTGCTGTCTTCGGGCAATCTGCCGTTAAGATTTCATTAACGAACCGAAGCGGATCGAATCATGACCCCGCATCTTTTCAAGGCAGCAGCGCTCGTTTTAGCGGCAACCGCTCTTTCCTCGACGCCAACTTCGGCCGGCGACTATCGCCACTGGCACCATCACAACCGCTCCGGCATCGTGCGCCTCAACCAGATATCCCAACCGCAGAGTTCAGGGCAGCAACCCGCCCGGATCGTGATCATGGAACGACGCGATGCGGCAAGCGCCGGCAGCTATGCCGGTTCGGCCGACGTCTATCGGGCTGACGGCGGCACCTATGTTATCGGCTATGGCGGCTACAATCCTTATGCTCGGTCCGCTGTGGCGCAGCTGCGACCGAAGGCGAAGGTCATCGATGTCCGCTATGCCGGCAATCCCTGCTCATACGAAGCCGGCGTCTGCGTCATCCGGCACTGATGATTCTCAATCGGCGAGAAATCGCCAGACCGTCGTTTTCTTGACTTCGCTGTCCTCGAGCGCCCGCGTCACCGGCACTTGATAGGTCGCCTGCTCTTCCAGACGATCCTTGGGAAGATAGGCCCTGCCGGGATCGCCGACCAGAACGCCCTTGCCTTCACCGGCCAGTCGCCGCAGCCAGGGAACGAGCCCCGCTGCAAAGTCGCGATCGTAGAAAACGTCGCCGGCAAGAATAACGTCCGCATTCACGGCGCGACCGATGATGTCATCGCCAGAAAAATCGACGGTGACGCCGTTTTCAAGGGCATTGAGCCGGATCGCCGTGCCCGCCCAAGGATCGATATCGACCGCGAGCATATGGGCCGCACCCGCTCGCTTGGCGGCAATCGCGACAAGCCCGGAGCCGCTGGCAAAATCCAGCACCGTTTTGCCGGCAACGATCTCGGGATGATCGAGGATATAGCGCGCGAGACCCTGGCCGCCCGCCCAGGCAAAGGCCCAGAAGGGCGGCGGCAGGCCGATCTCTTCCAGCTCCTCTTCCGTCTTCAGCCAGAGCTCATGCGCCTCGCTTGCCAGATGCAGCCGGATTTCCGGCACATGCGGCGGCGCCATGAGGCTGGTATTGGCAAGGATGAAGCTTTCGGGATCGGTTTTCACAACACCTTTCAGCCGGATCAGACCGGCGGATTGTCCAAGCCGCCCATGCGGCAGACCTCGAGCCATTCCTCATCGGTCACCGGCTGCACGGAAAGCCGCATCGAGGTGACGAGCGACATTTGCGAAAGCTTCGGGTTGGCCTTGATGTCCTTCAGCGTCACCGGCTTCGGCATGTCGCGCACCGCGCGAATGTCGACGCACTCCCAGCGCGGATCGTCCTTGGCGGTCGAATCCGGATGCGCCAGCGCGCAGACCTCGACGATACCGACGACTTCGAGCCCGTCATTGGAATGATAGAAGAAGCCCTTGTCGCCGATCTGCATGGCCCGCATGTTGTTGCGGGCGAGATAATTGCGCACGCCGGTCCATTCGGTGCCTTTTGCTCCGGCATCCTTCTGCTGCTGCCAGGACCAGGAGGACGGCTCGGATTTATAAAGCCAATGCGCCATCTCTCATGCCTCCGGATTGTTGAAGACCCAGTTGAACGGCTTGATCTCGACGCTCTCGAACAGGCCGGCCTTCGTATAGGGATCGGCATCGGCAATCGCCTTGGCTGCCCCGGCACTCTCGGCCTTGACGACAACGAGACTACCGTTCGGCTTGCCGTCCGCATCCAGGAATGGACCGGCCATCTTCAACGTGCCCTCGGCATTGAGCTTGTTCAGATGCTCCAGATGCGCCGGACGCGTCTCCATGCGAACATTCAGGTGACCGGGCTTGTCCTTGCAGACAAAGGCGAAAAGCATTGCTTGCTCCTTCAAATATCCAGAAACTATTCCGTAGTGATCGGCCGCGTCATCAACTGCCCGATGGCGGTGGCTATGTCGAGCTTGCCGTCGATGATGGCGGACACCGCGTCGGTGATCGGCATGTCGACGCCGAGTTTGTGGGCCAGCCGCGCGGCAATGGAGGCCGCATAAGCGCCTTCAACCAGCGTGCCGTGCGTCGGATCCACCGTTTCTCCCCTGCCAAGGGCAATACCAAATCTGAGATTGCGCGATTGATGGCTTGTGGCCGTCAGCACGAGGTCGCCAAGACCCGACAGGCCGCGCACGGTTTCAGCCTTGCCGCCTTTGGCCGCGACGAAGCGTGACATCTCGGCAAGACCGCGGCTGATCAGCGCCGCCCGGGCGGAATCCCCGATGCCGCGGCCCTCGACGATACCGCAGGCAATCGCGAGAACATTCTTCAAGGCACCCCCGAGCTGCACGCCGATACGGTCATCCGAAGCGTAAAGGCGGAACGTCGGGCCGGAAATCGCCTGCGCAAGCCGTTCCGCCACCGCCATGTCTGCGGCAGCGATCGCCATGGCAGTCGGCAGGCCTTTGGCGATATCGGAGGCAAAGCCCGGCCCGGAGAGAACGGCGATGGCATGCTCCGGCAGTTCGCGCTCCAGCATTTCGGTCAGCAGATCGCCGGAAACCTTGTCGATACCCTTGGCGCAGGTGACGACGACGGCATCCTTGGTGAGATAAGGACCATAATGGCGGGCAGCATCGGCCTGCGCCTGCGAAGGCATGGCGAAGAGGACGATGCCGGCATCGGAAACGGCGTCCGCCTCGGCCGAAAACCGCAACGAATCCGGCAGCTCGATCCCGGGCAACACGGCATCATGCATGCGATCGGCGGCGAGATCCGCCATCAGACCGGCCTTGCGGCCGACGAGGGTGACGTCGCTGCGGCCGGTCAATGCGATGACGGCTGCGAGCGCCGTGCCGAAAGCGCCAGCGCCGATGACTGCGATCCGCTCGTTGCCGCTCATGCCTTTGCTCCCCGTTTGCCGTGCCCGAGCAGAGTTTCCGCCTTCTGATCCAGCGGCCAGCGCGAGCGCGGCTGCACATCGAGATCGTCAGGCGCCGCACCCGTCGCCATGCGCTCCAGTCCAGCCCAGGCGATCATGACGGCATTGTCCGTACACAGTCTCAATGGCGGCGCGATGAAACGGAAACCGTTGGCGTCGCAAAGCTCCTGCAGCGTGCGGCGCAGCTCGAGATTGGCGGCGACACCGCCGGCCACGACAAGCGACGGCTGTTCCGCCGTCTTCGGAAATTCCGTCTTGAAGCGCTGCAGGCCGCGGCCAATTCGGTCCTTCAGCGTGCGCGAGATCGCCTTCTGGAAGGAGGCACAGATATCGGCAATATCCTGCTCGGTGACAGGAGCAATCGCAGTGGCCGCCTGCCGCACCGCCGTTTTCAGGCCGGAAAAGGAAAAATCGAGGCGCGTCTCGCCGACCAGCGGCCGTGGCAGATCGAAACGGTCCGGATTGCCGTTTTTCGCGGCTGCTTCCACGGCAGGGCCGCCGGGATAGGGCAGTCCCAGAAGTTTGGCCGTTTTGTCGAAGGCTTCGCCGAGCGCATCGTCGATCGTCGTACCCCAGCGCTCGTATTCACCAACACCGCGCACCAGGATCAGCTGGGTATGGCCGCCGGAAACGAGCAGCATGAGGTAGGGAAAGGCAAGTCCGTCTGTCAGCCGTGCCGTCAGGGCATGGCCTTCCAGATGGTTGATGGCGTATAATGGCTTGCCTGTCGCGCGCGAGATCGCCTTGCCGGTCATCAGCCCGACGAGCAGGCCGCCGATGAGGCCCGGGCCGGACGTGGCGGCAATGGCATCGACGTCCGAGAGCGACACATTGGCGCGTTTCAATGCTTCGTCGATCAGCGTATCGAGCGCCTCGACATGCGCACGCGCAGCAATTTCCGGCACGACGCCGCCATAGGCGCTATGCTCGTCCAATTGACTGAGGACGACATCGGAACAGACCATGGGCGTGCCGTCATCCCGGCGCTCGACAATGGCCGCAGCGGTTTCGTCGCAGCTTGTTTCGATGCCGAGAATACGAAGAACGGGTGTCATGGAGAAAGTTCGTTGCCTACAGGTCGATTGCGGTAAAGCGGAAATATGGTTACGGGAACTGTCGGTAACAACGGATCAAAGCGGATGCAAACAAAACCTTTCCGGATCGGCACGCGCGGCAGCCCGCTGGCGCTCGCCCAGGCGCGAGAAGCGCGCGACCGCCTGATGGCGGCCCATGGCCTTCCGGAGGAGATGTTCGAAATCGTCGTTCTCACCACCAAGGGCGACCGCATCACCGACCGCTCGCTTGCGGCAATCGGCGGCAAGGGCCTGTTCACGGAAGAGCTGGAAGAAAAGCTGACCTCGGGCGAGCTCGACTTCGCCGTGCACTCGGCCAAGGACATGGCGACGAAACTGCCGCACGGCCTGGCGCTCACCGCTTATCTGCCGCGCGAAGATATCCGCGATTCCGTTATCGGCCGCACCGCGCCGAAATTGATCGAGCTGCCGCATGGTGCAACAGTCGGCTCTGCGTCGCTGCGTCGGCAGGCGCTGATCCGCCGTCTGCGCCCTGATATCAATGTCATCACATTCCGCGGCTCCGTCCAGACGCGTCTGCGCAAGCTGGAAGAGGGGCAGGCCGACGCGACCTTGCTAGCGCTTGCCGGCCTGAAGCGGCTCGGGATGGTCGAGGTCATCACCGATATTCTCGACCCGGACGAATTCCCTCCAGCACCCGCACAAGGCGCAATCGCCATTGAGAGCCGCATCGATGATATCAGGATGAATGACCTGCTCGCTGCCGTCAATGACGGGCCGACCTTCGACGCCGTATCCTGTGAACGTGCCTTCCTGGCGGCGCTCGACGGTTCCTGTCGCACGCCGATAGCCGGCTACGCAATTTGCGAAGGCGATCATCTGCGCTTCTTCGGCATGATCCTCACCCCTGATGGCCGCCAAGTGCACACGACCACCATCGAGGGCCACCGCCGCGATGCCGAGGCGCTCGGAATCAATGCCGGCCAGGCGATCCGCGCCGAAGCGGGCAGCACCTTCTTCGAAGATTGGACCTGACAAAGAATGCGCGTCATCGTCACCCGCCCTCGGCATTCGGGTGAGCGCACCATGCGGCGGCTGGCGCAGATGGGACACGAACCCCTGCTGCTGCCGCTGGCCGAACCTGTCCACGATGTCGAGGAAGCAAGACGAGCGCTCCTTGCCACGCAGGGCGCCGTCGCCGTCACGAGCGCCGAGGCGATCCGGGCGCTTTCGCTGTTGCGTTCCGATCTTGCGCCTCACCTTGGTCGCCGCCTCTTTGCCGTGGGACAGGCGACAGCCAAAGAAGCGGCTGATCTCGGATTCAGCAATATCGCCATATCCGAAGGCGGCGGCACAGAGCTTGCCGCCATGATCTCCAGCCATCCTTCAGGCCTGACCGACGGGCCCCTCCTCTATCTTGCGGGTTCTCCGCGAGCGGTTGGCTTCCAAGCCGGACTGGCTGAGCGACACCTGTCTTTCCTGACCGTCGAATGCTACCGGATGCAGAATATCGTCCCCGACGACAACATCCTTCGCCGGCTTTTCGCCGACACCCGGGCGGACGCCGTACTGCTCTATTCCCACGAGACGGCGAAACGCTTTTTCAGCTTGCCATTCGTTCGGCATAACCCCGACATCTTTGCCGAAACACGATTTCTCTGCCTAAGCGAAACCATCGCCAGCGCAGTTCCGGAGCCGATGCGATCCCATGTCGATATTGCCGACATGCCGAATGAAGACCGGCTTATGGCGCTTCTGATCCACGCGTAAGGCCGCAATTTTGATGTAAGGCCTTTCCATAATCGCCTTGTCTGTCTAACTTCGTTGCAGCGCATGATAAAGAGGACCTCATGGTATCGCGAAAAACGCCTAACCATTCGAAGCCCAACGACGAACCGGTCACGATCGATCTGGAAGCCGAAAAAACTGCGCAGGACGCAGCTCCCGAAGATTTGACTGAGCGCAGCCATGGCGAGCTTGGTGGCTCCTCGGCTGATGAAGTGGAAATGCCACTGGAAGCGGAGAAGGAGCCATTTCGCGAAGAAGCTCAGGAGTCGATCTTCGGCGCCGCACCGCATGAGCCGCAAGCGGCCGCTGCGCAGCAGGCCGATCCTCCGCCGTCCCATGCCGACCATCCGCCTCATACCGAGCGCCCGCCGTCGCGCGAGGGTTCGACATCAGGCCTTATCGCGGCCGGCATCACCGGCGGCCTGATCGCCCTCATCTGCGCCGGCGCCTTGCAATATGCGGGCTTCCTGCCTAGCGGTCGTACAGGCAAGGACAACTCAACCGAGATCGCCGCACTGAATGCGGAGATCGACGGTCTCAAGCAGAGCGTCGCCAATCTCGCCGCCGCGCCAGCTGCAAAGCCGGACGAAGCACTGACGGCCCGCGTCGCAGCACTTGAGGCGAGCGCTGCCAACGGCGCTTCGGTAAATGGCTCGGGCGGCATCGCAAATCCCGCCTCCGACCAGAAGATCGCTTCGCTCACCAGCGAGGTGGAGCAGCTGAAATCGGATCTCAGCAAGGCAACGCAGAGCCAGGCAACCTCAGATGCCGAAGTCAACAAGCGTCTTGACGATGCCGAAAAGAAGCTGAGCGGACCGAGCCAGGAAAGCGCGGTCGCCCGCGCCATCGCAGCTGCAGCGTTGAAGGCGGCAATCGACCGCGGCGGTCCCTTCCAGCCCGAGCTCGACACCTTTGCCAATGTTGCGCCGGACGATCCAGCGGTCGCCGATCTCAAGAATTTCGCCCAGACCGGCGTGCCCTCCCGCGCCGACCTGATCCGCCAGGTTTCCGATGTCGCGACCGCAATCGTCGCCACCGCGCAGACCGACGATCCGAACCAGAGCTGGAGCAGCCGGCTGATGTCGGGAGCGAAATCGCTGGTGCAGGTCCGCGCCGTCGGCAATGTGCCCGGCGACAGCATCGATGCCATCGCCGCGCGTTTCGAGGACAAGGTCAGGAACGGCGATCTGCCAGGCGCGGTGACCGAGTGGAACAGCCTGCCCGATGCCGGAAAATCCGCATCGGCCGCCTTCAAGCAGTCGCTGGAAGCCCGCATCCGCGTCGAGGATCTGGTAAGCGATGCCTTGTCGAAGGCGATCGCCAATACTGGGAAACAGAACTAAGGACGGAGTGTAGCAATGATCAGACTGCTTATCTTCGCCATTCTCGTCCTAGCTCTCGGCTATGGCTTTTCGTGGCTCGCGGATCGCCCCGGCGATCTCTCGCTGGTTTGGGAAGGGCAGCTTTATCAGACGAAGCTGATCGTCGCCGCCGCGATCCTGATTGCGATCGTGGCCGCTGTCATGATCGTCTGGTGGTTCGTGCGGTTGATCTGGACTTCGCCCTATTCCGTCACCCGCTACTTCCGCGCCCGCAAGCGCGATCGCGGCTATCAGGCGTTGTCGACCGGCCTCATTGCTGCCGGTGCCGGCAATTCGCTGCTCGCCCGCAAGATGGCAGCCCGCACCCGCGGCCTCATCCGCGCCGATCAGGAGCCGCTCATCAACCTCCTTGAAGCCCAGGCTGCCCTGATCGAAGGTAAGCATGACGAGGCCCGCCAGAAGTTCGAGCAGATGGCCAATGATCCGGAAACACGCGAGCTCGGCCTGCGCGGCCTCTTTCTCGAAGCCAAGCGTCTCGGCGCGCATGAAGCCGCGCGGCAATATGCCGAGAAGGCTGCCGACCAGGCGCCCTACCTGCCCTGGGCAGCGCAGGCGACATTGGAATATCGCAGCCAGGCCGGCCGCTGGGATGATGCCATCAAGCTGCTGGACCAGCAGAAGGTCGCCCATGTCGTCGACAAGGCCACAGCCAACCGTCAACGCGCAGTGCTGCTGACGGCCCGCGCCAACGACAAGCTGGAGAGCGATCCGGCGGGCGCGCGCGACGATGCACTGGCGGCTCTGAAGCTCGTGGACGATTTCGTGCCCGCAGCGCTGATCGCGGCCAAAGCTTTGTTCCGTGAAGACAAGGTGCGCAAGGCAGCCTCCATCCTCGAGCAGGTCTGGAAGGCGCAGCCGCATCCCGAAGTCGGCAGGGCCTATGTGCGAGCTCGCAGTGGCGATTCCGTTCTTGACCGTTTGAAGCGCGCCGAGCGGCTGGAGGCGATCCGCCCGAACAATGTCGAAGCCCTGCTGTTGACCGCGAAGGCAGCGATGGATGCCGGCGATTTTGCCAAGGCCCGTGCCAAGGCCGAAGCAGCCGCAAGGATCGATGCGCGCGAAGGCGCCTTCCTGCTGCTTGCTGACATCGAAGAGGCCGAAACCGGCGATCAGGGCCGCATCCGCCACTGGATGGCGCAGGCGCTGCGCGCACCACGCGATCCGGCCTGGGTCGCCGACGGCTTCGTCTCGGAAAAATGGCTGCCTCTGTCGCCGATCACGGGCCGTCTCGATGCTTTCGAATGGAAGGCACCCTTCGGCCAGATCGATGGGCCGGTGGAAGAAGGCTCCACGGTGTCGGTCGATGCGGCGCTGAAATCGCTGCCGCCGGTGCGCGAGGCCGCCCTCGCAACCACGGCGGCAAAGCCAAGTTCACCGAAAGTTGCATCGCCGGCCGCCGATACCTATGTCATGGAATTGGAACCTACCGTGGCGAAACCCGCTTCAAGCCCATCCGAAGCCGCGCCAAAACCGGCGCAGCAGGGTGAGGAGCCCCGGCCCTTCTTCGGTGGTGCGCCTGATGATCCGGGCGTGAAGGATCATAAACTTGAACCGGAACCCAAGACGCGGCTCAAGCTGTTTTAGAGCAATTCCGGCAAAACTGCGCCGCGGTTTTACGTCCGGAATTGCGGGAAGATAAAAAGATAGAGCATGGTGCCCCAAGAACCCTGCTCGGCCCATTTTGAGAATGGAGACGCATGTTCGAACGCTTTCAGGAATTCCTTCATAACCTGACCCAGGACCACCCCAGATCCGGCTTCGCACCCGACGACCCGCGTGTCGCGGTGGCGGCGCTGTGCATTCAGGTCATGGAGGCGGACGGCAAGATCGAGAACAGCGAAAAGAAACGGCTGCGCAAGCTCCTGAAGGAACAATATGGTCTCGATGGCCGCCAGCTCGACCAGCTGATCGCTGCCGGCGAGGAAGCGGAAAGCGAAGCCGTCGATTATTATCGCTTTACCTCGGATCTGAAGCGTCATCTCGACAGCACTCAGCGGCTCGAACTGCTCGGCATCCTATGGGACATCGTCTACGCCGACGGCGAACGCAGCGAGATGGAGGATCATGCGATCTGGCGGATCGCCGACCTCATGGGCATTTCCGATCGCGAGCGCATCATGAAGCGACAGGAAGCAGCCGCACGCGCGCCCGGTTCGAGGGTGGAGACAGGCAATGATGATTGAAGCGCCGAAGAGCGCTGGCCGCCCGATATTGATCGTCCTGCATCAGGAGCGCTCCAGTCCCGGTCGCGTCGGCCAGATGCTGCTGGAGAAGGGATTCGATCTTGATATCCGCCGGCCGGTCCTCGGCGACCCTCTGCCCTCGACACTAGAGGCGCACGCCGGCGCCGTCGTCTTCGGTGGCCCGATGAGCGCCAACGACCCGGATGATTTCATTAGGACCGAGACCGACTGGCTCAAAGTACCGCTTAAGGAAAACCGCCCCTATCTCGGCATCTGCCTTGGCGCGCAGCTGCTCGCCCGCCATCTCGGCGCAAAGGTGAAGGCGCGCGACGACGGCAAGACCGAGATCGGCTGGTATGCTCTGCAGCCGACGGAAAAGGGTCGGCTGCTGATGCGCTGGCCGCAGATGGTCTATCACTTCCACCGCGAAGGCTTCGAACTACCGCATGGCGCCGACCTGCTGGCGACAGCGGAGACCTATCCCAACCAGGCCTATCGCTACGGCACCAATGCCTGGGGCCTGCAGTTCCATGCCGAACTCACGCGCGCCATGATGCAGCGCTGGGTCGTGCATGGCGAGCACCGCTTCTGCATGCCGAATGCTCAGCAGGGCCGCGAGCATCTCGAAGGCCGCATGATCTTCGACGCCGCGCTCAAGACTTGGCTGTCGGAATTTCTCGATCTCGTCTTCGAGGGCAAGCAGGCAATGGCGGCCTAAAGGCTCTCTCCTGACGAAAGCACGCGATCGAATTCATCGATCGCGCCACGGATCGCAGATGCATATCGCTTCATCTTTTCTGCGTCTTTCATGAGAATATCCCTGACGCCTCTCGGAATTTCGAGCTGGACGCCGGCCTGCCGCTTGCCGCGATTGCAGACATTACCGGCGGAAGCTCCGGCAAGCGCCTCCCCTTTCATTCTCGCGGCCGCCACAAAACCATTGAGCCGCAATGCTTCGACGATCCGGTCGCGAAGCGACGTGTCGAGACCGCCGATCCAGCTCGTCAGCGGATCATCCCGATCCGTGCGGCCGTGAACGGCGACGACGATCGACGAACTGCCCACCAAGCCGTTTGCTATCGGTTCATCGAAATTTTCGGAGGTGACGTGCAGCTCATGATGGAGCCTCACCGCATCGAGGCCTTCGAAACGATAAAGTGAGAACCTCTCATCCGCGATCGCCAAAGCGACCTCGGACGTGGCAGGTTCAATGAAACCGCCATGGGGAGCGATAACGGCGACATTCGATGATCGATCCTCGATATGGATGCGATAGTCGACGCCTTCGGTTTCATGCTCGCGAAGCGCCGAAAACGAATTGTATCGATCCGGCAACCTCGCCATTACGCACTCCTCAAACCGGTTGCGGCTCGCCGTCACGGTCGGGCGCGCTCAGGCTGTCGATCCGGCGAAGCTGCGGGAAACCTGTGGCCCAGAGGATGGCGACGGTCAGCGTGCCAAGTCCTCCAATGACGACGGCGGGAATCGCGCCGAAA
This sequence comes from Rhizobium pantanalense, assembly GCF_030182525.1. Classification (NCBI taxonomy): domain Bacteria; kingdom Pseudomonadati; phylum Pseudomonadota; class Alphaproteobacteria; order Hyphomicrobiales; family Rhizobiaceae; genus Rhizobium; species Rhizobium pantanalense. Next base: position 174,253 of record NZ_JAQJCH010000007.1, read on the forward strand.
TAATGCGCCATGGTGCCGGCGCGGAATTCGCCAAGCTCGTTCGACGCGCCGACGAAGACCATGTTGACGGCATTGACACGGCCGCGCACGTGATCCGGCGTCCAGAGCGTGATCAGCGTTTCGCGGACATAGACGGAGATCAGGTCGGATGCGCCCATGATGGCCAGAGCCGTTATCGACAGCCATGGCGTATGCGAGATGCCGAAGATCAGGGTTCCCAAGCCGAACATGGCAACGCCGGCAAACATACAGATACCGGCGCGATTGCGGATAGGATAGGTCGCCAGGAAAAGGCCCATGGCGATCGCGCCGAAGCTTGGCGCCGCGCGCAGCATGCCGAGACCCCAGGGCCCGAGCGTCAGGATATCGCGCGCATAGATGGGCATCAGCGCGACCGCGCCGCCGAGTAGCACGGCGAAAAGATCGAGCGAGACCGCACCGAGCACCACTTTTTCCGACCAGATGAAACGGAAGCCGGCGAGCATCTCATTAAGGCTACGCCGCTCATGCGCGATGCGCTGCTGCGGCTTCGGGATCAGGAAGGTCAGCACAGAGCCGGCCGCAAAGAAAAGGACGGCAACGGTATAGGCGACATTGGCCCCGATGCCATAAAGCAGACCGCCGGCAACAGGACCGAGGATGGCGGCCGCATCCCATGACATCGAGTTCCAGGTGATCGCGTTCGTCAGGTCTTCGGGCGGGATCAGATTGGGCGCAAGCGACTGCATGGCCGGCGTCATGAAGGCGCGTTCTATGCCGAAGACCGTAAGGATCAGAAATACCGGCAGCGGCGCGAAGGTGCCAGATACGGTCAGGAACAGCAGGGCAGCCGCACAGAGGGTGCCGACGAAAATGCAGATCGCGGAAATCCGCCGCCTGTTGTAGCGGTCCGCAGCCGTACCCGTCACCAGGATCAGCAGCAGCGACGGCAGGAACTGAACGAGGCCGATCAGACCGAGATAGAGCGGTTGGCCGGTGTGCTCATACATCTGCCAGCCGACGGAGACGCTGACGACCTGCGTGGCAAAGGCCGTCAAAAACCGCGCGAAGAAGAAATAAGTATAGGCAACGTGCCTGAAGGCGGCAAACCGGTCTCCGCTGGCAGCGAGCGACATGGAACGAGACTTTCCGACGTGGCCGCTAGCGCAAATGCCGGCCTTTTAAACATGATTCAACATGCTTCGGAGCATGGGACTTGCCCGTTTAGTCGCCAATGTCTACATGTCTGTCAACCGCGAATTGGAGACGGATATGCTCGCCTTATTTCAAACCATTGATCTGGCTTTGAATCTTTATACCTGGATCTTGATCGCCAGCGCCATCTTTTCCTGGCTCTATGCGTTCAACGTTATCAATTCGAGCAATCAGTTTGTCAGCTCCATCGGCAACTTCCTATATGCGGTCACTGAGCCTGCCCTGCGCCCGATCCGCCGCATTCTGCCTGACCTCGGCGGCATCGATATCTCGCCGGTCATCCTGCTGCTCATCATTTTCTTCATCCGCTCGCTGATGTGGAATTCGATCGTCCCCATGTTCCTGCGGTGAGCAAAGCCTGGCAGACCTTTCCGGATCACGTCAGGCTTTCCGTGCGGCTCACGCCCAATGGCGGGCGTAATGCGATCGATGGGTTGGAAACGGGCGCCGACGGCGAAGGCTATTTGAAGGCGCGTGTTTCGGCAGCACCCGAAAAGGGCAAAGCCAACAAGGCTCTGATCGCCCTGCTCTCAAAGAGCCTCGGCATCCCCAAATCCACGCTTGCCCTTATCAGCGGCGACACTGCACGCAAAAAAATCCTCCGGATCGAAGGCGAACCGGAGGATTTGATAAAGAGGCTTTGCGCCGTCACTGAAGGCGGCTGATCAGATCAAGCCTTGGTGTTCTTAGCGCGCTCGATGGCTTCGACGATGAGTTCGCCGGCTTCCTTCGAACCCTTCCAGCCGAAAATCTTAACCCACTTGCCAGGCTCCAGATCCTTGTAGTGCTCGAAGAAATGCTCGATCTGCTTCAGCGTGATCTCGGGCAGGTCGGTATATTCCTTGACCTTGTCATAGCGCATGGTCAGCTTCGGCGCGGGAACAGCGATAATCTTCTCGTCCTTGCCGGAATTGTCTTCCATCATCAGCACGCCGATCGGGCGAACATTGATGACGCAGCCCGGAACCAGCGGGCGGGTGTTGGCGATCAGAACGTCGATCGGGTCGCCGTCGTCGGAGAGCGTATGCGGAACGAAGCCGTAATTGCCCGGATAGGTCATCGGCGTGTAGAGGAAACGGTCGACGACCAGCGTGCCGGCCTCCTTGTCCATTTCATACTTGATCGGATGACCGCCGACCGGCACTTCAACGATGACGTTGACGTCTTCGGGCGGGTTCTTGCCAATGGAAATCGCGTCGATACGCATGCTTGTCCCCTAGATAAGGATGGTTGCCGCCAGCCAAATAATAGGATTCATGCCGCAACGCAACAACGCATCGGGAAAGAGGCGGATTTACTGCATGATTCCTTAAATCGGAACCGATGCGCGACAGCGCCGCTCAGGGCCAAACGAAACCGATCTTGCGAAGCTGCCTGTGATCGAATGTTTCGATGCCCTCGCAGAAATCCGCTCCACCCTGCCCGCGATAGAAGCGGTAGGCATTCTCGTTTTCCTCAAGGCACCAAACGACCAGCCCCTTGCAGCCGAGCGACTTCAACAGCCGGCGCGCCTCGCCGAACAGCATGCGACCCAAGCCGAGACCCTGATATTGCGGGCGCAGATAGAGTTCGTAGATCTCGCCTTCCTGCGGCAGCGCGCGGGCACGGTTGAGGCCGAGCGTGGCATAGCCTGCGATCTCGCCGGCGACATCCAAAACCAGCAGCGTCGCGGGACCGCTCGTTGCCTTGCGCCACCAGGCTTCGCCGCGACGCTCGATCATCTGGCCGAGGGCGCGATGCGGAATGATGCCGGCATAGGTGTACTGCCAGGACTGGCGGTGCACCTCCGAAATGGCTCGGGCATCATGGGGTTCTGCCCGCCGAACATCAATCGACAACGTCTTCATAACGTCTACTCTGGTCTTACCGATGCGAATTAACCATCCTCATTCATAAAGATGGCAGACTTGCCCACAGGCTTTATCCGTGGATCATCAACAAAAATTAACGGTTTTTTAACCTTTAGGACAAGGGCTCAAAAACCGAACATACAAATAAAAACCCCGGCGCGAAGGCCGGGGTCCAATACATTGCTCGGTTAGGGTGATCAGGCCAGACGGGCCTTCTCGTAACGCTTGCGCTCGTTCGGATCGAGATACATCTTGCGCAGGCGGATCGACTTCGGCGTCACTTCCACCAGCTCGTCGTCCTGGATCCAGGAAAGCGCACGGTCGAGCGTCATGCGGATCGGCGGGGTCAGCTTCACGGCTTCGTCCTTGCCGGCGGCGCGGATGTTGGTGAGCTTCTTGCCCTTCAGCACGTTAACTTCGAGGTCGTTGTCGCGGGAGTGGATGCCGATGATCATGCCGGCATAGACCTTCTCGCCGGCATCGATGATCATCGGGCCGCGGTCTTCCAGGTTGAACAGGGCGTAGGCCACGGCTTCGCCGGCTTCATTGGCGAGCAGCACGCCGTTCACGCGGCCGCCAATTTCGCCCTTGTATGGCTGGTAATCATGGAACAGGCGGTTCATGACGGCCGTGCCGCGCGTGTCGGTCAGAAGTTCCGACTGATAGCCGATGAGGCCGCGGGTCGGCGCCAGGAATACCAGACGGACGCGATTGCCGCCCGAAGGACGCAGCTCCGACATTTCAGCCTTACGCTCGGACATCTTCTGCACGACGATGCCGGAATGCTCTTCATCGACGTCAATGACGACTTCTTCGATCGGCTCGAGCAACTGGCCGCTCTCGTCCTTGTGCATGACGACGCGCGGACGCGACACGGCAAGTTCGAAGCCTTCGCGACGCATGGTTTCGATCAGAACTGCGAGCTGCAATTCGCCTCGGCCCGAAACGTAGAAGGAATCCTTGCCTTCGGCTTCCTCGATCTTCAGCGCGACGTTGCCTTCGGCTTCCTTGAAGAGGCGGTCGCGAATGACGCGCGAAGTGACTTTGTCGCCTTCGGTGCCCGCATAGGGGCTATCGTTGACGATGAAGGACATGGTGACGGTCGGCGGGTCGATCGGCTGAGCGATCAGGGGCTCGCTGACCTGCGGGTCGCAGAAGGTGTCGGCGACCGTGCCCTTAGAGAGACCGGCGATGGCGACGATGTCACCTGCTTGCGCTTCGTCGATCGGCTGACGCTCGATGCCGCGGAAGGCGAGGATCTTCGAGATACGGCCGGTTTCGATGAGGTTGCCGTCTGCACCCAGAACCTTGACGGCCTGGTTCGGCTTGATCGAGCCGGAATGGATGCGGCCGGTGATGATGCGGCCAAGGAAGGGGTTGGCTTCCAGGATCGTGCCGATCATGCGGAACGGACCTTCGCCGACGGTCGGCTCCGGAACATGCTTGACCACGAGGTCGAGCAGCGGCGCCAGACCTTCATCCTTCGGACCCTCGGGCGAATAGTTCATCCAGCCGTTACGGCCGGAACCGTAGAGGATCGGGAAATCGAGCTGCTCGTCGGTGGCGTCGAGATTGGCGAAGAGGTCGAAGACTTCGTTGATGACTTCGTCGGCGCGGGCATCCGGGCGGTCGATCTTGTTGATCGCAACGATCGGGCGCAGGCCGACCTTGAGCGCCTTGCCGACGACGAATTTGGTCTGTGGCATGGGGCCTTCGGCAGCATCGACGAGAACGATCGCGCCATCCACCATCGAGAGAATGCGCTCGACTTCACCGCCGAAATCGGCGTGGCCGGGGGTGTCGACGATGTTGATGCGGGTATCCTTCCAGACGACCGAGGTCGCCTTGGCAAGAATGGTGATGCCGCGCTCCTTTTCCAGATCGTTCGAGTCCATGACGCGTTCGGCAACGCGCTGGTTCTCGCGGAACGAGCCGGACTGCTTCAGGAGCTCGTCGACGAGGGTGGTTTTCCCATGGTCAACGTGCGCGATGATCGCGATGTTGCGAAGTGCCATATGTCTTAATCTCTGAGGCTGAGGCGCAGTGTTTCAGTAACACGCCAATTGCATTTGGCGCGCTCATACCCTTTTTTTCGCGAATGCGAAAGGGGGGAGGCAAGAAAGGGGCTGAAAGCCGGCTCTTCGTGCCTCGCCCTCAGTCTTACGCGCCTAGACAGGCGAACTCTCTTCTATCGCGTCACCAATTCAGATGCGCGCAATCGCGTCGACTGGGATTTGCGCAGCTCCGTTAGGCGGCACGGCTCAGTATGAACGCATCATGATTGAGCAGGAACGCTTTGAGGCGCTCGGGGTAGTCGTGCGTCACCGCGTCCCGCACGCTTCGCCGCGATGCCAGTTCCGCGCGCCATGTCTTGACACGCGGTAGCCCGTCGAAAACCCCGGTCGATCTGATGGTGTCGAACACATCGAAGTAACGGAAGATCGGCGCAAAAACTGCATCGACCAGGCTGAACGCGTCTCCGGCAAAAAAGGGACCGTTTCTCAATTCCGCCTCGACACGAGCAAATTTATCGATCAGCGCTGTGCGCTTGGCCTCATAGGTCCCCTCGTCCTTCGCGGTCTCGAACCCCCACAAGTCCGAAAGGATGGAAGAACCGAATTCCATCCAGCCGCGATGGCGGGCACGCGTGAGCGGATCGGTCGGATGGAGTCGAGCGCCGGATTGGGTTTCCTCGAGATATTCGCAGATCACCGCACTTTCGAACAATACCGTTTCTGATCCTTCGCCCTGCGGCACGATCAGCAACGGAACTTTACCCAGCGGAGAAATGTCTAGAAACCAGTCTGGCTTTGCTGACAGGTCGACGTAGCGGATCTCGAATGGCACGGCCTTTTCAGCAAGTGTGATGGCTGCCCGCTGGACGTAGGGGCAGAGGTAGTGGCTGACGAGGATCAGCTTTCCGTCGGACATGATCAAATCTCCTGGGTCGCGTTCAAAATAGATGTAATTGCATCTATATCCAGACTTGCCAGCCTGGTCAACATAGATGTAATTGCATCCATGTCAGATGATTCAGATGCCGCCCCTTCAAAACCTTCCGCCGCGGTGACGCGAGCATGGGTCCGCCTCATGCGCACCCAGCAAATCGTCCTTGCGGCGATCGAACAGGATTTGAAGGCAGCCGGCCTGCCGTCCCTCGGCTGGTACGACGTGCTATGGGAGCTGACGCAGGCCACGGAAGGAAAGTTGCGGCCCTATGAGATCGAGGAGCGCACGCTTCTCGCCCAGCACAACCTGTCGCGCCTACTCGATCGGATGGAAAAAGCCGGCCTTGTTCATCGTGAAATATTTTCCGAGGACGGCCGAGGCCGCTGGGTCGTTATCACCGAAGCAGGAAGTGCCATGCGCAGCCGCATGTGGGCAGTCTATGCGTCGGCACTTCAACGCCATGTGGGCGATAAGCTGGACGATGGGCAAGCCGATCAGCTGGCCGAGCTGTTAGATCTGCTTTCACGCAAATCCTGATTAATCGGCAAGTTCAGCTCAGTCGCGAAAGTGGACCTTCCGCGACCGATCTTGTGACACACCGAACGCAAAGATCAGGCGGCCAGCCCCTTCTTCTTCAGCATCGCATCCGCACTCGGCAGCTTGCCGCGGAAAGCCTTATAGGCATCTTCCGGATCGATCGAACCGCCGACGGAATAGATGTTGCCTTTGAGTTTCGCAGCCATATCCGGATTGAAGGCATCGCCGGTTTCTTCGAAGGCGGCGAAGGCATCGGCGTCGAGCACTTCCGACCACATGTAGGAATAATAGCCGGCCGAATAGCCGTCGCCGGAAAACACATGCTGGAAGTGCGGCGTCGCATGGCGCATGACGATGGATTTCGGCAGGCGGATTTCGGCAAGCACTTCCGCTTGTACCGCCATCGGATCCTCGACTGCGCCGCGCGTATGGAATGCCATGTCGACCAATGCCGAGGACGTGAATTCGACCGTATTGAAGCCGGCATTGAAGGTACGGGCGGCAAGAACCTTGTCGAGCAGTGCCTGCGGGATCGGTGCGCCGGTCTCGTAGTGGACGGCATATTCCTTGAGAATGGCGGGGACCGTCAGCCAATGCTCATAGAGCTGCGACGGCAGTTCGACGAAATCGCGGGAAACGCCGGTGCCCGAAACCGAGGGATAGGTGACGTTGGACAGCATGCCGTGCAGCGCATGGCCGAATTCGTGGAACAGCGTGCGGGCATCATCGAGCGACAGCAGCGCCGGCCGGCCTTCCGCCGGCTTGGCGAAGTTGCAGACGTTATAGATGATCGGCAGTTCGCCGACCTTGCCGTTCTTCAGCGGCAACTTGTGCTGCGATTGGAAGGAACTCATCCAGGCGCCGGAGCGCTTCGAGCTGCGGGCGAAGTAATCGCCAAGGAAGAGAGCGACGAGCTTGTCGGAACGGTCGCGGATCTCGAAGACGCGCACATCGGGATGATAGGCTGGAACGCCCTTCTGCTCGACGGCCTTGATGCCGAACAGACGGCCGGCGACATCGAAGCAGGCGGCAATGATCTTTTCGAGCTGCAGATAGGGCTTCAATTCGGTCTCGGAGAAATCGAACTTCCGCGTCCGGATCTTCTCGGCATAGTGCCGCCAATCCCAGGGCATAACCTCGTGATTGCGGCCTTCCTCGGCGATCAGCCCCGCAATATCCCTTTCTTCCTCTGCCGCTCGTGCTGCCGCCTTGCTCCAGACGGCCATCAGAAGATCGTTCACCGCATCAGGCGTCTTCGCCATGGTATTGTCGAGCTTGAGTTCGGCGAAATTGGCATAGCCAAGCAGCTTCGCCTTCTCTGCTCTCAATGCCAGAGTTTCGCGAATGATCTCACGATTGTCGGTCTTGCCGCCATTGGCGCCCCGCGCCACCCAAGCATTGAAGGCCTGCTCGCGCAGATCGCGGCGCTCGGAAGACGTCAGGAACGGCTCGATGATCGAGCGCGACAGGGTGACAGCATATTTGCCCTCCTCGCCGCGTTCGCGCGCAGCCGCTGCCATCGCCTCGCGCAGATAGTCGGGAAGGCCGGCGAGATCGGCCTTTTCCGACAAAAGCAGCGCCCAGCTCTTTTCATCCGCCAGGACGTTTTGTCCGAATTGCGCGCCGAGGCCGGCAAGCTTCTCGTTGATGGCGGACAGCCGCTCTTGCTCGGCCTTCGGCAGCTTAGCACCGGCCTTGACGAAACCCTTCCAGTGCCGCTCCAGAACACGGGTTTCTTCCAGCGTCAGCCCAAGCGCGTCGCGACTCTCCCAAAGTGCATCGAGACGGGCAAAGAGTGCCGCGTTCGTGCCGATCTTCGAATAATGCCGCGCCATCTTCGGCGCGATCTCACGCTCCAGCGCCTGGATGGTCTCGTTGGTATGAGCGCCGGCCTTGTTCCAGAATAGCGCGGAGATGCGCGAGAGCTCATCGCCGGCGATTTCGAGTGCGATCACGGTATTAGCGAAGGTCGGCGCGTCGCTGTTGCCGGCGATCGCGTCGATCTCGGCCTCATGCGATGCAAGCGCTGCATCAAAGGCGGCAGCAAAATCCGTATCCTTTACCGCATCGAAACGCGGCAGCCCCTGATGTCCGTTCCATTCGGTGAGCGCAGGATTGACGGCGGCAAGAGAAGACATGCAAGGCATCCTTTCGACAGCATCTGATCGAAGCACGATATAAGGCTGCTCCTGCCGAATTGGTATGGCGGGAGGCTGAACAAATTGAAGGGGACGGTCATGCTTTGCGCCAGCCAAGCAGACCGGGCGTGGCGTGCCAGAGCGCCTGCGCCGCAAAACCCATGAAAAGCACGCCGGAGCAGCGCACGATCAGCCGCTCATGCGCACGATAGAAGCGCCGCACAGCGCCTGCGCCGATGATGCTGATGAGAATGAGGTCGGCCGTTATGAAGCCGGCAAAGGAAACAACAAGCAGCAGCGGCAGCGCACTGAAGGTCAATGCGCTGGCGGAGCCCGCGACAAGAGCCGTGAATGTCGCCAGCGCAACAGGATATCCCTTCGGATTGGTGACGCCGAAGATCAGGCCGCGACGGAACGGGCGGTCGACATTGACGAGTGCCTTGCCGTCACCCCTCGGCTTGGCGGTCACGGCACTCCAGCCGATCCAGGCGAGATAGAAGCCGCACAGCAAACCGAGCAGATCGAAGACGAAGGTGCCGATGGTCTTGGCGCCGACGATGGCGACCAAGGCGAGCGCGGACCAGACGAGATCACCAAGCAGATGGCCGCTGACGAAGAATGCACCCGCCTTGCGGCCCTGGCCGGCCCCGATGCCGAGCAGAGCCAGAAAGGCGGGACCGGGAATAAGCACGTAGAAAAGCGCGGCGAGGAAGGCGCCGACAACGAGCGATTGCGTCATGATGAGTGATCCCGCTGGTGATCACGCGAGAGTAGCAATCCGTGGAACTTGGTCAAGCAGCTGACCGTTTTAAGTTCCAGGAGGCCGTTGTGTTCGTGGGATGAAATCAATAAGAACGTAGTGGGGCCCAAAAAATCAAAGAGCGTAGGTAGGGAAGCGCTTATGAACAGCAGGATTAATACGGATTCGCTCGCCTTTCTTGTGAGCGATTGCGCCCGACTGATCAGGGCGGCCTTCGAGCGACGCATCCTTGTCGCTGGGCTCGGGCTGACGGCGGGTGAAGCACGAACGCTGATGCAGGTCGCCGCCATCAATGGCAGCCGCCAGCTCGACATCGCCTCCCGCATGGGGTTGGAGCCGATGACGGTCAGCGCTTTTCTTGACAAGCTGCAGGCACGCGGCCTGATCGAACGCCAACCCGACCCGCTCGATCGCCGCGCCAAGCGGATCGTGCTTTCGGAATCCGCCGACGCCAAGCTGAAGCAGATCGACAGGGAAATCTGCGAAGTCGAGCGCAACGCGACGCAAGGCTTCGACAAAGATCTTCAAGTTCAGCTGCATGACGCACTCTGCGCCTTCCGCAGCAATCTGCAGAAGGCCGAAGCACCTGCCGAAGTCGAACGTGAATTGAGGCCGGTCGATTAATTCCGGCCGCCAGTTTCCACATAAGAAAGCCCGCCTCCGGCGATCGGAAGCGGGCCATTTCTCATTTCAATATCTTATTACTTCGACAGATTGCGCTTGGCGAGCGTGCGCAGGCGCAGCGCATTCAGCTTGATAAAGCCGGCCGCATCCTTCTGGTCGTAGGCGCCCTGGTCGTCCTCGAAGGTGACCAGCTTGTCGGAATAAAGCGATTTCGGGCTTTCGCGGCCGATGACCATGACATTGCCCTTGTAGAGCTTCAGCGTCACTTCGCCTTCGACATGTTCCTGGCTCTTGTCGATCAGCGCCTGCAGCATCTCACGCTCCGGCGAGAACCAGAAGCCGTAATAGATCAGCTCGGCATAGCGCGGCATCAGCTCGTCCTTGAGGTGCGCGGCACCACGGTCGAGCGTGATGGATTCGATGGCTCGATGGGCGGCGAGCAGAATCGTGCCACCGGGGGTCTCGTAGACGCCGCGCGACTTCATGCCAACGAAACGGTTCTCGACCAGATCGAGACGGCCGATGCCGTTGTCGCGGCCGTAATCGTTCAGTTTCGCAAGCAAGGTTGCCGGGCTCAGGCGCTGGCCATTGATCGAAACGGCATCGCCCTTTTCGAAGCCGACCTTGATGATGGTCGCCTTGTCCGGAGCGGCTTCCGGCGAGATCGTGCGCATGTGCACATATTCAGGCGCTTCCTGGGCCGGGTTTTCCAGAACCTTGCCTTCGGACGAGGAGTGCAGCAGGTTAGCGTCGACGGAGAAAGGCGCTTCGCCCTTCTTGTCCTTGGCGACCGGGATCTGATGCTTCTCGGCAAATTCGAGCAGATCGGTGCGGCTCTTGAACGACCAGTCGCGCCAGGGAGCAATGATCTTGATATCCGGGTTCAGCGCATAGGCTGAGAGCTCGAAGCGAACCTGGTCGTTGCCCTTTCCGGTCGCGCCGTGCGCGATGGCGTCGGCACCGGTCTTCCTGGCGATCTCGATCAGGTGCTTGGAGATCAGCGGACGGGCAATCGAGGTACCGAGCAGGTAGACGCCTTCATATACGGCATTGGCGCGGAACATCGGGAAGACGAAATCGCGCACGAATTCTTCGCGCACATCCTCGATATAGATTTCCTTGATGCCGAGCATTTCGGCCTTCTTGCGCGCCGGCTCCAGCTCTTCGCCCTGGCCGAGATCGGCGGTGAAGGTGACGACTTCGGCGCCCAGCTCCGTCTGCAGCCACTTCAGGATAATCGAGGTGTCGAGACCGCCGGAATAGGCGAGAACGACTTTCTTCACGTCTTTATGTGATGCCATGATGAGTTCCGTTTCAAGGCGGACCAGGGGAAAGGCCCGCAAAGCTGTATCGCGGAACTTTTAGCGAGATTATCACGAGGCGCAAGGGGAAGTGCGGGTGGCGGCAGCTCAAGCGGTTTGACACGCTTCGGGAAAGTACCATATTCGGCGGCGACCGAACAATGCCTGAGGAGGGCTCCGCTCGTGACCGATATTCAAGACATTTTCAAGAAATCCAATATTGCCGTCATCACCGGGGGCGCTTCCGGCATCGGCTTTGCCGCAGCAAAACACTTCGCCTCACTCGGCATGAGCGTCGTCATTGCCGATCTCGGTGGGAATCGCCTGGCCGAAGCGAGCGCTGAACTCAAGACGATCGCAGGCGAAGAGCATGTCATGGCCGTGGAGACCGACGTTGCAAGCAAGGAGGCTCTGGAAACATTGCAGCGCGCCGTCCTGCAGCGTTTCGGCAGCGTACATGTGCTGATGAACAATGCCGGCATCGGTCCGGACACCTCGATCTTCAGCGCCCAGGCCGGATGGGACGCCATCCTTGGCGTCAACCTGCTCGGCGTCATCAACGGCACGCGCATCTTCGGACCGGGCATGATCGCCCATGGTGAACCGGGAGTTATCATCAACACCGGCTCGAAACAGGGCATCACCACGCCTCCCGGCAATCCCGCCTACAATGTCTCGAAGGCCGGCGTGAAGGTCTTCACTGAAGCGCTGCAGCACGAACTCCGCAATACGGAAGGCGCCAAGATTTCAGCCCATCTCCTCATCCCCGGCTTCGTCTTCACAGGTCTGACCAAAGGCGATCGCAGGGAAAAACCTGCTGGCGCCTGGACGCCGGAGCAGACTGTCGAGTTCATGATGGAAAGCCTGAGGCGCGGCGATTTCTATATTCTCTGCCCCGATAATGACGTGGCCCGGCCGGTCGACGAACGCCGCATGCTCTGGGCCGCCGGCGATATCGTCGAGAACCGGCCGCCGCTGTCACGCTGGCACCCGGACTATGCCGATCAATTCAAGGCCTTCCTCGAAAAGAAGGATTGATTTGCAATCAGCCGAAAGCCCGATAAGAAAACGCCAAGCACTATCATCCGGCTTTCGGAGCGACTTTCATGGATTTCATACCCAGTCTGCCGACCCTTCTGGCCTTCTCGGCAGCGAGCCTGCTGCTGGCGATGACGCCTGGTCCCGACATGACACTATCGATCAGCCGCGCGCTGGCGCAGGGTAAAAAGGCCGCGCTCTTCGTCGTACTCGGCACCACGCTCGGCGTTGTCGTCCATACCTGCCTCGTGGCCTTCGGCATCTCCGCGCTGATCACGGCTTCGCCGGTCGCCTTTACCGTACTGAAGACCGGCGGCGCTGCCTATCTGCTGTGGCTGGCGATCCAGGCGATCCGTTTCGGTTCCAGCCTGTCGGTCAAGAAGGTCGATACGGTCGGCGGAACGCCCTTCGCCAATATCTCGAATGGCTTCTGGGTCAATCTGCTGAATCCGAAGGTCATCATCTTCTTCATGACCTTTCTGCCGCAGTTCGTGACTGCCGGCGATCCTGCCGTCACGCACAAGCTGCTCTTCCTCGGCTTCTTCTTCATCGTCATCGGCATGCCGGTGAACATGCTCGTCGTTCTTGCTGCCGACGGTCTGTCGTCTTGGCTACAGCAGAATCGCGGCGTGATGCGCGGCCTCGACTACGCCTTTGCCGGCGTCTTCTCCATCTTTGCGGTGAAGATTTTCTTTACTCAGGCTCGCTGAGGATTGGGTGGCGGCCAGCGATTAACCAGTAAACGGTCGCGCAGGCCGCCCCGAGAAAAGCGAAGCAGACCGCGATCGTGATCAGATTAAGAGTTTGCGGCTTTTCCATAGAGCCGGAAATCAGAATGGATGCCACGGACGACAGGACCGCGCCGTAGATCGCGTATCCAAACCAGCGGCGAACCCCACGCCATTCCATGATGGGAATGACGATGAGAGATGGCAAAATGCTGACGATCATTGCGGCCTTGGTCATCTCGATGGTCAGAACGAAGAGCTCCGGCACACCGCTCCCCGGAAGAGTATAGGCAGCAACGCAAGCCAATACGAAACCCATCAGTGCGCAAGCGGCGAGATAGCCCCACAGGAGGCGTATCGGCTTGCGTAGTCCAAGGAGCATCGACCTCAATCCTCGCCGTGATTGGCGATCATCATCGCTTCGAATGCCAGGCGCTCCGTCTTGCGCATGCGCTCGGATTCCGACTTAAGCTGACCGCAGGCGGCGAGAATATCGCGCCCACGCGGCGTGCGAATTGGCGAGGCATAGCCAGCCGAATTGATGAAATCGGCGAATTTCTCGATCTGCTCCCAGTCGGAACACTGATAGTTCGTGCCCGGCCAGGGATTGAAGGGGATCAGGTTGATCTTGGCCGGAATGCCCTTCAGAAGCTGGATCAGTCCCTTCGCGTCTTCGAGGCTGTCGTTGACGCCCTTCAGCATCACATATTCAAAGGTGATGCGGCGCGCATTCGAGAGGCCGGGATAGGCGCGGCAGGCGTCCATCAGCTCCTTCAGCGAATATTTCTTGTTGATCGGCACCAGCATGTCGCGCAGGTCATCGCGCACGGCATGCAGCGAGATCGCCAGCATGACGCCGATCTCGTCGCCGGTGCGGTAGATTTCCGGTACGACGCCCGAGGTCGAAAGAGTGATACGCCGCTTCGACAAGGATAGGCCATCGCCATCCGACGCGATCAGCAGAGCCTGCTTGACGCTCTCGAAATTATAGAGCGGCTCGCCCATGCCCATCATGACGATGTTGCTGACCTTGCGTCCCTCGGCCGGCATGATCGTACCCTGCGGCGCTTCACGGTCCGGGAAATCGCCGAGTCGGTCGCGCGCCAGAAGCAACTGCGACAGGATCTCTTCCGCCGTCAGATTGCGCACTAGGCGCTGCGTGCCGGTATGACAGAAGGAACAGGTGAGCGAACAGCCGACCTGGCTGGAAATGCAGAGCGTGCCGCGCCCTTCTTCCGGAATATAGACGCTTTCGACTTCGACGGGACGGCCGGCGCCACGCGGCGGGAAGCGCAGCAGCCATTTGCGGGTGCCGTCATTGGAAACCTGCTCCTCGACGATTTCGGGACGCGCGATGGTGAAATGCGTCTTCAGCATTTCGCGCATGTCCTTCGACACGTTGGCCATGGCATCGAAATCGGAGACGCCGCGCACATAGATCCAGTTCCAGAGTTGGCTCACACGCATCTTGATCTGCTTGTCGGCAACGCCCTTTCCCCTAAGCGCCGCGCCCATCTCTTCGCGTGTCATGCCGATCAGCGATGGCTTCGGCGAAAGCTCGACGGGCTGCGATACCGGCATCGGCTTGAGCCTGGAGGGGGTTATGACATCAGTGGCGGACATAAGATCGTTCCAACGGTTCACATCGGCGATGCCGCAAAAGCTGACGCAAGCTGCGGATGCGGGCAAGGCACGGAAATCTGAAGATTCATGCGGTGGCGGGGCAAGCTATCTGCCGCACACCTATCGTTGGCGCGGCCTTTAGCATTAATTTCCGCTCGCGTCATCCCTTTCCCTCAAAAGCAAGAGTTGGCCTTCAAAAACGAAAGGCCGGTCGACTTGACCGGCCTTGCTCATTGCGGTCGCGGCAACGGAAAGATCACATTTGCGTGATCCTTCGACCCTCGATCTTATTTGCAGTTTTCGATCTGCTTCAGCGCAGCCGTCACACCCTTCAATGAATAGGTGTAGGAAGTGGCAGTACCCTTTTTTGAGGTTGCCGAAACCTTCAGCGAGTGGCCGGATTTCAGCGCGGCGACCAGTGCCGGCTCCTGCGCGGCGTTCTCCACCCACGCGGCCTTGTCCTTGGTGAACATCACGAAGGTCTTGTTGTCGATGGTGACGTTGACCTTCGAGTTGTCCTTGAGGGGATAGCCCATCATCGCCTGCGGTTCATAGGAGATGTTCTGGCCCGGACGCTGCGACACGATGAAGAAATTGTCGCCGTGGTCGATGCCCGTCGGCGGCGCCTTGGCCGTCGGCACGGAAAGAACGTAGCATACCTTACCGCCGGCGGACTGGTAGGAATAGGCACCCCACGCGTCGAATTGCTGAATGCGCGTCGGAGCCGCCGGCGCTGCTGGCGCCGCTGCCTGCGTCTGCTTCTTGGTCTGCGCGGACGCTATGCCGGTTCCGGCCAGAACGAGCGAGAGGGCGATTGCGAAGCTTTTTACAAACATGGTTTCCTGCCGATTTCTTGCGGTCCAGAGCTCATGGCGATTCGATTGACGCACGCCTGTGCTCGTGAGCTGCCTTATTTTGACTTTATTCAGGTTACCAAACCGTCAACGGAGCGCTGCCGCCACCGGCTCCGTGCCATTTCAATCCAGTTATCGCGCAAAGCTTGAAACGCATCAGAAGGAATTGGAAAACCCGGATGATGAAGTACCACCCTGCAGCTTCGATTTAAGACAGAAAGATTCGGGCAAGAATTTGACCTCGCTAAAATCAGGGAGGTCTCATAAATCTCTGGAAACCCGAGAGGATTCAGATCGGCTCAGCAAAACAAGCATCAGGCGGTCTTCATAGACTCGGGCTCGTTCTCCAGCGCGCGATCGGCGGCGTCGTAATGTTCCTGGCGGATATGGCCTCTAATCATGCTGAAAGCGAGCGTCAGCACCGCGACATCATCGGAAAAGCCGATGACGGCAAAGAAATCGGGGATAATATCAACCGGCATGACGAAATAGCCGAGCGCCGCCAGCAATATGCCGCGAACACGCGTCGGCGTCTGCGGGTCGAACGCACAATAGAAGGCGGCCACGACGTCGCGGGAAAAGGGAATATGGCGAGCTGCCTTCCGCAAGGTCGGCCAGAATTTTCTGCGCACCGATTTCTCCTGCTCTTTTTGGGTCTCTTCGTCACCAGGCATCAGGATTTCCCCGTACTTGATGTCATCCATTCCATTCACCTCAATCGAGGCCTGTCGGCCGGGCCGTGTAAACATATGGTGATCGCCTGCCGCGATTCAATCGATCCGGCGTGCCGCCGCCTTCTCCATCGCCTTCGCCAGTTTGACGTCATGATCGGTCAGGCCGCCGGCATCGTGTGTCGTCAGCTTCACCTCGACGCGGGAATAGACGTTGAACCATTCCGGATGGTGGTTGAATTTTTCCGCGGCAAGAGCGGCTTCCGTCATGAAGCCGAAGGCCTCGACGAAGTTGCGGAACTTGAAAGTCTTCGAAATCGAAAGGCCGTCATCCGCAAGCGCCCAGCCTCCAAGCTCCGCAAGATTTTCATCGATTGCCGCGCGGCCCAGTCTGTCGTATTTCATGGCAAGTCACTCCTCTCTAAAGCAATTCCAGAAAAACTGCGTATCGTTTTTTCCGTCCGGAATTGCGTAAAAGCAAAAGGGTAGAGCGTTTTCGCATTTCGAAGAAAAGCGGAAAGCTCTGGCGGTGAAACGATAACATGGATCGTCACAGGATACTTTTCGTCTGCGCCGGCAATATCTGCCGCTCGCCCCTCGCCGAAGGCATATTCAGACATCTGGCAAGCGAGGGCGGCCGTGGCGGTGAATTCGACATCGATTCAGCTGGCACCGGCGGCTGGCATCAGGGAGAACGCCCGGATCGCCGTTCGGTTGCGGTTGCCGCCGGCCACGGAATCGATATTTCAGCCCAGCGCGCTCGCCGCATCGAACCATCAGATTTCAGCCGGTTCGATCTTATCCTGGCAATGGATCAAGACAATTTGAAGAACTTGCGCAAGGCAGCACCCGCGGAATCCCTCGGGAGGCTGTATCTCTTCAATGCCCTGGCGCTCGGAAGCAACAAGGACATTCCCGATCCCTACTATGGCGACCGCGAGGATTTCGAAGCGGTTTACACCATGCTCTTGGCCGGCTGCAGCGCGTTGTTGCCCAAAGTTGGGAACGTGCTGCGGGGCTCGTGAAGCGGGAATATCTCTTCGGTGAGATAGGGACCGCCACCGACCGATTCGCGCGACGACAGAAGCACGAAGCGCCCGACCGTGAACGGCGCGGTGTAGAAATTGCCGCGACCGGAGAGATAGTGCACGACATCGTCGACCCGCGAGGACTTCAGCCTGGCGAGGGTCACATGCGGCGTGAACTTGCGGGGGTCCGGCTGCAGGCCGATACGCTGGCAGATACGCTCGATCTCGCCTTGCAGCGCGAACATATCCGGTGTCTGCGAGACCCCGGCCCAAACCGAATGCGGTTTCTTGGAGCCGAAGGAACCGATGCCCTCCAGCCGAAGCTGGAATTCAGGCCGATCTATCCGGTCCAGACGGTCGACGATCTCATCCGCGGTGCGGCCATCGACATCGCCGATGAAGCGCAAAGTGATGTGATAATTTTCAACGTCGATCCACCTGGCTCCCGGGAGACCACCGCGCAACAATGACAGGCTCATGGCCGCATTGCGCGGAATTTCGAGGGCGGTAAAAAGTCTCGGCATGACGAGCACTCCCCGAATCTCTTGCAGGTATAGGTAGGGAATCACGCATTTGCAGTCGGTGCAAGCATCTATTTCGCACCTGCGTCAATCATCCCTACAAAACTCATAACATCAGGCAACATATGCTCGACCATCACATCAACCCCCTTGGGGTTCGGATGCATCCCGTCCGACAGCTGCAAATCCGCATGGGTGGCAACGCCATCAAGGAAGAACGGATAGAGCGGAAGCTGATATTTGTCGGCCAGTCGCTTGTAGATCGGATTGAATTTATCGGCGTAGTTGCCCCCCATGTTCGGCGGCGCCAGCATGCCGACGAGAAGGATCGGGATCTTTCTGCCCTTCAGCCGCTCGATCATCGTCTCGAGGTTCTTTTCCGTCTGTTCCGGCGGAATGCCGCGCAGTGCGTCGTTGGCGCCAAGCTCCAGGATCACGCCATCCGTGCCATCGGGCACCGACCAGTCGATGCGCGAAAGGCCGCCCGATGTCGTATCTCCCGAAACACCGGCATCGGCGACGGCAATATCGAGCCCCTTGGCCTTCAGCGCCGCCTCAAGCTTCGCGGGAAAGCCGTCGCCCGGGGGCAGCTGATAGCCCGCCATCAGGCTGTCGCCGAAGCCGACCAACTGGATAGTCCGCGCCTCGGCGGCGCCAACAGCGCCAAACAAAAGACCGAAAGTGATGACAGCGAATTGAAGCGCGGCAACTTTAAAACCCATGATCCATTCCCTAAATTCGCTGCTCGGGCCAAATCGCGCCCGCCATTGTCTCTGATGTTCTCTGGTATATAGGGCGTTCGCATTGGCAAAAACCATCATCGAGCTGAAGAAGGCAGATTTGACGCTCGGCAATGCCGCCGCATCAGTCCATGTGCTGAAGGGTATCGATCTCACTGTGATGGAGGGTGAGGCCGTCGGCATCGTCGGCCCGTCCGGCTCCGGCAAGTCCACCCTGCTGATGGTACTGGCCGGCCTCGAGAAACTCGACAGCGGCGAACTTTTGATCCGCGACACGCCGCTGCATAGCCTGAGCGAAGATCGCATCGCCGATTTCCGCGGCCGGAACATCGGCATCGTTTTCCAATCCTTCCACCTGATCGCCAACATGACGGCGCTGGAAAATGTCGCCGTGCCACTGGAACTTGCGAATGTCCGCGATGCCTTCGCTATCGCCAGGCGGGAGCTGGAAGCAGTAGGATTAGGCCAGAGGCTCAATCATTATCCCGGCCAGCTTTCCGGCGGCGAGCAGCAGCGTGTCGCCATCGCCCGCGCGCTGGCGCCTTCGCCAGCCGTCCTGATCGCCGACGAACCGACGGGCAATCTCGATACCGATACCGGCCGGCAGATCGCCGACCTGCTCTTCGCCCAGCAGGCCGAGCGCGGCACGACCATGCTGCTCGTCACCCATGATCCCGCCCTTGCCGCCCGCTGCTCGCGCCAGATCCGCGTCCGTTCCGGCGAAATCGAGAACGACAGCATGCGCACGCGCACCAACCAGGCAGCCATTGCATGAGCGCGGCGGCGGGACTGCGCCTGCCCCTCGCCTTCCGCCTTGCCCTGCGCGAACTGCGCGGCGGCCTTGGCGGCTTCTACATCTTCCTTGCCTGCATCGCGCTCGGCACTGGCGCGATCGCTGCGGTCAATTCCGTTTCCCGTTCGATCACCGACGCGATCGCGACGCAGGGACAATCGCTGCTATCAGGCGACGCCCGTTTCGAACTGCGCAATCGCGAGGCGACGCCGGAAGAATTCGCCTATCTCCAAAGCTTGGGCAAAATTTCCCGCTCCACCGGGCTGCGTTCCATGGCACGTCTGCCCGATGGCTCGGATCAGGCGTTGGTCGAGGTCAAGGCCGTCGACAACGCTTATCCGCTCTACGGCACCTTCCAGGCCGATCCTGATCAGCCCTTGTCGACGCTGCTTGCCGCCAAGGATGGCGCCTATGGCGCCGTCGTAGCGCCCCTGCTGTTGGAACGCCTGAACCTCAAGGTCGGCAGCGATCTGCTGCTGGGCAATACGAAGCTGCGCATATCAGGCACCATCCAAAGCGAGCCCGACGCCGTCTCCGAAGGCTTCGGCTTCGCGCCACGTCTGATCACCAGCCGCGACGCCCTGATCGCCTCCGGCCTGATCACCACGGGCAGTCTGGTCGAACAATCCTACAAAATCCGCATGGACAACCCCGCAGCTGGCATCCGCAATCTCACTGACCGCGCCAACGCCGCCTTCCCGCAAGCCGGCTGGTCGATCCGCAGCAGCGACCGCGCTGCTCCCCAGCTCGCCGACAACGTCACCCGCTTCTCGCAGTTCCTGACGCTGGTCGGCCTGGCGGCGCTCATCGTCGGCGGAGTCGGCGTTGCCAATGCCGTACGCGCCTTCCTCGATTCGAAGCGCACGACCATCGCTACCTTCAAATGCCTGGGCGCGCCGGCCTTCGTCGTCGTGCTGATCTATCTCATCCAGATCGCCGTCGTTGCGCTCGCCGGCATAGCAATTGGCCTCGTCCTCGGCGCCATTGCGCCCATGATCGCATCGCAATTCATGGCAGAATTCCTGCCGATTTCGACTGCGCCGCGGCTCTATCCCGGCGCGCTGACGCTTGCCGCTCTCTTCGGCCTCCTGACGACGCTGGCGTTCGCCATTCCGCCGCTCGGCCATGCCCGCGAGGTGCCGGCAACGGCGCTGTTTCGCGAGCAGGGCTTCGAAGCGCGACGCCTTCCCGGCTGGCCCTATCTGCTCGCCGCCGGTGTGCTGATGGCGGCACTCGCCGCCCTGGCGATCGTCACTGCCTATGATCGCTTCATCGCAGTCGTCGTCGTCGTCTCGATCGCCGGCGCTTTCGTGGTGCTGCGCCTGGTAGCAGCCCTGCTCTCCTGGCTTGCCCGCCGCAGCCCGCGCGTGCGATCGCCCGCTTTGCGCCTGGCGATCGGCAACATCCACCGGCCGGGCGCGCTCACCTCCTCCGTCGTGCTCTCGCTCGGCCTCGGCCTGGCGCTACTCGTCACCCTGACGCTGATCGACGGCAATATGCGCCGCGAACTCATGGGCCGCATGAGCGAACAGGCGCCGAACTTCTTCTTCGTCGATATTCAGGGGCCGGAACTGGAAGGCTTCCGCAAGATCGTCCTCGACATCGACCCCAAGGGCAAGCTCGTCGAAGCGCCGATGCTCCGCGGGCGCATCGTCGCCTTCAACGACGAGGATGTCACCAAGATGAAGGTGCCGGCGGCCGGCCAATGGGTGCTGCGTGGCGATCGCGGCATCACCTATGCCGATACGGTGCCGGAAAACGCTTCGGTCACCGAAGGCAAATGGTGGGACAAGGATTATAGCGGCGAACCGCTGGTCTCCTTCTCCGAAGAGGAAGGCAAGGCGCTCGGCCTGAAACTCGGCGACAAGGTCACCGTCAACGTGCTCGGCCGCAACGTCACCGCCAAGATCGCCAGCTTCCGCAAGGTGCAATGGCAGTCGCTGTCGATCAATTTCGTGATGATCTTCTCGCCCAATACCTTCAGGGGCGCACCGCACGCCTGGCTCGCGACCCTGACCGACACATCCGCCACCTCGGAGCAGGAAGCGGCGATCCTGAGGAAAGTTACCAATACCTACCCAACCATCACAAGCGTCCGCGTCAAGGATGCGCTCGATGTCGTCAACACGCTCGTGGGACAGCTGGCGACGGCGATCCGTTCCGCCGCCTCCGTCGCGCTCATCGCATCCGTGCTTGTGCTGGCGGGAGCGCTTGCCGCCGGCAACCGCGCCCGCACGCATGATGCGGTCATCCTCAAGACGCTCGGCGCGACGCGCGCGACATTGATCCGTGCCTTCAGCTACGAATATCTGATCCTGGGCGCCGCAACCGCCATCTTCGCGCTGGTCGCCGGCTCCGCATCCGCTTGGTACATCGTCAGCCACATCATGCGCTTGCCTTCTGCCTTCCTGCCCGATGTCGCTTTCTCCACCCTAGTTATTGCGCTGATTTTGACCGTCAGCATCGGCCTGATCGGCACCTGGCGCATCCTGGGCCAGAAGGCAGCGCCTGTTCTGCGCGAGCTCTGATTCGTTACGGAGATGAACCGGAAGCCGGCAAAACGGCTCGATATTACATCGATTTAACCTGCGCCGGATCGCTTGACCCTTGTGTATGAGGCCCGAAAGCCTCATATTCTGTGCAGGCATGCTGAGCTCCGCAGCGGCGCCTGGGCCTTGAAAGACCCGACACCGTAATCACATCGGAGCTTGAAAGAGGAAAACATGGCTGACTTCCGCAATTACCAAAACCGGGCGCAGAGCGGTGCGCAATCCGGTGCGATGATAGACGAGGGCCTTCGAGCCTACATGCTCAAGGTCTATAACCTGATGGCGCTGGGTCTGGCGATCACGGGTGTTGCCGCCTATCTATCCTTCTCGCTCGCCTTTGCAAACGGACAGATCACGGCCTTCGGCCAGGCGATCTATCTCAGCCCGCTGAAGTGGGTTGTCATTCTCGCCCCGCTGGCAATGGTCTTCTTCCTGAGCTTCAGGATCAACCGCATGAGCGTGGCCGCCGCGACGACGACCTTCTGGGTCTACGCCGCGCTGGTAGGTCTGTCGCTGTCGTCGATCTTCATCATCTACACCGGTCAGAGCGTCGTGCAGACCTTCTTCGTGACCGCCGCCTCCTTCGGCGCGCTGTCGCTGTTCGGCTACACGACGAAGCGTGATCTGTCCGCGATGGGTTCGTTCCTGATGATGGGTCTCTTCGGCCTGATCATCGCAACGCTCGTCAACATCTTCCTGGCTTCGTCCGCCCTGCAGTTCGCCATCTCGGTGATCGGCGTCCTGATCTTCGCAGGCCTCACCGCCTGGGATACACAGCGGATCAAGGAAATGTACTACGAAGCCGACGACGTGACCGTGGCTGGCCGCAAGGCGATCATGGGCGCCCTGTCGCTGTACCTCGACTTCATCAACCTGTTCATGTTCCTGCTGCAGTTCATGGGCAACCGCCGTTAATCGCACGGGATGAATGAGACATGAAAAGGCGGCCTCGGCCGCCTTTTTTTATTTGCTTGGGCAGACGCCCTGCGATTTGATAGCGCCCGTCGTAAATTCGCAGATCAGGCAATAGAAGCAATGTCCGTCAGCCTCCGCAGTGCAACTTCAGACGACCTTCCCCATATCACCGCCATCTACAGAGATTCCGTCCTGAACGGTACGGCAAGCTACGAAATCACGCCGCCGAGTCAGGAAGAGATGGCGGCCCGGTTCGAGGCAATCCGTGAAAAGGGCTATCCCTATCTCGTCGCCGAAGACGAGACCGGCGCGTTCCTCGGCTATGCCTATGCCTCCGCATTCCGCACGCGGCCGGCCTATCGCTGGATGGTGGAGGATTCGATCTATCTGGCGCCGGAGGCGCGCGGGCGCGGCGTCGGCAGATTACTCCTCGATGCACTCGTCGAAAGCTGCCAGAGACTCGGCTTCCGCCAGATGATCGCCGTCATCGGCGGCGCCCATCCCGCCTCCGTCGCCGTGCATCGCGCCGCAGGCTTTGCCGAAGTCGGGCTCTTGAAGGGCACGGGCTACAAGCATGGCCGGTGGCTGGATACGATGCTCATGCAGAAGGCGCTGGGCCAGGGTGCGGAGAGCGATCCCGATCCCTCGGTTTATCCTGGGACGTTATTTGGGGAATAGTATTAGTATCGGATCTATGAGTCCGCAGAGCCTGTGACACCCCCTCTGTCACTTCGTGACAGAGGGGGTGTCACACTCGCCACAAGCGCGAGCCAATGACGAGAAACTACTTCTCCACCAGCTTCAGCTGCTTGTCGAAAACTTTCAACACTTGGTTCAGGTCATGACCGCGTTTCAGGATCATGCCGTTGGTATTGACGACGGAAAAGGCGCCCTGCTTCGCGGCGAGCTTCGGATTCTTTTCGATGCGGAAGAGCGGCATTTCGCCGGAGCGCTTGAAGACGGAGAAAACCGCCTTGTCCTTCAAATGGTCGATGGCGTAGTCGCGCCACTCGCCTTCGCCAACCATGCGGCCATAGATCCAGAGAATCGCATCCAGCTCCCGGCGATGAAAGGTCACCGGTAGCGGGTCCTTGCTCTGTTTGTATTCTCTGAGATCAACGACGACGGATGAATTGGTATCTGCGGAACGGCTTTCACCGTGTCTCAAATCCGGCTGATCAGTCATCAATCCCCCAGGGGCTATCTCATGACAGGAGAATGACAGTTTGCCTCAGCCACATCAAATTGCAAGACGGCTGGCGGCTCACAATTTCTTTCCCAGCTGTGAAAGCACCTCGTCAGTGCCGCATTTCAGCCAAAACGACGCCCAATTTACAGGAAGTATAGAGGACTGTTTGGCGCCGCCGCGTCAAACGGCCCGGCCGGGACGCATCGATTAAACCCCAGCCCCGAATGCGTCCTCGCCGGGCACCTCCCCTATTGGGCATCAGCCAAAATAGGAAGCCTTTCGACCACGCCAAAATGGAAGACCTCCGGCAAAGCTGGAAAAACCGCTCAGCCGTCCGAACCGACCGTCAGAACAGTCGCCCCGAGAATGGCAGCCGGATCGCCCGAAGATGTCGACGACTGCAGCAGGATCGCGAGGCCTCGCCGGCCGGCCTTATCCAGCACGGTCGACGGCAGCACGAGGCTCATAGCCTTGCCGTCCCACATGCCGACTGTTTCGACATCGGATACCGCGTGCATATAGGCAATCTGCTGGCCGTTGTTTTCGCCGCCTTTCGGCGCCACCATCTGTTCCTTGTCGAAATAGACGGCAACGACATTCGCCCTGCCCTGCCCGGCGCCGATCTTGATCTCCAGCTCGTCGCCCTTCATGGCGGCATTCACCGGAACCGTCAGCCCTTCGCCAAGGCGCTGAAAATCATCGAGCTTGACGTTGATGGCATCGAGATCCGCGCCGTTCATGTGATCCCTGCCATTGACGATCGCCTGCGGCGTATAGACGCCGCTGCGGCCCATCGTCCGGGCGTAGGCATATTGGCGCGCCGTATTATCCTTGGACGCCATGGTGTCGTTCCAGCCGAGATAGTTCCAATAATCGACGTGATAGGCGAGTGCCACGACATTACCCTGGCGGATCAGCTTGCGGAAAGCGGCATCGGCGGGCGGACAGGAAGCGCAACCTTGCGAGGTAAAGAGTTCGACAACGCCCTTGATCTTCGCAGCCTCCTGCGCATGCAGCGAACTTGCGAGCGCAATGCCTGCCAGAAGTGGAGCCAAAAACCGAAGGCGCATTCTATCTTACCTCTGCATCCAATCTCGAGCGCCGTCTGCCTACACGGGCTCTGCAAAACTCGCGCTTTTTGGGGCGACCAGGCCACATCAAGCCCGAAAAATCTGAAACAAGAGATAATAGTTTAACGCGATGACGCAAAGTCACGATGGGGTGAGGCCGGAGTGAGCGGAAGCCTCGCAGTACACATCACCGTGAAAAACAAGAGGCCGCCGGAAGAGTTTTCCGGCGGCCTCCCATAACAGCGTTTAATGCCTATCAGGCAGCGAGATCGCGCAGAACGGTCTGCAGGATGCCGCCATTGTTGACGTAGACGACCTCATCCAGCGTATCGATGCGGCAGATAATCGGAACGTCCTTCACCGAGCCGTCGCCATAGGTGATCTTGGCGATCTTACGCTCGCGTGGCTTGATGTGCTCAAGGCCTTCGATCGTGACCAGTTCGTCGCCCTTCAGACCGAGGCTTGCCCAGGTGGTGCCTTCCTCGAAGACGAAGGGGATGACGCCCATTCCCACAAGGTTCGAGCGGTGGATGCGCTCGAAGGACTGGGCGATCACGGCGCGGACGCCGAGCAGGTTCGTGCCCTTGGCAGCCCAGTCGCGCGACGAGCCGTTGCCATATTCGACACCGGCGAAGATGACGAGCGGAACGCCCTCGGCCTTGTACTGCATGGCCGCATCGTAGATCGACGTCTCTTCCTTGGACGGATAATGGATGGTGTAGCCACCTTCCTTGCCGTTCGGGCCGAGCATGTGGTTGCGGATGCGGATGTTGGCAAAAGTACCGCGCATCATGACTTCGTGGTTGCCGCGGCGCGTGCCGTACTGGTTGAAATCGGCAACGCCGACGCCGTGACCGAGGAGGTACGAGCCGGCCGGAGAAGCAGCCTTGATCGAACCGGCCGGAGAAATATGGTCGGTGGTGATCTTGTCGCCGAAGAGGCCGAGAACGCGAGCGCCCTTGATGTCGGAAACGCCGGCGCCCTTTTTGCCCATGCCCACGAAGTAAGGCGGGTTCTGCACATAGGTCGAGTTGTCGTCCCAGGCATAGGTCTGGCCCGGAGGAACCTGCACGGCCTGCCAGTTGGCATCGCCCTTGAAGACGTCGGCATACTTGGTTTCATAAAGCTCGCGGGTGACGTACTTCTGGATGAACTCCTGAACCTCATGCGAGGTCGGCCAGATGTCCTTCAGATAGACCGGCTTGCCGTTCTGGTCTTCGCCGATCGGCTCCTTCGTCAGGTCGAGCTGCACCGAGCCGGCGAGCGCGTAGGCGACGACGAGCGGCGGCGAAGCGAGATAGTTCGCCTGGACGTCAGGCGAGATACGGCCTTCGAAGTTGCGGTTACCGGAGAGGACGCCCGATACGATCAGGCCCTTGTCGTTGATCGTCTTCGAGATCGGCGCCGGCAGCGGGCCGGAATTGCCGATGCAGGTGGTGCAGCCGAAGCCGACCAGGTTGAAGCCGAGCTTGTCGAGATCGGCCTGCAGGCCGGACTTGGCAAGATATTCGCCGACGACCTGCGATCCCGGTGCTAGCGAGGTCTTGACCCACGGCTTGGTCTTCAGGCCCTTGGCAACGGCGTTGCGGGCGAGAAGGCCGGCAGCGATCAGCACCGACGGGTTGGACGTGTTGGTGCAGGAGGTGATGGCGGCAATCGCAACGTCGCCATGGCCGATATCGAAATCCGTGCCTTCGACCGCATAGCGGTTGGAGAGCTGACCGGGCTTCTTGTATTCGGTTTCGAGCGAAGTCGCGAAACCGGAAGCGATGTTTTCCAGCGCGATGCGGCCTTCCGGACGCTTCGGGCCGGCCATGGACGGCACGACATCGCCGAGATCGAGTTCCAGCGTGTCGGTGAAGACGAGATCGGAACCGTCATTGTCGCGCCACATGCCCTGAGCCTTGGAATAGGCTTCGACGAGCGCGATACGGTCCTTGGCGCGGCCGGACATGTTGAGATAGTTCAGCGTTTCCTTGTCGACCGGGAAGAAGCCGCAGGTCGCGCCATATTCCGGACCCATATTGCCGATGGTGGCGCGGTCGGCGAGCGGCATGTTGTCGAGGCCGGGGCCAAAGAATTCGACGAATTTGGAAACAACGCCCTTCTTGCGCAGCATCTGCACGACGGTCAGAACGAGGTCGGTCGCGGTGACGCCTTCCTTGAGCTTGCCGGTGAGCTTGAAGCCGATGACTTCAGGCAGCAGCATCGAGACCGGCTGGCCGAGCATGGCGGCTTCAGCTTCGATACCGCCGACACCCCAGCCGAGAACGCCGAGGCCGTTGATCATGGTCGTGTGCGAATCGGTGCCGACGCAGGTGTCGGGATAAGCGATCGTTTCGCCGTCCTCTTCCTTCGTCCAGACGGTCTGGCCGAGATATTCGAGGTTCACCTGGTGACAGATGCCGGTGCCGGGAGGAACGACGCGGAAGTTCTTGAATGCCTGCTGGCCCCACTTCAAGAAGCGGTAGCGCTCCCCATTGCGCTGGTATTCCAGCTCGACGTTCTTGGCGAAAGCCTGCGGCGTGCCGAATTCGTCGACGATGACGGAGTGGTCGATGACGAGGTCGACGGGAACGAGCGGGTTGATCTTTTCCGGATCGCCGCCGAGCGAAACCATGGCGTCGCGCATGGCGGCAAGGTCGACAACGGCCGGAACGCCGGTGAAGTCCTGCATCAGCACGCGTGCGGGACGATAAGCGATTTCGTTCTCGACGGTGCCCTTGTTGGTCAGCCATTCGGCGACAGCAAGGATATGGTCCTTCGTGACCGACTGCCCGTCTTCAAAACGCAGCAGGTTTTCCAGAAGCACCTTCATAGAATAAGGCAGCTTGGAAACGCCGGGCAGACCATTGGCTTCAGCCTTGGGAAGGCTGAAGTAGACATAGTCTTTCCCGTCCACGGTCAGCGTGGAACGACAATTGAAACTGTCAAGAGATTTAGACACGAGATACCCCGTTTCTGATAGCCAACACAGTCGTGCGAACGCCTATGCACTTTATGCACATCAGGATGCGGGTACGGCCATTTCCGCTGTCCGCACGTAAGGGTAAAACCTTAAGTTCGGCGCAAGGATTGAATTCACGCCGGCCGCTGGCGTGGTTGCAGGTCTTATAGATAATTTCGTAAAGACTTGCCAGAGTGACAAAGCGCAAATTTGGACAATTTTTTGCGCGCTGCGGCAACGATAACGGGGAAAGTCTGAGCGAATGCATCTAAGCGCTGAAAATCTGGCGGAAAGGCGTGGCGAAGACCTGATTTTCTCGAACGTTTCCTTTGACTTGGGAGGTGGCGACGCCCTCATTCTGACCGGGCGCAACGGGTCGGGAAAGTCAACGCTTCTGCGTGTCGTGGCAGGCCTTCTGAAGCCGGAAAAGGGCCGTGTCACCTTCACCGGAAATGACGGAGAATCGGGCCGGCCGGCCGGTGAAGCCAGCCACTATCTCGGTCACCGCAATGCGATGAAATCCGAGCTGACCGTCACGGAAAATCTGACCTTCTGGAAAACCTTCCTCGGCGATGTGCCGGGCGGCTCCGGCCTGGCTGTCGATGAAGCCGCCGACGCCGTCGGGCTTGCTGGCATCACCCATTTGCCCTTCGGCTATCTCTCCGCCGGTCAGCAGCGGCGAATCGCTTTCGCCAAACTTCTGGTCGCCCATCGCCCGATCTGGATCCTCGACGAACCGACGGCAGCGCTCGACAGCTCCGCCGACCGGCTGTTTGCGGAGCTGATCTCAGCCCATCAGAAGAGCGGCGGCATCGTTATTGCCGCGACGCACCAGCCGCTGGGTTTGGAGAACGTACAGGAGATGCGGATGACGGGGTTTGCCGGGGTGAGTGAGGGAGTGTGGGGATGATGCAGATATTTCCTCCCATGCCGAGCTTGCGATACCCCCCTCTGTCCCTTCGGGACATCTCCCCCACAAGGGGGGAGATTGTTGGGAGTTTGCCGCACCCGCTTACAAAACCAGCGGGTTCAGCTTCTACAAATTCGATGTTGGCTCGGGACATGAGCGCGCCACAAGTTACCAATCTCCCCCCTTGTGGGGGAGATGTCGCGAGAGCGACAGAGGGGGGTACTCGAGGTATATCTCAACATGAAAGAGTCTCCCCATGACCGCCCTCTTCCTCCGCGACCTCAGACTTTCGGTGCGCGCCGGCGGCGGGGCGTTGATCGGCATCCTCTTCTTTCTCACCGTCGTCGCCGTCATTCCCTTCGGCGTCGGACCCGACCTCAAGCTTCTCTCGCACATCGGTCCCGCCATCGTCTGGATCGGAGCGCTGCTGGCGAGCCTTCTCGGCCTCGACCGGCTGTTCCAGGCCGAGCGTGACGATGGTTCGCTCGATCTGCTCGTCATGCAGGAAACGCCGCTGGTATTGACGGTCTTCATTAAATGCGCAGCGCATTGGATCGCGACAGGCTTGCCCCTCGTCATCGCCTCGCCACTGCTCGGCCTCTTTATGAATATGAACGACACGGCTATCGGCGCGACGGCCCTGACCCTGCTCGTCGGCTCGCCGGCGATCACCTTCATCGGCGCGGTTGGTGCTGCCGTTGCCGTGGCGCTGCCGCGCGGCGGACTACTGGTCTCCATTCTGGTGCTACCGCTCACGATCCCCGTGCTGATCTTCGGCGTCAGCGCCACCTATGCCACAGTCGAAGGGCCGCAGCCGTTCCTGCCGCCCTTCCTCATCCTGATCGCGCTCACCTTGTTCTTCGCCGTCCTCGGCCCCGCCGCTGCTGCTCTTGCCCTGCGTAACACGACTGATTGATCGCAATAAGATACTGTTTCGTCCATCTGAGGCAATGCGGTCGATTGCCGGAAAAGGCATATCGGGTTAAACAAGCCGCATGAGCGATATCACTGCGATCAGCCGATTTTCCGACCTTGCCAACCCCACGCGGTTCCTGGCTTTCTCGGCGCGTCTCATTCCCTGGCTGGCGGCCATCTCGGCCGTGCTCTTCGTGATCGGCCTCTATCTGTCCTTTACGACCGAGGGCGATTACCAGCAGGGCGATACCGTCCGCATCATGTATATTCACGTTCCGGCCGCCTGGCTGTCGATGATGTGCTACACGATCATGAGCATGTCGGCGATCGGCACGCTGGTCTGGCGCCATCCGCTCGCCGATGTCGCCGGCAAGACGGCGGCACCGCTCGGCGCCGCCTTCACGCTGATCGCGCTGGTGACGGGCTCGCTCTGGGGCAAGCCGATGTGGGGCACCTATTGGGTCTGGGATGCGCGCCTCACCTCGGTCTTCATCCTTTTCCTGATGTATCTCGGCCTGATCGCGCTGAACCGCGCCATGGATGATCCTTCCAAAGCGGCCCGGGTTGCATCCATCCTGACGCTGGTCGGCTTCATCAATATTCCGATCATCAAGTTCTCCGTGGACTGGTGGAATACGCTGCATCAGTCGGAAAGCATCATGCGCATGGATGGCCCGGCCATCGATACGGAATTCCTCTGGCCGCTCTTCACCATGGCACTCGCCTTCACGCTGCTGTTCTTCACGCTGCACCTGATGGCGATCCGCAACGAGATCTGGCGACGGCGCATCGCCACCCAGCGCCGCATGGCCGCGCGCATGGCGAGCCGGGAGGAGTAGCATGTCGCATCCGTTCTACGTCTTCGGCTCCTATGGCTTTGCGGCGTTCATGATCCTTGCTGTTATTACCTGGATCTGGATCGAAGGACGCCTGCGCCGTCGTGAGCTCGCCGCATTGGAAGCCTCCGGCATCCGCCGCCACTCGCAGCACTCGCCCGAGAGCAAGACGAAATGACTGCGGATACCGATAACAAGGATCAGCCGAAATCCAGCGGCACCGCACGCTATATGCTGGCGCTCATCCCGCTGATCGTCTTTGCCTGCATCGCATTTGCGGTCGGCAAGGTCATGTATGATCAGGAAGTGCACGGCACCGATATATCGGCTATTCCCTCGGCACTCATTGGCACTAAGGCGCCGAAGCTCGCGCTCGCGCCGCTCGACGGCTCCAACCTGCCGGCATTGACCGATGACGCCATCAAGGGCAAGCTGACGCTCGTCAACGTCTTCGCCTCCTGGTGCATCCCCTGTCGTGATGAACACCCTGTACTGAAGGAACTGGCCAAGAGCGGCCAGCTCAACATCGTGGCCATCAATTACAAGGACACGAGCGAAAACGCCCTCCGCTTCCTCGGCGAACTCGGCAATCCCTACAACGCCATCGGCATCGACCCGAACGGCTCCGCCGCCATCGACTGGGGCGTCTACGGCATTCCGGAATCCTATCTCGTCTCGCCCGACGGCACGATCCTCTACAAGCAGGTTGGCCCGTTTACGCCGACCAGCCTGAAGGAGAGGCTCTATCCGGCGATAGCGAAGGCGCAGGGGAAGCCGGCGTCTTAACTCCCTTCTCCCCTCGGGGAGAAGGTGCCCGAAGGGCGGATGAGGGGGCTGGGCACGAAGCAACAAAGCCTTGAGCGGCGAACAAAAGTCATCACTCTCCCGAAACGCCCCCTCACCCGGCGCTATCGCGCCACCCTCTCCCCGCAGGGGCGAGGGTGAAAAGATTAAATCCCGCCCTGCCACGTTTTGATCGCATCGACCGGCCAGACCAGCATCAGCACGTTGAGCGTGAGATTGTCGCGGATCAAATAGCCGGTGAGCAACTCGAAGAAGATGGCGATGGCAACCGTCACCAGCACCGGCGCGCGCCAGGCAAACAGGAAACCGACCACCATGAACACGGCATCCATCGACGAGTTGAGGATGCTGTCGCCGACGTAGTCGAGCGAGATTGTCGCGGCGCGGTAGCGGTTGATGATGATCGGGGAATTTTCCAGGATCTCCCAGCCGGATTCGATCAGCATGGCAACGAAGAGCCGCATCGACAGTGGCTTGCCGCGCATGATCAGATGCGTGAGACCGAAGAAGAGGAAACCGTGGATGATATGCGATGGGGTGTACCAGTCGGCGATGTGCTGCGAATTGCCGCTGGATTTCACCACCGGCTCGAACAGCTTCACGTAACCGCAGGTGCAGATCGGCACGCGGCCCATCATGTATTCAGCGACGATCTGCACGAGCAGAACGACAGCGCAGGCGATGAACCAGAAGCTCTGTTGCCGATAGCGGCTTTGGGCGTCGATGGCCTCGCTCATTTGCCGTTTTCCACCGGTGGCTCGACCGTGTGCTTCATGATCAGCGGCATCTGCGACAGAGTGAAGAGGATGGTGATCGGCATCGTTCCCCAGACCTTGAAGTTCACCCAGAGATTATCCGCCGCCTTGGTGTCCGGAAGATAAAGCCAGTTCGAACCGCGCCAGACGACTTCGTTGAGCACGGCAAGAACGAAGAAGAAAATACCCCAGCGCAGCGTCAGCTTGCGCCAGCCCTCGGCATCCAGCTGAAAGGCGGCATTGAAGACATAGCCGAGCAGCGACTTGCCGAAGGCAAGGCCGCCGAGCAGAACGATACCGAACAGCGCGTTGACGATGGTCGGCTTCATCTTGATGAAGGTTTCGTTCTGAAGATAGATGCCGAGCGCACCGAAAATCAGCACCACAATGCCGGAGACGAAAGGCATCAGCGGCAAATGGCCGAGCATGACCTTCGAAACGATGAGCGAGATCACCGTTGCCGCCATGAATAAGCCAGTGGCGACGAAGAGCGGGCCGCCGAGCGTCGCCAGCTGCGGAAAATGCTGCGCCAGCCATTCGCCGCGCAGATTGCCGAAAAAGAACACCAGCAAAGGTCCGAGTTCCAGCACCAGCTTCAGCATCGGATGATGCCTGTCGGCGGCACTTGGGGTGAGATCGCTGTCGCTGGTCGTCATTGCGGCACTTTCCCCGTCATCAAACTTGTTCTTGTCATTCATTGGCTGCTTACAGTCCCCGTACCGGCGATGGCATGAGCAAAATCCTCGGCTTCGAACGGCTCGAGATCCTCTACACCTTCGCCGACGCCGATGAAATAGACCGGCAGCTTATGCTTGGCCGAGATGGCAACAAGGATGCCGCCCCGCGCCGTGCCGTCAAGCTTGGTCATGATCAGGCCATTGACGCCGGCAACATTGCGGAAGATTTCCACCTGGTTCAAGGCGTTCTGGCCGGTCGTCGCATCGAGCGTCTGCAGCACGGTATGCGGCGCATCCGGATCGAGCTTGCCGAGCACGCGCACAATCTTTTCGAGCTCCGCCATCAGCTCCGCCTTGTTCTGCAGACGGCCGGCGGTATCGATGATCAGCACGTCACTCTTGTTGGCCTTGGCCTGCTGGAAGGCATCGAAGGCGAGGCCGGCAGCATCCGCGCCGAGCTTGGTGCCGATGAAGTCCGATTTCGTACGCTCCGCCCAAATCTTCAATTGCTCAATGGCGGCCGCACGGAACGTATCGCCGGCAGCCAGCGTAACCTTCAGTCCGGCACCGGAAAGCTTCGCCGCCAGCTTGCCGATCGTCGTCGTCTTGCCGGTGCCGTTGACGCCGACGACGAGGATCACATGAGGCTTGTGGCTGAGATCGAGCTGCAGCGGCTTTGCCACAGGCTTCAGCACCTTGGCGATTTCCTGCGCCATGATGCGGGTCACGTCTTCGCCGGTCACATCCTTGCCGTAGCGTTCGGATGCCAGCGTATCGGTGACGCGCATCGCCGTTTCGACGCCGAGATCGGCCTGGATCAATAGATCCTCCAGATCCTGCAGCGTCTGATCGTCGAGCTTGCGCTTGGTAAAAAGCGCCGTGATCTGGCCGGTCAGCTGCGACGAGGTGCGCGCAAGCCCGGCGCGCAGGCGCTGGAACCAGGAGAGTTTTTGTTTTGGGGCTTCTGGAGCCGGTGCCGGAGCGGAAGCGGCGATGGAGAAACCCTTGGGGAGGATGGGGGTTTCGGCTGCGGGTTCGCTGGTTTCGGAGAAGGGTTCCGAGTCTTCCGACGAAAGTTCCGGGCTTGCCGAGGCTTCGTCACCCCCCTCTGTCCTATCGGACATCTCCCCCACAAGGGGGGAGATCGGTTCAGAGGAGGTTTCCTCGAAAACGACATCGGCCTCAGTATTGGTGGATTGCTCCGACTCGACCGACTGTACTTCTTCAGGCTGCGTTCTCGTCTTGGGCTCGGCGGAAGCAACTGGCTCTACAACCTGCGCGGCCTGTTGTTCCTGCTCAGCCGACGCCTCGCCCTCCAACCGATCTCCCCCCTCGCGGGGGAGATGTCCCGAAGGGACAGAGGGGGGTGACGAGGGCTCGGCAAACTCAGAAGCCGCCGAAACATCTACAGCGGGCGCTTCCTGCTCGACAACGGGCACATCAACCTTCTGAGAATCCTCCGCAGGCGCCTGCTCCTCGGCCGGCTTTTCGCGGCCGAAGGTGAAGACTTTTTTGATGAAACCGAGCGCCATGAAGTATCCGTTGAAGCATTAGGCCGCGTCGGCGGCCAGAAGTTGCATGTCGAGGTGCTTGCCATTGTGGCCGGTGATTGCGACCTGCACAAGGTCGCGCGGGCGAAGGCCGGGGGCGGCGACAAGCGTGAAGTTTTCCGTATGCGCCAACCCGCCATTCTCCACAAGCAGCCATTGCCGCGTGCCGACCATCTTGTCGAGATGGATCTGGTGCAATCTTTGCCCGACCTCGCGCAGGCGCGCGGCGCGGTCCTTGACCAAGCCGCGGTCGAGCTGCGGCATGCGGGCAGCTGGCGTGCCGGGACGCGCGCTGTACGGGAAAACGTGCAGATGCGCGATGCCGGCCTCTTGCGCCAAGCCGACAGCATTGGCGAACATCTCTTCCGTCTCGGTCGGAAAGCCGGCGATCATATCGGCGCCGAAGCTCGTCTCCGGGCGCAGGCGGCGCACATCCTCGATGATACGCACGGCATCGGCGCGCGAGTGCCGCCGCTTCATGCGCTTGAGGATCATGTCGTCACCATGCTGCAACGAGAGATGTAGATGCGGCATGAAGCGCGGCTCGTCGGCGATGAGATCCATCAGGTGCCGGTCTGCCTCGATACTGTCGATCGAGGAGAGCCGCAGCCGGCGGATTTCGGGGATCTGCTTCAGCAGCGTCTTGGCAAGGAGACCGAGCGTCGGCGTACCCGGCAGGTCGGCGCCATAGCTCGTGGCATCGACGCCAGTCAGCACGATTTCGCGATAACCGCTTTCAACCAAGTTACGCGCCTGATCGACCACGGCACCCATCGGCACGGAGCGCGAATTGCCGCGGCCATAGGGAATGATGCAGAAGGTGCAGCGGTGATCGCAGCCGTTCTGCACCTGGATGAAGGCGCGCACATGGCCATCGATATGGCGGATCATCTGCGGCGCGGTCGCCCGCACGCTCATGATGTCATTGACGCGCAGCTTCTCTTCGGCCGAAACGCCGAAATCCGGCAAAGAGCGGTAGGAGGTGCTTTTCAGCTTCTCCTCGTTGCCGAGCACGGCATCGACTTCGGCCATCTCGGCGAAGGTCTGCTTCTCGGTCTGCGCCGCGCAGCCTGTCACGATGATGCGGGCATGCGGATTGTCGCGTCGCGCCCGGCGGATCGCCTGCCGCGCCTGGCGTACGGCCTCGCCCGTCACGGCGCAGGTATTGACCAGAATAGCATTATTGAGCCCGGCTTTCTCCGCCTCGGCCCTCATCACTTCGGATTCATAGGTATTGAGACGACAGCCGAAGGTAATGACCTCGACCCCGCTCACCGCGCTTGAGCCCCTTGCTCCGGATCGCGCGAGAAGCTGCCCGTGACCGGATCGACCGTGCCGGACCATTCCCATTCCGCAGGACCCGTCATCACGACATGATCGTTACTGTCTAGCCATTCGATGGTGAGCTTTCCAGGCGCCGGCGCCGAGGCGACCTCGATCGTCACCTTGCGGCCGGTGCGGCCGGTGCGCGCGGCGCTGACGGCAGCGGCACAGGCGGCCGAGCCGCAGGCAAGCGTCAAGCCGGCGCCGCGCTCCCAGGTGCGGGTGCGCAGCGAAGACGGCGACAGCACCTGCGCCAGCGTGATATTGGCGCGCTCGGGAAACATCGGGTGGTTTTCGAGCAGCGGGCCGAAACGATCCAGATCGAAGGACATCGGGTCCTTGTCGACCCAGAAGATCGCATGCGGATTGCCCATCGACATCGCCGAAGGCGAATGCAGGACGGGATTGTCGATAGGCCCGATCTGCAGCTCGATGCGGCTGGTATCGGCAAATTCCTCGGCAAGCGGGATCTTGTCCCAGGCAAAGACCGGCGTGCCCATATCGACCGAGATCGTGCCGTCCTCGTGCTCCCTTGCATTCAGGATGCCGGCGACGGTCTGGAAAGTAAAAACGTGTCTGCCGGTTTCGGCCGCAAGCGCCTGCACGACGCAGCGCGTGCCGTTGCCGCAGGCCTGCGCTTTCGTGCCATCGCAGTTGAGGATATCGATCCAGGCATCGGTGCCCTGCAGCTTCGGATCGTGGATCGCCATGATCTGGTCGAACTGGGTGGCAGGGTCGGCATTGAGCGCGATCGCCGCAGCCGGCGTCACCACATCCTTGCGGCCGCGCATGTCGATGACCAGGATCTTGTTGCCAAGCCCGTTCATCCTCGCGAATTCGACCGTATTGCTCATGATGCCATGTCCGTCCGTGTTTCGAGCTGTATATGGCGGAATTGCGGGGGAATTACCAGTGGGACGTGAAGGATGACAAATTTCAGATTTGGCCGCAGTGTCATTTATTTTCAGAAAAAATCATTCGCCGTGTCGGATTGTCAAACATTGCCACGTCCTAGGCTCGTCCACTCCGTCAAACCATAGGGATTATGACCATGCCGAATACCATAAGCCTGCACCGCGTCCTCGCCACAAGCCCGGAAAAGGTCTATCGCGCATTCATCGAAGCGGATGCGCTGGCCAAGTGGCTGCCGCCGAATGGCTTTGCCTGCAGCGTGCACCACTTCGAAGGAAAAGTCGGCGGCACGTTCAAGATGTCGTTCCGCAATTTTACGACCAGTGAAGTCCACGCTTTCGGCGGTGAATATATCGAGCTCGTTCCCGGCGAACTGGTGCGTTACACAGACAGGTTCGACGACCCCAACCTGCCCGGCCAAATGGAAGTGACGGTGACATTGAAAAAGGTGCTGGTGGGAACCGAGGTCAACATCACCCAGGCCGGCATCCCCGATGTCATCCCGCCGGAAGCCTGTTATCTCGGCTGGCAGGAATCGCTGATCAATCTCGCGAAACTGGTTGAACCTGAGATTAAGCAGTAAGGCACGTTGAGGCTGAAAATTCCTTCTCCCTTCGGGGAGAAGGGGTTTTGGCGACAATATCAAACAACAGGCACGTCGAAAACCTCGCCTGCCCTGAGCGGGCGAAACCGATCCGGCTCCACGCCGTGCACCTTCAGCGCGACATCCAGCGCCTGAACGGGCGTATCGATGCCTTCGTCCGTCAGCTGGAAGGTCGCGAAGTGATGCCCAGCGACATAGGCCGCGTTGCAGAGCTTCATGCCCTTCACCGCCTCTTCCGGATTCTGATGCTGACCCTTCATGAACCAGCGCGGCTCGTAGGCGCCGAATGGCAGGATTGCGAGGCGGAAACCGCCATGTTTTTCCCGGGCAGCCTCATAATTGATGCCATCGTGAAAGCCGGTATCGCCGACATGATAGATCTTACCTGCTGGCGTGGTCAGCACGAATGCCGCCCAGAGCGCCATGCGCCGGTCGCCCATGCCGCGTGCCGACCAATGATGACAAGACTCGGCATCGATCGTCACGCCGGTCTTGAACGCGATGCGATCACCCCAGTCGACAACAGTAATGTCGGCATCTGGAACGGCGCGGCGGATGATCGTGTCGTTGCCGAGCGGCGTGACGATCTTTGGCCGGCGCGCCTGCTGCAAGCGAGCAAGGGTCACGAGATCGAGATGGTCGTAGTGATTATGCGTGACAAGCACGAGGTCGATATGCGGTAGGTCCTCGAAGCGGATGCCGGGCGGCACCACGCGCTTCGGCCCGACGGACCGGAAGGGGCTGACGCGCTCCGACCAGACGGGATCGGTTAGGATATTCAACCCGGCGACCTGCACCAGCATCGACGCATGGCCGACCATGGTCACCCGCATCTGGTCGCCGAAAACATGCCGATCCGGCTTGGCCGGCGGGAAGGCGCTGATGACAGGATTGGGCCAGCGTACCCGCCCGCCGCCGAGCTGCCATCGCAAGAGATCGAGCGCATTGCCTGGCGCGACACCGCCGGGATTGAAGAAACGTTGACCATCGAAATGGTCGGAAACCGGACCTTGATAATAGGGATTTTTCTTGGTCGAGCGCGATGAGCTTGTCATGCTTTATCCGCCCGTTGCGCACCAGCCGCCTCGGCGGCGGGAACGCCGGCTTTGGCGAACCATTCTTCGGCCTCGGAAGGCGTCAGCGCCTCCTCGATCACGACATTCGCCGGCATTGCGAATAGCTGTGGCGTGAAGAAGCTCGTGTCCCACAATGCTGCGCCTTCGACCACAGGCGAAAGTAGGATGACCTGCCGGCCATCGATGCGCGAAATCGTCTCGACGGATGCTTCGCCGGAAATGTCGGCAAGGCCCGGCTCATCCGGCCGCACCGTCTGATAGCGCCACCAGGGTTCGTCATTACCGTCTTCGGCCACGGTCACGCAGCGTGCCATATCGATAATGAACCGATGGGGCGTACGACCGTCAGGAAGCCGCTCGCCGAACGTCGCCTGAATGAGCGTGAAGAGATGAAAGCCGTTGACGATATTCTCATAGCGCAGACGAAAGCCCTGGCGGCTCGGCAGGTGCAGCACCAGCAGATCGTCGCTGCGGCTCAAGAGCACCTGGCGAACCCAGGCTGCACCCGGCGTATAATCCTGCAGCTCGGCAAGCTGCGCCATCAGTGCCTTGTTGCCGGCAGCGAGTGCACGCTCCTGCGGCATGCCGGAAAGATGCGAAACCGCCGATTGACCAAGCAGCTGAAAGGCATCCAGCAGCTGCTTTTGCCGAGGGCTCAGCTCCTTGCGGCCGGCAAAGCCGCGATGGATCTGCGGCAGCCACGCCAGATAGAGCTCCCACACGGCCGGACCGCTGCGTTCCACGGCCCCGCCCTTCTCGACGATGGTCCCGAGCATATTGGCAAGAACGGCGGCTCCCGGTGGCGGCAAGTGGCTAAGCTCGCGCGCCGCCCGCGCGGCGATCTTAGGCTGGGCCTTGGCACTCGCGTAGAAGGCTTGCGCCGCCGTATTGAAACGGGTGTCGACCCGGCCGCCGGCGTAAGCGCGACAGGCAGCAAGGAGATCGGTCAGGGCTGTATCATTCATTCGGAACGGTCTCGGGGAATCACTTGACGGCTGGGATCGATACAACAATTTGAAAACGGTGATACGGTCAAATCGACGTCGATATGGCGATCTCATCCGTGCATTTCAGGCATTTCGGCCGCATTGGGTTGACTTTGCCGGCCTTTTCCTGTTTATCGCCCGCAATCTGCGACGAGCACAAGCCTCCGAGCCACCGACCGGGACCCATTAAGGTATAAAGAGATCCCGGAGGTCAACACCCGACAGCGCGATGCGCCCTCGGGTGCTTTTTGGCTTTGCGTCTTGTTTTCGTCATGGAAAAGCACGACGTTTTCGGGCGAGGAACCGCGCAAACTTGCGCCAAGTCCAAATCCCAAGCGATCGATAAGGAAGAAACGATGTTTGAAAACCTCCAGGACCGTCTTGGTTCCATTCTGAATGGACTGACAGGCCGCGGCGCGCTTTCGGAAGCCGATGTTTCCGCAGCGCTGCGCGAGGTTCGCCGCGCGCTGCTCGAAGCCGACGTGGCGCTGGATGTCGTGCGATCCTTTACCGATCGCGTCCGCGAAAAGGCCGTCGGCGCCGAAATCCTGAAGTCGATCAAGCCCGGTCAGATGGTCGTCAAGATCGTCCATGACGAGCTGATCGAGATGCTCGGCGGCGAAGGCGTCGGCATCGATCTGAATGCGCCCGCCCCGGTCGTCGTCATGATGGTCGGTCTGCAGGGCTCCGGTAAGACCACCACGACGGCCAAGATCGCCAACCGCCTGACGAGCCGCGACCGCAAGAAGGTCCTGATGGCCTCGCTCGATACGCGCCGTCCGGCGGCGCAGGAGCAGCTGCGCCAGCTCGGCGTGCAGACCGGCGTCGACACGCTGCCGATCATATCAGGCCAGTCGCCGACCGACATTGCCGCTCGCGCCGTGCAGGCCGCCAAGCTCGGCGGCCATGACATCGTCATCCTCGACACCGCCGGCCGTACGCATATCGACGAGCCGCTCATGGTCGAGATGGCGGATATCAAGAAGAAGTCCAATCCGCATGAAATTCTGCTGGTTGCCGATAGCTTGACCGGTCAGGACGCCGTCAACCTTGCCCGCAATTTCGACGAGCGCGTCGGGATTACCGGCCTCGTGCTGACCCGCATGGACGGCGATGGCCGCGGCGGTGCGGCCCTTTCGATGCGCGCAGTCACTGGCAAGCCGATCAAACTGATCGGTGTCGGCGAAAAGATGGGCGAGCTGGAGGAATTCCATCCCCGCCGTATCGCTGACCGCATCCTCGGCATGGGCGACATCGTCTCGCTCGTCGAGAAGGCTGCCGAGAATATCGACGCCGAGAAGGCGGCCGCCATGGCCGCCAAGATGGCCAAGGGCAAGTTCGACCTCAACGATCTCGCCGACCAGCTCGGCCAGATGCAGAAAATGGGCGGCATGGGCGGCATCATGGGCTTGATGCCCGGCATGTCCGGCATGAAGGACAAGATGGCCGCCGCCGGCCTCGATGACCGTCTGTTCAAGCGCCAGCTCGCCATCATCTCCTCGATGACCAAGGCCGAGCGCGCCAATCCGGACCTTTTGAAGCATTCTCGCAAGAAACGCATCGCCGCCGGCTCAGGCACCGACGCCTCCGACATCAACAAGCTTCTGAAGATGCACCGCCAGATGGCCGACATGATGAAGATGATGGGCGGCAAGGGCAAAGGCGGCATGATGAAGCAGCTGATGGGCGGCCTTGCCGGTAAGATGGGTCTCGGCGGCGGTATGGGCGGGATGCCCGACCTGTCGAACATGGATCCCAAGCAGCTCGAAGCCTTGCAGAAGCAAGCCGAAGCCGCCGGCCTCGGCCGTCCCGGCGGCCTTCCGGGTGGTTTGCCGGGCCTGGGCGGCGGCGGTTTGCCGGGTCTCGGCGGCGCCAAGCTGCCGGGCCTTGGCGGTGGTTTCCCGGGCCTCCCCGGTTTGCCGAAGAAGAAGTGAAAAGGATCGTTGACCCCCATGATTGATCCAGACGTCAAGGCCCAACTGGGCAACTACCGCCAGTCGATCGACAATATCGATGCTGCACTGGTGCATATGCTGGCCGAACGCTTCCGCTGCACCAAAGAGGTCGGCGTGCTGAAGGCCAAATACGACCTGCCGCCGGCCGACCCGGCGCGCGAGGAATTTCAGATCGAGCGTCTGCGCCGCCTGGCAAAGGACGCCAATCTGGACCCGGATTTCGCCGAGAAGTTCCTGAACTTCGTCATCAAGGAAGTCATCCGGCATCATGAACAGATCGCTGCGGATTTCAAAGGGTAATCCCCGGCCGCATGATCCCGAAGGACGCAGGACGTTTTCGACAGGGATCACGCGACACGAAAAAAGCAGCGCGACGTAACCATACCGCACAACGAAGCGGTCAAGAAAAGCCTAAGGAGAATGAACATGGCACTGAAAATTCGTCTCGCCCGCGGTGGCTCCAAGAAGCGCCCGTACTACCACGTTGTCGTAGCCGACGCCCGCTCGCCGCGCGACGGCCGTTTCCTGGAGACCCTCGGCTCTTGGAACCCGATGCTTGCCAAGGACGACGCGAAGCGCGTTGAACTCAAGGTCGAACGCATCAAGCATTGGCTCGATCACGGCGCCCAGCCGACCGACCGCGTTCTGCGCTTCCTCAACGAAGCCGGCATCGCAAAGCGTGAAGCGAAGAACAACCCGGAAAAGGCAAAGCCGGGCAAGAAGGCTCAGGAGCGCGCTGCCGAAAAGGCACAGAAGGTTGCTGACGCCGCCGCTGCTTCCGAGTAATCGGCCCTCGCGTTGATTGAAAACGGGTGGCATGGCGACATGCCGCCCGTTTTTTGTTCCCATCGGCAAATGTTCAGCCTATGAGAGAACCAACGACAGCGCCGCGTGTCACAAATGAGTGCAAAGGTCGCTGTAGCATTTTGGATCTGCTGCATAATCCCGGCAATCGGCGAAGAGACCATGACGAAACTGCAAAACCCGGTATTGATGGCCACCATTGGCGCGGCGCAGGGCCTCAGAGGCGACGTGCGCGCCCGCGCCTATACCTCGGATCCAACCGCGCTTGGCGATTATGGCCACCTGCACAGCATGGACGGCCGCAGCTTCGAAGTTCTGGAAATCCGCGAGGCCAAGAATGTCGTCATCGTGCGCTTCCGCGGCATCAATGACCGCAATGCTGCCGAGGCGCTGAACGGACTGGAACTCTATATCGAGCGCGACAACCTGCCGGATGACGAGCTCGACGACGACGAATTCTTCTACACCGATCTCGAAGGCCTGGAAGCCGTGGACGATCAGGGCACCGGCTACGGCACGGTCAGCGGCGTCTATGATTTCGGCGCCGGCGACCTGCTGGAGCTGAAGGGGCCGGGCAAGCGCCCCGTGCTGATCCCCTTTTCCGAGGCAGCCGTGCTCGAAATCGATCTCGAAGGCGGCAAGATCCTGATCGATCCGCTGGCAGCCGGCTTGATCGACGACCCCGACGATCTGATCGGCAAACCCGCAAAGCCGGAAAAGCCGCAGGGCAAGCCGAAGAAGTGATCCTTATTGGGAAGTGACCGCGCCATGAGTTTTCGGGCGACTATCCTGACGCTCTATCCCGAGATGTTCCCCGGCCATCTCGGCACGTCGCTTGCCGGCAAGGCGATGGAACGCGGGCAATGGTCGCTGGACACCGTGCAGATCCGTGATTTCGCCACCGACAAGCACCGCACGGTCGATGACACGCCGGCCGGCGGCGGGGCCGGCATGGTGCTGAAGCCTGACGTGCTTGCCCGCGCCATCGACGATGCGAGCGAAAACGACAGCCGCCCCCGCCTGCTCATGAGCCCGCGCGGCAAGCCGCTGACGCAGAAGCGCGTCCGCGAACTTGCCGAGGGCGATGGCGTCATCATCGTCTGCGGCCGCTTCGAAGGCGTCGACCAGCGCGTCATTGACGGACGCGACCTCGAGGAAGTCTCCATCGGCGACTATATCCTCTCGGGTGGCGAACCGGCCGCCCTCATCCTGCTCGACGCCATCGTCCGCATCCTGCCTGGCGTCATGGGCAATGACCTCTCCGGCCTGCACGAAAGCTTCGAAGGCGGCCTGCTGGAGCACCCGCATTATACCCGCCCGCAGATCTGGGAAGGCCGCGAGATCCCCGCCATCCTCACCTCGGGCAACCACGCGGCAATCGCCAAATGGCAGAGGGAGAAGGCCGAGGAGCTGACGCGAGAGCGTCGGCCGGATTTGCTGGACGAATTGCGGAAGAAATAGCGACAACACCGGCTGGATGAGCGACATTGGTTCAAGCGCGCCGCAAAACTGGCGCCAATCGCCACTTAATTCAGCCGCAAGGGGTGACAAACGCGTGACAATAGGGTATGTGCGCGCCCGGCATGGGAAATTTCCCATCAACCAGCAAAGAAGAGCAGACGTATTCGCTCCTGCCTGAACGGGCATATATCCGAGGCGTGATCTCAGGGTCCGACCGAAGATAGAATGATGAGCGCTCTGGCTGTTGAAGCAACAACGAGGTTGATAACATGAACATCATTCAGCAGTTGGAAGCCGAACAGGCTGCCAAGATCGAAGCCAAGCGCACGCTCCCCGAATTTTCCGCTGGCGACACTGTTCGCGTCAACGTGAAGGTCACGGAAGGCAACCGTACCCGCGTTCAGGCCTATGAAGGCGTTTGCATCGCTCGCTCCGGCGGCGGCCTGCAGGAAAACTTCACGGTTCGCAAGATCTCCTACGGCGAAGGCGTCGAGCGCGTATTCCCGGTTTACTCGCCGATGATCGAAAGCGTCGAAGTCGTTCGCCGCGGTAAGGTCCGTCGCGCCAAGCTCTACTACCTGCGCGACCTGCGCGGTAAGGCTGCCCGTATCGTCGAAAACACCGGCACCCGCGCCCGCAAGCTCAACGATGCCGAGCGTCAGGCTCTGGCCGATGAGAAGGCACGCATCGAAGCCGAGAAGGTTGCAGCCGC
The DNA here is from genome assembly GCF_030182525.1 of Rhizobium pantanalense. Classification (NCBI taxonomy): domain Bacteria; kingdom Pseudomonadati; phylum Pseudomonadota; class Alphaproteobacteria; order Hyphomicrobiales; family Rhizobiaceae; genus Rhizobium; species Rhizobium pantanalense. Next base: position 218,552 of record NZ_JAQJCH010000007.1, read on the forward strand.
TCAGGCTCTCGCAGCCGAGAAGGCAGCAGCGGAAGCCGCCGAAGCAAAGGCAGCTGCCGAAGCTGCTGCTGCAGCCGAGCCGGCAGCAGAATAAGTTTCGATCCACTTGGGATCGCAAAGCTTGAAGGCGGCCCTCGGGTCGCCTTTTTGCTGTCCGGCTCACGCCCATCGGAAAGAAATTTTCATCGCCAGCCACCCGCTTAGAGTTGCTTTTCTATTTTTATGATCGCAGCCACGGCAACGGCCTTGCCATGCACTTTCCAAATATGACACTTTCCCGCCACGCTAATCGGGGAGATTTTCATGGCATTCCGTCGTTCGTTCCTTCTGGGCCTTGGCGCCCTCGTGCTTGCACCTTTCGCTGCCTTCGCCGCCGACCTGCCGAACCTGAACGGCAAAACCGTCGTCGTCGTCACCGAGAATGCCTATCCGCCGCTGCAGTTCATCGACCCGAAGACTAACAAGGCGATCGGCTGGGAATATGACGCGATGAACGAGATCGCCAAGCGTCTGAACTTCAAGGTCGAGTACCAGAACACCAGCTGGGACGCGATGATCCAGGCTGTTTCCGAAGGCCAGTACAACATCGGCATGACCGGCATCACCATCAAGGAAGACCGCAAGCAGAAGGTCGATTTCTCCGACCCCTATATGCGCTCGCAGCAGTTCATGCTCGTGCGTGGCGACGAGAAGCGCTTCACCGATGCCAAGAGCTTCGCCGCCGTCAAGGAGGCCCTGATCGGCGCGCAGCCGGGCACGACGCCCTTCTACACCGCCGTCTATGAAGTCCTCGACGGCAACGAGCAGAATCCGCGCATCAAGACCTTCGAAACCTTCGGCGCGACAGTGCAGGCGCTGAAGACCGGAGACGTCGACATGGTGCTGACCGACGGCACGGCCGGCAAGGGCTACGTCGACGCTTCCAATGGCGGCTTGAAGCTCGTCGGCGGTCCGCTCGGCACCGAGGATTTCGGCTTTATCTTCCAGAAGGGCTCCGATCTCGTCGCCCCGATCAATGCCGCCATCGCCAGCCTCAAGGCCGACGGCACGCTCGACGCGCTGAACAAGAAGTGGTTCCTCGACTACAAGATGGGCCAATGAACTCTGAAGACCGATATATTGGAAGCCCGCTCTGATGGCGCCTTTGGCAGGTCCGGGCGGGCACCGCGGTAAGGATGACTTTCCCTGGTGGCTGATTGCCCTCGCTATCCTCGGCATCGTCGCCTCATTCGCAATTGCGGCGAACGGCCTCTATGCCCAGATTTTCTCTCTTCTGCTGAATGGCATCGGCGTCACGGTCTTCGTGACGCTGGTGGCCTTTACGCTGGCCATGCTGCTCGGCCTCGGGCTGGCGCTGCTCGGCCTTTCCGATTTCCTCGTGCTCAGACAGATGGCGCGCTTCTACATCGAGATCGTGCGCGGCATCCCGATACTGGTACTGCTTTCCTATATCGCCTTCGTCGGCACGCCGGCCTTTGTCGCCGTCTATAATTTCGTCGTCTCGCCATTGATCTCCACCGGCTGGGCAAGCCCGCTCATCACCCGCGACGTGCCCTTCGTCTGGCGCACGATCATCGCGCTGACCATCGCCTATTCCTCCTTCATCGCCGAGATCTTCCGCGCCGGCATCCAGGCGGTCGACCAGGGCCAGATCGAAGCAGCAAAAGCGTTGGGCCTCAGCCGCTTCCAGCGCTTTCGGCTCGTCGTCTTCCCTCAGGCGATCCGCGTCATCCTGCCGCCGCTGTCGAACGATTTCATCGCCATGGTGAAGGACAGTTCGCTGGTGTCCGTGCTCGGCGTCGCCGATATCAGTCAGCTCGCCAAGCTCTATTATTCGGCCAATTTCCGCTACTTCGAAACGCTGTCGATCCTCGCCTTCATCTATCTGCTGCTGACGATCGGTCTGTCGCTGCTGCTCAGGCAACTCGAAGCCTGGATGCGCCGCCGCTCCGGCAGCGACCGCTCCGCCTTCCCCCGTCTGGCCGCGGGCCAGCCGCCCAGCGCGCAAGTATGATGGCCAAAGGCGACCGTACCGATACAGCCTATCGTCGCCATTGCCGAAGGTTTTGAAAATTGATATGAGCATGGCCATGAGTAAGATCATGAGCAAAGACGGACGTTACGTCACGGCTTTCGTGCTGCAGGACCATAAGCGTCTGCCGGCACGTTTCTTTGCGATGATTTCGGGCGCGCTCAACAGCCGACTTCGCTGATCACACCCGAGGCCGGCGGTCCTGATCCGTCAACCCCCATCTTCGATAATGCCAATATGGATCTGTAGCCATGAGCGCTCCACGCACACTGTACGACAAAATCTGGGACGACCATCTGGTCGACGCCCAAGACGACGGCACCTGTCTTCTCTATATCGACCGTCATCTCGTTCACGAGGTGACGTCGCCGCAGGCCTTCGAAGGTCTGCGCATGTCCGGCCGCAAGGTTCACGCGCCGCAGAAGACGCTCGCTGTCGTCGACCACAATGTCCCAACCTCGCCGGATCGCCACCTCGGCATCAAGAACGAGGAAAGCCGCATTCAGGTCGAGCAGCTCGCCAAGAATGCCGCCGAATTCGGTGTGGAATACTACTCCGAAAACGACAAGCGCCAGGGCATCGTCCACATCATTGGCCCCGAGCAGGGCTTCACTCTGCCCGGCATGACCATCGTCTGCGGCGACAGCCACACCTCGACCCACGGCGCCTTCGGCTCGCTCGCCCATGGTATCGGCACGTCTGAAGTCGAGCATGTGCTCGCCACGCAGACGCTGATTCAAAAGAAGGCCAAGAACATGCTGGTGCAGGTCGACGGCCAGCTGCCGCCCGGCGTCACCGCCAAGGACATCATCCTTGCCATCATCGGCGAGATCGGCACCGCCGGCGGCACCGGCTACGTCATCGAATATGCCGGCGAAGCCATTCGCTCGCTGTCGATGGAAGGCCGCATGACCATCTGCAACATGTCGATCGAAGGCGGCGCCCGCGCCGGCCTGATCGCTCCGGATGAGGTCACCTTCGAATATATCAAGGGCAAGCCGCGTGCGCCCAAGGGCGAAGCGCTGGAACAGGCGATCGCCTACTGGAAGACGCTGAAGTCCGACGAGGGCGCGCATTACGACCGCATCGTCAAGCTCGATGCCGCAAGCCTGCCGCCGATCGTCTCCTGGGGTTCCTCGCCGGAAGACGTCATCTCCGTTCAGGGTATCGTTCCGAACCCGGACGAGATCCAGGACGAGACCAAGCGCGCCTCCAAGTGGCGTGCGCTCGACTATATGGGCCTGAAGCCGGGCACCCCGATGACCGAGATCAACGTCGATCGCGTCTTCATCGGCTCCTGCACCAACGGCCGTATCGAAGACCTGCGCGCCGTCGCCAAGGTCGTTGAAGGCAAGACGGTGGCTTCCACGGTCAACGCCATGATCGTTCCGGGCTCCGGCCTCGTGAAGGAACAGGCCGAAGCCGAAGGTCTCGACAAGATCTTCAAGGCTGCCGGCTTCGATTGGCGCGAACCTGGCTGTTCCATGTGCCTCGCCATGAACGACGACCGCCTGAAGCCGGGCGAACGCTGCGCATCAACCTCGAACCGCAACTTCGAAGGCCGCCAGGGCTTCAAGGGCCGCACCCATCTGGTTTCGCCGGCCATGGCCGCCGCTGCCGCGATTGCCGGCCACTTCGTCGATATCCGCGAGTGGAAGTAATCTGCTTCGATTGATTGCATGCAAAAGGCGGCCTCCGAGCCGCCTTTTTTGTCTGCTGTAAAATTCTCCCGCCTGAGCCGTCTATCTCAGAATTCAGCGACAGCTCTCAGCCGCACTGCCTCAGGCCCGGCTTTCGTGACATCCGCTCTCCCCTACATTTTCTGAAATCTCTATTTGAGATTGCAGCCCGAAGATGATTTTATACCGCCCGTCTGACTCATTTCCCGCGCTCCTCCCGATTTTCGATCCGAGAAGCCCATGTCGATTTCAGATAAGATCTACCGTCCCTTCGAAAGGTTGATCCGGCCGCTCGACATCCCCTACCGGCCGCTGCCCCCCACGGGGCCATTGGCCGTTCTTCTTCACTTCATCCTCATGTTTCGCGGCATCCTGATCACGCTCGCGCTCTGCACCATGGCGATTGAAATCATGAGCCTGACCATCGTTTGGGGCCTGTCCGTCATTGTCGATGGCGTCACGCAGCAGGGTGCTGCCGCTTTCCTGCACAACGACCGGATGCTGCTGATCTTCCTTGGGCTGATGCTTTTCCCTTGCATCCCGATTGGCTCTTTCCTCGTCAATACGTTGAACTCGCATACGCTTGGCATCGGCATGCCGGCCGCCATTCAATGGCAAGGCCACAGGGCGGTGGAGCGGCAGGATCTCGCCTTCTTCCACGATCTCTATGCCGGCCAGGTCGCCTCGCGCCTGCAGCAGGTAGCTTCAGCCGTCCAGCAGCAGGTCGTTTCGGCCTTCCAGTCCATTCCGCGCTTTATCATGCAGATGGTCGGCTCCGTCATCCTTCTGGGCGCGCTCTCCTGGCAGCTTGCCCTTCCGTCCATCATCTGGATCACGCTCAACGTGCTTCTCGCCGTCAGGCTGGCGCCCGTCTTCACTGAGCGCTCCCGCCGCTCGGCCAAGCGTCGCAGCCTGATTTCCGGCGCCATCACAGACCTCTACGCCAATATGCAAATGGTCAAGCAATTCGCCGCGGAAGACAGCGAGGCCGGCGCCATCAGAGGCATCATCAGCAAGGCGATCGAAGCTCAGCAGAGCGAACAACGCATCTATCGCACCTCGGAAGTCATCGTCGTCGTTCTCAACATGATGCACTGGCTGGCTATCCTGTCGATCGGCTTTACCGGGCTCGTGGATGGCTTCGTCACGATCGGCGAATTCACCGCCGCCGTTTATGTTCTCAACCGCCTCTCCGGTCACACATTTACTTTCCTGCAGATGGGCCAGCAGATCTTCCAGGCGATCGGCACGATCAAGGACGCCATGCCAGTCATGACGACGCCGCCTACCATTACCGACGGGCCGGACGCGCGGGATCTTGTCGTCCCGAACGGCGAAATCCGCTTCGAGAATGTTCGTTTCGCCTACAAATCTGGCAAGCCCGTCATCAATGACCTTTCGCTGACGGTGCGGCCGGGCGAAAAGGTCGGCCTCGTCGGCCTCTCAGGCGCCGGCAAGACGACGCTCGCCAACCTGCTCCTGCGCTTCTACGATATCAAGGACGGCGCGATCCTGATCGACGGGCAGGATATCCGCGCCATCACGCAGGCAAGTCTTCGCCGCGCGATCGGGGTCATCGCGCAAGATGTGGCGCTGCTGCATCGTTCGGTCGGCGACAATATCCGCTACGGACGGCCGGAGGCGACCAAGGACGAAATTGAGGAGGTCGCGAAAATGGCTAGCGCCGATGCCTTCATTGCCGATCTCGCAGACAGCGAAGGCCGCAAGGGCTATGACGCCTTCGTCGGCGACCGCGGCATCAAGCTTTCCGGCGGCCAGCGCCAGCGCGTCGCAATCGCCCGCGCCCTGTTGAAAGACGCACCGATCCTGGTGCTGGATGAGGCAACCTCGGCGCTGGACAGCGAATCCGAAGCCGCCATCCAGGATAGGCTCAATTTGGTGATGGAGGGCAAGACGGTGATTGCCATCGCTCATCGCCTCTCCACCATTGCCAAGATGGACCGCATCGTTGTGCTCGATCACGGGCGCATCGTGGAAGAAGGCAGGCCCGAAGAACTGGCCGAACAGAATGGCCTGTTTGCCCGCCTGTGGAAACGCCAGACCGGCGGCTTCATTCCCGAAGACATCAACGAACTCCTGCCGACATCGTCTACGAGCTGATGTCAGAAGTCTGCAGGCAACTGCTGCCTCAAGCATGTCGCGCAAAAATAGGAAGCGGTTTTGCAATAACGACATGCGCTTTAGTAGCCTTATCCTCTCGACGCGGTTGCCGGGCGCCCGGTAGATGCTGATTTTTCGGTGGATGGAACCTGCTGCGCCCGCTGGCTCAGCCAGACGCTGCCGAGCACGACGACAATGCCGAAGATCTGCATCGGGCTCAGCTGCTGGCCGAGTACGGCCCACCCCAGAATGACCGCCATGGTCGGGCTGAGGAAGCCGAGCGGCGAAACCATCGAGGGCTCGAGCCGCGACAGGCCCCGAAACCAGAGAATGTAGGTGAGTGCTGCGCCGATCAGCCCGAGATAGGTGAAGCCGAGAATATTGGCGCCGGTCAGATGCGGCAGCGGCGGCTCAAGCAGCAGCGCCACCGGCAGCAAAAGCACGCCGCCTGCCGTCAGCTGCCATGCCGTAAAGGTCAGCGGCGAGACATCGAGCCGCCAACGGCGGCTGAGCACGGTTCCCGCGGCCATGGAGAAGGCGCCGCCAATGCCAGCGATAATGCCGATCGGATCGAGCGTCGCATTCGGAGTCAGGATCAGCAGCGCAACACCGCCGATGCCGGCAATGGCGGCAATAATCGAAAGGCCACGGATCGGCGATCCCAGCAGCAAGCGCGCCAGAACGATGACGATCAGCGGCTGAACTGCACCGACCGTCGCGGCCACGCCACCCGGCAGGCGATAAGCCGAAATGAACAGCAGCCACCAGAAGACGGAGAAGTTCAGTGCACCGAGGACCAGTGATTTCAGCCACCAAATCCCGCGCGGCAGCTGCCGCACGATCACAAGCAGCAGCAGCCCGGCCGGCAGGGCACGCAGCATGGCGACCGTCAGGGGATAGCCCGCCGGCAGCAGTTGCGTCGTTACCAGATAGGTGCTGCCCCAGATCGCCGGCGCGATGGCGGTGAGCAACAGGTCGAAATTGCGGTTCATGGCCTTGGTCTCAAATTTATCTTGACCTCAAGATAATCCGAAATACCTTGACGTCAAGATAAAATCATGGCGAAGTTCCGCCATGGATCGCATCGACAAAATTCTCGCCCAGTGGCGCCGTGAACGACCCGACCTCGACACCACGGCCATGGGCCTGTTCGGGCGCCTGCGCAATCTCGCGCTCCATCTCTCGCGCGAGATGGAGAAGACCTTCGGCCGCTTCGGCCTGAACGCGGCGAATTTCGACATGCTGGCGACCCTGCGCCGTTCGGGCGAGCCCTATACGCTCTCCCCCAGCGACCTGATGGAGACGATGATGGTCTCGTCGGGCACGATGACCAATCGTATCGATCAGTTGGAAAGGGCCGGCCTCGTCGCTCGCAGCCAGAACCCGGATGATGGCCGCAGCTTCCTGATATCCCTGACGCCGAAAGGCTTCGAGCTTATTGATGCGGCGGTGACGGCGCATGTCGAAACGCAGAAACGCCTGATCTCCACCCTTTCTGAAGGCGAACGAAAGGCTCTTGACCGCCTGCTGCGCAATTATTTAGCCGACTTCGAATCTGGTTGATTGCTCCCGATGCGATCCGGCGCAGACATCGCGAATACAGCTTCTCAGCCAACGGTGCGCCGGATCCGCATCCATGCGAGGATGCCAGAGCAGCGAGATCGTCACATCCGATGTCGGCACCGGCAGCGCGAATGTATGCATGCCGACACGCAGATTGCCCGTATACCGTTCGGGAACACTGACGATCATGTCGGACGCGCGCGCCAGAGCCAGCGCCGCCGAAAAACTGCCCACAAGCGTCACGATTTGCCGCGCCAGCCCCAGTTTCTCCAGCGCCTCGTCGATCTGGCCCTTCTGCAGGCCACGCCGGGAAACGAGAATATGCCGACCGGTGGCATAACGCTCCGGAGTTATCTCCCCTTCGGTCAACGTATGCCCGCTTCGGACCACGCCGATGAAGCGATCATGAAACAGCGCCTGCGTCCGCAGCTCTGGGCCGGTATCATCGCCCACGACGCCGGTCTCGAAATCGATCGTGCCGTCGCGCAGAGGCATGCTGTCCTTGTCCAGCTTCTGAGTGAAGTAGAGCCGAACGCCAGGCGCCTGCTCGGCAATGCGTGCGATCAGTTCGGCGCCGAAATTCTCCACGAAGCCTTCGCGGGTGCGCAGCGTGAAGATTCGAGCAAGCTGCTTCAGATCGAGGCTTTCAGCGGGCCGCAAGGCCGCTTCCGCCTCCTGAACGAGATGATCGACGCGCTCGCGTAGCTCCAGCGCCCGCGGCGTCGGCACCAGCCCCCGCCCGGCCCTGACCAACAACGGATCGCCGGTGGTCTCGCGCAGGCGCGCCAGCTGCCGGCTCATCGCCGATGGACTCAGCCGCAGTCTCCGGGCAGCACGCGCCACGCTGCCTTCGGCAAGCAGGACATTCAGGGTGACAAGCAGATTGAGATCGGGGGTGGACATGATGCAAGCATAGCACGGTTTTCCCAATATATAGCGCTAAACGCACGAATAAAGTGCAAATGCTGCGTGTTCCGCCACATGAGGCAAACCGTTACCCTCGGCGGGATTTTTCAGATCTCGTCAGAATTGGAGCGCACATTGAAGCCAATCGTTGAAGAGCCGCGCAAAGCCGGCCACACAAAATCCGCATCCTCGATCCGCTGGGCCCTTGCCAGCCTGTCGCTCTCCATGCTGATGCCCTCGCTCGATACCAGCATTGCCAATGTCGGGCTGCCGACGCTCGCTCGGACATTCGGCGCATCCTTCCAACAAGTGCAATGGATCGTGCTCGCCTATCTCCTTGCCATTACCACGCTGATCGTCAGCGTCGGAAAGTTGGGTGACATTTTCGGCCGGCGGCGCCTGCTGCTGATCGGCATAAGCCTCTTTACCCTCGCCTCGCTCTTCTGCGGCATCGCACCGACCCTCTGGCTGTTGCTGGCCGCCAGAGCCTTTCAAGGCCTCGGCGCCGCCATGATGATGGCGCTGGCGATAGCAATGGTCGGCGAAACCGTGCCGAAAGAGCGGACGGGCAGCGCCATGGGCTTGCTCGGCACCATGTCTGCGATCGGCACTACGCTCGGCCCGTCGCTCGGCGGCATCTTGATCGCCAGCTTCGGCTGGGAGACCATTTTCCTCGTCAATGTGCCGCTCGGGATCGCAAACTTCCTGCTCGCCGCCTGCTTCCTGCCGGCGGATCGCCGGCACAGGAAGGTAAGCCAGGGGCGGCTGGATATGATCGGCACTTTGCTGCTGGCGCTGACGCTGGCCGCCTATGCGCTGGCGATGACAATCGGGCATGGAAGCTTTGGCGCCTTGAATATGGGTCTGCTGCTGGCCACGGCTTCAGGCATCGCTCTGTTTGCCTTCACTGAGACGAAGGTGAAGTCGCCGCTATTGCATCTTTCCATGTTTCACGATCGTAAGCTCAGCACGGGCCTTGCCATGAGCACTCTCGTTTCCACTGTCATCATGGCAACGCTGGTGGTCGGTCCCTTCTATCTCTCTCGCAGCCTTGGCTTCGATGCAGCCCATGTCGGTGCCATCATGTCCTCCGGCCCGCTGGTGTCGGCGCTGACGGGGGTACCGGCCGGCCGCATTGTCGATCGCTTCGGCGCCCAGCGCGTGACCACGACGGGTCTTGCGGGCATGATTGTCGGCCTCTTCCTGATAGTGATGCTGCAAGGCAGATTCGGAGCCGCCGGCTATATCGGCCCGCTCGTTATCGTGACCGCAAACTATGCGCTCTTTCAGGCGTCCAACAACACCACCATCATGAAGGACATAAACGCGGAGCAGCGTGGCGTGATTTCCGGTATGTTGAGCCTGTCGCGAAATCTCGGCCTGATTACAGGCGCCGCCGTCATGGGTGCGATCTTCACATTCGCCTCCGGCGCCGCCGACATCACGGCGGCGCATCCGGAAGCAGTGGCGAGCGGAATGCAGACCACCTTTGCGGTGGCCGCTCTGCTGATCGTTGGGACTTTGGCTATAGCACTTGCCGGCTCTGCTTATGCGAAGCGCGCACCTCTTTCAGAGGAGGCGCTATAATCGGCTTATAGAAAAAGGCCGGATGCAAATGCTTCCGGCCTTCCAGAGTTCAATTTCTGAAATCAGAAACTCGCCGTCAGCGGGTCCGGCCCGATGCGGCCACTGGCCGAATCGAGCTTGGTCATCTCGGCCAGATCGTCGCCTTCGAGCTTGAAGTCGAAGACGTTGAGGTTTTCCTCGATGCGGCTCGGCGTCACCGATTTCGGGATGACGATCAGGCCGTTGTCGATGTGCCAGCGGATGATGATCTGCGCCGGGGTGCGGCCATGCTTGGCGGCGATCTTGCCGATGACTGTATTGGTGAGGAGCTTGCCCTGGCCGAGCGGGCTCCAGGATTCGGTCTTGATGCCGAGCTTGTCGTGAACCGCACGCAGTTCCTTCTGCTGGAAGGTGGGATGCAGCTCGATCTGGTTCAGCACAGGCGTCACGCCGGTCTCGCCGATGATACGTTCGAGATGCGCGGCGGCAAAATTGGAAACGCCGATCGAACGGGCGCGGCCTTCTTCCTTCAGGCGCACGAAAGCCTTCCAAGTGTCGAGATAACGGTTGCGGTGCGGCGACGGCCAGTGGATCAGGTAGAGGTCGATATAGTCGGTGCCGAGCCTTTTCAGGCTTTCATCGAAGGCCTTCAGCGTGGAATCGAAGCCCTGCGCCTCGTTCCAGAGCTTGGTTGTGAGATAGATATCCTTGCGGGCAACGCCGGACTGCCGCACGCCTTCGCCAACGCCATCTTCGTTGGCATAGATGGCTGCGGTATCGATATGGCGATAGCCGGCTTTCAAAGCCGTGCTGACGGCCATCGGCGCGACATTCTCCGGTGTCTGCCAGACGCCGAGGCCGACCTGCGGAATGGAATTGCCGTCATTGAACGTAATTGTCGGTTGCGTGGTCACGATAAGTCTCCAAAGGATGAGAAGCGGGTGGAGTGAAGGCGTGATTTAAATTCTAAAAGAAAAGCGGGCGGTCTGGTCCGCAAAGGCGCACCGGTCGAAATCCCATATAGTGGAGAATATCGGGATGTTAACCCCGGGCGTCCTTTCAGACAACCCGGACGGTCGTACCTCTTCGCAGCGATGGCAGAATGCGCTTCATGTCGCGCAGGCTCACGGCAACACACCCGGCCGTCGGCTCGTATCCCGGCCTGATCAGGTGAAAGAAGATCGCCGAGCCGCGGTTGCGCTTGCGAGAGCTCACATTCCAGTCGAGCACCAGGCAGACGTCGTAGAGGCCGTCGCCTCGCCGCAATTCCTCATGGCTCGGCCTGAAAGGAGCCTTCACCAGTCTATTATAGTTGGGATCATCAGGTTGGTCGCACCACAGCATATTCTCCCGGATATGCCGCATCGGCAAGGCCGTCCGCAGAAAACGGACCCGATCGCCCCGCGTGAAGCCGTAAAGCAACTTCATATCCGCGATGGGTGTCGCGCCGTCGCCTTCGCGCTTCAATATGCTGCGTCCGGATCGGCCGATCGCCGCCGGTACCGTCATGCCCCCGACCTGCACCAGCGCCCGCGTTTTCTTACCTGGCTGAGGACGCACGACGATTGTCGAAGCGGTCCGCCTGGTCCCCGCCCTTGTCTTTTGCATTTTCCTCACATGTTTTTGCTTTGCGCGTGATTTCATTTGAAATCATAGCAGTTTCAACCAAACGACCAAGCCTGAGCCGCGTCGCGACTTGCTAAAAATGCAATTTGGCGTAGGACTTAAGTGGGATTAGAATGAGGACCCGAACGGCATGACCGCACGCACCATTCTCCTGGTGGACGATGACAACGACCTGCGTGAAATGTTGGTCGAGCAATTATCGCTTTACGAGGAATTCAACGTCCTGCAAGAGGCGACCGCCGGAAAGGGCGTGCAGACCGCGCGCACCGTACCTGTCGATCTCCTCATCATGGATGTCGGCCTGCCCGATATGGATGGCCGCGAAGCCGTGAAGCTGCTGCGCAAGAACGGCTTCAAGCCGCCGATCATCATGCTGACGGGGCATGACACGGATTCCGACACCATCCTCGGCCTCGAAGCCGGCGCCAACGACTATGTGACGAAGCCCTTCCGCTTCGCCGTGCTGCTCGCCCGCATTCGCGCGCAGCTGCGCCAGCACGAGCAGAGCGAGGATGCGACCTTCACAGTAGGACGCTACCTCTTCAAGCCGAGCCAGAAGCTTTTGACCACCGAAGACGGACAAAAGATCCGCCTGACGGAAAAGGAAGCCGCCATCATCCGCTATCTCTATCGCGCCGACCAGAAGGTCGTCACCCGCGATATCCTGCTGGAGGAAGTCTGGGGCTACAATTCCGGCGTGACCACCCATACGCTCGAAACCCATGTCTACCGCCTTCGCCAGAAGATCGAGCGCGACCCCTCCAACGCCGAAATCCTGGTAACGGAAAACGGCGGCTACAAGATCATTCCATAGGCGATCGATGGCGCTGAACGACGATATCCGACTGCTGTCGCAACTGCCGCTGTTTCATGGCATGGGCGATGAGCCGCTGCGGCTGATCGCCTTCGGCGCGGATCGCCGCCATGTGAATGAGGGCCAGACGCTGTTCCGGGAAAAATCACCCGCCGAATGCGCCTATGTCATCACGCGCGGCAGTTTCGAGCTCAGCACCATCGATGCTAACGGCCAGAAGCAGGTGGAAGCGGTGGTCCAGGCAGGCACCATGCTTTCGGAACTGGCGATGGTAACGTTGGTGGAACGGAAATACACGGCTGTCGCCGCCGAAGAATCCGACGTGATCCGCATCACGCGCGCCCTCTTCCATCGGCTGATCGAGGAATATCCGGACGCCGGCCTGCTGATCCAGAACCGTATCCGCGAAAACTTCGCCGCCCTTGCCAGACAGGCAGCCGCAATGCTCGGCCGCTTTTCCTGACAGCAAAGCCAGAATTTCAATTTAGAGCTCGATGGCGGTCTTCTTCGAAGAGACCGGCGGTGAAATCGGCCGGGATTGACGTAAGGCGTCTTGGAATCCTCGAACCAGTTTCCATGCGTTGGGATCGTAGATCCCTGCCTCATGTGCAGCACTGAGATCACTTGAGGATTGAAAACCTGCAGCTTTGGCGTCGTACTCCATCTTGTTCGAAACGGTGAGCTGCGCAACAAACGCCAGAACGGCAATCAACCATCCAAAGAGCCGATGTCCCTTCCTAAATAGTCCGCGTGAGATGCCGTAGAACATGATGAAAATGAGCACGCCAATCAATGCTAGCATAGGTGACATGAACAACCGCGCAGTTGGAAGGAGTCGAATTTATCGCAAAAGCATACTGAATTCTCCATATTCTACCATACCGCGAACGCCGCCAAAAAAGAGTGCGGTTAACGGACGCTGAATGCCGCATCGCAAAACCTCGACGACTATCTAGCAACCGACCATGCGTTCGCCCGGCACTTCCCGCATACATAGATGCGGCGAGAAGCCGCTTCGCGCCCTGATCCGCTAGCGCTTGAAACCAGTAAGGGGATTTTCGTCTCAGCAAATCTATAGATTGAAATGCGCCACGACCGGCACATGGTCGGACGGACGGTCCCAGCCGCGCGCCGCTTTCAGGATCTCGATGCGCTGCAGATGCGGGCCAAGATCGGAGGAGGACCAGATGTGGTCGAGGCGGCGGCCGCGGTCGGCAGCCTCCCAATCCTTGGCGCGATAGCTCCACCACGTATAGAGCTTCTCGCTTGCCGGCACCTGCTGGCGCATCAGGTCGAGCCAGGCGCCGCGCTTCATCACCTCGAGCAGCCCTTCGGTCTCCACTGGCGTATGGCTGACGATCTTCAGGAGCTGCTTGTGCGACCAGACGTCGTGCTCCAGCGGCGCGATATTGAGATCGCCAACGAGGATCGCGGAGGTGTTCTGCTCGGCATTGGCATGCAGCTTCTTCATCTCCTCGATGAAATCGAGCTTGTGACCGAATTTTGGATTGATTGTGCGATCCGGCTCGTCACCGCCGGCCGGAACATAGAAATTGTGCAGGCGGATGCGCCGGCCCCCACGCTCGAAGATGGCCGAGATATGCCTGCTGTCGCCGACATTGCAATAGTCCTGGCGATGATCCTCTGTCAGCGGAAAGCGCGAGGCGATGGCCACCCCATGATAGCCCTTCTGGCCATGAATGATGATGTGCTCATAGCCAAGCGCGCGGAGCGGCGCGTGAGGGAAAAGCTCGTTCGGAACCTTGGTTTCCTGTAGGCAGAGAATATCGGGCCGGGCCTGCATGACGAATTGCTCGACGATCGGCATACGCAGCCGCACCGAATTGATGTTCCAGGTCGCAATCGAAAATCCCATGCCCGAGCCTTTTCCTTGGAGCAATTCGAGGAAAAGTGCGCAGCGGTTTTCCGTCCGGAATTGCGTCAAAACAGACAGCCGGAGCGATTCGGCGATTCGATGAATCACCGGTCTCTCTCTCCGGTCAGCGTAAGGCTTTAGACCGGCTGTAGCGGAAAGAAAAGCGCCATTCGCGGCTTACCTGTGGCGCAGGATGGAAGCGACGCTTAGCGCGTATAGTCGATGCGGAAAACGCTATCGTCGAAGGCGACGTTCGTCTTCACATTGTTGATGATAACGTCGGTCGTCTTGCCCTGCGGATCGATGACGGTCCATTGGCGTAGATCATAGGACTTTGAATCAAAGATCATCGTAATAGTGGAATCGCCGAAGACGGTGCGATTGCCGAGTGTGATCTTGGTCAGATCCGGCTGCGAATCGACGTTGCGCACCATGTCGGCCGAGAGGTCGATCTTGTTGGCCAGCAGCAGGCTCAGCGGCGTCTTCGATAGCTGATACATGTTCCTCGTCTGCGTCTGATCGTTGATGACCTGTACGTTATTACCGTCGCAGATCACGCGCATGCGCGACGGCGGATCGTAGTTGAAACGCATCTTGCCGGGCCGCTGGATGAAGAATGCGCCGCTCATCTGATCGCCGCGCGGTCCGATCTGCAGGAAGCCGCCCTTCATCGACTTGATGGACGAGAAATGATCGGCAATGGCCTGGGCGATACCGGGATTGAGGGTAGCTGCAGCTGTTTGCGTCTGGGCCTGAGCCTGTGCGAAAGCCGAAACCGGCAGAGCGCCTGCCGCGCCGACCGCAAGCGCAGCGCCGAGAAGGTGCCGGCGGGTCAGGGAAAGTCGGCTGGACGGCTGCGCATCAAACTTTGTCATCGAATTCTCCTTCATGCTTCGTCCATGGCGCGCAAAATCGGCGTCTTCATGGCGCAACGGCCCAGGGCCGGTAAGGGGCTGCGATCAAATTCCCTGAACGTAGACGAGATATGCGACACGGAAAGGCAGGTTGCCTCAGCGATCGAGAATATCGGCCTCGGTGGGAACGAGGATTTCGCGCTTGCCGGCGTGGTTGGCCGGGCCGATCACGCCTTCCTGCTCCATGCGCTCGATCAGCGACGCCGCGCGATTGTAGCCGATGCCGAGACGCCGTTGGATATAGGAGGTCGAAGCCTTGCCGTCGCGCAGCACGATCGCAACCGCCTGATCATAGGGATCTTCTGAATCCGATAGATTGGAAGTGCCGACCGGACCGTGCCCGTCATCATCCTCGTCGTCATCGGCGGTGATGGCATCGAGATATTGCGGCGCGCCCTGTGTCTTCAGATAAGCGACGATATCCTCCACCTCGCCATCGGAAACGAAGGGGCCGTGAACGCGCTGGATGCGCCCGCCGCCGGCCATGTAGAGCATATCGCCCATGCCGAGGAGTTGTTCGGCACCCTGCTCACCGAGGATGGTGCGGCTGTCGATCTTCGACGTCACCTGGAAGGAGATGCGCGTCGGGAAGTTTGCCTTGATCGTGCCGGTGATGACGTCGACCGACGGACGCTGCGTCGCCATGATGACATGGATGCCGGCCGCACGCGCCATCTGCGCCAGACGCTGCACGGCACCTTCGATATCCTTGCCGGCGACCATCATCAGATCGGCCATTTCGTCGATGATGACGACGATGTAGGGCATCGGCTTCAGATCGAATTCTTCCGTCTCGTAGATCGCCTCGCCGGTCTGGCGGTCGAAGCCGGTCTGCACCGTGCGGCTGATCGCCTCTCCCTTGGCAACGGCCTGCTCGACGCGGCTGTTGAAGCCGTCGATGTTGCGCACGCCGATCTTCGACATCTTCTTATAGCGCTCTTCCATCTCGCGGACGGTCCATTTGAGCGCAACGACGGCCTTCTTCGGATCCGTGACGACGGGCGACAGAAGATGCGGAATGCCGTCATAGACGGAGAGTTCGAGCATCTTCGGATCGATCATGATCAGGCGGCACTGTTCCGGCGTCATGCGATAGAGCAGCGACAGGATCATGGTGTTGATGGCGACGGATTTACCCGAACCGGTCGTACCGGCCACGAGCAGATGCGGCATCTTGGCGAGATCGGCAATGACGGGCTCGCCGCCGATCGTCTTGCCGAGCGACATGGCAAGCTTCGCCTTGGAGGTCTCGAAATCGCGGCTGGCGATGAGTTCGCGCAGATAGACCGTTTCGCGCGTCGAGTTCGGCAGCTCGATGCCGATGGCGTTGCGGCCGGGCACGACGGCGACGCGCGCAGCAATCGCGCTCATCGAACGTGCAATGTCATCGGCAAGGCCGATGACGCGGGACGACTTGATGCCTGGCGCCGGCTCCAACTCGTAAAGCGTGACGACCGGTCCGGGCCGGACATGGATGATTTCGCCCTTGACGCCGAAATCCTCCAGCACGCCTTCGAGCATGCGGGCATTCTGTTCCAGCGCATCGGCCGAGAGCGTCGCATCGCGGGCAACGGCCTTCGGCTCGGCAAGCAGATGGACGGCGGGAAGCTGGAAGCCATAGGGACGAATGAAGGAGGTCTGCGCCTCGCGTTCCGCCCGCGCACCCGGTTTCGGACGCGGCGCGGCAGGAGTGACACGATGGCCGGCAGCGGCTCCCTTTGGAGCAGCCGGGGCCAACGGCCACTCGTCATCCTCATCGTCAGGCAGGATATCGGCAGGACGGCGCGGATCGCGATCATAGATCGAATCCTCGTCTTCATCCTCATCGTCACCGAGACTGATCGACGGCGCGGAAACGACGCGGCGCGCCGGACCATCCATGGACGGCTCCAGACGGTCCCCCCGAGCCATGGGTGCCTTGGCGCGCACCGGCTCGTTCAGCGTACCGAATTCGTCGTCGTTGAAATCATAAGGTGCGTCGAAGGCATGGTCGCGGCGCTTGCGCGGTCCCATGCCGAACAGCCGGCGAAGGCGGGCCTGCGTGTTGTACCAGGCATGCATGACCGCGCCATAGGCCATGAAATTGGCGAGGAAACCGCCACGATCGTCATCCTCGTCCTCATCGCCCACCCGGCGGGCACGGCTGCGGGTTTCCTCGTAGTCGTCCTCATCCTCTTCGTCTTCCACGAGGTTTTCGCCGATGACGCCAGAGGCGAAGAGCATGAGCCAAATGGCCGGAACTGCGAGGACCGAACCGATGATGATGGCGACGACACCGCTCGGATAGGTGCCGATGAAAAGGGCTGGGAGGCGCAGCAGAAGATCGCCGACGACACCGCCGATACCGTTGGGAATCGGCCAGGTGGGCGGCGCCGGAAAGCAGGCGATGGAGCCGGCCGCGACGATGCAACCGCCGAACCATGCGCCGAGGCGCGAGGGTACCCGATGAAGCTTGCGGTTGGTAATCAAAGCAAAGGCCCAGGCGACGACGGGCAGCATCGCCAGAAGCGAGGCAAGGCCGAACGACTGCATCATGATGTCGGCAAAGGCTGCGCCGGGAAAGCCGAGCAGGTTGGTCGGCGCATTGGCAGTTGCGTAGGAATAGCTGGGGTCCATGACGTTCCAGGTCGCCAGCGCTGCAACGGCAAGCGCCAGCAGGAACAGTATCGCGAAACCTGTCAGGCCCTTGACCTGACGCCAAACCACACTCGATAGCGATAAACGGTCGGGGCGACCGCTCAACGCCGCCGAATTGCTTCTGCCCATGATATCCAGCCCCGTTCCAGTCCAAAGCGCAAACGAATCGGTCTATGCCCACTCGCCGGCAGGTTAGCCATACCTAATCAGAGGAGGGTTAATGGCATGTTAACCATGCACGCCAACCTCATGAATCGCCTGTCGTCTGAAGAAAAATGGCTGCGCACGAACGAAAAGGGCCCGAACCAAGGTCCGGGCCAAGGGCGCCTATTTACGATGAAATAGGACGCGACGGGATGTTGAGCGAAACCGGAGAGTTTGCTCCGGTTTCGCAAGCTCCAATCAGGAATTGTGGTAGGCGGCTTCGCCGTGCGAGGCGAGGTCGAGACCTTCGCGTTCGGCTTCCGGAGCGACGCGCAGGCCGATGATGACGTCGACAACCTTGTAGAGGATCGCCGAGCCGATGCCGCACCACAGGATTGTCGTGACGACGGCGGTCAGCTGGACGACGACCTGGCTGCTCATCGTGACGCCATCGGCATAGCCGACGCCGCCGAGCGAGGCGCTGGCGAAGATGCCGGTTGCGATGGCGCCGAAGATACCACCGATGCAGTGTACGCCGAAGACGTCAGCCGTATCGTCGTAGCCGAACTTGTTCTTCACGACCGAGACGAAGAAGTAGCAGAGCGGCGAGACGATGAGACCCATGACGATCGCGCCCATCGGACCGGCGATACCGGCTGCAGGCGTGATGGCGACGAGGCCGGCAACCATGCCCGAAGCGCCGCCGAGCATGGAGGCCTTGCCGCGGGTGAAGGTTTCGACCAGCGACCAGGAGATGATGGCGGCTGCCGTTGCGACGAAGGTGTTGACGGTTGCGAGCATCGCGCCGCCGGAAGCTTCGAGGTTGGAGCCGGCATTGAAGCCGAACCAGCCGACCCAGAGCATCGATGCGCCGACCATGGTGAGCGTCATGGAGTGCGGAGCCATCATGTCCTTGCCGAAGCCGACGCGCTTGCCGACGAGAATGGCGCCGACGATGCCTGCAATACCGGCATTGATGTGAACGACGGTGCCGCCGGCGAAGTCGAGTGCGCCCATCTTGAAGAGCATGCCGTTGGAATCCCAGACCATGTGGGCGATCGGGAAGTAGACGAAGGTCGCCCACAGCGCGCAGAAGAGCACGGCTGCGCCGAACTTGATGCGCTCGGCGAAGGCGCCGATGATGAGCGCCGGCGTGATGGCAGCGAAGGTCATCTGGAACAGCATGAAGATGAATTCAGGAATGACGACGCCCTTGGAGAAGGTTGCAGCCGTGGTCGAGGTCGAAACGCCCGAGAGGAACATCTTGGCCGTACCGCCCCAGTAAGGGCTCGAACCGCCGCCGAAGGCGAAGGAATAGCCGTAGAGAACCCAGAGGATCATTACGACCGCGCCGATCATCGTGCACTGCATCAGAACCGAGAGCATGTTCTTGGCGCGGACGAGGCCGCCATAGAACAGTGCCAGGCCCGGCACGAGCATGAAGAGCACGAGAATGGTGGAGATGAACATGAAGGCGGTGTCGCCCTTGTCCGGAACCGGAGTAGCGGCGGTCGCAGCTGCAGCAGCCGGGGCGGCATCCTGGGCAAAAGCGATCGCCGGCGCAAGCAAGGCCGCAGAAAGCGCGCCCACCCGTGTCAGGGCGGAGGAAAGCTTGGAAAATGACATGCAAATAACTCCCTGGTCCGCCGTGTCTTACAGCGCTTCTGAATCGGTTTCGCCCGTACGGATGCGCACGGCATGGTCAATGGAATAGACAAAGATCTTGCCGTCGCCGATCTGGCCGGTCTTGGCGGCGGACGCGATGGCCTCAACGGCCTTGTCGACGGTTTCGGATGCGACTGCGACCTCGATCTTCAGCTTCGGCAGGAAGCTCACGGCATATTCGGTGCCGCGATAAATCTCGGTATGCCCCTTCTGGCGCCCGTAGCCCTTCACTTCGGTCACAGTCAGGCCCTGGATGCCGACAGCCGTGAGGGCCTCACGGACCTCATCGAGCTTGAACGGCTTGATAATGGCCATCACAATTTTCATCTGGTTTCCCATCCTTTGTTAGCCTCGGCACGGAGCCGACTCTCCTTGCCGCCGACGAGTGTTTCTGCAGCGACTGGCCATATACATTCAAAGGGCGTGCCAGATTCGTGACACATTTATAACGTATTGAAATAAAACAGATTTATTGCGTAGACCCCATAAAGCGGCATTTCTCGCCAAAAGAGCAGCACAAATAAAGTGCAATTTTATAAAATTGCACTTTATTTAATCATTTGCCTTTTTACGAATCAGGCCTTCCTGCGCTACCGACGCAATCAGGATACCGGATCGCGTAAACAGGCTCCCACGCGTAAATCCGCGCGCGCCGGAGGCGCTGGGGCTCTCCTGACTGTAGAGCAGCCAGTCGTCGAGCTTGAACGGGCGATGGAACCACATGGCATGGTCGAGGCTTGCTACCTGGACGGTCGGATCCAGAACCGATGTCCCATGCGCATTCAGGGAGACATCGAGCAGCGTCATGTCGGAGAGATAGGCGAGCACCGCATTCTGGTAGAGCCGGTCATCCGGCACGGGTCCCGTCACCCGAACCCAGATATTCTGCCGCTGGCTCGGCTGCGCGCGGGAGAAATAGCTTTCGATCGAAACGGGCCTAATTTCGATCGCCCGTTTGCGCTCCCAATAGCGGCGGACATTCTCCGGCGCATGGGCAAGATAGCGCTGCTTCACCTGCTCCTCGTCCATCAATTCCTCCGGCATCGGCACATCGGGCATATCGCCCTGATGATCGAAGCCGGGTTCGTCGACCTGGAAGGACGCCGTCAGTGCAAAGATCGCCCTGCCATGCTGAATGGCCAGCACACGTCGCGTATTGAAGCTGGAACCATCGCGCAGGCGGTCGACCTGATAGAGGATCGGCACCGAAGGATCGCCGGGCAGCATGAAATAGGCATGCAGCGAATGCGCGAAGCGATCGCCATTCACCGTTCTCTGCGCCGCCATCAGCGCCTGACCGATGACCTGTCCGCCGAAGACGCGCTGCCAGCCCACCTGCGGGCTGTTGCCGCGAAAAAGGTTCATCTCGATCGTTTCGAGATCGAGCGTCGCCAGCACGGTTTCCATCGGGGTGAGCTTCTCGGTCTCTCGCGACATTTTGCTTGAACTCCCATGGTAGGAACCGTCGACAGGATGCTCTATATAGAGCAGGACGTGACAGTAAGACACAGGGAAGCGCTATGTTGGACATGCTGGTAGTGGGTGGCGGATATGTGGGTCTTGCCGCAGCGGTCGCAGTCAAGCAGGCCGCTCCTCACCTCGATGTCATGATCGTCGAGTCTGCTCCGGAAACCGCCTGGAAGAAGGACATGCGGGCATCGGCGATCATCGCGGCTGCCTCGAAGATGCTTGAAGTCCTCGGTGTCTGGAAGGAGATCGCCCCGGAGGCCGAGCCGATCACCCGCATGATCGTCACCGATTCGCGCACCGGCGATCCCGTCCGCCCGGTCTTCCTTACCTTCGACGGCGAAGTGGCCGAGGGTCAGCCTTTCGCCCATATGGTGCCGAACCTCACCATGGTCGGAGCGCTTCGCGGCGCTTGCGAGCGCTTGGGCATTACGATCAAGCATGGCCTCAGTGCCACCGGATTCGCAACCGACGACAACAAGACCACCCTTACCCTTTCGGATGGCAGCACGCTGGAAACGCGGCTTCTGGTCGCCTGCGACGGCGTGCGTTCGAAGCTGCGCGACATGGCTGGTATCAAGACGGTCACCTGGGATTACGGGCAATCCGGCATTGTCGTCACCGTCGAGCACGAGCGGCCGCACGGCGGCTGCGCCGAGGAGCATTTTCTGCCCTCCGGCCCCTTCGCTATCCTGCCCTTGAAGAACAACCGCTCCTCGCTCGTCTGGACGGAGCGCACCTCCGATGCCGAACGGCTGGTCGCCTCGGACGATCTCGTCTTCGAGGAAGAACTGGAACGCCGCTTCGGCCACAAGCTCGGCGCGCTCACCCCCATCGGAGAACGCCGTGCCTTTCCGCTCGGCCTGACGCTTGCCCGCGCTTTCGTCGCGCCGCGCTTTGCCCTTGCCGGCGATGCGGCCCATGGCATCCATCCGATCTCCGGCCAGGGCCTCAATCTCGGCTTCAAGGATGTGGCAGCCCTTGCCGAAACCATCGTCGAAGCCGACCGCCTCGGCCTCGACATCGGCTCGATCAATACCCTCGAACGCTACCAGACCTGGCGCCGCTTCGACACCTTCCGCATGGGGGTGACGACCGACGTGCTGAACCGGCTGTTTTCCAATGACAACACGCCGCTGCGCATCGCCCGCGACTTCGGGCTGGGGATCGTCGACCGGCTGCCCAGCCTCAAATCCTTCTTCATCGGCCAAGCCGCCGGCACCACGGCCAAGGACAATCCGCGGCTGCTTGCAGGCGAGGCGATCTGACAAGTCGGGGTCGAATCGCCAATCTCTGAAGCGGAAATCCTCTATACGAGGTTCCGCATCTCGGCATCCATCCAGCTGCAGAATTGCCGGACCGCTCTCGATTCCGAGCGGCGCCGGTAGCGATAGGTGCCGGTTTCGACTGGTTCGTAGCCAGGCAGATTTATCAGCGCACCCGATTTCATTTCCCGGCCCGTGAGGATGGTCGGTGTGAGCAGCACTCCGAGGCCGGCGACGCAGGCATGAAGCGCAGCGTCGTCCGTGTCGAAGGCATGGCCGAAGGAAAGATCTGCCGGTGAAAGACGGAACGCCTCGCACCAGAGCTGCCAGTCCCAGTTGCCCACACAGCATTGCAAAGCCGGCAGGCGCGAAACGGCAATCTCCCGATGATTGGCATCTTTCGCCAGCAGGCCAGGAGAAACGACCGGACGACGCAAGTCGCGCGCAAGGAACTCCCATCCTTCGGCGACTTCCCCTATCCGGAAATGTCGAATGCTGACATCCGAGTCGGGAACGGCTGGAAAACCGCGCGCGGAACTCGTTTCCACCCGGACGCGCACCTGCGGGCAGAGAGCGCGAAAGCGATCCAGTGACGGAATGAGCCAGCGCAGCGCAAGCGATGTGGTGGCGTGGACGCCGATTTCGTTTTCGTCGCGATAAAGAGCCTCGGCCGAGCGTTCGATGAGCCCGATCGCCGGCGCGACCTCCTGATAGAACCGCCGCCCTATTTCGGTGAGGGAGACGGTGTTGTTTCCCCGGCGGAAGAAAATCACCCCTAACTCGTCTTCAAGCTTTTTGAGCTGGTGGCTCACCGCGCCAGACGTCACGCCAAGCTCGCTACCGGCCGCTGTCAGGCTTCCGGTGCGCGCCACGATCGCAAACACCCTGATGGCATTGAGCGAGATACGGTGCCGCTCCTGCATGAATTTTCCTCAATCTCCCCTCAAATTCCTCGTTTGAGCATCACGCGAAAATCGCGCACAAGCAGATGCAAAATGCCAATGGATCCGCAGCAAAGTCAAACCAAGCCGTCCCAAATTCGTAGCATGGCTGCCGTTTAAAGGCAGCAATACTTTCTTTGCATTTTGCCGACTGACCAACCTGCTCGTCTTTCGCATTCCGCCAGAAATAAAAGCTGCTCCGCCAAAGGTCTTTGATGCCTCGCCTTCGATATCGCTACCGCGATCCGATCACGCTTTCCGCGCCGATTGCGTGGATGCCATTCCGCTCACCCATAGTTCGCGCCGTTGCCGCACTGTCGCTCACACAGCTCATCGGCTGGGGCTCTACCTTCTATCTGCCAGCGGTGATTGGGCCTGCCATGGCCCACGAACTGGGCGTTAGCCTGCCCATGGTCATGGCTGGACCGACGATCATGCTTGTTGTCATGGCGATGGTGTCCTGGCCGCTAAGCTCCATCTTCGAACGCCACGGCGCCCGCCCGATTATGACCTGGGGGGGCGCTCTGGGCGCTGGCGGACTGCTGATCCTGGGGCTCGCCCACGGTCCGATCCTCTATATTCTTTCATGGTTGACCCTCGGCCTCGCCGGCACCTGCATGTTGACGACACCGGCACAGATTGCAGTCAGCGAAATCGCCGGCGATACAGCGCGTCGGGCACTCGGCGTTCTGATCCTGGCAGGCGGGCTGACATCGACGATCGTCTGGCCGTTGACCGGCCTTCTACAGGATCAATGGGGCTGGCGCGCTACAACGCTTTTCTTTGCCGCGCTGATGCTGTTTGTCTGCGCGCCGTTGCATTGGACCACGCTTGCCCGTCAACCCAAGGAGAAATCGGCTAAGAAGGCCGCGCTGGAGCCTGCCCCCATCCATGGGCCGAGTTTCACCTTGCTGGCCGCAAGCTTTGCCGCCAACGGCTTCGTTACCTGGGGATTTGCCCTGACGATCATCATCCTCTTCGAGGCTGCTGGTCTCGATCATGCCAGCGCGCTGGCGGCAGCAGCCTTCATCGGCATTGCGCGATGGGCGGGCCGCATGGTCGATTTACTCGGCAGCCGGCGCTGGTCGGGCTTTACCATCGGTCTCACGGGCTCTGCGCTGTTTCCCTTGAGCTTTGCGATTCTTCTGCTGAGCAATAGCTTCACGGGCGCCATGCTTTTCGCCACACTTTACGGCATTGCCAGCGGCATCACCGCCGTTACCCGCACCACGCTGCCGTTGCAGATTTTTCCCAGCGGCACCTACGCCCGCGCATCGGCACGACTGGCGGTCCCTCTCAATCTCTCCTATGCAGCGGCGCCACCATTATTCACCACCGCGGTGACCTACGCCGGTCCACAGGCTGCACTATGGCTGGCCATGGCGATCTCGAGCATTGCATATTGCACGCTGCTCAGCCTTTTGCTGGTGCATCGCCGAGTGAATGACACGTCTCAACCGAGCTGAACCAGCCTCAATCCTCGATACGTCTTGCTTCCGAAATCAGCATGATCGGAATGCCGTCGCGGATCGGATAGGCGAGGCGCGCGTTTTCCGAGATCAGCTCGTTCTTTTCCCGGTCGTAGCTCAGCCGCCCCTTGGTCAGCGGGCAGACGAGCAGATCGAGCAGTTTCGGGTCCACTTTGCTGACCGTGACGTCCATGCGAAAATTCCTATTGCAGGAGGGAATCGGTGTCGCCGGAGCCGGCGAGCACGATCTTGACGATGGCGATGAAGGTTTCGGCGCGGGTCTTCAGGTCGGGCGCTTCGAGAAGGGCCTGTTTCTCGGCCGGATCGAAGGGCGCCATCATCGACAGCGAATTGACCAGCATCATGTTGTCGGCCCGCTCGACGCTTTCCCAATCCGCTTCCAACTTGTTGGCCTCCAGATAGGCACGGAAAGCCGAAAGCAGTGCCGGGCGATCGACCGTGCCTTCCTCATGATGGGATTTCAGGTCGGAGATGAAGGGGGTGATGCGGAATGTGCGATAGGGCTGGTGGGCGGTGATTTCATCCATCAGCCGGAAACGGCATATGCCCGTCAGCGCGGCGATATAACGACCGTCGCCAGTCTCCGAGAGGGAGGTGATGCGCCCGAGGCAGCCGACATGCGCCAGATTGGATGATTCCGGCGGCTCTCCCAGCGCCGGCTGGATCATGCCGATCAAACGATTTCCGGCGATGGCCGCATCGAACATGGCGAGATAGCGCGGCTCGAAGACATTCAGCGGCAATTGAGCCCCGGGCAGCAGCAACGCACCGGACAGGGGAAAGACAGCAACCGATTCGGGCAGATCGCTTGGCTTCAAATATCTGGCATTGCCGACTTGCATCTCTTCCATCCCGCCAAAGCATGTCGCGCAAGTATGCAGCGGTTTTGCGACAGCGACATGCGCAAAATCAAAGACCTAAAGTGCGAAAAGCGAAGCCGAGAGATCGCGACGCATTTTAGATCGCCGCGCAGAAACGACACACATCGTGGTCATCGCCCCCTTTTCGCGCCGTCATCGATAATGTGAGCCCGTCTGCCGAAAACACAAGAGCATTTTCAATGAAAACTCCGAGATGCCCGCCTGAAGCACACGACTGCCGGATACCTGACACCGTCGTCTAACAAGCGATCGCGCGAAAAGGTTCCGCACGATCGCCACACCTCGAGGAAACAGACCCTTTACGAAAACAGAATCGAGGAAAGCTTGCGCCGTGCCGCGATCGTGGCGGGATCCTTGGCACCCCATACCTCGAAGAACTCCAGCAGCTGGCGGCGCGCGCCGTCATCGTCGTAGCTGCGATCCTTGCGCATGACGGTCAGAAGATGCTCGGCCGCCTCCTCGCGCTTGCCTTCGACGTTGCGGATCTTGGCGAGCTTGATGCGCTGCTCGTGATTGTCGGGGTTGGCGGCCAGTTCACGTTCGATCGCCACGGGATCGCCAAGTTTGCGGGCCTCGTCGATCTGGTCGAGCTTCTTGACCACGGCCTGGATGCCGGCATCGTTGGCAAGCGTCTCCGGCAGGTCGGCAAGCGCCTCGCGGGCGCGCTGGCTCTGGCCGGCGGCGATCATGCATTCGGCCATGCCGGCGAGCGCCTTGGCATTTTCCGGGTCCGCCTGCAGCACCGCGCCGAAAAGCTCGGCGGCGCCATTGACGTCACCGGCGGCAAGCAGGCCGCTCGCCTCTTCCAGAACGGCAGCAATCTCGGCTGCCTGATCGTCCGCACCGCCTGCAGGGCCGCCGAGACGATCGATGAACTGGCGAACCTGGCTTTCCGGAACCGCACCCATGAAGCCATCGGCCGGACGGCCATCGACGAAAGCGATGACGGCCGGGATCGACTGGATGCCGAGCTGGCCGGCAATCGAGGGATGATCATCGATGTTCATCTTGACCAGCTTGATGCGGCCCTTGGCCTCGGTGACGACTTTTTCGAGCACCGGCGTCAACTGCTTGCACGGGCCACACCAGGGCGCCCAGAAATCGACCAGCACCGGCTGGTTGCGCGATTCCTCGATAACGTCCTTGGCGAAGGTCGCCGTCGTCGTGTCCTTGATCGGCGAAGCGCCGCCGGCGGCTGGCGTGGCGCCGAAGGATGCCGAGGCCGACATCTGCCCGCCGAAGGAAGCGTTATAGGGATTGTTCGAACCGCTCATGAGTGTCTCCCGCCTGACGGCATCCTTGATTTTGTAAGAAGCATGATCTCCAGACGAGACGATGAGGTTCGCCTGCCAGCACGCTCCATGAAGTGGCCAAAGCGACCGGACAATCCGAAGAGAAGCCGACCGCTATAATCTTAGCGCTAAAATCGTACGTTAGCTCGTCACTTTCAAGACTAGCGGCGTATGACCCGTCGCCTCCATGAAGCGCAGGAGATCGCCGCTGGCAATCGACGTCGTCGCATCGTTCGACAAGGGGTGGCAATTGACGATGTCATGCGCCATCAGCTCGGCATCGAGGACGAAGGTGACATTGTTGGCGGTGTCGTTGATCGCGCCGAAGGCCGTGACAGAGCCAGGGATGACGCCGAGATATTCCATCAGCTTTTCCGGCTTGCCGAAGGACACCTTGCTGGCCGCGCCGATCAGCGTGTGCACGGTCTTCAGGTCGACTGTCGCATTTTCCTCGACGGTCAGCAGGAAGAAATTGTCCTTCTTGTCCTTCACGAAGAGGTTCTTCGTATGGCCGCCTGGAATTTCGTCGCGCAGCGATACCGATTCGGCAACGGTGAAGACCGGAGCATGATCCTTGGTCGTATGGCTGATACCGAGCCCGTCCAGGAATCGGAAAAGGTCGTCGCGGTTCTTCGGGCTGGTCTCGGTCATGGCGTCTCGCAATCAAGAATGGTCCGCCCCTGATACGTCGCCCACAATTTCATTGCAATCTTCGAGACGACAAGGCCCGGCGTTTCCGGGCTTTCCCATGGCTTA
Organism: Rhizobium pantanalense; assembly: GCF_030182525.1. Classification (NCBI taxonomy): domain Bacteria; kingdom Pseudomonadati; phylum Pseudomonadota; class Alphaproteobacteria; order Hyphomicrobiales; family Rhizobiaceae; genus Rhizobium; species Rhizobium pantanalense. Next base: position 246,187 of record NZ_JAQJCH010000007.1, read on the forward strand.
TGAAAAGAAGATGCAATTTTTCTTCGCGAACTCGTCATTTCCCTGTTGCATTTGAAAAACGGTTAGGCCATATAGCGCCCGTCGCCGCAAGACGACGCCCAGCGGTCCAACACACTACCCCGGATCGCGACGGGAATGAGCGGGTGTAGCTCAGGGGTAGAGCACAACCTTGCCAAGGTTGGGGTCGAGGGTTCGAATCCCTTCGCCCGCTCCAGTTTTCCAAGTCTTTCTCCGAATAGAAGAAGTCACGGCTCAGGCCGAGGCTGGTATTTTGCCGAAAAGGCAAGTTTCCGTATTCCTGCTTCCTTCCCCTGCTTCCATGCCTTGCCCGCGTGCCCAAGTCTCAAATCAGTCCCATTTGACGTGCAGGTCTGAGCAACAAAATAAACGGACGGAACGCGGTATTGCTCGCATGAAAACAAAGATTTCCCTGCTGATTGCGATACTGTCGCTTCTGCCGGTTCCCGCACTGGCCCATCCGCATATCTTCATCGATGCCAAATTCGAGGTCGTCTCGGCGCCCGATGGCTCCATCAGCGAGCTGCGCAATGTCTGGAGCTTCGACGAGGTGTTCACCTCCTCCGTGCTCATGGATTACGGCAAGAGCGGCGACCAGGCTTTGAGCGCAAGCGAGCTCAAGGCCGTGGGAAAGACGGTCAGGGATTCCTTGGCGCAATATGGTTACTACACGAACGTCACCAGCAACGGCAAAGCGGTGCCGATGGCCAAGCCGGATGCGATCCAGGCCGACTACAAGGATGGTTCGCTGACGCTGACCTTTTCGCTGAAGCCGGAGCAGAAGACCTTTCTCAAGGGAACCACCATCTTCGGCATCTACGACAAGACGCTCTATACGGCGGTCGATTTCGCCACCGACAACGATTTGAGCACGTCGGGGCCGGCCTTCGGCCGCTGCAAGCGCAAGGTCATCAGGCCCAACCCCAAGGAAGTCATGGCGGAAAACCAGGCAGCGCTGACAAGTATGTTCTTCAGCGACCCCAAGGGTACGGACTACTCGCTGCTGGTGGCGACACGGCTGGAGGTCGATTGCTGATTCCGTGCTGGGCGCGCCCGAATCGACGCCGTCCCTCACTGTCCTTCACTCTGGCGGCGGAGCGTCGTTTCGCACACCCTCATCGTTTCGCGAGGGCGATATATAGCGGCGGGCGATGATCCAGCAGCCGAGCGCCCAGGTCGCGCCGGCGCACCAGCCACCGAGGACGTCGGTCGGATAATGCACGCCGAGATAGACCCGGCTCGCGCCGATCATCAATGTCAGCAGGATGCCGGCCGCGACGGTGAAGACGCGCGTCGAGCGATAGGTGCGCGTGCTTGAGATCAGCGCGGCTAGGGTCAGATAGGTCACCGCCGAAACCATCGCATGGCCGCTCGGAAAACTCAGATCCTGCACTTCGACCAGATGCGGCACGATATCGGGCCGAGGCCGTGCGACGCCGATCTTCAAGGCCGTGCTCAATGCCCATCCGCCAAGCACCGAAACGAGGATGAAAATGGCGATCGCCCGCCGGTGGTCCAGCAGCAGGTAGATCGTCACCAAAGCGGTCATCAGCGCGAGCACGGTCGTGCCGCCGAGGCTCGTGATGTCTCTGACGGCATGGGTCAGCCATCCCGGCCCGAGCGGCACGGAGAGGCTCGCGGGCTGGCGAAGCGCCAGCAATATCGCCTCGTCGAACCCCCTCGTGCTTCCTTCGAGAACCTCGCCCGTCAGATAGATGAACAGGAGAATTCCGCCCGAAAGGGCAGCGAACATCAACAGCAGGAAAGGCTCGTAGCGGTTCAACCATCCAGGGATACCCGACGTGTCAATCGGCCGATTCTTCATGCGCTGAAACCTGCCTGTCGTGCGTTCACATCGCCTCTTTCACTGATCGAAGTGGAAAAGAAATAAAGCCTATCTAGGGATAAAATTCGCCGCTTCCAACCGTGGTGAGAGCGACCGTCGTGCGTTTGGCGCGCCAAGCGCTTCAGGTTCATGACATGTTTTTCATCTATTCCAGAGCGTATTTCTCGCTCACGCAGCAGCGGGCCGAAGGCGCACAGCACGACGCTTGCACAAGCGGTGCAAGAGCCCTCGGGCCGTAAGCCGAGCGCAATAATTACTCGTTCATTTTCTGCTGTTTTCGGAAGCTTGAGCTGTGCTAGTAATGCTGCAAGGGCGATCGGAGATCGGGTGTTATCAGAGTGTTAAGTGTTGGGACATCTTTCTCCGCCCGCTTATCGATGCTGGCTGGAATCGGGCTTCTGGCCGCCTTCGCAGCCGGCGCTTTTCCCACATCGTCCAGGGCGGAAGACGCCGCGAAATCCTCATCCAGCACCTGGGTCGTCACGCTTGGAGCAACCGTGGAATACGGACCGAGCTATGAGGGATCGAAGCACTATACCTTCGGCGCCCTGCCATCTTTCGACATCCATCGTCTGGGTGAGGCCCAGGAATACAGTGCCCCGGACGACAATTTCGACTATCAGCTTTTCGATCTCGGAGGCCTTGAAATCGGCCCTGTGGTCGGCTTGCGGGATGACCGCTTCGATCTCAACAATCTGCACCTCCAAAGCCAGCGCAGGGTGCGCTGGAATTTCGATGCGGGCGGCTTTGCCCAATATTGGCTGATGGACAATCGGCTCCGGTTCCGCACGGAAATACGCCAGTCGCTTTGGGGCGGCGATGGACTGGTCGGCGACTTCGCCCTCGACTGGTTCCAGCCGCTCGGAGACAAGTGGCTATTGTCCGCTGGCCCTCGCCTGTCGATGGCAAATTCAGTGTATATGCGCACCAACTTCGGCATCTCGGAGAGTGAAGCTGCGAGGCATGGCCATATCAATGCCTTCGATGCCGGCGCCGGCGTGAAATCGGTCGGCTTCACCGTGGCTGCCACCTACACGATCTCGCCGGAATGGAGCGTGCAGGTCTACGAGAAATATAACCGCCTGGTGGGCGATGCCGCCGACAGCCCGATCACCTCGCGCTTCGGCTCACCCGACCAGAACATCGTTGGCTTCACGCTGAACAGAACCTTCAACATCAAGTTTTGAAGCGCTCTTCGCTTCATTCTCGGCAATATAATTGCGCGTCAGCGGAATGATGTCGTTGCGCTTGGCGATCTGGATCTGGAAGACGACAAGATCCTCGTAGCGGAAGGCGGCCTCCGCCGTCGAAAGATAATATTCCCACATACGGCAGAAGCGCTCGTCGTAGAGCTTGGCGGCATCGTCCCAGCGTGCCATGAAACGCTCCCGCCACGCCTCGAGCGTCTTGGCATAATGCAGCCGCAGCACCTCGACATCGGTGATGGCAAGCCCCGCCGCCTCGATCTCCGGCACGATCTCGGACAGTGCCGGAATATAACCTCCCGGAAAGATATATTTGTCGAGCCAGGGCGTGGTAAAGCCCGGGGTCGCCGAACAGCCAATGGTGTGCAGCACCATGATGCCGTCATCCTCCAGCAGCTCAGCGCATTTGCGGAAGAAGGTGCGATAAGACGCAAGCCCGACATGCTCGAACATGCCGACGGAGACGATCCTATCGAAGCGGCCGGTCAGGCTGCGGTAATCCCTTAGCGCAAACTGAACCTCCGCCGGCGTTTCCCCGACCTTCTCAGTGGTGCGTTTCGAGGCATACTCATGCTGCTCTTCCGATAGGGTCACGCCGAGCACATAACCGCCCGGCGCATGTTCGGCCATATGCAGCGCGAGGCCGCCCCAGCCGCAGCCGATATCGAGAATGCTGTTGTTCGGCTCGATCAAAAGCTTGGCGGCGAGATGCCGCTTCTTGGCAATCTGCGCGTCGTCAAGCGATTGGTTGGCATGCTCGAAATAGGCGCAGGAATATTGCCGGTCCGGATCGAGGAAGAGCTCGTAGAGCCGGGCGTCGAGATCGTAATGATGGGCGACATTGGCCTTCGAGCGCCCAGGCAGGTTACGATGGCGGAAGATCCTGAGCTTGGTCCGGATATGATCGATGATGCGGGCAATGAGCGGATGGGTGCTGTTCTGCCCCTCACGCAGCATCATCGCCACGAAATCGTAAAGCGTGCCGCGCTCGACGATGAAGCGGCCATCCATGAAGAGTTCGCCAAGCCGCTTGTCGGCATCAATCAGCAACGCCCATTCGGCACGGTCATCGGTGAAGCGGACATGAACCGGCTCACCGGTGCCGTCGCCAAAAGCCAGCACTCGGCCGCTTGCCGTCGTCACGGTCAGCGCGCCGCGCGTGACGATGGAGGAAAGTCCGCGTTTCAGACACCAGTCGACAAAGCTGGAGAAAATGGCGGGGGTTTTGCCCTTCGGGCGGTTGTCAGCTTGCATATTGGACATCACCTATCCTTGCCGGTCCCCGTACGCAGTTCCTCCTGCTTCGGCTCCAATTCCTCATGATGCTCCTTCACTTCGACACCGGCGCCTGCAATCAGCCAGACGCCCGTCAGGATCAAGCAGCTGCCGACCATCTGCAGGGCGACCACCCGCTCTTCGAAGACGAACCAGCCGGTCGCGACAACAAGCACATAGCTGATGCCTGTCAGCGGAAAGGCGCGGCTTAGATCCAGCTCGGCCAGCACATTCATCCAGATGAAGAAACCGACAATCTCGATGGCGATAGCCACCAATATCCATGGAGAGGAGAGAGCCTGCCAGAGCCATGCCCGCATACCTTCATCGTGCAATTGCCCTGCACCAAGCTTGATGAGGACTTGGTACAGGGTGCTCAGCACCGGCACGGCAAGCCAGAAAAAACGCATATGGGGCATTACGCATCCGCCTCGTCTGTCGAGAACAGCGGCGATATCAGTCGCAGCACACTCTGAAGCAAAGGATTGCGATGGTGAAAATACATCGCATTGGCGGTCAGCTTGCTGCCGAGGCGCACCTTGTTTGCATAATGGGCCTGCCCGCTCTGATAACGGCTCAGGCCGTTCTCCAGGCAGTAACGCAGATTGGTAAACCAGCTGATGAAATAGAGATTATAGGGCCGGCCCTTTTCCCCATCCATGCAGAAGAACTTGTCGATAGCCACGCGCTCGTTATGCACGATCAGATTGGCGGCAAGCAGCTTGTCCTCGACGAAATAGAAGGTGCAGAAGGAGCGGCCGGACATGTGGGCGAGAATGCCCTGGAAATAGGCAGGCGTCAGCTCCTCGAACTGCCATTCGCTGCGATTGCGCGTGTCATGATAGAGCGCCATCACCTGAGGTAGGAACTCGCCGAAATCCGTCCGCATCTCCACCCTGACCTGGTCGAAGGATTTCATCTTGCGGCGCATATCCTTGCGGGTGCCGGCCGAAAGCCTAGCGAGATATTCGTCGATCGTTTTGAAATCGATGTCGAGCCACGCCGTCGGAAGACCGCCGATCGAGGCATAGCCCCGAGCGGCAAAGAGATCGCCGAACTCGGCCGAAGCCTGCTCCGGAATATCTTTGAGGCCGATCAGCGCACAATGCTCCGTCGCGGCAATCTGCTCGAAGAAGGACAACATCTCCGTCAGCAATACGCGACGACGCTCCTGCGAGAGGTCGGGGTGAAAGCCGATCGCACCGGTCTCGGTGCAGGGCGATCCCAAACATGCAAGGCGCAGCTTCAGAAATCCTGGAAAATATCGCTGCACGCTGCGCACGGACCGTCGCAGGAATCCCTCATCCAGCGTCGTATCGAGAGCGTAGAGGCAGACAAAGGCCGGCATGGCGACGCTCACGCGCCCACCCTCCGTAACGGTGATATAGCGCCATTCGAACCCTTCGAGGCCGGCTTCCTCGATCGCGAGCAGGCAATCATAATCCTCGACGTCATTCGGGAAACACGCATTCCATGTGTCGCGGCCGATGGCGCGGATGCTGAAGTGAACTTCGGCTACCGGGTCCCCCGTCGGCTGTGGCACGATTTTAAGCAGCGGCTGCGACATGACGCGCCTCGAAGAAGTCGGCCGTGAAATCGGCCACCTGCCGATGCTGCCGGTCGACATGGATCATGTGATAGCTGTCCGTGATCCATTTCAGCTCATGCGGAGCACCGATATGCTCGGAAATATAGCGGGCATGCTTCGGGCTGGCGAGATCGTCGTCCTCAGCATGCAGGATCAGCGTCGGTGTCCGCATCTGCGTCAGCATGCTGCGTAGCGTCTTGCCCAGCCGATGCATCTCGACCAGGCCCTTGCCGGGGAATTTTTCCAGAACCCCTTCGCTCGCCATGCCTTCGATCAGCCGGCGCATGCGCTCGTCCTTGATCCCGAGCGAGGTCGTTTCGCTAAAGCTCAGCCGATCGAGGAACGGAACGCGTGATAGCCAGCCGATCTGCGAGGCCAGCAGCGGATAATAGAAGGGAACGTCCCAGCCGTCGTAATTAAAGCAGGGAGAATAGATCGCCACCGCGCTGATGGTCTTCTTCTGCTGTTCGGCAGCCAGCATGGCGAGCTTGCCGCCGACGCAGATGCCGGCGGCAAAGACCTCCTGCGTTCTGGATGCTAGCAGCTCCGATGCCTCGACGACCGAGGCGAGCCAATCTTCCCAGCGGGTCCCGCGCAGCGTCTTCGCATCGACGCCGTGACCGGCCAACAATGGCGCATAGATGCTGTAGCCCCTGCGGTTGAGATGCCGAGCCACCAGTTTCATTTCGGCAGGCGCGCCCGTCAGTCCGTGGACCAGAAGAACGCCCTTGCCGTTTGAGCCCTCCATGAAGAAGCTCAAATCATCAGCTTTCATGAGAGAGCTCCGACTGCCGGTTTTCCTTGGCCATGAAGCCAAGCGCATGGCAGGTGCTGATCACATGCGTCCCATTCTTTTCCTGCTCTTCCTTGATCTGCTCGTGCAGCGCTTGCAGCTTCGTCCAGTGGGTGCGGGGACGATAATGGTGCTCGGCATGATAGCCATTGCCGAACCAGAGCCAGTTGTAGAAGGATTTGTGGCTCGAAACACCCCAGGCGATCGGCTCGTCCGGATCGCCGTTCAGATGTTCGTAATAACCGTTCAGCGACGACAGGCAATTGCCGATATAATAGAACGGCACGAAGAACAGCACCGCCTTCCAATCGTAGATCAGCGCGACCGCGGCAAGTCCTAGAAAGAAATAGAGCTCGAACCGTCCCCAGGCAGCATCGAAGGGGCGGTTGCGGGCAATCGCCTTGTGGATGTCGCCAAGGCTGTCGCGGAAGAAGCTCAGAAACGTATAGGACCAGACGTTTTCCGGTTGGCCGTCACGGCCATAGCGATAGATCGAGAGCATATCGATCGTCTCGCCCTTTTCGTTCGGACGGTCGCTATTGCCCGAATGATGGCGCATATGCACCCAGTGATAATAGGTCTGCGAGAAGCCGATCGCGACCGACTCCAGGAGGCTGAAGCCGTAGTTCATCCAGCGCGGCTTGAAATAGGGCGTATGGATGAAATTGTGTGATATGCTGTTGATGTTCCAGGAAATCGAAACGGCATAAAGGCAGCCGAGAATGACCGAGAGCCAAAGCGGCCGGCTTTCGAAGCCGACGATCAGATAGACGTCGAAGGCGAGATGGGCGACGGCGGCAAGCACCGGTGCAAGGTCCCATCGGGTGTGCGCAAAGATTTTCATAGTCCTGTAACTCCCACGCAAACCACACCGGCGGTGACGAGAAACACGCCCGTCGCGTGGCGCAGGTTGATGTTTTCCTTGAAGATGACGGCGCCGGCGAGCACGATGACGACATAGCTCATCGCCATCAGCGGGAAAGCGATGGTCAGTGGCACGTGCTCCAGAACGGCCGTCCAGGCGAAAAGCTCCACGGCCCAGAGCAGAATGCCGAGCCAGGTGACCGGTTTTGCCAGCGCCTGAAGGGGGGCGTTCTCACTGGCGGATTGCTTGAAGCAGACTTCGCGGGCGGTTTCCGCGACCACGCAGAACAGGATGAGCCCAAGCATGGGAAGTGTCAGGCTGCCAGTCATTGCATATACTCCGCCAGCACCTCCAGCAGGGCGTGATTGGCCGCGCTGTTGATATTCCGCATTGTTTCGGCACCCTGCCGCATACGCGGCTGATCGATGAAGATCTCCGCGCGCTTCATGAACTGGGTCCGCAGGCTGCCAGCATAACTCGGGGTTGAATAATCCCCGATGACATCCGCGCCGATGATGCGGTGACGGCTGCCGATTTCGCTGATGAGGGAGAGGAGATAGGGCAATCGCATGCGGCCCTGATCCCAGTTGGTAACGGCATCGTCGGCGGCCAGCACGTCCTTGTCTATCGTCACGTAGACGGCCTCGGTGCGAATGCGGCTGAGCATGTGATCGATGAAATTTTCCTCGCCGATCTCGGCGATCGATTTCCAGTGCAGCGCACCTCTTTCCTGCCGGTAGCTGGCGCCATTGCCGTAATCGGCCAGTACACGGCTCGGCGGATGTTCGTAAGGATAGAGTTCCAGCTTGCCGTCGGCGAGCCAGTGCAGATTGGCGCCCTTGCGCTCGGGACTGCGAAGATCATGGCTGCAGACGCCGATCGTGATGACCTTCTGGATGCAGGGATTGGTAAGGGCGCGATTGACCCAGGAGCCGCAATGCATGCCGCCGTCGAATTTCACCCAGTCCGGATGGTTGTCGAAATGGATCAGTGTGGCCGCACCGGATTGTCGTTCGAGTGCGCCATCAAGCAGCAAGGCCGTGACATGGTGGAAGTCGCCGGAGCCCATGAAACACAGTTGCGGGTCCTTGCCGGCCGTCGGCCTGTTCTTGACGATCTCGCGATTGAGATCATCAAGGGCGCTCTGTTTGCTCCACAGCCGAACCTGTTGCCCCGCATTCTTGCCGAAATACTGGTGCGCGCCGGCAAATTTGCAGGCGCGCACAAAGTCAGGCTGCAACTCCAAAGCATCATCGAGATGAAGAAGCAGCAGTTGCACCGTCTTATCTCCGGGCAGCACGCGTCAGAAGCTGATCGAGCAGGGAAAGCGCCAGATCGATCTCTTCGCGGGTGATCAGCAGGTTGGGAGCAAACGTGATGACGTTCTTGTGGTAGCCGCCGACATCGAGCACGAGACCGTAGGTCCTGCCGCCGACCTGAAGGTCGCCCTTCATGCCTTCATCGCACATCCAGTCCAGCGTCGCCTTGTCCGGCGTGTAGCTGTCGTCCTTGCAGATTTCCATGCGCAGGGCGAGGCCTAGGCCGTCGACTTCGCCGACGATGGCATGGCGCTTCTGCAGCTGCTTCAGTCCGTCGAGGAAATGCGCGCCCTTTTCCATGATCGCAGCGCCGAAATCCTGCTCTTCCAGCATCTTCATCGTTTCGAGCGCAACGGCGGTGCCCATCGGGTTGCTGGCGAAGGTCGAATGCGTGGAGCCGGGCGGGAAGATCTCCGGATTGATCATCTCTTCGCGAGCCCAGACGCCGGAAAGCGGATTGAGGCCGTTGGTGATCGCCTTGCCGAAGATCAGCGCATCCGGCGAAACGCCGAAATGCTCGATCGACCAGAGCTTGCCCGTGCGGTAGACGCCCATCTGGATTTCGTCGACGACGAGCAGGATGCCGTGATCGTCGAGCACCTTCTTCAGTTCGACGAAGAAGTTCATCGGCGGAATGACGTAGCCGCCCGTGCCCTGGATCGGCTCGATGTAGAAGGCCGCATATTCGGACTTGCCGGCCTTCGGGTCCCAGACGCCGTTATATTCGCTCTCGAACAGGCGGGCGAATTTCTGGACGCAGTAATGTCCGTATTCTTCCTTCGACATGCCCTTCGGGCCGCGGAAGTAATAGGGGAATTCAACGAACTGGGCACGATCGCCGAAATGGCCGTAGCGGCGGCGATAGCGGTAGCTCGAGGTGATCGCCGAGGCGCCGAGCGTGCGGCCGTGATAGCCGCCCTCGAAGGCGAACATCAGGCTCTTGCCGCCCGTATAGTTGCGCACGAGCTTCAGGGAATCCTCGACGGCCTGGGAGCCGCCGACGTTGAAGTGCACGCGGCCCTTACGGCCGAACTTGCGCTCGGCATCCTGGGCGATCAGTGCGGCAAGCTCCACCTTCTCGCGATGCAGATATTGCGAGGCGACCTGCGGGAGACGGCCGAGCTGGCGATGGGCGGCTTCGTTCAGGCGCTCGTTGCGATAGCCGAAATTGACGGCGGAGTACCACATCTGCAGATCGAGGAACGGTGTGCCGGTCCGATCGTAGACAAAGGAACCTTCGCATTCCTCGAAGAATTTGGGCTTGTCCGTGTAGTGAACCGTATCGCCATGGGAGCAATAGAGCTCCTCAAGAGCGCGCAATTCCTCTTCGGAGCGGACGGACTCGGTCTCGCCGCTGAAGGCTTCGGCTACATTCGTTTTCATTCAATGCCTCTTGGTCTGGTTCACGCCGTCTTGACTTGCGGCAGTGCACGGGAGCGTCGCTCGACGCTCGGGAGAACGGCTTCCATCTTTGGAAGCAGATCGGAGAAGTCTTCGAAGCCGACATACGGAATGCCGTTTTCCTCACAGTAATCGACAAGCCTGGCCTTGGCGAAAACGAGATCGACCTTGTCGGAAACGCAAAAGTCGCTGCGCCCGTCGCCGATATAGACCTGCAGGTCGCTGCTATCGACGACGCGGCATTTGCAGACACCGGCACCGGATACGCAGCCGGTCGCCGTAAATGGCGGGAACAGCGAATAGGATTCGCGCCCCTGCGAAACGCTGCAAGTCAGCACATTGGCGACGATCGGCAGACCCTCGATGCCGTGACGCGCCAGGATGCGCCGGATGAAATAGTCCACACCATCGCTGACGATCGTGACAGGCAATTCGTCGCGGCGGCAAAAGGACAGGAAACTCTCGAAGCCCGAATCGATCGACAGCGTGTCGAGAAACCGGTCGAGCTCGCCCCGGCTTGCCTGAATGAGAGCGATCTGTCTGCGCATGCATTCGCCGGAGCCGATCTGCCCCTGCTTCCACAATTGCTCTATATCTTCCCACTCGGAACCGGCGAAACGGGACAACACCATATCCGTCGCGTCTTCGATGGATATGGTTCCATCAAAATCGCAAAACACCTGCATGAAATACCCCTTCGCTTAATCCTAAGTTGCGTCTAACAACCTCAGATGAGCCGGGCATGAGGGGAAAATGATGCGAAAATGAAAAACGACGAGACGTTGTACTTTTAACTCAACGGCAATCTTAGATCGACCTTAAGACCATTGCCCAAACGTGAAGTAGAAAGATCGACTGTTGCCGAGAGACGGTCCGCCGTATCCGCAACGATAGCGAGCCCGAGGCCGGCCCCTTCCGTGTGAAGCGTGTTGAGGCGATAGAAGCGCTGGAATACCGCCTCCCTCTCATGCGGCGGAATGCCGGGACCGCTGTCGCTGATGGAAATGCAGCCAAAACCGTCCTCCGAAGCGATCGAAACTTTGATCTCCCCTCCGACCGGCGTGTATTTGATGGCATTGTCGAGCAGATTGGTGACCAGCATGCGTAGCAGCGACTCATCCGTCCTGACTTGGATCGGCTCGTCCCCTTCGAGCACGACCTCGAGCTCGCGGCTGGTGATGATGTTGCCGAATTCGGCAATGAGCGACGCCATCCAGTGATAGAGCGGCACCGATGTCAGATTGAGGGGATGGTGGCTGACCCTGGCGAGCCGCAGCAGCTGCTCGATCAGATGGATGGTGCGGTTGTTGCTGGCCACCAGATCGGAAATGATCGCCTGCCGCTCCTGATCGCTATCGCTGTTTTCGAGCATTCGCAAAAGCAGTTTCACGCTCGCCTGCGGCGTGCGCAGCTGATGCGCGGCAAGGTCGGAGAAGCGCCGCTCCAGCGTCAGCGACTGGGCGAGCTTTTCCAGCAGCTGGTTGATCGAGCGGCCAAGCGGCAGCAGATCGCGCGGCAGCTCCTCGACGGGGATAGCCGAGAGATCATCGGGCGATCGCGTGCGGATCTGCCGCACCAGCCCGTGGATGGTGCGCAGACCACTATTGATGCCGAGCCAGATGAGAAAGCCGATGACCGGCACCAGCATCAGCAGCGGAAAGAACAGATTGAGGAGAATGTTGGAAACGAGCGTTTCGCGAAGCGCGATCTTTTCGCCAAGCTCGATCACGATGGTCGTGTTCGGGATCGGCAGAGAATAGACGCGCCACTCGTCTCCGCCATAGGTCAGCGTGGTGAAGCCGACCTTCTGCTGCGGTACATCGGAGAGAAAGGCCGTGCTGCTGTAGAAGCGGATATTGCCATCGACCCAAGCGCGAAACATGTGCGCATCGGCATAATCATCGGCGTCCTCATTGAAGGCCAGCTGATTGTCCATGTTGAAGTCGATATCGTCGATCTGCTTTGCCGTGTGGTCCGGATTCTTCTCCAGCGGCCGGCGCAGCAGGCTCCAGATCACGTTGGCATCGTCGATGAGCTGGGCGTCGTAGATATTGTTGATCTCCCGCGTCGCGCTGTTGAAGGCGAAAGCGGCGATCACGACGATCGTCACGACGACGACCGGCGCGATGCGCAGAAACAGCTTGCGGGTAAGCGTGGAATTGTTCATCGCTCGATCATGTAACCGACGCCGCGGATCGACTTGATGAAATCGGTGCCGAGCTTCTTGCGCAGATTATAGATCGTCACTTCAATCGTATTGCTCTCGACGGTGTTTTCCGCGTCATAGAGCGCATATTCGATATCGTTTTTCGTCACATACCGGCCGCTGCGCTCCATCAGCAGCTTCAGGAGATGGAATTCCTTTGCCGTGGTATGGACCTGCACATTGTCCTTGCGCGCCACCATGGCGGAGGGATCGACCTCCACGTCGCCGCAGCGGATGACGCTTTCGGTCCGCCCGTCGCGCCGCCGGATGAGCGCGCGCAGCCGCGCCAGCAGCTCATCGAGATCGAAAGGCTTGACCAGGTAGTCGTCGGCACCCTCATCGAGGCCTTCGACCTTCTGGCGCACGGAATCCATCGCCGTCAGCAGCAGCACGGGCACGGAATTTCCCCGCTGGCGGATGCGCCGCAGCACCTCCATGCCGCTCAGCTGCGGCAGATTGATATCGAGCACGATCGCCGCGAAATGAGAATGCGCCGCCGCCTCGAGGCCGGATTCGCCATCGCGCATCCAGTCGACGCCGTAGGCGTGTTTTTCCAGCGCCTTCTTCAGCGATGATCCGAGGATATTGTCGTCTTCAACTAGCAGAACGCGCACGACCAACCTCATTTAGCCGAATATTTCATAGCCGATGTGGGCCGCGTTTGGAGCGGCGATGTGGCAAAGCTATGACGGATCATTTCCGCCTGGCAAGAGCAGAGCATCGTGCATCTCCCGAACAGGCCGAAAACGCTCGGCAATCCACTGGCGGAAAATGCTATCTCAGTTTCCGTATGGAGGCCTCCAGCGCCTCGAATATCCGGGGATCAGTCGACTGCGCGACATTGAAGCGCATGAAGCGTCCGGCCGTATCCGAGAGGCTGAAAACATTGCCGGGCGCAAGGACGATGCCTTCGGCAAGGCAGGCACGCGCGACATCGGCGGCATCGAGCCCTTCCGGCAGCCGGCACCATAGAAACATCCCGGCCCGGGGCTTCAGCCAAGGCACGATGCCGATCGCCTCCAGCCGCGTCGACACCTCCGCCATGGTCTTGGCAAGCCGTACCCGCAGGGCCTCGACATGCCGGCGATAGCTGCCGTCCTTCAGTGCGAGATGGACAAGCTCGGCCGACAATTGCCCGCAGCTGAAGCTGCTGGCGACCTTCAGATCGACAAGCCCGTCGATCCAATCCCGCCGCGCCGCGACGAAGCCGCAACGCACCGAGGCCGAAAGCGTCTTCGAAAAGCTGCCGATATGGATCACCCGGTCGAGCCCATCATAGGCAGCGAGACGCGGCGCCGGAACATCCTCGAAATCGGCGAAGATATCGTCCTCGATGATCGTCAGCCCGGCAGCATCCGCCAGCTTCAGCAACCGGTGTGCCGTCACGGGCGAGAGCGTCGCACCCGTCGGATTGTGGATAGCTGAATTGGTGATGTAGAGCCGCGGCTTGTGCCGTTCGAGGATCTGCCCGAACAGCTCGACATCCGGCCCCGTGGGCGTGAAGGGCACGGAGACGACATTGGCACGATGCGCCCGCAAGAGCGCATGGAAATTGAAATAGCAGGGATCGTCCACGAGCACGGTATCGCCCGGCTCAAGCAGGAAACGGCAGAGAAGATCGATCGCCTGCGTGCCGGATTCCGTCAGCAGGATCTGATCCGGCGGCACCGTGATACCATGTTCGCCAAGGCGCCGGGCGAGCAGCTGCCGCAGCGGCGGCAGGCCCAGCGGCGTCCCGTAATTGGCAAGCGCTCCCATGTCTCCACGCGCCAGCATTCGCATCGCCTTGCGCAACGCCGCCTGCGGCAGCCAGGAGGGTGGAAGCCAGCCGCAGCCGGGCTTCAGGACATCGTCTCCCACCTCCAGCGATTGCCTGGAAATCCAGAGCGGATCGACGTTGCGATCCGATCTTGCTCCGGTCTCGGACAAGGAAAGCGGCGGCAGTGGGCCGCAGACATAAAATCCGGCACCCGGCCGTGAACGGATCGTACCCTCTGCGGCAAGCCGCTCATAGGCCTCGACCACGGTGGAAACAGACACCTGCATCGTCTTTGCGAAGCTGCGCACAGAGGGAAGCCGCGCGCCCGGCATCAGGTTGCGAGTGGCGATACGGTCGGAAATCGCACCCATCACTCCCTCGATGCGCGTGCCGCCACCTGCGCTTGCCACCAACAGACCATCCATCCGTACTGCCCCTTATACCATAACAGTTCCTATGGATTGTACTGCACCGTCTCTGGCTTGGCCAGACAAATGCGTCGATACCGCGAAGATCAAGAAGGAGCATGCGCGATGGACAAGACGACGACAGGATGGATCTATGGTTTGACGGGAGTGGTGATCTTCAGCGGATCCCTGCCGGCGACGCGGGTGGCCGTGATGGATTTCGACCCTCTGTTCCTGACGGTTGCCCGAGCCGCGATCGCCGGCCTCCTGGGCCTCGGCCTCCTGTTCGCTTTTCGCGAAAAGCGCCCGACCCGCGGCGATATCACCTCGCTCATCATCGTCGTCCTCGGCTGTGTCGTCGGCTTTCCGCTCTTGACGGCACTGGCGCTCAAGCATGTCACGTCAGCTCATTCCATCGTCTTCATCGGCCTGTTGCCGCTGGCAACCGCCATATTCGGCGTGATGCGCGGCGGTGAGCGGCCACGCCCGGCCTTCTGGATATTCTCCATCCTCGGCAGTGCACTGGTCTGCGGCTACGCGCTTGCGCAAGGCGTGTCGGCCTCGCTGGTCGGCGACCTTCTGATGCTGGCCGCCGTAATCGTCTGCGGTCTTGGCTATGCCGAAGGCGCAGTCCTCTCACGCCGACTCGGCGGCTGGCAGGTCATCTGCTGGGCTCTCGTCCTGTCCCTGCCCGTCACCGTCGCGCTCTGCTTCATGACCATGCCGCACAGCATTGACGGCATCGGCGGCCCTGCCTGGCTCGGCCTCCTCTATGTCTCGCTCTTCAGCATGCTGATCGGCTTCGTCTTCTGGTATCGCGGGCTCGCCCAGGGCGGCATTGCAGCCGTCGGCCAGTTGCAGTTCCTGCAGCCCTTTTTCGGCTTTGCGCTTGCCGCAGCCCTCCTTAAGGAAAGCGTCAGCTGGTCGATGCTCGTCGTAACCCTGGCCGTCGTCGCCTGCGTCGCCGGAGCGCGAAAATTCGCCCATTGAGTCCATCACCGGCAAATCACAGCGTTTGACTTTCTAAACCGATCAGTCTAGTAAAGACAAATCGGTTTATAAGGAGCCAATCATGCCGACCCCACTCGTCCCGCCTTTCACCCGCGAAACCGCGATCGCTAAAGTCCGCATGGCTGAGGATGGCTGGAACAGCCGCGATCCGGAACGCGTCTCCAAGGTCTATACGGAAGACAGCCAGTGGCGGAACCGCGCCGAATTCCCGCGCGGCCGCAAGGAAATCGTCGAATTCCTGACGCGCAAATGGGCAAAAGAACTCGACTATCGGCTGATCAAGGAACTCTGGGCCTTCGAGGGCAATCGCATCGCCGTGCGTTTTGCCTATGAATGGCATGACGACAGCGGCCATTGGTTCCGCTCATACGGCAATGAGAACTGGGAATTCGATGCCGACGGCCTGATGCAGCGCCGTTTCGCCTCCATCAACGATATGCCGATCAGCGAAGAAGACCGAAAATTCCACTGGCCGCTCGGCCGCCGTCCGGACGATCATCCCGGCCTCTCCGATCTCGGCCTTTGAGATGGTGCGTACCGTCTTCGAAAGATCCGATGCCATCGCCCTCGTTGCCGAAGTCTTTCGCGAACTCGGCTACGAAGGGGCGTCGATGAGCGAGATCACCGCCCGCACGAAATTGTCCAAGGGCAGCCTCTATCACTTCTTTCCGGGCGGTAAGGAAGAAATGGCCGCCGAGATCATGGCCAATATCGATGCCTGGTTCGTGACGGAGATGTTCAAGCCGCTGGAAGAGGGCGAGCCAGGGTCAGCGATTGCCCGCATGTGGGAGACGACAGACGGCTATTTCCGCTCCGGCCGCCGGGTCTGCCTGATCGGCGCCTTCGCGCTCGACGAAACGCGTGATCGCTTTTCCACCGCCATTCACGGCTATTTCCATCGCTGGATCGAAGCGCTTGCCGGCGCTCTGCTCAGGGCCGGCGTGCCGGGCATCGAGGCGAAAATGCTCGCCGAAGAGGCCGTCATCGGCATACAGGGCGCTTTGACCCTTGCCAGAGCCCTTGGAGATGAGGCAGTGTTTGGCAGAACCTTGGCGCGGCTGAAGCGACGGCTGGAAACGGCGCTTGGCTAAACCATTTCATCGACACGAATCACCACACAGCCAATGCTTCGCCCTTGTCGAACAGGCTCGCGCCGACTGCTATTTGTGCGCTTCTGCTGGCGATATCGCCGAAAATCACCTGGAAAGGCATCTTCAAGCCCTCAGGGTTGGGGATGACCACCTCAACAACCCACTGATATTAAAGAATCCTCCACAAAAGTATGTCATCGTTAATCATGTTTGATTTGCAACTATCCAAGCTCCCATGTTCAGCAGGGAATGGGAGCATCGAGGAGATGGATAGAAGATGCTGCAGCAGGTAACTGAAACCGACGACGCGCTGATCGACCGATTGCAACGTTCGGCCTTCGACTATTTCATGCTTTACACCAATCCGGAAAACGGACTGGTGGCGGATACCTCCATCAAGACAAGCCATTGCAGCATTGCTGCGGTCGGCTTTGCGCTGTCGAGCTATCCGGTCGCCGTCGAGCGCAACTGGATCAGCCGTGCCGATGCGGCCAAACGGGTGCTGGCCGCCCTGGATTTCTTCGCCAACAGCGATCAGGGCACCGAGCGTGGCGCCACCGGCCATCGCGGCTTCTACTATCACTTCCTCTATATGGAGACCGGCAACCGCGCCTGGAACAGCGAGCTTTCTACCATCGACACCGGTCTGCTGCTGCTCGGCGTGCTGACCGCAGCCGCTTATTTCACCGGAAACAGCCAGGTCGAGCGCGATCTCCGCAAGCAGGCGAAATTTCTCTACGAGCGCTGCGACTGGCGTTGGGCTCTGAACAAGGGCCAGACCATCAGCATGGGTTGGAAGCCGGCAAGCGGCTTTCTGCGCTGGCGCTATCAGGGCTATGACGAAGCGATTTTCCTCTATGTGCTGGCGCTGGCCTCGCCGACGCATCCCGTCCCGCCATCAAGCTACGACGCCTTTGCCTCGACCTACACCTGGATGATGTTCAAGGACACGCCCTTCCTCTATGCCGGGCCGCTGTTCATCCACCTCTTCTCGCATGCCTGGATCGATTTTCGCGGCATCCGCGACAAGCATGTCGCCGACAAGGACATCGATTATTTCCGCAATACGCAGACGGCGATATCGGTGCAGCGCGACTATACCGAGCGCAATCCCGGCCATTTCGTCGGCTATACGAAGGATATCTGGGGCCTTTCCGCCTGTGACGGCCCGAACCCGACAGGCACCAAGCACAGCCTGCGCTATGCCCCGAAGGTCTTCGGCTATGCCGCCCGCGGCGCTCCGCTCGGTCCCGACGACGGCACCATCGCCCCATGGGGACCGCTGTCCTGCCTCGCTTTCGACCGCCAGGCCGCACTCGACGGCACGCGGGCGCTGCTTTCGACCTATCCCAACCTGCTGCTCGACGGCCGTTTCCCCGGCGGCTTCAATCCGAGCGTCAAGGGTCCCGGCCCGGAAGGATGGGTAGATGATCGCTCCGTCGCCATCGACCAGGGCCTGCTCGTCATGATGATCGAAAACGCCCGCACTGGCATGATCTGGAACCTGATGCGGCAATCACCGATCCTCCGCACCGGCCTCGAACGCGCCGGCTTCACCGGCGGCTGGCTGGATGAAAAGCCGGCCATCGCGTGAGAGCGGATCGCGGGTCGCAGTCAGGCGTCTCCGTCAATGTCGTGACGATGTGCCTGGCCCCTCACCCTAGCCCTCTCGCCGCAAGCGGGGCGAGGGGACGATAGAGCCAACCAACTAGAGCCGTTTCACTTTTCTTCGAATCGCGAAATGCTCTATCTCTTTGTTCTCTCGCAATTCCGGACGGAAACCGCTACGCACTTTTCCTGGAATTGCTTGCCTCTCATCCGTGTAGCGCCCTGCTTTGCGCGATAACTCCCTCGCCCCGCCGGCGGGAGAGGGCTGGGTTGAGGGGCCGTATCCGAAGGCACGGCAAACACACACTCACCCGACCATCACCTCAAAGCCTCTCGATCGCCGCGATCACCTCGTCCTCGACAGTAATCCCCTCCGTCAGTGCAAGACGCCGCAAACTCTGCCCGCGCCGACCCGGCAGGCGGACATTCGGATCTCGGCTGATTTCGCCTGCCAGCAAGGCCAGCCGTTGCGCCGTATCTACGGCACTCGTCGCAGCCGGATTGATTGCGATGATCGTTTGGCCGAGCGCCGGCGGAGCGCCTTTGTCGTCGAAGAGCGAGGAGGCCTCGAAGGCGTAGTTCGCACCGGTCAGGCCGGCAGCAAGGATCTCTACCATCAGAGCGAGTGCCGCACCCTTGGCATCGCCAGCCGGGATCATCGTGCCGGCCAAGGCCTCTTCGGCATCCGTGGTCGGCCTCCCCTCGCGGTCGAAAGCCCAATCCGATGGAATGGAGGCACCCTGCTGCCGCGCCGCCATCACCTTGCCACGCGCTACCTTGGACAGCGCGAGATCGATAACAACAGGCTCCTCGCCAGGCAGCGGCGCGGCGAAAGCAATCGGATTGGTGCCGAAGACCGGTGTTTTGCCGCCCCATGGCGCCATCGAGGCCGGCGCATTGGCAACCATCAGCGCCACCAGCCCCTGATCGGCAAAACGCTCCACCGTCAGGCCCATGACACCGGCATGATGGGAGCGGCTGATGGCGGCAAGCGCAATCCCCTCCTCACGAGCGACGGCCGGAAGCTCGGCAACGGCAAGATCGAGCGCGGGATAGGCATAGCCATTGCCGGCATCGATGCGCAGCACGGCGGGAAAGGGCCGGCTAAGCTGCGGCCTGGCAAAACCATCGGTCTTGCCGACCTTGGCCTGGCCGGCATAGGCGGGGACGCGGCGCAGACCATGGCCACCCTGCCCGGCAGCCTCCGCCGCAACGAGCGCGACAGCCACCGAACGGGCGTTCTCGGCGCTAACCCTGTTTCGCTGCAAAGCCTCCATGACCAATATTTCGGCTTCGGCAAGCGACAGATGCATCGGACAAGACCTTGAAAACATATGGGAAGACAAAGGCTTTCTACGCCTTCATCCTCTCCATCGCAATGCAGCAAGGCTCTCGCGCTACGCCACGTCGAACTTGACGCCCTGGGCAAGCGGCAGGGTACGGCCGTAGTTGATCGTATTGGTCGCCCGGCGCATATAGGCCCTCCAGGCATCCGAACCGGATTCGCGGCCGCCGCCGGTTTCCTTCTCGCCGCCGAATGCGCCACCGATCTCGGCGCCGGAGGGACCGAGATTGACATTGGCGATGCCGCAATCGGAGCCACGGGCGGAGACGAAGGTCTCAGCCTCACGCATGTCATTGGTGAAGATCGAGGACGACAGGCCCTGCGGCACGGCGTTATGCAGTGCCAGCGCTTTGTCGAAATCACTGTACTTCATGACATAGAGGATCGGTGCAAAGGTTTCCTGCTCCACCGGGCGGGTCTGCTCGGGCATTTCGACAAGGGCCGGGCGGACATAGAAGGCATCGGCAGAGCCGCATTCAATGCGTTCGCCACCCGTCACCGTGCCGCCGGCCGACTTCGCAGCCGCAAGGGCCGCCTGCATGCGGTCGAAGGCCTGCTTGTCGATCAGCGGACCGACCAGAGTACCGGCTTCAAGCGGATTGCCGATCGTCACCGAACCATAGGCCTTCTGCAGACGCGGAACGAGCTGGTCATAGACGCTTTCGTGAACAAAGAGGCGGCGCAGCGTCGTGCAGCGCTGGCCGGCCGTACCCATGGCGGAAAAGGCAACGCCACGCAGGGTGAGATCGAGATCGGCCGTCGGGCAGACGATGGCGGCATTGTTGCCGCCAAGCTCGAGGATGGCGCGGGCGAAACGGCCGGCAAGACGCGGGCCGACCGCGCGGCCCATGGCCGTCGATCCGGTCGCCGAAACCAGCGGCACCTGCGGATGATCGACCAGCAACTCGCCAAGATCACGGCCGCCGATCAGCAGCGTCGAAAGATTGCCGGGTGCCTCGCCGCCCTCGGCGTAGCGCTTCAATGCCTTTTCGAACAGAGCCTGCACGGCAAGCGCCGTCAGCGGCGTCTTTTCCGATGGCTTCCAGATGGTGGAATTGCCGCAGACGATGGCCAGTGCTGCATTCCACGACCAGACTGCGACGGGGAAATTGAAGGCCGAGATGATGCCGATCGCGCCCAGCGGATGCCAGCTTTCCATCATCCGGTGCTCGGGGCGCTCCGTAGCGATGGTGAGGCCATAAAGCTGACGCGAAAGACCGACGGCGAAATCGCAGATATCGATCATCTCCTGCACTTCGCCGAGACCTTCGGAGGTGATCTTGCCCACTTCGATGGAAACGAGACGGCCAAGAGCCGCCTTGCCGGCGCGCAACTCTTCACCAAGCAGGCGGATCAGCTCACCGCGCTTGGGCGCCGGCACATTGCGCCAGGACAGAAACGCGTCGTGTGCCGCCGCGATCACAGCACTCGCCTCATCAGTCGAATGCTCCCTCAGCCGGCCGATCTCGGCGCCTGTCACAGGAGACGTCACGGCAAGCGTTCCGCCGGTATAGCGATCGGCCGCCACGCCGATTTCAGTCAGAATGGCCTTGGTTTCGGCAGCAAGATCCGATGTCGCAGTCATCTTGTTTCCTCTTCCCGTAATCCTGGTTCCCGGAATTGCCCTAGAGCCGGATGATTTTAGGTCGAGTCGACCTAAAATCTGAATCCGCTCTAGAATCAAAGAAGTAGAGCGTGATATCGTCCGAAAACCGCCTACACTTTTCGGCATCACGCTCTAGACTCTGGCGCCGACGAAATGCGCGGCCTGAGCACCGGCCTCGTACCACATTTCCTTCGCCGCCCTGAAGCTCGGCTCGACGATATCGGTCACCGGCAGCGGCAGATCGGCCTCGGGAATCTGTCCGAGGATGTGGCCCGCAAGCACCTTGCCAAATACGGTGCCGGGCGCAATGCCGCGGCCGTTATAACCGGAGAAGCCGACGACATTCTGGTCCAGCTTGTGGAAGCGCGGCAGCGCGTTGTCGGTCATGCCGATCTTGCCATACCATTCGCATTCGAAGGGAATATCGCCCAACTGCGGAAAGAGCTTTCTGATCGAGCGCCGAGCCCAGTTCTTGTGAATGGTAAGACCCGTATTGCGCAGCGCCCCGACGCTGCCGAATACGAGCCGGCCGGCCTGGTCCATGCGGAAGGACGAGAGCACTTCCTTGGTATCCCAGGCGCCTTCACGGCCCGGCAGCACGGATTTGCGCAAGTTGTCGCCGAGCGGCACGGTGGCGAAATTGAAATAGGGCAGATGCACCTGTTCGTTCCGCACCATCTCCCACGGGCCGGTGCTATAGGCGTCGGTGGCCACCACGATCCAATCGGCGCTGACCTTGCCGCCATCGGTCGAAACCAGCCATTTCCCGCCGCTTCTTTCCGTAGCGGTCACGCGGCTGCCGGTATGAACGGCAACGCCGGCTTTGACGACGGCATGGGCAAGGCCCCGCGCATAGGCAAGTGGCTGCAGCGTGCCAGCGCGCATGTCGAGCAGCGCCCCGGCATAGGCCGAGCTGCCGACGCGACGCTCCGTCTCCCGCGCATCCAGCACCGTGACCGGCGCGCCTCGCTTTCCCCATTGCCGGGCGCGCTCCTCGATTTCCTTCAGCCCCTCCGGCCCGACGGCGCAATGCAGCGTGCCGTTGCGCTCGAGTTCACAGGCGATACCATGCTTGTCGATCAATTCCATGACCAGCTTCGGCCCGTTGCCAAGCAGATCGAGCAGCCGCTCGCCATGGACGGCGCCAAGTTCGCCGGGAAGATCATCCGGCATCACCCACATCCCTGCGTTGATGAGGCCGACATTGCGGCCCGCGCCGCCAAAGCCGATTTCATTGGCTTCCAGCAGCACGACGCTGGTGCCGGCTTCCGCCAGATGCAGCGCCGTCGAAAGACCGGTATAGCCACCGCCAACCACCACGACATCGGCATGGACATCACCGGAAAGCGGCTTCGTTGCCGGCGGTGGGGGAGCGGTCTTTTCCCAAAGACCATGGGAGCGCGGGTCATTCAGCATGAAATCGGTCCAATCGACAGAGATAATCGCGCCAATCTAGCGCTATGCTCGAAGTTGCGGAAGCGGCAAGAGCGACATCCGATGGACATGGCATGATGCCAAAAAATCATCGGCTCTGGAGAAAAACTTGCATGGCGAAGGCGCTTTCGACCATGATAGAGAAGAGCCGGCCGCTATGGCGGCGGCAGACAGAAGCAGGACATTCTCATGAAGCCCATTTTCGTTCAGCTCCAATGCGCCCCCGGCAAGACCTATGAGGTCGCCGATGCGATCTACCAGACGGAGCTGGTTTCGGAACTGTATTCCACCAGCGGCGACTACGATCTGCTGATGAAGGTCTACATTGCCGAAGAGCAGGATATCGGCAAGTTCATCAACGATCACATCGCCAACATTCCAGGCATCATCCGCTCGCTGACGACGCTGACCTTCCGAGCGTTTTAAAACACTCCTATTAGACAGGCTCCTCACCCCATCCCTCTCCCGCTTGCGGGGAGGGCAATCGCATATTAGGCAGATGGGCGCTGCAAGTTCCTTCTCCCCTCGGGGAGAAGGTGGCCCGAAGGGTCGGATGAGGGGGTTGACCGATTTAAATTCGTGGATTTTCGTGCTTTTGGCAGCCCCCTCATCCGCCTGTCGGCACCTTCTCCCCGAGGGGAGAAGGGGAACGCGGCAACGACCTCATTTCATATGCGATTGCCTTCCCGCTAACGGGGAGAGGGAGTTCATTGAGTTCAGTGGCAAGGACACGAGCACAAGGCAGACACAGGATTAGTCCCCTCTCTCCGTCAAAACGGGAAGGGCTAGGGTGAGGGGTCAGGCACAATGATCCGGTATCAACATATCACCAGACAAGCTCACTCCACCCCCCGCCAACGCCCCGACATTAACCCTCTTGTCCGAAACCGCTTGGCTTTCCGGCCGTGGTTAAACCCTTTTTAACCGACCTGATGATCTGCTTTGCCGACTGATCAACGGGCGGCGCGCTGCAGCGCCGGATTGCCGGTGCATGGCGCGGCATAGGGGTCGAGGGTGGATCGATGACATCGGCTGTTGCGGATACTCAGGCAAACAAGCAGGCCGGGCCGCTGATCGTGCACGTCGTGCGCCAGTTCTTGCCGAACAAGGGCGGTCTTGAAGACGTCGTTGCCAATCTGTGCCGCCAGCTGGTTTCTCGCGGCTATCGCGTGCGCGTTGTCACCTGCAACAGCCTGTTTTCCGATCCCGGCCGGGAACTTGCCGAAAGCGAGACAATCGACGGCATCGAAATCGTCCGCATTCCCTGGTCCGGCTCCAGCCGCTATCCGCTGGCGCCCAAGGTCTTTCGCCATCTGGCCGATGCCGACCTCGTTCATGTCCACGCCGTCGATTTCTTCTTCGATGCGCTGGCCTGGGGCAAGCTGATGCACGGACGGCCCATGGTCGCCACCACCCATGGCGGCTTCTTCCACACGCAGAAATATGCGGTCATCAAGAAGGTCTGGTTCAACACGGCAACGCGGCTGTCCGCACTCGGCTATGCCTCTCTCATCTGCTGCAGCCAATCCGACGCGCGGCTCTTTGGGCAGATTGCCGAAAGTCGCGTCCACCTGATCGAAAACGGCGCCGATGTCGGCAAGTTTTCCAATTGCGCTGCCCTGGAAGCGCGCCGCCGCATCGTCACCATAGGCCGTTTCTCGGTCAATAAGCGGCTCGATCACCTGCTCGACGTCATGAAGGTGCTGGCAGGCCGCCATGAGGACTGGCATCTCGACGTTATCGGCGCCGAATCGGATCTCGACCGCGCGACGCTGGAAAAGGAAATTGCCGTTCGCAATCTGGAACGCAATGTCGCGCTGCATGTCTCGATCGACGAAGGCTCGATCCGCAACATCATCGCCCGCGCATCGCTCTTCGCCTCGGCCTCCGAGTACGAAGGCTTCGGTCTGGTGGCGATCGAAGCGATGAGCGCCGGCCTGCTGCCGGTGCTGAACGCCAACGAAGCCTATAAGGCGATGGCCGAAACCCACCCGGCCCTCATGCTCTCGGATTTCTCCGATCCCGAAGCCGCCGCCGATGCGCTGACCGCCGCGTTCGAGCGCCTGCAGAGCGACGATCTAAGCCTGCGACAGGAGCTGTTGCGCGATGCCCGCGCCTATGCCTGGGACGAGGTCGCCCAGCGCTACATGGACATCTATGCCGAAACCCTGACCCCGAAGGGCAAGTCGCCTCAGTTCCTGCGCCACCGTGGCCAGGTGGCATAACCTTCCAGAATGCCGATGAGCCAGGCCCGCTTGTAGCGGGCAGCATCGCCATTGAAGCGCACCAGCGCCGCCAGCCAGCCGGCGGCCGGGCGAAACAGCCGGTAGCCGACATAATACAAGGGAAACGCCTGCTTGCGCATCAGCGCGCCGAAGCCGCGTCCGTATTTGCGTGCACGCTCCACCTGCCGTGGGCCATATTCGCTGGTGACCTGATCGTGATGGACGATCAATTCCGGGAAGAACATCGCTTGTCTGCCGGCGCCAAGCGCGCGCAGCAGGAAATCCGCCTCTTCGCCACTCTGGAACGGCGATTCCGAACCGACGCCGAGATCCTCGTCGAAACCGCCGATATCGGCCAATGCGGCACGGCGCACGAAGATGCCATTGGAATTGCCGCACTTCAGATAGTTCCACCGGGTCAGCGCAAGCCGCGTCTCGCCCGTCGGGCTGACGGAGGCAAGACCTTCGGCATCGAGCGTTCGGCCGGTGACGATCGCGAGGTCGGGGTGCTCGGCAAACAAAGTCGCGGCCGTCGAAAGCGTATCGGCCTCGTACCAGCAATCATCGTCGGGAAAACAGACGTAATCGCCTGCCGCGACGGCCATGCCGTTGTTGCGCGCCCGCGAAAGTCCCTTCGGCGAACGCACATGGCGAATGAGGAAGGAGGGAGAAAAGCGTCCGATAAGCTCGTGCAGCCGGTCGTCGAGATTCTGATCGACGACGATGACCTCGAAATCCTTATGACTCTGCCCCACCAGCGAACGGAATAGCCGTTCCAGCTGATCGAACCGATCGATCGTGCAGACGATGAGGCTGAACAATGAGACCCTCCGCACAAGCCTTGGGAGCGGCCAATATCAGAGAGAAAGAATATTAGCCGAAGTAAAAAATGAACTTAGCGCAGCATTAAACCCTAAATATTAAGGCATATGAAATAGAGCTGACGCTATCTCCACGAAAAGCCGGACATGTGCGGTAGGTTCCGGCAATTTGAGGAACGGTCTATCTTCATGACGAAGAGCATAATGACAAATTCGGTTTTGAACGCGGCGGCGGGATTGACCCTGCTTGCGACCGGCTTTGCATGTTCGATCATAGCGGCGCGCCTGCTAGGTCCTGAGGCAAACGGCATCATCGCCTTTTCCCTTTGGCTGACGACGACGGGAGCGCTGATCGCGGAGCTCGGCGCCGGCGTTACCCTGCTGCGCATTCTGCCCCAACTGAAGGGGAACGGCTATTCGACTGAAGAACGGCTTGGTTTTGCCGCGTATCTTCTGCAGCCGACGATTCTCGCAACCGTGATCCTGCTTGCAGGCTACGCCGCCTATTATTGGGACACGGAGCGGCTGCATTGGGCGGGCGATGCATCTGAAGTCATTGCCATCACGGGCGTATTCTTCGTTCTTCAGTCTCTCGGCGCCTACAGCAAGAACTATCTGATCGGCGAGCAGCAAGTCGGCGCTTTCCTGCGCATCACCATAATAAGTTCGGCGCTGCAGCTCGTTACCGTCCTTGCGGGAGCGATCTTCTTCGGCGTCAGCGGCGCGCTCGCCGGCTATGCGATTGGGCAGCTGCCGATGTTCATCGCGACGCTTCGGATTGCGATCGCGCGCAAGAACAGTTGCGGCGTCGGCCTTTCCGCTCTCATCGGCTCGTCGCTTATCCTCTCGATCGAACTCATCAACAGCTCGATCTTCCTCAATCGCATCGAACTCGTCTTCCTGCAGCGCTATTGGGGCATCGAAGCGGTCGGCTTTTATGCCGTCGGCCTGTCGCTCGCCAATCTGGCACTGCAGCTGCCGGTGCAGTTGAGCGGCAGCCTTCTGCCCTATTATTCCGAACAGATGCATGCCCGGGCATCGGACAAGCTGCCGGTCGAGGTCTTTGCCGGCGTGGCGCGCAGCATAGCCTATATCACCCTGCCGATGAGCTTCGGACTTGCCGCCATTTCGCCAGAGCTTGTCGTGACGATCTTCGGCCCGGCCTTTGCGCCAAGCGGCGGCATGGTGGCGCTGCTGTCCCTGACCGCGGTGCCCTATGTCTTCATGCAGATTTGCACGCAATATCTTTATTCGCTGGATCGCGTGCGCGAACGCACCGTCCTCGGCGTCATCGCCAGCGTCATCATGGTCATCGGCTGCGTCATCGCCGTACCCTTTTTCGGAGGCGAGGGTGCGGCACTGGTCCGTCTGCTCGCCTTTGTCGCCCTGTGCCTGATGACGGTACGCCGCATGGAATTCGAAGGATCGACGCACGGTATGCTCATCAACCTTGCAAAAGTCACGGTTGCTGCCATTCTGTGTGCGGTTGCAGCCTATGGTTTCGTTCAGGCGCTGACCGGTGTCGCAGGTCTCGTGGGCGCCATCATCGCCGGCGCTCTAGCCTATGGCATTGCGCTCAGAATGCTGAAAGCCGTTCCAGCCGAAGATATCGAGGTCATGCAGAAGATCGCGACGCGGTTGCCTGCACGTATCAATCCGATTGCCACTCAGGCTCTGGCCCTATTGGCCCCACGCCGAATGTGAGGAGACTAGCATGGCTGGTTGGGGAGCCGCCGAGGAAAAAGACAAAGGAAGGCCGTCAAGATCGGCAGCGGCCCCGGTAACCTTCGCCGGAACGGTCGGCCTGTTCACATCGGCCATGGCACCGTCACGCAACACCGCCGTCCTGTTTCTCAGCCCCTGGGGCTTCGAGGAAATGTGCGTACGCAAGTTCTGGCGGATTCTGGCTGAGGATCTTGCCGATATCGGCATTGCCAGTCTTCGCTTCGATTATGCCGGTACGGGTGATGCGCTTGACGTGGCCGATGAAGGCGAGGGTCTGGAGCCGTGGCATGAAACCGCCCTCGCGGCAGCGGCAAAACTGAAAGCGCTTTCCGGCTGCGAGCGGTTGGTTCTCGTCAGCCAGGGGCTTGGCGGAACCATTGCCGCCACGCTCGCCGAACGGCTTGACGGCATTGACGGCGTCGCCTTTCTTGCACCCGTCGTTTCAGGCCGCGCCTATCTTCGCGAACTGAACGTCTGGTCGAAGATGATCGATGAGAGCATGGGCCTTTCCGAAGCGCAGCGTCAGACCGAGGGCGTCACGGTCGCCAGCCTGCGCATGCCTGATAGTGCCGCCGATGCGGTGAAAAAGCTGAACCTCATGACGCTGGATCGGCTCGCGACACCGAATTGCCAGGTACTGACGCGCCCGGGCCGCCCCGGAGACTCCGACTTTGCGCACCATCTGAAAACGCTCGGCCCCGAGGTTACGCAGACTTCCTACGACGGTTACGACGATCTCGTCTCGAACCCGACCATCGCCACCATGCCAGCCGAAACCGGCCGGAAAATAGTCGAATGGGTACAGTCGGTCGCCGCCAAAACCGGTGAGGCCACATCGACCGATCTTACACCGCCGGTCGCGGAACCTCTGATCGGCGGAGGCTTTCGCGAAAGGCCGCTGCGTTTCGGCGCGGACAACCGCCTGTTCGGCATTCTCTGCGAGCCCGAAGGTGCCCGAAAGGGCGCGACCGCACTGCTCCTGACGACAGCCTATGACAGACATGCCGGCTGGGGCCGGATGTCGGTCACCATGGCGCGTGCGCTCGCTCGTGACGGCATTGCATCCCTGCGTTTCGATACGGCCAATGTCGGCGACAGCCCGCCGCTTTCCGGGGCACCCGAGCAGGTGCTCTATTCCCGTGACCAGCATCGGGATGTCGCCGAAGCGCTGGACATGCTGGAGAAGCGGGGCCTGCTGCCGGCCTATGTGGTAGGACGCTGCAGCGGCGGCTATCTCGCCTTTCAGGCAGCGTTACGCGATGCGCGCTGCCGCGGCCTCATCACGGTCAATCCCTACAGCTTCCATTGGGACGAGAGCCGATCGGTCGATGAAGCGCTGCGCTTCGCTCCCCGATCGCTCGAAACCTACGGGCGCAAGCTTCTGCAGATGGAAACGCTGAAGCGGCTCTTCGGCGGCCAGATCGATGCAAGAAGCGCCATATGCAACATGGCGACCGGGTTCGGTCGGCGGGCGATACGAACGGTTCGCCAGCTGCTCGGCACGTTCCCCATCTTCGCTGCGGCTCAAGGGCCTGTGCTGGGTGGTTTCCGCACGCTTGCCACACGCGGCGTCGACATGTCTCTGATCTACAGCGCCCATGATATCGGCCTCGATCATCTGCATGACCAGTTCGGCGAGAACGGCGCGGGCCTGAAGCATTTTCCGGACATACGCCTCACCATCATTCCCGAGGCCGACCACAATCTGACGCCGCCCTATGCGCGCAAGGTCTATTTGAGAGAGGTCAGGGAGATGGGCCTGAGGCTCGCCAACCGATGATCCACTGGCTGGAAAATCGCCGGAAATGTTCGCCATATCCGACACTTGCTGTATAGTCGCCCCATGAGGCTCCTGATCGTCGAAGACAACCGCGAACTGGCATCCTGGCTCGGCAAGGCGCTGCGTCAGGCACAGTATGTCGTCGACATCGCTTATGATGGCGAAGATGCCGAGCACATGCTGAAAGTGGCGGCCTATGCCATCGTCATCCTCGATCTGTCGCTGCCGAAAATGGACGGGCTGACGCTGCTGAAGCGGCTGCGCCAGAGCGGCAACAAGGTGCCGGTCATCATCCTGACGGCCAATGCCAGTCTCGATGGCCGTGTTGCCGGCCTCGACAGCGGCGCTGACGATTACCTCGCCAAGCCTTTCGAGATTGCCGAGCTGGAAGCCCGCATACGTGCGGCCGTCCGCCGCGGTCACGACCGCGCCGCCCCGGAGATCGCCGTCGGTGACCTGGTATTCGATGGCGGCACGCGGCAATTCTATCTGGCCGGCGAATCTCTGGCGTTGACGCCGCGCGAACATGCCGTGCTCGAACATCTCGTCATGAAAGCCGGTACGACGGTCACCAAGGCGACGCTCTCGGAAAGCGTCTTCGGCTTCGACGATCTCGCCGACACCAGCGCCATCGAGATCTATGTGCATCGCGTCCGCAAGAAGCTCGAAGGCAGCTCCGTACAGATCGCGACGCTGCGCGGCCTGGGTTACCTCCTCCGCCATGCGCAATGACGAGACGTCTCCATCCAAAGGCCTCGTAAGCCGCGCCTTGGGCGGGGTAGCCAGTAGTCTTCGCGCGCAGCTGTTTGCCTGGGTCGTGTTGACCTTGATCGGCGCGATCTGCATCAACCTTTATCTAAGCTTCCGTTCGGCCGATGCGACCGCCGATCTTGTCACCGACCGCACGCTGCTCGCCTCCGCTCGCGTCATCGCGGAAGCGACGCATGTCGACGGAAGCGGCACCGTGCAGATCGACATTCCGCCGGCTGCGCTGGAAATGTTCGATACCGGCTATGGCGACCGCGTCTTCTATCAGGTGGTCACGGCGTGGGGGAACCTCATCGCCGGTTTTCCCGATCTGCCACGACCGAAACGGGATTTGAACGGCGAGGACATGACGTTTCGGACCGACGGCGTCCGGGTACTCATGCTGAGCCACCCGGTTGTTGGCCTCGATCAGGACAGCACGATTTCCGTCACCGTTGCCGTTACCCACAACAGCCAGTATGCCATGCGCCGCAGGCTTTGGCTGTCCGATTTCACCAAGCAGCTTGCTCTCGTCCTGCTCGCCGGCGTGGTAACCATCATCGGCCTGCAACGCGGCCTTGCCCCTGTACTGCGCCTGCGCGACGCCGTGCGCGAGCGCGGCCGCCAGCGCCTCGATCCGCTGGACCCTCACATGGTGCAGAACGAGCTTCGGCCGCTCGTCCACGCCCTGAACGATCATATGGAGCGGGTGCAGAACCAGATGGCGGCGCAGCGTCGCTTCGTCTCGAACGCCGCCCATCAACTACGCACGCCGCTCGCCCTAATCTCGACGCAAGCAAGCTTTGCTGCGCGCGAAACCGACAATATCAAGCGCGACGAGGCGCTGACGGCATTGCGGTCCAGCACGCGGCAAGTGACGCGGCTCGCCAGCCAGCTCCTGACGCTTTCACGCGCCGAGCCCGGCAGCCGCCGGCCACGAAGCGATACGATCGATCTGGCGGAAACTGCCCGGCGCGTGCTGGAAACGCTCGCCGAGGAAGCCCTGCGGCGCAATATCGACCTTGGGCTGGAGGCCGGCGAGGCGCCGGTGCATATCGAGGGCGACGGCACCATGCTGCGCGAAATGCTAGTCAATCTCGTCGACAATGCGCTGCGCTACACGCAGCCTAGCGGCCGCGTAACGGTCGGTGTTGGCCGAGAGGACGATACGGCTCTGCTATGGGTCGAGGACAACGGACCGGGCATCCCGGAAGCCGAACACATGCAGGTTTTCGAACGCTTCTATCGCATTATGGGCACCGAGCCGGAAGGCAGCGGCCTGGGGCTCGCCATCGTCCGCGAAGTCGTCGATGGCGCCGGCGGCTCGGTCACGCTTGGCGAAGCGACGGGTGGCGGCCTGCTGGTCCGCGTGCGGCTACCGGCTGTTTGAGGCACGAGGCCCGGTTGCCCACCACCCGCCCTCATGGTTCAAGAAGGCCCTTGCAGGCCTCCTCACCATAAGGGCTAACTTTCTGCGCAAGACCGCATGCTAAACTAGCTATACGATGCGGCGCGCACTCCATCCTCACCCTGAGGAGCGAAGCCTCGAAGGGCGAGGATGGCCCTGTCTTCCGACCAACAAAAAGGCCGGGCGAAACGCCCGGCCCCTGGCCTTGGGAGATGCCAGAAAATCGACCCTTAATGCGTGTCGAGGCTCTGCTGCGGACGCCAGCGGGTGATGCGGTTCTCGATGAGGGTCATGACGTATTCGGCGCCGAGCGTCACCACCATCACCAGGATGATCGCGGCATAGAGGCCGGCAGCATCATAGGTGCCCTTGGCGATCGAGATCAGGTAGCCGATGCCGGCCAACGAACCGACGAACTCGCCGACGATGGCGCCGATGATGGCGAAGGAGAAGGAAATGTGCAGGCTTGCAAAAATCCAGCTCATCGCCGAGGGCAGGATGACGTTGCGGGTGACCCGCCAGTTCGAAGCGCCGAGAATGCGGGCATTGGCGATCATGTTGCGGTCGGCTTCACGAACACCCTGAAAGGCATTGGCGAACACCACGAAGAACACCATGATGAAAGCGAGCGCCACCTTTGACGCCAGGCCGAGACCCATGATCATCACGAAGATCGGCGCGAGAACGACGCGCGGGATCGAATTGATCGCCTTTATGTAGATCGAGAGGATGTCGGAGGCGAGCTTGTTGCGACCGAGGGCGACGCCGACGAGAACACCAGTCACCGAGCCGATGATAAAGCCGATCAGCGCTTCTTC
This sequence comes from Rhizobium pantanalense, assembly GCF_030182525.1. Taxonomy (NCBI): domain Bacteria; kingdom Pseudomonadati; phylum Pseudomonadota; class Alphaproteobacteria; order Hyphomicrobiales; family Rhizobiaceae; genus Rhizobium; species Rhizobium pantanalense. The sequence goes on from NZ_JAQJCH010000007.1 coordinate 278,488, forward strand.
CATGGTGACGCCGAGGTGATACCAGAGCGAACCGCTTTCGGTCCCGTCGACGACCCACTCCCAGAGGCGCAGTGCGATGCCGTAAGGGCTCGAATAGAAGAACGGATCGATCCAGTGCAGGTCGGAGGCGAGCTGCCAGAGGCCGAGGATGGCAAGCAGAATGCCGATCTGCCATGCCTTGACGACATACTTGCGACGAGCGAGCGCCTTCAGCGCTGCGGCTTCGATTTCCGCGTCCGAGGTGCCGGCGCGGAAGATCGGGGCATTGCCTGCTTCGAGAGCTGTGTTTGCCATGATCAATCCTCCCTTATGCCGCTTCCGCGGCACGGCGATAGCTGGTTTCGACCTCTTCGCGCAGGTCGTCCCAGATCGTCTTGCAATAATCGATGAAGTTCTGCTCGTAACGGATTTCCGAGACGACGCGCGGGCGCGGCAGGTCGATCGTATAGACCGATTTGACTGTGGCCGGGCCGGCCGTCAGGACATAGACCTTGTCGGCGAGCGCGACGGCTTCCTCGAGATCGTGCGTGACGAAGACGACGGACGCCTGGCGCTCGGCCCAGAGCTTCAGCAGTTCTTCGTGCATCACCGTGCGGGTCTGCACGTCGAGCGCCGAGAAAGGCTCGTCCATCAGCAGGATTTCCGGCTCGTTGATGAAGGTCTGCGCCAACGAGACGCGCTTGCGCATGCCGCCCGAGAGCTGATGCGGATAGTGATGCAGGAACTTCGAAAGGCCAACACGGGCGAGCCAATCCCTGGCCATCTTTTCAGCCTCAGCCTTCGACTTGCCGCGAAACAACGGGCCGGCCATGACGTTTTCGATGACATTCTGCCAAGGGAAGAGCGCATCCGTCTGGAAGGCGAAGCCGACGCGCCGGTCGATGCCGCTAACCGGGCCACCCATCAGGCGGACTTCGCCGGCGCTCGGCTTGGCAAGGCCAGTGACGAGGTTGAGCGTCGTCGACTTGCCGCAGCCCGTCGGGCCGACAACGGCGACGAATTCGCCGCGCTCGACGGTCATGTTGAAATCGCGCAGTGCGGTCAGCGACTTGCCGGTCGGCGATACGAAACGGCGGCTGACATTGATGAGCTCGATCGCCGGGGTGCGGCGTTCATCCTGTTGCATGGTGCTGATCCTGACGCGTGCCTTCAGGGCGTGCACGCAAAGCCCAGTGAACTGCGAAGTCTCTAGAACCGCCGCTTCCGGAACCTGTCTGAAAACTGGCCGGAAGCGGCGTTCTGACTGCTTACTTGACGTTCTTCACGAATTCCGTCGTGTAGGTCTTCGATAGGTCGATCGTCTTGCCCTTGACGTTCTTGGAGAACTGCGAGAGCACGGCAAGAACCGTCTTCGGACCATCTTCAGGCATCACGCCGTCGGCCGTGAACATTTCCTTGCCGGCATCGAGAGCCTTGATGTAGCCGTCCTTGTCGCCGACGTAGAAGTCCTTCGGCATCTTGTCGGCGATCTCGGCGCCGGAGTGGGTGTTGATGAAGCGCAGCGTTTTGACGAAAGCATTCGCCAGCTTCTGCACTTCTTCCTTATGCGTATCGACCCATGCGGCATCCATATAGAGCGATGCGGCCGGATAGGTACCGCCGAGCGCTTCCTCGGTGCCCTTCAGCGTGCGCAGATCGACGAGGATCTTGGCTTCGCCGGTCTTCAGCAGGCGCGAGATCGTCGGCTCGGTGGTCATGCCCACCTGGATGGCATCCTGCTGCATGGCGGCGATGAAGGTCTGGCCGGCGCCGACCGGAACGGGGGTGATGTCAGCCGGCGAGAGGCCCGCCTTCGACGCCATGTAGAGCGTCAGGAAGTTGGTCGATGAGCCGAGGCCGGTGACGCCGGCGCGCTTGCCCTTCAGGTCAGCGAAGGACTTGATATCCGGATATTTGGCCGAAACCAGCTCGACTTCACCCGGCGCCTGGCTGAACTGCACGACGGACTTGATGAACTTGCCCTTGGCCTGCAGGTCGACGCAGTGATCGTAGAAACCGACGACGCCCTGAACGGCGCCAGCCAGCAGCTGGTTTTCGGCGTCGACGCCGGCGGATTCGTTGAGAAGCTCGACCTCGAGGCCTTCATCCTTGAAGTAGCCGAGGGATTCGGCGAGCTTGGCCGGCAGGTAGATCTGCTTTTCGTAGCCGCCCACCATGATGGAAATCTTGTCGGCAGCATTGGCGGCCGTGGCCGCAAACGAAGCAGCTGTCATGACGAGGGAAAGGGCTACGGTATGAAAAAAGGTGCGCGATGGACGCATCAATGTCTCCTCCTGTTTTATTCTTGCGCCATACGACGCTCTGGAAAGGCGCTTCCTCCACGAAGCTCAGCAAATCTAGCGCGGGCAACCTTTCAGTCAGCTTTCAGTGCGCAACCCTGCGAGGGAACATTGCGATTTTATGAACGCGGACGCCGACGGCTCGACTATGCCGCAGGCGCCCGAAACGCTACTGCGCACTATTTGACGTTCTTGACGAACTCGGTCGTATAGGTCTTCGACGGATCGATCGACTTGCCCTGCACATTCTTCGAGAACTTCGAAACCACGGCAAGGGATCTCCGCACAACGGGAAGCGTCATTGCATCTTGGCATTTCCCGTATCGCGACTATTTTAGATTGAGCGCTTTCGCTGGGAGGAACCATTGATGAGGATCATTGCCGCAGCCCTTATTCTGACGGTTATGGCGATAGCCGGGCCGGCATCGGCAATTTCCCGCTACGAGTCCCTCGGCAAGACTTGCGCATCGGTGCAGCAACTGATTGCCGCCGAACGCGCGGTGATATTGCGCTATCCATCGTCCCGTGGCGGCCCCGTTCTCTACGACCGCTATGTGGCCGGCCGCGGGCAATGCGACATCTCCGACTATGCCAGCCGCAGCTACGTGCCGACCAAGGATAACCCGGCCTGCCCTGTCTATAATTGCAAGTCGTCCTCGATCTTCAATCCGCATTGACGCGAATCAGCTTTTCTGCGGTTTATGCGTGTACGGAGCTACAAAACTTAATATAAAAAGACTTTTAGTTGAGCTTCACCCACATTTAACGCACATTTCGCGGGCAGATAGGGCACGCGCCCTTTGTCGTGAAGGGTCAAAGTATGGTGTAATTCACCAGCCCTATTTGAATAAGGAGATTGCGCAGTGAGTGCAAAAGTACCGAACCCGATCGATGCCTATGTAGGCTCTCGCGTCCGCACGCGCCGTCTTATGCTTGGCATGAGCCAGGAGCGGCTTGCCGAACAGATCGGCGTGACGTTTCAGCAGGTGCAAAAATACGAAAAAGGCACCAATCGCATCGGCGCCAGCCGGTTGCAGGCCATTGCCGGCGTGCTCGCCGTGCCGGTTGCCTTCTTCTTCCAGCAGGATAATTCGCAGCCGCTGAACACCGACGGCCTCGGCGCAATCAACGGGCTGGAGGATCTGTCGGATTTCCTGACGTCCAAAGAGGGCTTGAGCCTCAACAAGGCGTTCATGAAAATCAACGATCCAAGCATTCGCCAGTCCGTGCTGACGCTGATCAAATCGCTGGCAAGTACTTCCGATGCGCTGCCGGACCACCTTCCGCGCGCAACGAACGTATCGGTCGGCCTGCGCAACTAAATCATTTTCGCAAAAGTGGGCAGCGGTTTTGCGACGGCGACATGCGCGCGATCAAGGACCTGAAGCACAAGGAGCGAATCCGAAGGATCGCGACTCTCTTTGGGTCCCGAACTCCCCCCGAAAATTCCAGTTCGTCTACCCTGACATCGGCGCGGGCCGCCAAGATTGACATCCAGGCGGCACCAAAATCACGCTGATGGTGGAAGCACAGGCGGATTTTGCGCGCAAATGGTCGATGCGAGGCACCCTCCTACTCCTTGCATGCCGTATTTCACGCCTTGGAATTGCAAAAGCAAAATTTTGCAGCAATCACGCATCGTGTCACGCTGCATGTCACGCGCCAAGCTGCAAAACATGCGTTACGGTTTGCTCATGTTCCCGGCCTGACACGATTCGTCTGCCGGGAACGGGGGCAATAGAGGGCACGAAATGACAGCAGCACTTCCGATCGACACAGCATACCAGGATCCGGACTCGCTCAAGGAACTGGCATCAATCGCTCGGCTCATCACCTATGCACGGCAGAGCGCTAAAAACCTGAATGCGGAATTCCCGGTCTGGTGCCTGGATTTGGCGCTCGGGGCCGTGCTGCAGGAAATGTATGAAAATGGCTTGCCCAATCCCTTGTTCGAAGAGGGAACGGACACGGCAAACGTGGTGGCACACTAAATTAGAGTAATTCCGGCCTCTGCCGGATACGGAACGATGCCGGTATGGCTCAGCAGGCCATGTCGGCATTTTTCTTCGTGAGCCAAGATCGTCGGAACAGTCGGCCGAAAGCATGTCGCGCAGAAGCCTGCAGCGGTTTTGCGACAATGACCTCCATAAAATCAAACTCCACGCGCAAGAAACGAATTCAAAAGATCGCGGCGCTTTAACAGCCACCTTTGCGCGGCTGGACGCCGGCGGTAAAAATCGCGATGCAATGGCGCAGATGGCGCAACCGCGTTTCGCGATCCGGCCAATCCTTCGGACGCCCCGGCCTCGAAATCATCGCATCGAAGATCATGCTCATCAACATGCGCGCTCCGCTTGCCGCATCGGCAATTTCGATCAAGCCGCGCCGCTGCTGCTCGACAAGCCAATCCGTCAACAACTGCTGTGATGGTCTAGCGCCATAAGTGTGCAACAGCGTGGCGATTTCCGGAGATTGCTGCGACTCACTGATGGCAAGGTGAATGAAGGCGTCCCGTTCGCGCTCCTGATCCTCATCGATGTCGATCATGAATATCAGCTCGAGCGCCTTGTCGAACGGCAAATTCTCCTCCGTGGGCCGCGGCAAGGCCAGCATCGATGCACGATGCTCAGCGATGATGGCCTTGAAGAGATCGGTCTTGCTCGGAAACAACCTGTAGAGGGTCTGCTTCGAAATCCGGCACCGGGTAGCAACCAAATCCATGGTTGTGCCGCCGTACCCCAACTCATAAAAGGTCGCGCGCGCCTCCGCGACGACCTCCGCGCGGCGCGCATCGTCGTTCACGGTTTTCGGACGGCCGCGCGGACGGCGCTTGGCCTCCTGGTCGGCCTTGGCTGCTCTTTCCTTTGTCAGCACACCGTCTTGACCCCAACAGTCGAATACGATTGACATTTGAAGCAGTACAAATATTTTCTGTACGACTTGGTACTATAAATAAGGCAACAGGAAATAGCAACGTGCGAAAGCTCGCCCCTCCCACTTCTGCAATCGCATATCCGGCGATACCAGCCCGCCTTCCGGTTGGCCGCGGCTCGCTGACCACCGTCGGAATTGTCGCCGCGATGTTGCTGGTGGGCTGCAACCAGCAGAACTCCGCCCAGAACACCGCTCCCGCCGTCAAGACGGAAGTGAGCGCGATGTCGCTGCATCCGCAATCCGTCGCCATCACCGCCGAACTGCCTGGCCGCACCAGCGCCTACCTCGTCGCCGAAGTGCGGCCGCAGGTTGGCGGCATCATCCGCAGCCGCAACTTCAAGGAGGGCAGCGAGGTCCGGGAAGGCGATGTGCTCTATGAGATCGATCCGTCCTCCTATCAGGCATCGTATGACAGCGCCGCAGCCTCGTTGCAGAAGGCGGAGGGTGCTGTGCCCAGCGCTCAGGCCAAGCTCGACCGCTACAAGGGCCTGAGCGCCCAGAACGCGGTCAGCAAGCAGGATTTCGATGACGCGCAGTCCACGCTCGTCCAGGCTCAGGCCGATGTCGCCTCTGCCAAGGCGGCGCTGGAAACAGCTCGCATCAATCTCGATTATACCAAGATGAGAGCGCCGATCTCCGGCCGCGTCGATGCGTCCACCGTCACCGTCGGTGCGCTCGTCACTGCCGACCAGACGACGGCGCTGACCACCATTCGCCAGCTCGATCCGATCAATGTCGATGTCACGCAGTCGAGCACCAACCTGCTCGAGTTCCGCCGCGCCGTCGCCGACGGCCGGCTGAAAACGAGCGGCGACAACGTTTCCGTACATCTGACGCTTGAGGACGGCAGCCAATACAAGGAAACCGGCAAACTGGAATTTGCCGAATCCTCCGTTGCGGAAACGGTCGGCACCATCACCGTGCGCGCCGTCTTCCCCAATCCGGATCGCATCCTGCTGCCGGGCATGTATGTGCGCGCCACCATTCAGGAAGGCATTGCCGAAAACAGCTTCCTCGTGCCGCAGCGTGCCGTGACCCGCAACACGAAGGGCGAACCGATCGCCATGTTCGTGACCGCCGAGGGCAAGGTGCAGCAGCGGGTGTTGAAGGTGGAACGCAGCATCGGCAACAGCTGGCTTGTCAACCAGGGCGTTGCCGATGGCGATCGCGTCATCGTCGAAGGCGTCCAGCGTGTTCGCGACGGTCAGGAAGTCACCGTTTCTCCGGTAACGATTGACGATGCGACCGGCGAAGTGAAGCAGGCTGCCGCCGATAGCAAGTCGTCTGCGGAGCAGGCCGGCCTGGAAAAGACCGATATGAAAGCCGCCTCCGGCGTCCAGAAGTGAGGTTAGACGATGTCTCGTTTTTTCATCGACAGGCCGATCTTCGCCTGGGTGATCGCCATCGTCATCATGCTGGCGGGCACACTTTCGATCTTCACGCTGTCGATTTCGCAATATCCGCAGATTGCCCCGACGACAGTCAGCATCAGCGCCACCTATTCCGGGGCTGACGCCGCAACCGTCGAAAACTCGGTGACCAAGGTCATCGAGCAGGGCATGACCGGCATCGACAATCTCGACTACATGACATCGACTTCGACCTCGACGGGTCAGGCGTCGATCTCATTGACCTTCACCAACAAGGCCGATCCCGACGTCGCGCAGATGCAGGTGCAGAACAAGCTGCAGCTCGTCACCGCCCAGCTGCCGCAGACCGTTCAAAATACCGGCATCACCGTTTCGAAATCGACCTCGAACTTTTTGATGGTCGTCGGCTTCGTGTCGACGGATGGCAAGCTCAACTCGAACGATCTTGCCGATTACGTCTCCAGCACCCTGAACGACACGCTGAAGCGTATCGAAGGCGTCGGCAATACGCAGATCTTCGGTGCCGGCTATGCCATGCGCATCTGGGTGGATCCGGACAAGCTTGCCAAATATCAGCTGATGGTGAGCGACGTAACGAGCGCAATCCAGGCCCAGAACTCGCAGGTCTCGGCCGGCCAGTTGGGCGCCCTGCCGCAGCGCAAGGGCCAGCAACTCAATGCGACAGTCACCGCAAAGAGCCGCCTGCAGACGCCGCAGCAGTTCGAAAACATCATCCTGAAAAGCCAGTCCGACGGCTCGCTGGTGCGCATCAACGATGTCGCCACCGTGGAACTCGGAGCAGACAGCTATACGACGTCGACCACCTATAACGGTCATCCCTCCGCCGGTCTTGCGGTGATGCTCGCTTCCGGCGCCAACGCCATCAATACGGCCGAAGCGGTGCGGACAGCCATCGGCAATATGAGCGAGACCCTGCCGCCGAACGTGGAGATCGTCTATCCCTATGATACGACGCCCTTCGTGAAGCTGTCGATCGAGGACGTGGTCAAGACGCTGTTCGAAGCCATCGTGCTCGTCTTCATCGTCATGTTCGTCTTCCTGCAGAACCTGCGCGCCACGCTGATCCCGACGCTCGCTGTCCCCGTCGTGCTGCTCGGCACCTTCGGCGTGCTGGCGATGTTCGGCTATTCCATCAACACATTGACAATGTTCGGCATGGTGCTGGCGATCGGCCTTCTGGTCGACGACGCC